>NZ_JVFV01000033.1 GCF_001073085.1 Streptococcus pseudopneumoniae
CAAAATCCTAGCAAAGATCCGATTCGTCGCTTTCAAGATTTTCTTCCCATGAAGGATCATAGTTACCAATTGGTTCTGGATTCGATTGTCGCAGACTATCCTTTGACTGTAGAGGAGGCTAGTCGCTTGTACCAGCATCTATTTATCTACTCACACGGGATGGCCTCTATGGTTGCTTCTGGTATTTATCAATTCAGCATGGAAGAAGTAATTGGATTACTGACAGAGGTTTGTCAATCGCTCATCAAAGAAATGGTAGGAAAGAAATGATTCAACTAGAAAATGTTCACAAAAGTTACGGCCAGACTAAGGTCTTAAAAGGGATTGATTTGCAGATTCAAGACCAGGATGATGTAGTTATCCTAGGTCCTTCTGGATCAGGCAAGTCAACTCTCTTAAACGTATTGTCAGGATTAGAGAAGGTAGACGAGGGGCATATCCTCATTCAAGCACAAGATTTATCACAACTCACGGATGCTCAATTGACAGCCTTTAGACGTGAGAAGATTGCCTTTATTTTCCAGCAGTATTATCTATTGCCGAATATAACGGTCAGACAGAATGTAAAGATGGGAGCTGACCTGGCAGACAATCATGATTTTTTGCAGATTATCGAGGATTTGGGACTTGGCGATAAGCTGGACAAGTATCCGAGTGAATTGTCAGGTGGGGAACAACAGAGAGTCTCCATTGCTCGGGCCTTGGCCAAAAAGCCAGAGATTCTTTTCTTAGATGAGCCGACGGGAGCCCTGGATGAAGAAACGGGGCGCAAGATTCTCGACTATATCTGGAAGTTAAAGAAAAAGCTTGGTTTTACCCTCATCATGGTGACGCACAACCAAAATATTGCGGATATGGCCAGAACCATCATTCGTGTCAATAGCGGCAATATCACCGAAGTTGTGACCAATGATCAGCCTCAGACTGCCTATGAGATTGGATGGTAAGCCATGTTTTCAGTAAAAGATATTCGAAAATTAGTTGTCGTCAGTATTATTGGGGCCTGTGCCGTATTTGTGGCCAATCTCTTCTTGAATTTTTACCTGGATATCGAGCAGTTGGAGATTTCTAAAACCAATCCGATGATTCAGACCTACTATGATGCCCAGGTTTCGCTTTCCTGGATGGTGGCCATGGTCAGTGGGGTTGTCTTGTCCTTAACATCGATCCTTCTCATGTGTTTTTATATCAAACAATTTGTCGATGACCACAAGGAACAATTAGGAATTTTAAAGGCCTTGGGTTATAGCAATGGCCAGTTGGCTAAACGATTTTGGGCTTTTGGACTAAGTTTTGGAGTTGGAGCGCTTCTTGGCTATTTAGCTTCCTTTCTCATGATGGGACATTTTTATGACTTTCGCAATGAGAGGGGGATTTTGCCAGAAATTACCATTCATTTTCACTGGCAGCTCTTGGTCGCTTTAGTGATACTGCCAACGACTTTCTTTATGGTTCTTGCAATTGGCTATGCTAGAAGACAACTACAAACTCCGGCCCTTCGCCTATTGAAAAAATCCCCAACACCGATTAAGGTCAAAAGGAAAAAAAGTGCTCCTAAGAAAGAAAAATCCTTCCTAAAAGAGCTGTCTTCGTCGCTGATTTGGGGGAGAAAATCGATCCTGTTTTTTGTGGTCTTTGGCTCCATGTGTTTCGCGGCCATGGTTCAATTGTCCTTTGGCCTAAGGGACTACACAGATGACATCATCCAAACCATGATGATCATGATTGGCTTGATCCTTTCTTTCTCTATTCTCTTTTTGTCATTGGGGATTGTCGTCTCAGAAAGTCGCGAAACCTTGGCTCTTATGAAGGCTTTTGGCTACACAGATCGTGAATGCCAAGGTCATATCCTATCTCCCTATCGTTTCTGGGCCTATCTAGGATTTGTTCTTGGGACGGCTTATCAGTACAGTATCATGGAAATCTTGATCGGTGTGATCAAAGATACGGTTCCTGAAAAGATTGAGCATCACTTTGATGGGAATGTTTGCTTCTGGACTTTGATCGGTTTTGCTGTGGTTTATGAAAGCCTCTTTTATCTATCCAACAGAAAACTCAAAAAACAAACGATTAAAGAAGTTCTCTTAGCTGAATAAATAGAGAAGGTTGGATTATCCAGCCTTTTTCTTTATGTGACTTTCATTCCGTCTCGCTCCGTTAGGGGCGAGATAAAAAATACTAAATTATTTTTAAAAATGAACTTGTGATAATTGCCTTCAATTAAACATTTTGAATTTTCTTTGTCTTTCTTTACATTTCTAAAATGCCGAAAAAAGTATCACAGAAGTAAAAATGCCATCCGAAGGTGGCCAATATAACTTACAAAATTAGTAATCCGTCTGATAAAGTTTTTTATACAAACCATTTTTCAGATACCATAAACATAATGATTTTCTCCTTAATTACTAATAGATTATCAAATATACCGTTTATTAGAATGAGTAATATGTGAAATTTTTGTAAATAAATTAAAAAAGCTACATCTTCTGCAGCTTTCTAATCTGGTGGAAAATAACCCAACTGCTCAGCGATATGAATCGCCTCCTGCCTGTTAGTCACTCCCAATTTTGAAAAGATATTGGCCAAGTGATTGGAAACTGTACGTTTACTCACATAGACCTTGTCACAGACATCATCAATGGTCAAGCCATTTCTAACCAGTTCTAGTATCTCGATTTCTCGTGGTGTTAGCACCTCTACCATCACTTCATCTGAAAAAACCTTACCACCTATATAAATCTTTTCCAGTTTTTTCACCAACTCATCTGGGTCCATACTTTTGTCCAGAAAGCCATAAGCCCCCATAACTTTAGCTCGGTGTTCATACATTTTTTTACTGTAACCTGTCAAAATCACAACCTTACTAGAACAACCATTGTCGATAATCTCTTGTGCCAAGGTCAGCCCATCATCTTGATACAGACTCGTCAGGTTGATGTCAATCAAAATAATGTCGTAGTCATTAAAAGCAATCTCCGAAATAGTCGAAAAATTATCCACTAACTGGACCTTTTTAATGTTTTCCGATAACTCTAAAATCATCTTGATACTTTGGCTAAATAATTTATGATCATCAATTAACAAAATTTTCATAACACAACTCCTTATCAATCGGGAGAGTAATTTCTACACGAAATTTCTTATTATTTTCAAAAATCTGCATTTGACCACCTAAAACACTAATTTTATTAGACATATTTTTCAAGCCATAACCTAAGGATTTTTCTGTTTGAAGGCAGTCATTTTCAGAAATGATAAAAACAGCGTCATCATGCACATCAATCTTCAAAGAAATCCTTCCACCACTAGCGTACTTAACGGCATTGGTCGCCAACTCCTCAACCAGACGATAGGCAATTTTATCGTAAGGAGATAAAAGCCTAAAGTGGGCAGGAAACTGTGTGACGACTTCATTTTCTGCGTGATAGCGTTTGACAATCCGATTAATCAGCCCTTGATACTGGATGTCTAACTGCTCGTCTGTTTCTACCATTGGCTGATAATAATCCATCCGCTCACGAATCCGCTGAACTAACTCCTCTGTTACCAGATTGATCTGTTCACCAAAAGCTTGATTGCTACTATATTTATTGAAATTTTTTATTGCCATCACATTTTGCAGGATTTCATTGTGAAGAAATTCGGAGAACTGTTGTTCTGTATCTTCATTTGCTAGCAGATTTTTCACCATACGGTTACGCTTTAAAAAGAGAACTTTTACATAATCCCTAGAATCTAGCATTTCAGCAGAACGAAAGAGGCGAATCAATTCTTCCGAACAAATCCCGAACAATAGTAACACGATATTCAAGACCAAAAAGCTCGTGTTTAAGTCTAGACGAAAGATGATGAAAATACCTACTAACAAAAACATAACCAGTAAAAACAAGTGTGAAAAAGCTTTTATATAGGACAATTTCAACTCTGATACCTTTTTTTGAAGAGAGCTGACAATCGTTTTGAAGTGTAAAAAAGCTAAGATACCAAGAATTTCTAGATACCAGACTAGATTCATCACTCCTGAGCCCGTCGTATTGATATACAAAAAGAAATAAGAAAGAGGCAATATCAAAGCTAATATCCACAAATTTCGTCTCTGATACTTGAGTTTACTTTTCAACTCTTTATGATATAAAATCAGTAAAATCAAGGGAACAAGGTTTAAAAAGAAAGACGCAAACAAGGACAGAAATAGAAAAATTGAAGGACTTAACAGATACGAACTAATGGTGATTAGTGTCAACACAAAGGACACACTCAACAGTTCTTCTCCTATTTTCTCTCCCAGAAAGATAATAGACAGAGAACTATACACCAATAAAAAAGAGTTGAGCGGATGAAGAATATCAAAAAAGTGCAACAGGGTGCTCGCAACTCCTTGATTATATATGGATTGCCAGCTAATGAGAAACATCATCAGGAGCAACCAAAGTTTCAACTCACTATACCGAAAGGTCACAATATTACAAATATAGCTAAATACAATTAAAGCAATAATCAGCAATAAAACCATCTGCAAGGAAAAATCTGTCGAAAAGTCCAGAGGGATCCTATGATAAATATAAATCATTAAAGCTAGATGATTCAAAATCGTCAACCACCACAATAAAAGTGAGTTTTTCGAGAACAATTTGACAAACTGTTTCATATGTATCTACTTCCTGAACTACTTTAATATTATTATAACACAATACCAGAATTGCAGGATAGGCAACTCTGGTATTTGACTTAATTTTCAATAATTTGCCAACTTACTCTGTAAGTCACTAGCAAGTAAAGGACAAAGAGTAAAACCGCTACTCCCAGATAGGTGATATCAATAGAAATGCTGGTATTAGCGAAATTCTCAAAATAGCCCAAAAGAGCGGTACTCAAGGCAAATGCTAGCGGACCCGCGATGACCAGCGGAACCAAGAAATAACTTAGAATCTGTTGCAAAAGAATAGAGCGATTTTGCTTCCTCTTATTCCCAAGAAGATATAAGATTTGATAATCATTGACACTATCCAAAGCACTTGTAGAAGTTTGAAGGGACAAGATACTGAGGGAAATAATGATAAAAATAACACTGACAAAAATCATGACAAAGACAATGACGCCCATAAATCCAAGATAAATCTCAAAAATTCTTCCTTTGGTTTGATAGGTGAACGGATTCAACTCTGCTCCATCACGAGTGAAGTAGTATTTTTCTATCCACTGACTTAAGAATGTTTCTACTTTCCGTTTGTCGATATTTTCTTTGAAATTGGCAACATAGGTCGTGTGGTCTTCCGTCAATCCAACTACTACCCTATCTGGTACAATTAAGGTTCCTGTGTCATTTGTACCCACTGACGATAAAAAGTAAACTGTTTCAAGTGGCTTTGAAGACGCAAGATTAAGAGAATAACCGTTAATCATGAGGTTTTTTGTCGTTAATAGAAAGTCCTGAATCTGCTTGGCAGTTCCTTTATAGTTAGCATTGACCAGAAATTGGTTATCTGCCAAGTCAACCGCTTTTTCCCCTTGCAGTTTGCGGAGATGATTGTAGGCAGAAATTCCTAAAATCGGTACTTTTGATTCAGGAAGTTCCTTATCATGCGCCCAGAGATTGCTAGTATCAATCAAATCTTTATAGATTAAATCACTAGAATAGATAGGATAGCTGTACTCCTCTTTGATGAGGTTAAAGTCAAATCCATCTGCTTTTAATCTGTCTTTGACAGATTCCTGAGAAAACTGGAACTCCTGACCACGATAGAGATTGACAGTTACATCATAAGGTGAGTATTTGTTCAGCTCTCGGTTCATAGTCGTATAGGCACTACCACTAAAAACTAGTAAGCTGAGAGCCAGTGTCAAGGTCAAGGATAAGACAGCCAACGTGACCGAATTACTATCAGCTTGTTTTGAAAATTGACGGATTTTAAAAGTGTTTAATTTGTTATAGTAGGTTTGAGGCAGTTTTCTAAGGGAAACCAAGATAAAATGGCTCAAGGTATTGTAAAATAAAATCACAAAAATCACGAAGACAGATACCAGCAAGATACCCCAGCTTTTCAAGAATGATAGATGGTGATAGTCTGAAAAATAGAGAGCACCAAAACCGATAACAGCTGTCGAAAGAATAAAGAGAAGTGCTTGAAGAACTGGCTTGCCTTTTGCCAAGACAGATTTCTTGATCCCATTTTCTTGAATGAGTGCAATGATATTTTGCTTTCTAAAGGTAAGAATGTCCATGACACCAACAATAAAACTGGTTACCAAATAGGAATAAACTAGTAAGATGACAGACTTGCTATCAAAAAAAAGCAGACTACCAAAGTAATTGGCCATAAAAAACTCAGATGCAACCTTAGATAGAATGACCAGTAAAATCAAGCCAAGCAAGAAACCTAGAATCAAGGAAAAGATATTGACCAGCATGGTTTCAAAGAACAGGGTACGGATAATCTGCTTCTTCTTCATTCCCAGCGTTGCATAAAGTCCCAGCTCTTTCTTACGCCGTCCCAGGACAAAGTTTGTGGAATAAACGACGAGAAAGGCAATCGCCGATAGAATCAGATAGGAAAGCAAGCCCATGTACTGACTCATCACCGTCGTTAACATTTCCTTTGCCCCTGATAAACTTTGCATCACTGGATGGCTTGGTAAAGCATTAAAAGCATAGAGCAAGCTATAAATCAAGGTTAGACTGAAAAAGTAGATGGTGTAAGTCTGTAAATTTCGAAATACATTTCGTAAAATTAATTTTGGATACATACTCTCTTCCTCCTATCTGGTACGGCTGTAAATCTCTTGCAAATACTGTTCATTAGATAAGCTGTTACGTTCCAAATCATCCATAATCTTTCCATCGCTAAGTAGCACCATCCGTGAAGAGTACTTGGCTGCGGCAGGGTCATGCGTAACCAGTAAAATGGTAATACCAAAACTTTTATTGATTTCCTGCAAAAGTGCCATCAGTTTTTCAGAATTGGCAGAGTCCAAGGCTCCTGTCGGCTCATCTGCGATAATCAGTTTAGAATCATCAATCAAGGCTCTAGCAGTTGCCACACGTTGTCGCTGGCCACCTGATAACTGATTAGGAAACTTATCTTTTAAGTTTTGAATGGCCAACTTATCCAAAATTTCCTCAATCTTATCCTGATTTTTTTTGATATTTTTCCCCTGAATTTGAAGAGGTAGAATGATATTTTCATAGACCGTCAAGGTTTCCACCAAGTTGTAGGCTTGAAAAATATAGGAAATGTTTTTAGCACGATAGTCAGCTAGTTCATTTTCCTTGGCATGGATGATGTCAAAATCTTCAAATCGAATCTCACCTGATGTTGGTTTATCAATCGTTGAAATACAGTTGAGGAGTGTTGTTTTTCCACTACCACTGGCACCCATAATTGCCAGAAATTCACCTTTTTCAACGGACAAGTTCACATCTAATAAAGCATGAACGATATTATCCCCTTGACCAAATGTTTTCGTTAATCCTGTCACAATAAGCTGTTTCATCATTTCATTCCTCCGTTTCTTTATTACTCTCTCATTATACGGTTTCTTTCAAGGTTTTCCATGAGTATTTTGTGCAATATATTCAAGTTATAAAAAACCGATACCTTTTTCAGGTATCGGTCGATGTTGATTATTTGCGATCGTTTCTTTTTTTCATAAAGTAAACAATCCCTATGACAATAACTCCTAAGACCAGTACAGGTGCATAGAATTCTAGTGTTCCAATAATTCCTTCCATTTTATTCTCCTATCAAAAAATAGAGGTAGTTTTATCCACAGCGCACGTTTGGCGAAGTACATTCAGAAGAATATGTAAACCACCAACCACAGCGACCTTGTACTGTTAATCTAACAGTCGTACCTCACCCAGCAGTATATTTAATATTTAACTCTTGGCTATTAATTTCATAATCCAAAGAATCAATCTCAAAATGGTCTTGTTTCATTTGTATTTCTCCTCGTAAATATAACACCAAATCAAAGCGTTGTCAAAGTTTTGTAATAAAATACTAGAATTTTCCTTTTGTTTTATCTAACAACGAACATTATTTGTCGTACACTCATAGGAACAGGTGAAACACAATCCACAGCGACCTGCTAGTGTCATTTTAAAAGCTATGCACCACTAGCTCCTGATTCCCCGGAAAGTTCTTGGTTTTCAACCTCGAAACTTAGAGAATCAATCTCTGGACGACTTGTATTTTTAGCCATAAGGTTGCCTCCTTCCTTCTTTTAGATGATCATCTTTACAGTAACTAGTATAAACTCTAGTATTGGCTAAGTAATGAGTAAATCGTGCAAGTTTCTTATTTTCGAGAAAAATTTTTATAGTGCCCAATTAAAAAGTAGCTGAACAATCTCTTGCTCAGATACTTTTTAATCTTCTTGTCCAACTAATGATTTTCAAAACACCACATAAAAGTAAGGATAGATTAAATACCGCATAAAATCCTGTAAAACTGATCAGACCATTCTGTGCCAAATCTTCCGTGTAAAGTTCAGTCTCTGTAAAGAAAAGATAAAGTCCATACATACCTATAAAAACAATGGCACAGTTTAGCTCTATCAAGAATAGTCCACTTACTAGGACTAAGAACATGTTTTTATTGATGATTTAGAAAATTTACTTACTAGGCAAGGATATTGTTTTAAAAAGAATTATTTGCTCTTTCTAAGAGGTATTTATCTTATAAAAACTAATTAAATAGAGTTAGGTAAAAAAGAATGTTCTAAAGCTATGAGAATATTTAAGAAATATAATGACAGTATTACAATAAATAAATTAAACCAGAGATTTAAGCCAGATCTAACAATATAATTGTTAAATAATATCGTTTAAAGATGTAATTCTAAAAAATTAGAAAAATAATTTATCTATAAGATTTGGTTCTGCATTACACTGAACTAAATCTTTTTATTTTTAATATATTTGTTATTACATAGACTCTTGTTGATTATTTCTTGTTTTAATTCAGTGGAATAGTATCGATTCTTCACATTTTTAAAACTCTATATTAAATAACGATCAATTAATTTTGTCGTGTACTTTAGTCTAGAAAAATCAACACAAAATTTTTTGAAACTTGTTTGAATCTTTATACTTGCTTTCTGAGTTCATAGATCTGAACCTTAAACTCATTTGTCAATTCCATAATAAAAATAAGGACATTCCAATAAAGGAAGTCCTTTTTTAACACTACTATAAATCAAAGACATTTTCATGATCCATTTTATTCTCTAGCCATTGACAAAATATAATTTTTGGTCAAAAATTCAAAATATACTAACCTATTTTAAAAAACTAAATTGTGATGATTGCCTATAAACAAACAAAATGAATTTTCTTTGTCTTTCTTTACTTTTCTTAAAATGCCGATTGCAGGGTTCGAACCTGTGACCTTCGCGTTACGAGTGCGGTGCTCTACCAACTGAGCTAAATCGGCGAATCCACTTATAGTATAGCACTATAAGGAAGGATGTCAAGGGATTCTTAATCTATCTTTTTAATCAAAATCTGACAAGGATTTTGGGGTCCCCACAGTTGTGGAAAAATCTCTAGTTTTTTAAAGCCAAGTCTGCGATAAAAGACATTTGTTCGATCATAATCTTTATTAGAGCCTTCTGCTACTGTTTTCACTTGTAAATAATCAACGTTTTTGCGTGCTTCACTTTCTAAAGTAGCAAGTAACTGACTACCAATTCCTCTACCTTGATAAGCTTTTTTTACACCGAGACAATCAATCTCTGCACAATCTTCACTAGAATAGGATAAGCTTACAAAGCCAAGCAAATCACTCTCCTGAAAGGCGGCCCACACTTGCAAGTCCTTGGCACCTTCGATATAGGCTTGCGTACTTTCTGGAATTCCAAACCATTCTGGCAAATCCTTTAAAACCTCAGCGACAACTGCCATTTTTTGCTCTTCATCCTTAACTTCTTTAATAACAAGCATCATAAGTTCCTTTCTTGATTTTAGTCTTACTTTAGCTCTTACGAACCTGCACTTTCGTAAGCGTCTAATCCCCTATCCCAGAGTTTCAGAGAGAGGCAAAAGAAGATAAGAGAAATCAGAATCAAACCACCAATATTAAAGAGTCCATCCTTGCCCTGCAAGAAATAGCTGGCAGGATAGTAGGCCGTAAAGGCAAAAGGTACAATAAAGCTAATTAACCAACGAAGGAGCGAATTGTAAATGGAAATCGGGTACTTGGCAAAATCATTAAACATATAGAAAATGTAAATCATGGCACCTGACTGCTTGGTCCAAAAAGCGATGCTGGCTGTTGCAATTTTCAAGGAAGTATAAATCAAGGTTGCAAAAGGAATACAGACTAGGAAAAACAGGAATTTGGGAAGAGTCCAAGCAATGCTAGTCGCCGTTGTCGCTAGTAAAATTCCACCGACCAAAAGTTCACCCAAGGCATCAATCTGAAAGGTCTCAACGAGGATATGAAAGAGAGGATTGATAGGACGAGTCAGATACTTGTCAAACTCTCCCTTTCGTACCAAGCGCTGCCCCAGTGCCCAGAGATTATCAAAAAAGAGATGATCCAATCCCTTGGGAATCAAGGAAAATCCATAAATAAAGGCAATCTCTTGAAAGGTCCAACCTTCTAGCGAGGGGATGTGTTGAAAGAGTACATTAAGAAACAAGAGGTTCAGGCCTTGAGTCAGAAAGACTCCCAACACACCAACCACAAAATCTACCTTGTATTCCATGATTTGCTTGATGTACTGTCTGATAAAAATCAGATGCATGCGTTGATATTTTTTCATACTAACCTCCCTGAATGGTGATAAATGACTGAACTCGTTTCCAAATCAACTGAGACAAGCCCACCATCACTATAAGCCAGAAAAGCTGAAGCAAAAGTGCTTGAAGAATCTGACTGGTATCGTATTTCCCAACAATGATCATGACCGGAGTGTAAATTAAGGATGAAAATGGCAAGAAGGAGAGAATATCTGAAACCACCTTTGGAAAAAAAGCCAAAGGAATCAGACTTCCAGACATAAAGGATACTAGTGAAGCCTTAAATACTTGAGAACCCCATAAATTTTTAAACACAAATGCTGAAAAACCAAAACAGATATTAAAGAAAAAGTTAATCAGATAAGCCAGAGTTAAGCTAAAGAGATAAAGAATCGTTAATCCCAGTACTTCTACAATACCTTGCCCAGATAAGATTTTCATCAAAACAATGACACTTAAAAATGGCAGTCCAACAGAGATAAAAATCAACCACTTGGAACCAAGCTCGGTGAAAAGATAAGAGGCCGCAAAATGTACTGGTCTTAATAAGCGCATGATAATAGAGCCATCTTTTACCTCATCACCGATCATAAAGGAGCTATCTGACTCAGTTAATAAATTAGTCACAAAACTCATGATGATATAGAGGGTGATATCCGCCATACTGAAGCCCTGAATCAAAGGCTCTTGCGAGGAATCAAAGACAGCCTTCCAGAGATAAAAGGCCACAAAAGCCCCCATGACATCGCCAATCCGATAAAGAAGAAAATTCACTCGATAGGTAATCAACTCCTGAATCCCTGCATTGATAAAGGGTTTATAACGTCTCCACAATTTGACCATCTTAGAGCTCCTTTCGATAGAAGCGACGGATAATATCTTCAATATCTGTATCCACCATCTTCAAATCACGGACTTCAAAATCAGATAAGGTTTGCTTGATAATATCGGCTGATTGGTAGCGGGAACTATCAAATTCAATAGTCAGGTTATTTCCTTGTCTATCAATGGATATATCAGGTAAGCCTTCATAATGAGAGACGAGATGACTTTGACCTGGCGTCAGATCGAAGGAGAGAGTCTTCATCTTGCCAAAGGTTTCCTTGAGCTGACTCACCGTCCCATCAAAAATCTCCTGCCCCTTATCAATCATAAAAATCCGATCACAGAGTTGCTCAATGTCGCTCAAGTCGTGAGTGGTCAAGAGAATAGTAGTTTCTTCCTCTTGATTGATTTGGGTAATTGCTCGACGAATGTTATCCTTGACCGAAACGTCCAAGCCAATGGTCGGCTCATCTAAAAAGAGAACCTTGGGATTGTGAAGCAAGGAAGCCGCAATATCCGCCCGCATCCGTTGACCCAGTGAAAGAGTCCGCACAGGATCCTTGATAAAATCCTTCAAATCCAAAACTTCATTCAAAAATTCCATGCGCTTATGGAAGAGCGAGTCTGGCACATCGTAAATTTCTTTTAAGACCGTATAAGTCTCTTGTAGGGCCAGATCCCACCATAGCTGGGTGCGTTGTCCAAAGACTACTCCAATATCCTTGACATAATCTTGGCGATTGTCCTGTGGAATCTTGCCGTTAATCCGACAAAAACCAGATGTCGGTTTTAAAATCCCTGTCAGCATTTTGATGGTGGTTGACTTCCCAGCACCATTTGCCCCGATAAATCCTAAAATCTGCCCTTTTGGAACTTCAAAAGTTAAATCCTTGACCGCTTCAAAAGTCTGCTTTTCAGGATGAATAAAGGAGCGCAAAGCTCCCTTCAAGCCCGGCTCCTTAACTGTCTTCACAAAATTTTTCTGAAGATGTTGCACTTCTATCATTGTCATATCTATCTCCCTATCGTAAGAAACAACATTGTATTTTTGACTACAAATATTCTAAATCCTTACTTTCTAAACCTTCTCAATATTATTACAGAAGGATTTATACCAACCTATTATAATTCAATAAAAAAAGGAATGCAAGCGTTTGCTTATAGATTATGAAATTAGAGATTTCTCTCTTAAAATAATACTTTTGAATCAGAAATTCTGGTTTAATAGTTTACTTAAGATACACAAAAACCTGCCTTCTTTTTCAACATAAGGAAAGAAAGCCCGAATAACACCCTATTATAGTGCAAATATCTAAGGAAAACAAGTGCTAATTTATATCGAAAATTTTTATCCCTAAGAAAAGATAAAAAGGTGATGCTGCATCACCTCCCTCTACCAAGTTAAGGCTTCAATCATGCTTCTTACTTGTGAATCAAGAGTCTTATCCTTCTTCAGTTCTCCAACCAAAGTCTGAATCTGCCGGACTAGATTTGGATCATTGTCATTATAGCATCGATGAAGCATCCAGATGTTATGCACAGTTGGACTTTTTAGAACTGACTCCATCAATAATTCCTCATAGCCTTGATGATAAAATCGCTCCAAAAAGTGAACCAACTCACCTGGAGCCCCAAAATCTACTTCTGGATGCTTGGAAATAAAGTCTAAGACGGGGTCAACCAAATCAAAGGGTTGAGGGTAAGCCTCCATGGCATCTACAATCTCGTCTGCCAACTCAAATTCTTGGTCTTCAGTAATTGCATCATGCAAAGCAACTAACATATCATCTTTAGTAAGCATCTGATTCTCCTTTTCAACTTTTCCATATCATTATTCGTTTTCGAACTTCTTCTTCACTCATCAAACCTTGTTCGTAAGTAGTTTTCCAACTCCTTTTGAGATAAATCACTAGGAAGTTCAAACACATACTCATATCCTTCATCACAAAAGGAAGCTTTCTCTTCAGGTGGAAACCATTTCCGAAGCCAGATGATATAGGAGGCATAATCTTGTAACCTGTTCGTTGAATCAAAGTAATCAATCACAAAAACATTTTTCTTGCTACTCAGTGAACTTTCCAAAGTAAGCTGAGGACTTTGATAATCCCAAGAAAGCGAGTAAGCTTTTTCAGGATTAGTCCTTTCTCTGATCAAAATACCTGGGAATTTTTCTCTCAAAGAAGTACAAAAGGCTTGTAAATCTAGGAATATGGGGTTTTTACTCTCAATAAAGACAAAATCAGCAGTACTCATCAGTCTCTCTCCTTCTTTTTAAAACTCAAAAAAGACCTTAACCATCAATGGCAAAATTCTCCAGGCTCTCAAATGCCTGCCCCTGATAGTCAAAAGAAAAGATATGAATATCATCAAAAGTTTGATTGCAGAAAGTAACGGTTTGTCTTTCTGGCTCGATGATGGGTTTACCCAACTTTTCAGTAGCTTCTTCATCTGTGAAATACCCATAAAATTCTTGTAAATGAGGCAGTATAAAAGCAAGAATACGAGATCTATTTTTATGGTAATTAGCTGCAAGCAACTAAGCTTCCACCTCATAATTTCCACTTGGTTTTTCTTCCCAAGCTACAAGAACATCATCTACTTCATGAACGTAGGCTTGCAAGGACTGATCGAATATCATGGCTATTTTTCCTTTCACAAGTACTGTAATCTTCTCACACCTAAACATCGAAAAACCTATAATCGCTAGCACTCCAATGTCAACAAGCTTTCCAAATGAACCTAGTGTAGCTAAAACTGCAATTAAAGAGTCATCAATATATGCTCCGGAGGTTTCATGAATTCCAAACAACTTTGCAAATCAGTTAGAATTTCTGCCGTAAGAAAAGATTTTTCATCCTTATTTATAACCTCCCTTACTTAAATCATTATTCTCCTCCACCATTTCAATCCAAGAATCAAAATACTGCTCCATAAAATAGGTCTGCTCTGCAATCAAACCTTTATTAACCTTCTCATCCAAGGGTGCTAAAACCCACTTGTCTTCTATATCATCACGACGTCGAATGATAGCAACCAACTTTCCAGTAAAGACTTCCAGAGGCTGTTGCTGATCATGGGAAACAATATAAACATCTTGCTCTTCGCCATCTCCCCCCATCAGTTCAGGTATGTAGCCATAGTTAATCGGATAGACATTCCCAAAAGAATCTTCAAACCCCACCGGCCGATCAATGACAACACTAAATATTCTCTCTTTGAAGTTCATCTTTTCATTGCCTCCGTATGACATTTCCTAGATTCATTATACAAGAAAAATCCCGCCGTAGCGAGATTTTCTATCTATAGCCTAATTAAGCTTTACCTTCTGAACCGAATACGTCGATACGTTCTTCAACAGCTGCTGTAATTGCTTCGAAACCTGGTTTCAAGAATTTACGTGGGTCGAAGAGTTTCTTCTTGTCGTATTCTGCTTCGTTTGCATCGTATTCACGTACGAATTGACGAGTAGCATTTGCAAATGCGATTTGGCATTCAGTGTTAACGTTAACTTTCGCAACACCAAGTTTGATCGCTGCTTGGATTTGATCATCAGGGATACCTGATCCACCGTGCAATACGATTGGGAATCCTGGAACAGCTTCAGTCAATTTTTGCAAGTGGTCAAGGTGAAGACCTTTCCAGTTTGCTGGGTAAGGACCGTGGATGTTACCGATACCTGCAGCCAAGAAGTCGATTCCTGTAGCAACCATTGCTTTAGCATCTTCGATTGGTGCCAATTCACCGTCACCGATGATACCGTCTTCTTCACCACCGATAGTACCAACTTCAGCTTCTACTGAGATACCTTTAGCATGTGCTTTTTCAACGACATCTTTAGCCAATTTAAGGTTTTCTTCAACTGGAAGGTGTGAACCGTCAAACATGATTGAAGTGTAACCAGCTTCGATACATTCAAGAGCATCGTCGTAGTGACCATGGTCAAGGTGAATAGCAACTGGTACAGTAATACCCATTGATTCTACAAGGTTTTCAATAAGGGCTTTACATACTTTGTAACCACCCATGTATTTAGCAGCACCCATAGAAGTTTGGATAAGTACTGGAGCTTTCTTAGCTTCTGCTGCACGCAAGATAGCTTGAGTCCACTCAAGGTTGTTTGTGTTAAATCCACCAACTGCATAACCGTTGTCACGAGCTGCTTGGACAAATTTTTCTGCTGAAACGATTGCCATTTTATCAGGCCTCCTGTATATTTTTATGGGACATCCCATTTACATTGTTCATTTTATCACTTTTTCACAAAAAAAGCTAGTTTTTCCCGTGGTTTCGATTGAATTTCTTCTATTTTCAGATATGTAAACCTTTTCCCACTTGCTCTACTCCTTGTTCTTAGGCAAGTTCATATAAAATACCAAGTGATCATCATGTCTTTCAAAGCGATAGTTAATTTCTTCGTTTTCCAATAAACTTTTGACGACGAAGAGTCCCAAACCAGCTCCCTTGCTTTGTCGACTAGAGGACGTGAAGGATTGTTCAAACTTACCTTGCTCCTCAGGTGTACAGGCGTTCTCTATAAACATCCAACTATCTTTTGCCCCAATTTTTAGATAACCACCTTGAACAGAGTGTTTCACAGCATTACTGATAAGATTGGAAAGAATCAGCTTGAGTACCGAAGGATTTAGATATGTTTGTTGGTCAGTCAGTTGATTCACGACTAAGATTTCTCTCTCTTTGGCTAATAAATCATAATCCTTTAAGAGAAAATCTGTCATTTCAAGAAGGTTGATTACTTCCTTCTTATCTCGCAACTCCTGCACTGAAGAAAGGGATAAGATTTGCTGAACGTGATGACTCAAATCATCAACAATACCCAAAGAAACTCCCAGATAATAGTCACGATCTTTATAGCGTCCAATATTGGCTTTCATATTCTCCAGAAGAATCTTTAGGCTAGCTAGAGGTGTTTTCAGTTCGTGGGAAGCACCTCGCAAAAACTCAACCTTCATCTTTTCCAGCTGGAGAATGGCCTCGTTTTTCTCATGCAAATCTGCAATCACAGTCAAGAGATGCTGATAAAGGCTATTGATTTGTTCTTTGAGATCGCCAATTTCATCCTTAGAATCCACGCGCAAACGCACTTCCACATCCAAATCCATCATCCGTCGAGTCACTCGTTTTATTTCCAAAATAGGAGCAACAATGGTTCTAGCATAGATAAAGGCGATGAGAAGCGAAATGATGAATGACGCTAATAAAGTATAAGGCAAAAATTGCAGACTGATGTCTTCTGCTTCTTTCTGCAAATCCATTGAAGCCAAAAACTGCAAGGTCATCGTCTGACCATCCTTAGTTTGAACTTCTCTTTCCTCAATAACTAAAGAAGCAGTTTGACGTTGTCTATCCAGAGGAAGATTGTCATTGACCTCCAACTTATCCTGAGTCATCTCTCCCTTAACAGCTCCCTTTATATCACTGCTTTGAGAATAAAGTTCAAGGACTTCCTGAATAGCTTGACTGTCCTTACCTTGGAGGGACTGGGCAATTTCTGTAGCCTTTTGCCCTATGCTCTCCTGACGATGACTGAGATAGATCGGAGGAAAGAGAAAATAGATGGCCAAATGCAAACAAATGACCAAGGTAGAAAATACCGAGAAGGTATAGATAAAAATTTTTTTAAATAAACCTGAACGTCTCATTTTCTCTCCAATTTATAACCAACATTACGCACGGTAAGAATACAGTCTAAATCCAATTTTTTCCGTAGTTCCTTGATATAGACATCGATCACTCTGTCAAAAGGAACCTCATCTGTCATCTTCCATACAGCATCGATAATCTGCGACCGTGTTAAGGCTCGACCCTCATTTTTTACCAGATAATCTAAAATTTCCAGTTCTTTCGCATTCACTGCCACTTCTTGACCAGCCACTTTGGCGCTATAGCTGTCAAAGTCTACCTCGGTGTCCCTATAGGTAAAAATACGACCGGTATCATAATAACGTTTAAAGATGGCATCCACTCGTACTTTTAACAAAGATAGAGAAAAAGGCTTTTCCAAATAACCATCTGCTAATGCAGCAAAGGCACTCATCTTATATTCTTCGTCCTGAAAGGCTGTCAACATCAAGACCGGAACTTGGCTGCTTTTACGGATTTCTGACAAAACCTCTAAACCATTGAGTTTTGGCATTTGAATATCTAGGAGAACCAGGGCAACTTGGTGATTGGAAAATTGTTCTAAGGCCTCAAGGCCATCTGCTGCCTGAATGGTTTCATAGCCACAATCCGTCAAATAGTCACTAATCCCCTCACGGATCATGTCTTCATCTTCTACAATTAGAATTTTCATATAAATCCTTTTCTATCAAAAATGCTACCTATATTATATCTCATTTGAATGAGAATAGGTAGCAGGTTTTTTATTCACTATCCAACAAGAGTTCTTTCGGTTGTTTAAAGAGGAGATTGCTTGAAGCAAGTGCCATAACTAGTACCACTAGAACTAATCCAAGTACAAAAATGATAGCAAAGTCAGAAGCTTGAATGGAAATATCCAAACTTGAAAGAGTCTTGCTAAAGCCATCAACTTCTGCACCACTACCAAGATTAGAGGCTTGGGCTGCCTTACTAGCTTGCTTAGCCACATCTGATGTGACATTTGCAAGAACTGTATTTCCAATGGCACGAGCAGTATAGTTAGCTAAGAAGTAAGCTGAAATTAGTGCTGGAATTGCAATCATAACTGCTTCTGTGATAAATTGTCCTAGAATACTTGCTTGTTTTAGACCAATTGAAAGGAGAATTCCAACCTCTTTACGACGGGCGTTAATCCATAGTGTCAGTAAGAGAGCAAGCAGGAGAACTGAGAAGCTCAAGCTTCCCCAGAAGAGGAGATTAGCCATCTTGTACATGCCTGAGATAGATTGTTCGAGGGCAGGATAGTTAGATGAACTCTTAATCAAGCTATACATCTTCCAGTTGATGCCGTTGATAGACCCTAGTTCTTGCATAACAGTATCTAGGTTCTTATCTCCAGCTACAAAGAAGGTAGCATCTCCATAAATAGCTGTATCTTCTGTATAACCATAGAGTTGGGCAGCTGTGTGAATATCTGTGATAGCTGTATTCTCATAGAGTTCTTGTGAGTAGGTTACAGCAGATTTGTTGTGTCCATCAAAAAGTCCTTTGATCGTTACTTCTACTGTTTCCTTGGCTCCTTTTTCATTATCTGCATCGTAGATATTGGAGTCAAGTTTGACCTTGTCCCCTACCTTCCAGCCATGTTTAGCAGCCAAGTCTTTGTGCATGAGAATCTGGTATTTGTCATCGTTTGTTAAATGCTCACCTTCGACTAGTTTGTAAGAGCCTGACACAAACTTGTCTTCTTTAGAAGAGTCATTTACACCTGTTATCATCAAGCTACTTCCAAAACGTTGTGCTCGATCAGCCGTTAGATTTTTCTTGGTTTCAGGCGTTTCAATTAGTTCAAATCCTGTCAAATCACCGATAGCATTAATCCGTTTAATGTAGGATTCAATGGCCTTATTCTCAGTAATTTTTTTAATATCTTCACCCTTGATATTCCCCGCACCACGTGGAGTTCCTTGGTTGACCCTGCGGTTGATTTGCATGGAGAAACTATTGGTGATATTTTTAAAGGTTTCTTGAGAAGCCTTGGCTGTCGCACCCTTGATAGACAAGCCGACCAAACTCAAACTAGCCATCAAGAGAATGATAAGAAAGATCACAATAGACTTGAAAAATTTTCTTGTGACATAGGCAAATGCGTTGTGTAACATAAGATTCCTTTCTAGATTTACTTCCGTTTTTAATATGTTTAAAAGTTTTAGTTACTATTTTTTCTTGTTTCAGTCAGTTTCTTGTCCTTCAATTCAAGTGTAATATCTGACGCCTGTGCTACTTCCTTGCTGTGGGTCACAACGATCACACACTTGCCTGTTTTCTCAGCAAGAGATTTGAGCAAATCGATGATATCTCCAGCAGTCTTAGGATCTAGGTTTCCTGTTGGTTCATCTGCTAAAATTACTGGTGCTTCAGATACAAGGCTACGAGCAATGGCAACCCGTTGTTGCTGTCCACCTGATAATTGGAGAACATTTCGCTTGATCTGACTTTCATCTAAACCAAGTTCAAGAAGGGCATCCTTGCTAGCCTTTTTATTAACCAAGCGGATATTTTCCAATGGAGAAAGATAATCAATCAAGTTATAGTTTTGGAAAACTAGCGAGATATGGTGCATGCGATGATAAGAATAACCTTGTTCACGAATGTCTTTTCCCTCAAACTTAATAGCACCTTCTACTGGGCTATCAAGTCCTGCTAAGAGAGACAAGAGCGTCGATTTCCCTGCTCCAGATTCTCCAATGATGCTATAGAACTTGCCAGGTTCAAAATCATAATTGATTTTATATAAGACTGCTTCTGCAGTGTTTTTATAACGATAAGTAAGATCTTGTAATTGTAGTAAAGTCATGATTTCTCCTTTATTAACTAATGGATGATAAAATTTCCTTAGGTGATTTTCTAAATAAAAATAGGAAACAAAGTGCAACTGACAAGCAGCTAATTATAAGTAGGAAAATATAAGATTCTCCAAATGATAGAAGACTTGTTGAAAGATTCGTTGCTTTTGCCAGAGTATCTTGTAGTACGGCTTGATCGCCACTTGCTAGTACAGTCTTCAAGAGATAGGAAGTGATGGCATTCCCAGCCACAAATGCAGGCAGAATAGCTGCCAATGAAACTATGATGACTTCCAAGCAGAATTGGCTAAAGATTGCTCCTTTTCCCTTCCCTAGTGCCAATAAAATACCAACCTCGTAGACTCGCTCTCGTAACCAAAGTGACAAGACCAAGACCAGCGCTCCTACACCAGCAATCATCATGCCATAGAGGAAAATTTTGAGGAAAGTTTGGAAGGTCGAAACTGAATCCTTGATTTGTTCAAAGGCCTTATTTTCCTTTTCGACTTGGAAACCTTGGTTTTCCAGAGATAACTTTTCAACCTCTTGAATGATACTATCCATATCTTTTGGATTTTCTAGATAGAAACGAGCGGCAGTAACTTGAGCTTCCTTATTTCCAAGAAGAGTTTGGCTACTTTCGTAGTCTGTATAGACCGTGTTTTCACTAAAATCTGACGAAAGACCAGTGAATTTCCCTTGCTTCTGACCTGAGAAAATACCTACGATTTCATAGTCTAGCCTTTGTCCAGTATTTCCTTCTACTTGACCAGGATTTAAGCTTATCTGATCTCCTAGCTTTAGATTGTTTTTCTTTGCTAAAGCTTCGTGGACTAAGATTTTTTTACGATCCCCTTTTTCGATATGTCTCCCTTCTTTAAGGGTAAAGGCGGAACTTGTGAAAGAAACATCCTTGGAAGAGTCTTCTAAGGCAATCAAACTGATAAGATTTTTTTCAGCCTCTGTCAAATCATCCCTTTGGATACTTTGTTCTCCAGTAACCACTTCTTTGTCAGTCAACTTAGCTATTGTTTCAAGCTCTGGAGAAATCTCCTCAAGCCCCTTTATGTTTTTAAGGTCATCTAGTTGAGACAATTGAAAAGTCTGATCCGGCTCAATTCTTTTAATAGAAAAAGATGTATTCAGTGAGCGATAGAGATTATTTTCTACTGTTTTGTTGGACTTCATAAGCGTCAGACAAGCCGATATTCCAGCCAATAAGACAAATAGAATCAAGAATAATATGAGACTTCTCAGTCGTTTTCTGCTGACGTAAGCCCAAGCTCTTTGAGTGGGATTCATATAGCACCTCCATATTTGTAAAACCATTATAATATTCAAATATGAAATGTTTATGAAATCACAAAAAAAGAGCAAAATCTTTGCCCTTATTTATATAAAAATAAAGAGCTAGCCGAAGCTAACTCTTTTCCTATGCGGAGAGAGGGACTTGAACCCTCACGACCTAAAGCGGTCACAGGATCCTTAGTCCTGCGCGTCTGCCAATTCCGCCATCCCCGCGTCGATTACTTTACTAGTATATCAACTTTCAAAAACTTTGTCAACACTTTTTTCAGATTTTTTTCAGTTTTTTTGAATACATTATTCTTTGATTTCAATTAGGTTTTCATCAAGGAGTTTCGCTCCCAATGTATTCTTAAAATGTCCAAGTGCAAACTGATGGTTTTCAGGCCAAATGGATGCGACTGCTGGCTTGACAACTTCTATCTGATACCCAAGATTATAGGCATCGATAGCCGTATGCAATACACAGATATCTGTAAGAACACCTGTTAAGATGACTGTAGCCACGCGACGCTCTCTCAGACGGATATCCAAATCTGTGCCAGAAAAAGCTGAATAGTGACGTTTGTCCATCCAGAAAACACGACTATCCTGGGCCTGTTCCTGATAAAATTCAGCTAACTTACCATATAGATTACGCCCGCTAGTCCCAATCAGATTATGAGGGGGAAATAGTTTACTTTCTGGATGAAAGACATCATTTTCCTCATGAGCATCAATGGTAAAGAAAATATACTCTCCACGATCAAATGCTAATCTAGTTACCTGATTGATTGCTTCTGATATTGCTTGAGCAGGAGCTCCTGCTGTCAATTTTCCATAATCCGCTACAAAATCTTCTGTATAGTCAATCGAAATTAAAGCCTTAGCCATTAATAGTCCCTCTTTTTCACTTCTTCAAAGATATCTGGGATCAAGACCTTAAGATAAGTTCCCTTCATCCCCAGTGAACGACTTTCAATAATTCCTGCTGATTCGAGTTTTCGAAGGGCATTGACAATCACAGAACGCGTAATACCAATACGGTCTGCAATGACTGACGCAGTTAATTGTCCTTCATTGCCTTTCAATTCACCCAAAATAGCTGATACTGCTCGTAACTCAGAGTAAGAAAGGGTGTTGACTGCCATCGTTACGGCTGTACGACGACGGATATTTTTCTCGTCTTCTTCACGTTGGAAGTTCAAAAGCTGAATACCAACCACCGTACTAGCAATCTCAACAAGAATCAAATCTTCATCTTCGAATTTCTTATCATTACGCCAGATAATCAAAGATCCCAAACGAATCCCAGAAACATGGATTGGAGCAATGGTTGTCAAACCTTCTGCGAAATCTGCACGACTCTCAACTGGAAAGATGCTTAATTCGTGATCTACAGTCAGATTTGCTTCTGTATCGTAAATCATATTTGCACCTTGAATATAGTCCTCAGGAAAAATTTTTGATTGGAAAAATTGCTCTACACGATCATTATTAGTCTTGTAGCGCATAAAATATCCTAAAAGACGTCCCTTACTATTTAGGATACAAGCGTTGCAATCAATAATATCCGCTAATTGGCGTGTGATGGCATTATATGGAAGATCATCTTGTAATTTCTCCTCTGCACGCTTCAGGATAGACGTAATTTTTCTCGTTTTTTCTAATAAATGTGCCATTTTTCACCTCGTATTTAATCGCTTCCATTATATCATAAAATGACCATTATTTCAATAATTATCTGAAAATTGTTTATTGAATTGCAATTCATGACTGTTCGAAAATTTTTACTAGTTTTTTTAATTTTCTTATTGACAGGTCCCTAAATTTTTGATAATATAATATTACAAGATAACAAGTATATAAATCTATTTTCTCGTATGAAACTTTTCTTGACTCTCGGTCTCCTTATATATAAAAGCGATCCACCTCAGTGAACCGCTTTTTTTATTATTTATCACCCTTGTTACGGATTACAAAACCAGTTTTCTTCTCGCTTGAAGTATTGCGTGGTTTTTTATTATCCTTACGGTAACGTTTTTCCTTCTCAAAGCGGTCGTTTTTGCGACTGCCTTTTTTGAAGTCATCTCGACGTTCACCACGTCGATTGTCGCGACGGCGATCTCGATCGTGACGGTCATCTCCACGACGACCTCCCTTACCTTTGCCACCAAAGCCACCACCAGATGGTTTAAATGGTAAAGGTTTTTCACGTGCAATCTCAACCTCAGGAAGACTATCTGGGTCTTGAACAGTTAAGCTGAGGATATACATAGCCAATTCTTCTGGGCTGAATTCTGAGGCTAATTGACGAGCATCCTTGCCAAACTTCTCAAAGTTGCCACGGATTGTCTCATCTGCAAAATCACGTTCAATTTTCTTAAGAGCTACTTGCTTCTTAGCTTGGAAGGCTTCTTCTGCACTTGCAGGTTTGAGACCTTTCATACGTTTCTTTGTCAAGTTCTCGATGATTTGGAGGTAACCCATTTCATTAGGTGAAACGAAGGTAATAGACTGACCTGATTTACCAGCACGACCTGTACGGCCGATACGGTGAACATAGCTCTCAGGATCTTGAGGAATATCGTAGTTGTAGACATGGGTCACACCTGAAATATCCAAACCACGTGCTGCAACGTCTGTTGCAACTAAGACATCAAGGTTACCATTTTTAAAATCACGAAGGACACGAAGACGTTTGTTTTGATCCAAATCTCCATGAATACCTTCTGCACGGAAACCACGGATTTTAAGCCCACGAGTTAACTCGTCTACACGACGTTTGGTACGACCAAAAACGATTGACAACTCAGGTTGATCAACATCCATAAGACGAGTCATGGTGTCGAATTTTTCTTGTTCCTTAACACGGATATAGTACTGGTCTACCAGTTCTGTTGTTAATTCTTTAGCAGCAATCTTCACATGCTCAGGTTCTTTCATGAACTGAACACCAATACGTTTAATAGCATCTGGCATAGTCGCTGAAAAGAGCAAGGTTTGACGATTTTCTGGAACACGAGAGATAATTGCTTCGATGTCTTCAAGGAATCCCATGTTCAGCATCTCATCTGCTTCATCTAAAATCAAGGTTTCAATATCATGTAATTTCAAAGCCTTGCGTTTAATCAAGTCTAGGAGACGACCAGGCGTTCCAACTACGATATGAGCTCCTGATTTAAGAGCCTTGATTTGTTTTTCAATACTTGAACCACCATAAACAGAACGAACTTTTACACCTTTGCTTCGACCAAAGTGGAAAAGCTCTTCTTGGCTTTGAACTGCAAGTTCACGAGTTGGGGCAATCACCAAAGCTTGGATAGTTGCTTCTTCTGTACGAATTTTTTCAAGAGTTGGCAAGCCAAAGGCTGCAGTTTTCCCTGTACCGGTTTGAGCTTGTCCGATAACATCTTTCCCTTCAAGAGCCAAAGGAATGGTTTGCTCTTGGATAGGACTTGCTTCTACAAATCCTGCTTTTTCAATTTCTGCCAATAAATCAGCAGAAAGGTTAAATTCATTAAATTTCACGTTATTCTTCTTTCTAAAGATGGTGCGAAGCCATCCTATAGCGCTTAGTTTATACTTTTCTTGTCATGACGTACTTTCATATCTTTTATGAAAGACCGTGTTGCTTCTTTTCCACAAAAGAAAAGTACTGCTTTCTTTGCAACCTATCTAGTATAACATAAGAGAGGGGCAAAAGATAGTCTAACCTCCCGATTAAATCATGTAAACGATTTTCTTTCGATTTGCTTCACTCAAAAAGTATTTGTTAGAGCATTCGGTTCCTGAAACTATTTTCCGTAGCAGATTTGTGCAAAAGTCTTTTTCTTGTGCTAGAATGAAAATCGAACAGGAGGAATAAAAATGTTAACATACGATTTAATTGTCATTGGATTTGGTAAGGCTGGTAAGACGCTTGCTGGAAAACTAGCTTCAGCTGGTAAAAAAGTTGCCCTTATCGAACGTAGTAAGGCGATGTACGGCGGTACTTGTATCAATATCGGTTGTATCCCAACTAAAACTTTGCTAGTTGCTGCAGAAAAAGACCTGTCATTTGACGAGGTCATGGCAACAAAAAATACGGTTACTACACGCCTCAATGGTAAAAACTATGCTACTGTAGCTGGTACAGGCGTAGATATCTTTGATGCTGAAGCTCACTTTGTATCCAATAAAGTCATCGAAATTCAAGCTGGTGATGAAAAACAAGAACTAACTGCTGAAACAATTGTCATCAACACTGGTGCTGTTTCAAACGTTTTGCCTATTCCAGGACTGTCTACTAGTAAGAATGTCTTTGATTCAACTGGTATCCAAAACTTGGAACAATTACCAGAAAAACTTGGTATTCTCGGTGGTGGTAATATCGGTCTTGAATTTGCAGGTCTTTACAATAAACTTGGCAGCAAGGTAACAGTCTTAGATGCTTTGGACACTTTCTTACCACGCGCTGAACCTTCCATCGCTGCTCTTGCTAAACAATACATGGAAGAAGACGGTATTGAATTGCTTCAAAATATCCGTACTACTGAAATCAAAAATGATGGCGACCAAGTCCTTGTCGTAACTGAAAACGAAACCTACCGTTTCGATGTCCTTCTTTACGCAACTGGACGTAAACCAAACGTAGAGCCACTTCAACTGGAAAATACAGATATTCAACTAACTGAACGTGGGGCTATTAAAGTAGACAAACATTGTCAAACAAATGTTCCTGGTGTCTTTGCAGTTGGAGATGTCAATGGTGGACTTCAATTTACTTACATTTCACTTGATGACTTCCGTGTTGTCTACAGCTACCTTGCTGGTGATGGCAGCTACACACTTGAAGACCGCCTCAATGTGCCAAACACTATGTTTATCACACCTGCCCTTTCACAAGTTGGTTTGACTGAAAGCCAAGCAGCTGATTTGAAACTTCCATATGCTGTTAAGGAAATTCCTGTCGCTGCTATGCCTCGTGGTCACGTAAACGGAGACCTTCGTGGAGCCTTCAAAGCTGTTGTCAATACTGAAACTAAAGAAATTCTCGGTGCAACTATCTTCTCTGAAGGATCACAAGAAATCATCAACATTATTACTGTTGCTATGGACAACAAAATCCCATACACTTACTTCACAAAACAAATCTTCACTCACCCAACCTTGGCTGAAAACTTGAATGACTTGTTTGCGATTTAAGTTGAAATTTCATCACATCGAACAGCCCACCTTGGGCTGTTTTTCTTTTTCTAAAATCTCAAATCTGTCTTTTTCAGCATTTATGATATAATAGAAACATGAAATTAAAAACTACTTTGGGCCTTCTTGCTGGGCGTTCTTCTCATTTTATTTTGAGTCGTCTTGGACGTGGAAGTACTCTCCCTGGAAAACTTGCCCTTCAACTTGATAAAGATATTTTACAACATTTAGCGAAGAACTACGAGATTGTTGTGGTTACTGGTACCAATGGAAAAACCTTGACAACCGCTCTCACTGTCGGTATCCTAAAGGAAATTTATGGTCAAGTTTTAACTAATCCTAGTGGTGCCAACATGATAACAGGAATCACGACTACTTTCTTGACTGCAAAATCTTCAAAAACTGGAAAAAATATAGCAGTTCTTGAAATCGACGAAGCTAGTCTCTCACATATCTGTGACTATATCCAGCCTAGTCTTTTCGTTATCACTAATATCTTCCGCGATCAGATGGACCGATACGGTGAGATCTATACGACCTACAACATGATTTTGGACGCTATTCGAAAAGTTCCTACTGCTACTGTTCTGCTGAATGGTGACAGTCCTCTTTTCTACAAACCTACAATTCCAAATCCTGTTCAGTATTTTGGTTTTGATTTGGAAAAAGGTCCAGCAAAGCTTGCTCACTACAATACTGAAGGTATCCTCTGCCCTGAATGTCAAAGTATTTTGAAATATGAGCTAAATACATATGCCAACTTGGGAGCTTATATCTGTGAAAATTGTGGATGTAAACGACCTGACTTGGACTACCGTCTGACAGAATTGGTTGAGTTGACTAACAATCGTTCTCGTTTTGTTATTGACGGTCAGGAATATGGTATTCAAATCGGTGGTCTCTACAACATCTACAATGCTCTGGCTGCAGTTGCTATCGCCCGTTACCTAGGCGCTGATCCTCAACTGATTAAACAAGGATTTGACAAGAGTCGTGCTGTCTTTGGACGACAAGAAACCTTCCATATCGGTGACAAGGAATGCACACTGGTTCTTATTAAAAATCCTGTTGGTGCTACCCAGGCCATCGAAATGATCAAACTAGCTCCTTACCCATTTAGTCTATCTGTTCTTCTCAATGCTAACTATGCGGACGGGATTGATACCAGCTGGATTTGGGATGCTGACTTTGAGCAAATTACTGATATGGACATTCCTGAAATCAATGCGGGTGGAGTTCGTCATTCTGAAATTGCTCGTCGTCTACGTGTTACTGGCTATCCAGCTGACAAGATCACTGAAACAAGTAGCCTGGAACAAGTTCTTAAAACAATTGAAGCTCAAGACTGCAAGCATGCCTATATCCTTGCGACTTATACGGCTATGCTAGAATTCCGAGAATTGCTAGCCAATCGTCAGCTTGTTAGAAAGGAGATGAACTAATGGTTTATACTTCACTTTCCTCAAAAGACGGCAATTATCCTTACCAACTAAATATCGCCCACCTCTATGGGAATCTCATGAACACCTACGGGGATAATGGAAACATCCTCATGCTCAAGTACGTCGCTGAAAAGCTGGGTGCACATGTAACAGTTGATATCGTTTCTCTCCACGATGAGTTCGATGAACATCACTACGATATTGCCTTTTTCGGCGGTGGCCAAGACTTTGAACAAAGTATCATTGCTGGTGATTTGCCTGCTAAAAAAGAAAGTATCGACAACTTTATCCAAAATGATGGTGTCGTCCTTGCTATCTGTGGTGGCTTCCAGCTATTAGGCCAATACTATATTGAAGCTTCCGGAAGACGCATAGAAGGTCTAGGTGTCATGGGACATTACACACTCAACCAAACCAATAACCGATTCATTGGTGACATTAAAATTCATAACGAAGAATTCGATGAAACCTACTATGGTTTTGAAAACCACCAAGGCCGCACCTTCCTCTCAGATGACCAAAAACCATTGGGGCAGGTTGTCTATGGAAATGGCAACAACGAAGAAAAGGTCGGTGAAGGTGTTCACTATAAAAACGTCTTTGGTTCTTATTTCCACGGGCCTATCTTATCTCGTAACGCCAACCTAGCCTACCGCTTGGTCACTACTGCTCTTAAGAAAAAATATGGTCAGGACATCGACCTTCCAGCTTATGAGGATATCCTTAGCCAAGAAGTTGCTGAAGAATATAGCGATGTGAAAAGCAAGGCAGAATTTAACTAAACTTCCATTTCCAACATGCTATTAGCTGTTGGAATTTTTTTAGGCTCTTTTCCCCTTCTCCCTTGCATTTTCCACTAATTTTTGCAAAAATAGAGGGGTAGAAAGAAGGTAACATATGTCTAAATTACAACAAATTGTAACATATCTCGAATCTGAAAAGTTAGACGTCGCAGTCGTATCTGACCCCGTCACTATCAATTACCTCACTGGCTTTTACAGTGATCCACACGAACGCCAGATGTTCCTCTTTGTCCTTGCAGACCAGGAACCACTTCTCTTTGTTCCAGCCCTTGAGGTTGAGCGTGCAACTAGCACTGTCTCTTTCCCAGTAGTTGGCTACGTGGACTCTGAAAACCCTTGGAAGAAAATCCAAAATGCTCTTCCACAGCTTGATTTCAAACGTGTAGCAGTTGAGTTTGACAATCTCATCTTGACTAAATATCACGGTTTGAAAACAGTCTTTGAAACTGCTGAGTTTGAAAATCTCACTCCTCGCATCCAACGCATGCGCCTCATCAAATCAGCTGATGAAGTCCAAAAAATGATGGTTGCAGGTCTCTATGCTGATAAAGCTGTAAAAGTTGGTTTTGACAATATCTCTCTTGATAAAACAGAGACAGATATCATCGCCCAAATCGACTTCGCCTTAAAACGTGAAGGCTATGAAATGAGTTTTGATACCATGGTTTTGACTGGTGACAATGCTGCAAATCCACACGGTATCCCTGGAGCTAACAAGGTCGAAAAAGACGCCCTTCTCCTCTTTGACCTCGGTGTCATGGTTAATGGCTACGCCTCAGATATGACTCGTACGGTCGCTGTCGGTAAACCAGATCAATTCAAAAAAGATATCTACAACTTGACCCTTGAAGCCCAACAAGCTGCCCTTGACTTTATCAAGCCAGGTGTGACTGCACATGAAGTTGACCGCGCTGCCCGTGAAGTCATCGAAAAAGCTGGTTACGGTGAGTACTTCAACCACCGTCTCGGTCACGGTATCGGTATGGATGTCCACGAATTCCCTTCTATCATGGAAGGAAACGACATGGTCATCGAAGAAGGCATGTGTTTCTCTGTTGAACCTGGTATCTATATTCCTGGTAAAGTCGGTGTCCGTATCGAAGACTGCGGTGTTGTTACCAAAGATGGTTTCGATCTGTTTACAAGCACCAGCAAAGACTTGCTTTATTTTGATTAAAAAGTAAATTATAAAAAATAAGATGGAAAAGTTATTCTTTTCCATCTTATTTTTTGGTTTGATAATAAATTTTATCAGCTATATAACCTTTTCGTTCAACTGCATTAGGAATCGTCTTCCAAAAAGTCATACCCGCCTTTTCCATCACACGACCAGAGGCAAGATTTAAACTTGCATAGCAAGCATCAACCTCTTCAAATCCAATTTCATCTAGACAGTATGATAAAACTGCCTTCAAGGCTTCTGTCATGAGTCCTCGTCCCCAGTAGTCCATCCCTAAGATATATCCCATCTCACAGCTAGACTTTTCTTCATCCACACTGACCAGACTAATATCTCCAATGACATAGTCTGGATTATCTTTGAGACAAATGGCCCATTTGTAATAGTTAGGATTGTCGTAGGATGCTACCCAATTGCCAATAGAATTTCTAGTCTGTTCGACATTCAGGTGTGGATTCCAAGTCACATAAGTCAGATTTTCTGAGCGTGAAGCCCAATTATCAAACATGGCTTCAGCATCACCTTCCACAAATCTCCTCAAGATCAATCGTTCAGTTTCTATAGGTTGTGTACCTAGTGGTTTCATAATCGTAACTCGCTTTCTATTTGAATGCCCAAGCTAAAAAGGTCCACTGGACCTTCTTCGCTTTCTTATTTCTAGGTGAGAGGGTCCCGGACCTTCCTCGTTCTCCTGTTTCTAGACTCGGGATAAAAACCTCCCCCGGAGGTTTTTACTCCCAAAACGTATCAAATACTGTGATTGGTAGGTGGCGTTTGTGTTGGCCTTTGTACCACCATTTTTCAATGGTTGCTTGGGCTTCTGGGCTTACTTGCTTACCTTCGAGGTAATCATCGATTTCATTGTAAGTGACTCCCAAGGCTACTTCATCTGCAATACCTGGTTTTTCTTCTTCCAAATCTGCTGTTGGAACTTTTTCATAAAGTGCTGGATCAGCTCCAAGTTCCTTCAAGAGTTGTTTCCCTTGGCGTTTATTGAGGCGATAGAGAGGAAGAATATCTGCACCACCGTCACCAAACTTGGTAAAGAAACCTGTGATATTTTCCGCAGCATGGTCAGTACCAATAACTGCTCCACTATGAGCTCCAGCGAGTGCATATTGGGCAATCATCCGGCTTCTAGCCTTGATATTCCCCTTGTTGAAATCTGAAACAGGACTACCTGTTGCTTCAACTGCTGCTGTCATAGCATCTGCAGAGTCCTTGATATTAACGACCAAACTCACATCTGGTTGGATAAAAGCTAGGGCTTTTTGGGCATCTGCTTCATCAGCTTGCACTCCATAAGGCAGGCGAACTGCTATAAATTTATAAGAATCATCACCGGTTTCAGCTCGCATTTCTTCTATAGCTAGTTGGGCAAGGCGACCAGCTAAAGTCGAGTCTTGACCACCAGAAATTCCTAATACATAACTTTTAAGGAAGGGATGTTTTCTTAGGTATTTCTTTAGAAAGTCAATGGAACGACGGATTTCTTCTTGAGGGTCGATGACAGGTTTAACCCCTAATTGCTGGATAATGGTCTCTTGCAAACTCATTCTTCTTCTCCTTCACCTAGAGCTGCCTTACGCATCTTGTCAATCAAGTCCATCTTATCTTGCCAAATATCATGCGCTAAGTCTACTGGATAATGTTGTGGGTTAAGAACACGTTTGTATTCATCCCAAAGCTTATCAAATTCCTTGCGAGCATAAGCTTGAATTTCAGGTAGACTCGGTAAATCATAGATTAGTTTTCCATCCTTGAAAATATCCACCAAGAGAGGAACTGCATCAAAATTGCGGACAGTTTTCTTGATGTAAGTATAGGTCGGGTGGAACATCTTGAGTTCAGTCATACTTGACACATCAACGCCGTCATAGGTAATATAATCCCCTTCAGATTTTCCTTTTTCACGACTGGTAATGCGCCAAACTTGTTTCTTACCTGGAGTTGAAACTTTTTCAGCATTGCTAGAGAGTTTGATAGTATTACGCATCTGACCATTTTCATCTTCAATGGCAACAACCTTATAAACTGCTCCTAGAGCTGGTTGGTCATAGGCTGTAATGAGCTTAGTCCCGACACCCCAAACATCAATCTTAGCTTTTTGCATCTTGAGGTTAAGGATGGTATTTTCATCAAGGTCATTGGATGCATAAATCTTAGCATCAGTAAATCCTGCCTCGTCCAGTTGTTGACGAACTTTTTTAGAAATATAGGCGATATCTCCAGAGTCAATACGAACACCAAGGAAATTAATCTTGTCACCAAGTTCACGCGCAACCTGAATTGCTGCTGGAACACCGATGCGAAGAGTATCGTAGGTATCAACTAGGAAGACACAGTTTTTGTGAGTTGAGGCATAAGCCTTGAAAGCCTGATAGTCATTCCCATAGACTTGAACCAAGGCATGGGCGTGAGTCCCTAAAACCGGAATCCCAAAGAGCTTACCTGCACGCACATTACTAGTTCCATTGGCACCACCAATGACAGCGGCACGAGTTCCCCAGATAGCTGCATCCATCTCTTGCGCACGACGTGTACCGAACTCCATCAAAGGTTCATCTTCAATGACTGAACGAATACGAGCAGCCTTGGTCGCAATCAAGGTTTGAAAGTTGACGATATTTAAAAGTGCTGTTTCAACCAACTGACACTGAGCCAAAGGTCCCTCCACTTGAACGATCGGTTCATTAGCAAATACTAAGTCCCCTTCTTGAGCAGAACGTACCGTCAACTCTAACTTGAGATTACGGAGATATTCCAGGAAGGCACCATGATAACCAAGTGACTCCAAATAAGCTATATCGCTATCAGAAAAGCGCAGGTTTTCTAGGTAGTTCACAATTCGTTCCAAACCTACAAATACAGCATAACCATTTTTAAACGGTTGTTGGCGGAAATAAACTTCAAAAACCGCTTTCTTGTTATGAATTCCTTGGTCGAAGTAAACCTGCATCATGTTAATCTGATACAAATCTGTGTGCAATGTTAAACTGTCATCTGGGTACATATACTGTCCTTCTTCCTTATTTGTAAAAAGAAGAAAATATTTCTTCTTTTCTCATAAATTAGTACTATTATAACACATTTTATCGATATTGATAAAAAGCTAACAAGCTATTCTATGCTCTCGAGCTCATCCATATCTTTTTCATACTTCTTCTGAGCCCATTCACCATAACTTTTTAAGCCTAAGTTTCCAATAAAGACCCAAGGAATATAAAAGATATAGGTAAATACCCAAGCATAAATGTATTTAAGATGTAGAGGGTTGTGCTGGTAAATTTCGATATTAAACTGGTAGTTTTGTAGCATCAAGGTAGCTGTAATCACTAGATTTAATAACAGGCATCCTAAAATTGTAAAATGAAAACGACTATAGTAGGTCACTCCCAGATAACGGGCACGATTGAAAAAGAAGACAATTCCTACTATCAGAGTATACACTAGAAAATTCGGATTAAAAAGAGATGGAGCCAATACAGCAACCAAATAACTTAGAAGCACAAGCCCAATGAAGAGGGTAAAGGATTCCGCCCCAGCTTTATTGATTAATTGTTCTTCTCTTTCGTCCAGTAATTGATAATAAAATAATCTATTTTTCATCTTCTTCCTCCCAAAATAATTGATCTAGAGTTTTCCCTAGGCATCTGCAAATGGATTGGCAAAGTGAAAGCGAAGGATTGTACTTTCCAGCTTCTATCAAGCCGATAGTCTGCCTAGTGACACCCACAGCTTCTGCCAAATCACCCTGCGTCATATCAAGCTCTACTCGAGCTAGTTTTAATTTTAAATTCTTAACCACTTGTTACCTCCTCCATAATTTTAAAAGTCGCGCTTCTTTTTTCAACTTTATTATATCATATATTTTACATTGCGCAATATATATCTGTCATTTTGTGCGATTTTTTTTACAAAAAACTCTACCACTTACATGATAGAGAGTTCTATGTTTTCAAATCCTTTTGATAATAGTGCCTTTGTCCAATGTAGGGATAATCTTTTAAGGTAAAGACTTCCTTGTAGCCCTGCTTTTGATAAAAGGCTGGCGCTTGAAACTGATAGGTATTCACAAAAGCAAAGCGACAGTTTCTCTTTTTAGCTTCACTTTCTGCTTGGTGCAATAGTTGGGAGCCGATTCCTTGTCCTCGCAAATCCTCTTTTACAAATAAATACTCGATTTCTAGCCAATTCCCGAAAGTCTCTGCTACTAAGCCAGCCATGAGTTCACCTTGTTCGTCTTCGATATACAGATTAAGTGGCTCACTTTCAGCTGCTTCCCTTTTAGAACGATTATAAGAGCGAATCAAGTCTCCTATTACTTGCGATTTCTGAGATTCTATATTTTCCAATCTAATTTGCATCTAAATCTCCTCGACTATACTTCATAGCTTGATTATAGCCCTATTTCAAAGGCCTGTCAAACTAGAAAAACTCACCAACCTGAGTTGATGAGTTTTTGACTTATTTTCTAAATTTCCATTGGCTATAAATACCAAAAGCGACAATCCAGATAGCTGATCCGATTGCTCCTACATAGGTTGATTCTTGTAAAAAGAGTGTTCCAAATACAAAGATAAAGAAGAGCATGGTCAGAGGATTTAGCAAGCGATACTGAGGCATGAGATAGCCATCTGCCATAAAGTCTTTAGACTTACGATACTTGAGATGGGCTACCATGATCAAGATGTAAATTGCGATATAAACTCCTGATGAAGAAGCTGTAATCAAAGCAAAGGCATCTGATACGCCTGGAAGTACATTGATGAAGGCAGCAAAACCAATCAATACCGCAGAAGCAATGATAGCATTCTGAGGAACGTTGTGACGTGAGAGCGTGTCTGCCTTAATAGCTTTCAAGAAACGATTTGGTGAATCATGGGCAATTTGGTACAAGTGACGACCTGTTGAATAAAGGGTTGAATTCAAGGCTGACGCTGCTGAAGTCAAGACAACAAAGTTAATTAAAGCTGCCGCCCACTTAAGACCAACAAGTTCAAATACCGTTACAAATGGTGAATCTGCTGCAGAAAGTTCACGCCAAGGAATAATAGACATGATGGCTAAGAGAGCTCCACCGTAGAAAAAGATAATTCGCAAAGGAATTTCCTTAACAGCCTTAGGCAATACTTTTCGAGGATCCTTGGTTTCAGATGTTGTAACACCGATAAACTCAATCATCAAGTAAGCAAAGAAAACCATTTGAAAGGCCATGACAAAGTTCATACCTCCATTTGGGAAAAGGGAGAAATGATCACTGATATTGGCAAGGCTTGCTGAACCATAAGGAGTTTCAAAGCCAGTCAAGACTAGAAAAACACCTGTTGCAATCATGGCAAGAATGGCCACAATTTTAATCATAGCAAACCAAAATTCCACTTCACCAAATATTTTAACAGCAATCAAGTTCACCAAGCCGAGTATTGTCAGAAATACAACCTGAATCAACCAAGATGGCCAGAATGGAAACCAGAACTGAACATAGTGAGAGATAGCCGTAATCTCGGCCATTCCGATAAAGACTACTGAGAGCCAGTATGACCAAACTGAGAAGTAACCCCAGCCCTGACCTAGATAACGCGTAATAAAGTTGATAAAGGTATGTTGCTCCGGATCTTGGTACAACATTTCCCCGATAGCCCGCATCATAAGATACATAAAGCCACCCGTAATCATATAGACTAGAACAATGGAAGGTCCTGTTAAACTAATCGAGCGACCAGCTCCTAGAAACAATCCAGTCCCAATTGTTCCTGCAATGGCCATGACTTGAACATGGCGATTTGTTAACCCACGTTCCATTTTATTTTTCTTTTTTTGCTTATTTTCTGAACTCATATAGTCTCCTCTAGTTTTTAGAATTAAGAAAAGGAGTGATAGGAAGCGCTTTCCCTACATCTACTCCTTATTTTCATTCCTATTAAACTGTTTTTTCTACTTTTAAGATTTTAACATCATAGCTTCCTACAGGTGTTTCAATTGTAGCAGTATCACCTATTTTCTTACCAATCAAGGCTTGCCCAATTGGGCTTTCATTTGATACTTTACCTGCAAAGGCATCTGCACCCGCTGATCCCACGATGATATATACTTCTTCGTCGTCTTCACCAATTTCTTGGATAGTGACTGTTTTCCCGATAGCAACTTCATCTTGAGCAACCGCATCGCTATTGACAATTTCAGCATAACGAATTTTTGTTTCCAAGCTAGAGATTTGTCCTTCAACGAAGGCTTGCTCGTCCTTAGCTGCTTCATACTCACTATTTTCTGACAAGTCACCGTATGAACGCGCAATCTTGATGCGTTCTACAACTTCTGGACGACGAACTAGTTTCAACTCTTCTAATTCTTTTTCGAGTTTTTCCTTTTCTTCAAGGGTCATTGGATATGTTTTTTCTGCCATTTTTCTCAACTTTCTTTTGAATAAATTTAAATTTCTTTAGATAGTAAAGCAAAATTATGTGGTAAACCACATAATTTTACAATGAAGACAAAATCTTTTTAGAATTTTCCTTAAATGATTTTAGTCAGTATCGACCTTTTAAAATCTGTGACTAAACCTAATGATTCTATCACTTCTAGACTCAGATTCAAATAAGAGGTAAGTTTTTACTTTCGCAATTTCCGAACGCCTAAAACTTATGGATTTCAGGCGTTTCTGATCATAGTGGAAAGACCGGTGTGACTTGCTATTCCCGTAAAAAGAAGAGATTCTCTTCTACATTCACGGATTTAATAGCAAATCTTGTTCTAAGAGTTAGTTTGAACTACTTGATTGTGTCAGTTTACTGTTGACATGCTCTGCAACGTTTCGATCATGTTCTTCTCGTGTCGTTGCAAAGTAAACCTTGCCATCTTGTACGTTGGCTACAAAGTAAAGATTGTCACTCTTAGTTTGATTGATACTTGCTTCAATTGCATCCAGACTTGGACTGTCTACTGGGCCAGGCATTAAGCCAAGGTTTGTATAAACATTATAAGGTGAATTGATTGTTGTATCAATTGCTGCATCATCTGCCAAGCTAATATTTTGTCCTAGCTTACCTTCTGCATAGAGAATAGCAATATTACTCTGAAGTGGCATACCAAGGTTCAAACGATTATAGAAAACTCCAGCGATCAGTTTGCGATCGTCAGTTTTCAACCCTTCTTTTTCCACAAGTGATGCAATGGTGAGGAGTTCATTCACTGTCAAGTTCTTTTCTTTGATTGCAGTATAATGCCCTGACAAGTTTTTGTCCATAGCTGCCACCATTTCATCAATCAAGCTTTCAATAGTCGTGCTTTCTTTGATAGCATAAGTTGCTGGGAATAAGTATCCTTCTAAACGATAACGAACACCACTTTCTTTAGTTGGTAGACTTTCGAGAAGGGTTGGGTACTTAGCAACTAATTGAGAGATGAAGGTTTCATCTTGAACTTTTGCCAAGAAGGCATCCGCAGTCAAGGGTTCTTTAAAGTCTCCTTGAAGCTGACCAACTGTTTGTGCGATTTGATCAAGGGTATAACCTTCAGGAATTGTAAGATTTGCAAGTGCAACTTCTTGAGGTTGAGGAGTTCCACCCTTTTGCAATTCTTTGATGATATCATCTGTACTCATACTCTTTTGCAAATTGTAGTAACCAGATTTTAAATCAGAATAGTCTTTATACTTAGCATAAAGGCTAAAGATAAATCCGTGTTTTACCAATCCAGAGTTCTCTAATGTATCACCAATTTGCTGAAGATTAGCTCCTTCTGGAATCTGAACCGTGACATACTGTTTTGAATTTGCATCAACTGGTTGGAGTGCAGATTCGACATAACGGTAACCAAAGAAACCACCCACACCTAGTAAAACCAATAAAACAAATACTGTTACGAAAAATCCTTTCAAGCGTGATTTTTTCTTTTTCTTGATTGGTTTCACTGATTCTTTACGACTTCTTCTAGGAAGTTCAGTTCCAGTTTCAACTGGAGCAACTGGTTCTTGACTTGGAGTTTCTTTTGCAAGAACTGTTGGTTTCGGTTGAGGTTTAATATTCTTTCTAGCAGGACTTGGTTTGGCCTGATTCGTACGATAAGAAACTGGAATCCTTGTCGAAATAGCATTGAACTCTTTCTCTTCTTCCACTGGTTGAGTAGGTTCAAGAGGCTTAACGGGTTCAGCAGGTTCTGTTGATGGTAGAGGATCTGGAGCTACAGCTGGTTCTGAAGCAACAGAAGTTCCAACAGAATCATCTTGTAATACTGGACGTGGTGGAACTGTTGGTGCATTAGCAAGCAATTCATCCACTAGTGAAACAGAATTGGTCATCAAGTCTTCTACAGAAGGTTCTTCCACTGGTTTTTCCGCTTCTGAACTATTACTTAAATTTGAAAACAAATCATCGCTGCTACTTTTAGTATTCGCGATGCCGTCTTCTCTTTTTAATCTTTCTAAATCTCTTAAAATTTGTTCTTTAAAACTTAACTTTTCTTCTTCTCGAGAATTTTCGCTCAAAGGTGTTACCTCCTTGTTAATAATCCATAATATTATATCTTAAAAACTAAAGAAAAGCAACCATAGATGCCTTTCTGATGCCTAATTCGTGTTTTCCCAGACCATATCATACCATTCTTCCCCAGCAAAAGTCGACTTAGATTTTCCTTCATTCACAAAACCATGTTTCTCATAATAACCAATAAGATAGTCATGACAGGTCAGATTGATTCCCTCACGCTCATGCTCAAGAGCGATCTCTTTTAAGGCGGTCAATAATTTTCGTCCGACACCTAAAGCTTGAGCTTTCTTAGCAATGGATAGACAAGTAACAGAGATATAGCCACCTTTTTGATGGCTATAATCTTTAATGTCTTCTGTAAAGGACTTGTCTTGTAAATATCGATGAGGGATTACTGGTCCCTCAATATAGCCTAGTATTTCCCCCTCTTTTTCAGCCACTAAAAAACTAGTCTTAATTTCCTTCAGATGAGCTTCAAAAACAGGGCGAGGAATGGCTTCTTCAATTGAAAAATTTTCTAGTTCAATTTCAAAGATACGATCTAAATCTATCAATCTCGCTGGTCTAATAATCATATTTCCTCCTAATAATAGGGATTCTGCCAACGCATGAGAAAGGCAACTTCACTGCTCCTTTCTCCATCTACAATCCCCTGTTCTACAAATCCATTCATTTCAAAGTAGGCTAACAACTCATCCTCACAAAGCAGATAAATACCTGGTCTATCTTGCTGACGGGTAACTTCCTTCAAAGCTGCTAGCAACAAAGTTCCAAAACCTTGCCCTTGGTAATCTGGATGAACAGCTAAATCTTCAAGGATGATTGAGTTCTCATTAATGAATTTCTCACCTCCAATCTCAAGCATCCATTTTCTTAAAGAGGGAAAAGGAAGTATCGTCGCAGTGATATAAGCAATCCCTTGATCATCCAGGCTAGCTAAGAGAAACGTACCCGCATGGTTGCGGATACGTTCTTCTATTATTTTTCTATTCAATATTTCTAGGGAGCTTGAAATACTTTCTTGTATCAAGCAAATCTGATCAATATCTGATTGCTGAGCTTCCCTGATTTTAATTGGAAATTCCATGATCTTCCTTACTGAACATTGCTTGTCAAATTAGACAAGAGACGTTCGAATGAATATTCATACGTTTGGATGTCGCCAGCTCCCATGAAGACATAGACAGCATTGTCATGGTCTAGGAGTGGAGAAACATTTTCAACTGTGATAACTTGATGTTTCTTGTTGATTTTATTGGCAAGGTCTTCTACTTTGACATCACCATGGTCCACCTCACGAGCTGAACCGTAGATTTGTGCGAGGTAAACCGCATCAGCCTGATTCAAGGCTTGGGCAAAATCGTCCAACAAAGCAATTGTACGAGTAAAGGTATGCGGTTGGAAGATAGCGACGATTTCCTTGCTTGGGTATTTTTGACGTGCGGCATCTAGAGTTGCTATGATTTCAGTTGGGTGATGCGCAAAGTCATCGATGATAACCGTATCATTGACAATCTTTTCTGTAAAGCGACGTTTCACTCCACCAAAAGTCTTCAAGTGTTCACGTACCAAATTCAAATCAAAGCCAGCAGTATAAAGCAAACCAATTACTGCAGTGGCATTCATGATGTTGTGGCGACCGAAAGTTGGAATGTGGAATTGGCCCAACTCTTGACCACGGAAATGAACGGTAAAGGTTGAACCTGTTGTAGAACGAAGTAAATCGCTAGCTACAAAGTCATTGTTGTCTGCTTCAAAACCGTAATAATAGATTGGGGCATTTGCTGTAATCTTACGCAACTCAGCATCTTCACCATAGACAAACAAACCTTTGGTAATTTGTTTAGCATAATCATTGAAGGCGTTGAAGACATCTTCCAAGCTTGTGAAATAGTCAGGGTGGTCAAAATCGATGTTCGTAATGATAGAATATTCTGGGTGATATGGCATGAAATGGCGCTCATACTCGTCTGATTCAAAGACAAAATACTTGGCATTTTCAGAACCACGACCTGTACCATCTCCGATCAAGTAGCTTGTATCAGTGATGTGTGACAAGACGTGAGAAAGCATACCAGTCGTTGACGTCTTACCGTGGGCACCAGCAACTCCCATACTGATAAAGTCACGCATAAAGCTACCAAGAAACTCATGGTAACGTTTGTAGCTGATACCATTTTGATCAGCATAAGCAATTTCAACATTGTTATCTGGACGGAAGGCATTACCAGCGATAATTTCTAAATCGCCTTGAAGATTTTTTTCATCAAAAGGTAAAATTGTAATTCCTGCTTGCTCTAGTCCACGTTGTGTAAAGTAGTACTTTTCAACGTCAGAACCTTGCACCTTGTGCCCCATTTGATGCAACATCAAAGCCAAGGCACTCATACCTGATCCTTTGATTCCGATAAAATGATAGGTTTTTGCCATTTTCTTCCCCTCTATTCGCTCATTCTAGTCAAGTTAAGCTCTTGGGCCACTTGACGTTCTTGTTCTTTTTGTTTACTTTTTTTGTTATAAATTTGACTTTTCTTTAAAAAGTCATAATTGTTTTTCTTGGAACGACTTGTTTCACCGTCTGAAATTGGATGTTCCACTTGAGAAACTGTTTCTGCCAAAATATAGTGAGATTGACCTAACTTCTGACTATATTTCGCAAATTCTCCTGGATTTTCCTTTTGAAAAGGTGCTGTCGGTTGATTTGCTGGACGCACCTGGCTTGGTTTCGTTTGACGTCTCGTATGACTCACATCCTGAGTCAAATATCGAGCCGAGCGCTTCTTTTTCAAATCCGCACGAGCTTCTTCACGTGCTAATTCAGCATAGGATTTTTCTTTTTTCTCAATCGGTTTTACAAGAGGCTTGGCTTTCTCTTGCTTTTTTTCTTCAGTGATTGGAGACCACTCTAAGTAGTTTTTATCTTGATAATCACCTTTGATATTACTGATGAAATCAGACTCATCGTAGAGATTCATAACTGGCATTTCTGTCAACATGACTTCATCATCTGCCACTATTGGAAATCGTTTTTGTGTCATATTTATTTCCTTTCAATACTCCATTATAGCGTAATGTCTTGATTTTTCAAGTATAGGCTCATGAAATCCCTAAAATTTCTCGTATTTCAGCTAGACTCAGACTTCCTCGAGACTCTGTTCCATCCAAGATTTCAGAAACAAGATTTTTCTTTTTCTCTTGTAATTCTTGAATCTTTTCTTCAATTGTACCTCGAGTCACAAGGCGATAAACTTCAACAGCCTGCTCTTGCCCCATACGATGGGCTCGACCGATAGCCTGAGATTCAACTGCAGGATTCCACCATAAGTCTACTAGAATGACCGTATCCGCACCAGTGAGATTGAGTCCAACCCCACCAGCCTTTAGAGAAATCAAGAATACATCGCGCTCTCCTTGGTTAAAAGCCTTGGTCATTTCCTGACGTTCTTGAGAAGGAGTTGAACCCGTAATTTTAAAGGAAGTCAAGCCTAAGTCAGGTAGCTCTTGCTCAATCCGATCCAACATACCTCTAAATTGTGAGAAGATAAGTACACGGTGTCCACCTTCAGCAATCTGAACCAGCAAATCTCGTAAACTATCCAGTTTCCCGCTCTCTCCTTGGTAGTCCTCCATAAAGAGCCCAGGTGTATCACAAATCTGACGCAGACGCATGAGACCAGTCAAAATTTCGACGCGATTTCGTTGAAATTCCGAATCGCTTACCTGTCCCAGACGCTCCTGCATCTGTTGCAGCTGAGCAAGATAGATAGCTTTTTGTTGATCCTCCAGTTCATTCTTATAGACGACTTCAATCAAGTCAGGCAACTCTGTCAAAACCTCTTCTTTCTTGCGTCTCATGACAAAGGGTTTGATAAATTGAGCCACTCTCTCAGTTGATAGTTTCATAAACTCCTTCTTAGCAGGTAAGAGGCCTGGTAAGACAATCTGAAAAATCGACCAGAGTTCTCCCAGATGGTTTTCAATCGGTGTTCCTGATAGTGCAAAGACGGATGGAACCACAAATCGTCGCAAACTTTGAGCAATCTTCGTTTGTGCATTTTTCATCACTTGAGCTTCATCTAGAAAAAGAAAATCAAAAGATAGGTCTCGATAAATCTCACTGTCCTGACGGAAAGTAGCATAGCTTGTCACATAAATCTGATGATTTTCTGCCAAAATTGACTCTCGATGAGATTTTAAGCCATGCACAACCGCTACATCCAAATCTGGAGCAAACTTTTGAAATTCATCAGCCCAGTTATAGATTAAGCCAGATGGAGCAAGGATTAGGACACTAGTATCTGTTTGAACCTGACTACTTAAAAAGGCGATGGTTTGCAAGGTCTTCCCAAGTCCCATATCGTCTGCTAAAATCCCACCAAAGCCATAATGGTGAAGCATTTGAAGCCACTGAATTCCCTTTTTCTGATAGTCTCTAAGTTCTGCTTGGATATTCAGCACTTTCATCGGAAAATCTTCTGGATGCGTCAAATCATGGGCCAGATTGCGAAATTCTTCGGTGAAAGAAATTTGATCCTGGTCCTTAAATAGATGAGATAGGGTATAAGCTAGGGATTTACGAGCTCGAAAAGCTCCATCTTGTAGGTCCTCTATCCCTAATTCTTCTAAATCCTGACGGATACGCTTGGTCTGATCATCGAAATAGTAAACCTGATTCGAAGAGCTGATGTAATAATCCTGCTTCTCAACTAGTGCTTTCATCGCTCGATCGATTTCTTCTTGATCTATATCTTGAAAATCAAATTGAATTTCTAATAGGCTTCCCTTGGATGAGATGTGAACTTGAGGCTTCTGAACCTGATAAAGGTCTTGCAAGCTCTCAGAAATCTTTAATTCTCCAAGTGCTGCAAAGGCTGGCAAAACTTCCTGGAAGAAGGCATGGACTGCATCAGCTTTCAAACTTTGACGCCATGAACGAAAATCTGCTTCAAATCCAGCTGATAGAGCTAGTTGAAAAATCTCTTTCTCTAGTTGAATATCGCTAGCAAAAGGAAGATTCTCTAGTTCATTACAATTCCTTACTAGGCAAGTTTCATACTGAAACTGCATATCCAAACGAATAGAACCGTCTTCTTCTCCTTCCATGTAGAAAGAAGGACGGAAAGACTGAATTTGAAGCGCATCAGGGGCTTTTACCTCTCCTATGTCTTTAAACTGCGACAAGGTCGAAGCTAAAAGGTCTCGATCACTGGTATCAAATTGTAAAATCTTTCTACCACTTTTATCGATAGATACTTTTTTTAATTTTTCTATAAGTCTAGCTTGTTCTTTAGACAGAAGATAAAATGTACCTTTAGTAAACAAGACTTGTCCCTTATAAAACGAATTAAGCCCTACCTGTTGAACAATTTCCATCTCATAATAGTTGGACTTTTCTTCAATTTGAAAGGTAAACAAACCTGCTTGACCATCAAAATCTTGAAATACAAGGTGGTGATAATTCGAAATCTGATGGTCAAATTGAAATGCATCTAAACCCATCAGCAGACTAACACCCTGCTCAAAAAAAGACAGCGGGAAATAGAGATGACGACCTTGATTCTGGAAAAAGAGGGCATTTTCAGCATCATCTTCTAGAATTCCTTGAAGGAAATTCAGAACAAATTGGCTACTTTCATCAAACTGACGAATATTCAAGGAAGTTTCATATAACTTCCCAATCATATAGGGTTTGCTAGTTTCTAAAACCTTCAGAAAAAGGGGTATATCTCGGATTATATAGAATTTCTGTATCTGAATAAGACCGACTCTCAAAGTCCAAATAATACGATTAGTCCCTGCTTCAACCTGCCCTTGAGCAGACAACTGATAGATTTCAGAAAGTTTCGGAATTTGGACGGATTCTAAAAACTTTCCTCCAAAAGTAACCTGAGTTTCAACTTCTTCTTTCTTTTCGTGCACATTTTCCAGATTTCCTAAGAGTTCCTGGCCAATCGGATCATTTTTAAGGTAATGTTCTAGTGCTGCCAAATGCACACAAAACCCTCTTTTTTGGAAAAAATCACAAGCACAAAAAACCAAATCATCATCCAGGCTATAGCGAATTTCTTCATCTGCTACACGCGCATAGAGACGATGGTCTTTCTCTTTGATAATTTCAATCTGACTAGTTTCGTAGAGTTGAGCTCCCTCCATTCGAAGCTTACCTGGAATCAATTTAGCCATATGTTCCCCTTTTCTTTATCTCCTAATTATACCACATTTCTTCCTATGAAAATAGCCTTCTAGGGTACTTTTCCCCCAGAAGGCTAGCTTGTTAAAGGTTAGCGAAAGTGGTTAGGATTCGTTGACAAACTTCTTCCAAGACAGATGTCGGCATGGCTACATTTAAGCGAGCATGTAGAGCTCCTTCTTCACCAAAGTCCAAGCCCCTATTCAGGATAACCTTGGCTTCATCTCTTAAAAGCTTTCTTAGCTCCTCATCGCTAATATCATAGGCTGAAAAATCAAGCCAAATGAGATAGGTCCCTTGAGGTTTCATGACCTTGATTTTAGTTTCTTTACCAAATACATCCACTACATAATCGATGTGTTTCTCAATCAGTTCTTTGAGTTCTGTCAACCAATCTTCACCATAGCGATAGGCAGTTTCTGTTGCTAAATATCCCAAACCTGAGATTTCATGTTGATTATTAGCCAGCTGGCGTTTTTGGAAAGCCACTCTCAACTTGGGATTTTCGATAATGGCGTAAGAATTTTTCGTTCCAGCAATGTTAAAGGTCTTGGTCGCACTACTTAAAATCAGTGAAAATTCTTTAAAATCTTCATTTACCGTATTGAATGATTGGTGTTTATTTCCAAACAAGGCTAAATCTTGGTGAATCTCATCAGATACTAGCAAAACTCCATGTTTTTGACACAGTTGTCCAATCTTTTCCAAGACTTCTTTCTCCCAAACACGTCCACCAGGATTATGAGGATTACAGAGAACGTAGAGCTTCACATCCTCTTCGACAAAGGCTTTCTCCAATTGATCAAAGTCAATCTCAAAAAGTCCATCTTTTTCTACTAGAGAATTGGTGATTAATCGACGATTGTTGAGCTTAATGCTCCGAGCAAAAGGAGGATAAACCGGTGTGTTAATCAGAACCGCTTCACCTTCTTTGGTAAAGGCTTGAATGGCTGTTGAAATAGCTGGCACTACCCCTTCGATAAAGACTAGAGCATCCTTTTCAAAGCCATAACCATGGTGTTTTTCCTCCCAGTTTTGAACAGCTTCAATCAATCCATCACTAGCATAGGTATAGCCATAGACTAATTGCTCTGCATAATCATGGACAGTCTGACGAATCTCTGGTAAAACCTCAAAATCCATATCAGCAATCCAGGCCGGCAATACTTGACGGTCAGTCTCTGCTTCTTTCCATTTATAGGTATGGTGTCCAAAACGATTGGGCAAAGTTGTAAAATCATATTTTCCCATAGTCTTATCCTTCCAGGGCTTGACGCAAGTCTTCAATCAAATCTCTAGCATCCTCAATACCAATAGACAAGCGTAAAAGGTCATCGGTCAGTCCATAAGAATGACGAACCTCTGCCGGAATGTCTGCATGGGTTTGAGTGGTTGGGTAGGTAATCAGACTTTCAACACCACCCAGGCTTTCAGCAAAAGAGAATACTTTCAAAGTATTCAAGATATGAGGGATTCGTTTTTCATCTGCCACTTTAAAGGAAATCATTCCCCCACGACCTGTATACAAGACTTCTTTGACAGCAGGTGATTGTTCCAAAAAGGCTACAATCTCTTGAGCATTAGCTGTTGAGCACTCCATGCGAAGTGACAAGGTTTTAAGACCACGAATCAATTGATAACTATCAAATGGTGACAAAACAGCCCCAGTCGTGTTGAGATTGTAAAAGAGTTTTTCGTACAAATCAGCATTATCTGTCACAACTACACCAGCTAGAACATCATTATGGCCTGCAAGGTATTTTGTCGCTGAATGAAGGACAATATCTGCTCCATCTTCAATTGGACGTTGGTAAATCGGGCTATAGAAGGTATTGTCCACGACAACTTTAGCACCCTTAGCATGAGCTAATTTTGACAATTTTTCAATATCAAATTCCAACATCAAAGGGTTGGTTGGTGTTTCGATATAAAGTACATCCACATCCTTTTCTAGCTCGGCAATTAACTCTTCTTCCGTGTTTGCATAGGTAAAGTGGAATCGTCCTTCCTGCTCAACTTGATTGAACCAGCGGAAAGAACCACCGTAAAGGTCACGGACAGCCAAAACCTTGCTTCCTACTGGAAAAACGCTAAAGGCTAACACAATCGCAGACATACCTGAACTAGTCGCCAAAGCATACTTGGCTGATTCAATAGCTGCCAAAACTTCCTCTGCCTTGCTACGAGTTGGGTTTTTGGTGCGGGTATAGTCAAATCCAGTTGATTGACCAAATTCTGGGTGCTGATAAGTCGTTGAAAAGTGAATAGGTGTAACCAAAGCACCTGTTGCCTCATCAGACTTGATCCCTGCTTGTGCTAAAATTGTGTTGATGTGAAATGATTTACTCATACAATACCTCCAAATCTATAGTAACTATTGTACCACTTATTTTGGATCCTTCGTTTTCTTGTTTTCAAGAGCTAGTTATAGTTTCAAACTATATAAAAACGATAGCTTCCTGAGAAACTATCGTTTTTCCTGTTGAATAGACTGATTATTTAATGTGTTTAGCTAATTCTTCTTGGGCTTTTTTATTAGATTCTTCTTTTTCTTTCAGCCATTTTTGTCTAGCTTTTTCATACTCATCAGCCGTTACAGTCTTATCTTGCAACTTGAGGTACTTGTATGATTCGACACCCTTATTTCCAGCTTGTGAGAATGGCGATGAGAATGGAACTGTCTTTCTCAAGGTCGGTGTTCCACCCTGAGAAACGTTTGGAATAGCAAGGGCGCTATCAACGAGCCAAGCTTGAACTTCAGCATATTTTTCATAACGTTTTGCTGGTTCTTGCTCCTTGTTCGCTTCTTCTAGCATTTGAGTGTAAGTATCCAGACCAACTGCCTTAGCCTTGTCATTTACCTCACCTGGTTCTAGACCAATGTTTTGCAACATACCACCGTTATTGACATTTAAGATATCAAGATAACTTGATGGATCCAAGTAGTCCGCACTCCAACCGCCATTATAGATATCAAAGTCTTTTTGAGCTGCAGTTTGAGCGAGGTAGCCAGAATTATCGTAATCATCTGTTGATAATTGTTGGATATCGATAACCACATTCTCAGCTCCTAGAACAGATTCGATGGATTGTTTCAAAGAGCTTGCTTCAAGTACACCTTTTTTAGCTGATTGGTCAACTGTTACATCCAAGTGGATTGGGAATTGCACACCCTTAGCTTCCAATTCTTTCTTGGCTTCCGCAAATTTAGCCTTAGCCTTGTCAGGATTGTAGTATGGGTCTTGCGCATCTGCAAAGTTGATTCCTTGCCATTCTTGGCCATAGTTGACCATCTTTTCTGAAACAACATCACCAAAGTCTTTTCCGTTGATGCTTACAAATGTAGGAGGTACAACTAGGTTACGAATAATCTTCGTTGCTCCGTCTTCCCCTTGAGATTGAGCTCCATAGGCTGTACGGTTATAAGCATAGTTGAAGGCTTGACGGAAGTTTTTATTTAGAACTGCTTCTTGAGTTGATTTCTTTTCGATATCTGAGGACTTAGAAGTGAAGTTATAAGACTTTCTGTCCAAGTTGAAGTTCAAGTAATAAGAAGTTGCATTTTGCATACTATAGATGATGTTATCCTTGTTCTTCTCTTTAATTCCTTCAAAGCTTGAGCTATTTGGATAGAGACGTGCGTAGCTGTAGACTCCTTCTACAAAGTTACGAGCTAGTGCATCTTGGTCACTACCATCATAATAGGCCAATTTCACATCATCTACAAAGACATTTTTTTCATCCCAGTAGTTGGGATTTTTCTTGAACTCGATAACAGATTTTGAAACAAAGGATTTCATCAAGAAAGGTCCATTGTACAAAATGCTAGAAGGGTCTACCTTACCAAAGTCGTCCCCTTTTGATTTCAGGAAGTCTGCATTGACAGGGAAGAGAATGGTTGATGTTGTTTTAGAATTCCAATAAGATTCTGGTCGTGTCAAAGTGTACTGAACTGTTTGGTCGTCAATCGCCTTAACACCGACAGTTGAAAAGTCAGTTGTTTTTCCGTTGATATAGTCATCCAAACCAGCAACAGAGTCTTGAACTAGATACAGAGCTTCGGATTTTTTATCAGCTGCATATTTCAAACCAGTTACAAAATCTTGGGCAGTTACTGGAGCATATTCTTCACCTTCAGAGGTATACCATTTAGCATCCTTACGAAGTTTGTAAGTATAGGTCAAACCGTCCTTGGATACACTCCAGTCCTCTGCCAAGGATGGAACATAGTTCCCGTATTGGTCATTTTCCATGAGACCATCTACTAGATTAGTCACAATATCATTAGTAGTTGCACGGTTTTCAGCAAGATAGTTTAAACTAGACGGATCGCTAGAATAGACATAGTTATATGTTTTAGTAGAACTAGTTGAATTGCTACAAGCCGCCAATAGCAGACCAGCACTTAGAGCTACACCTGCCAGCGCCATATATTTTGCCTTAGACTTTTTCATAAACAGAACCTCCAAATTTAAATATTTGTATCATTATACAGTTAAAGTTTTTTTTAGTCAAGCGTTTATGTGTTAAAAATTTATTTTTTTCTACATTTTTTATTTTTTTCTCTCTTTTTTAAATAAAAAATGAACAATTTAAACTTTTTTAGAGTTGAAAGTTCAAATTGTTCATTTTATTTATAAAGCATTATGATAATTTTAATCGTGCTCGTAACTGGTCAGCTTTTGCCTGTCCAATAACCTTATCTAAGAGACGAGTATAGAGACTCATGAATCCGTAGAGTCCACCACCGATTGTTCCGATTAGGGCGACATAGATGAAGCTCCAAAAACGTCCATTTGGTTGGAAGACAAATCCTATCATCCATTGTAAGAAGCCTACCAAGATAAACATGACAAGAGTTAAAATGATCACTAGGATTGTTCGTTTTAGGATGATCTTTCGATGAACCCCTGTAATCTGACAGATCTCGCGATACATTAAAACAATTGGAATGATAAGACCGATAGTCGTTGAAATGAGAGGACCATAACTATGAAAAAGCGCTATTGATGGTAATTGTAAAACAATCTTAGCAATTGAGCCATAAACAAAATACAAGACTGCCTTGCGGTTACGAAACATAGCCTGAAGCATAGGGGACAAGACCATGTACAATCCAAGAATGGTTGACTGCAAAACTGCAAAAACAAACAAGCCCATCGCCAAGCTATCTGGTTTACCGTAAAAGACTGTATAGAGTGGTTCTCCTACCATGACTACTCCAACCGTTGCAGGTAAGAGGAATAGGAAAAGCATGGTGATACTATTTTGAACCAAACGAGCTGCTGCTGGCAGATCCCCCTTGACATAGTTTTCTGTCAAGAGAGGCAGCCCAACGCTACCAATCGAAACTCCAACCGAAATCAAAATCATGGTGATTTTATTAGGGTTGGCAGAGAAATAAGAAAACATGACAACTAAATCTTCATTATTGTAGTTGGTAAACCACTTCATACTATTGATAAAGGTCATCTGGTCTAAGATTTGGAAGAGTTGAATAGCCGAACCTGTTATGATAAAAGGAATAGCTTCCTTAATCGTATCCATTAACAGATGTTTGCTATCAATCTTATCTCGTGTTTCAAAGACTTTTTGAAGCATTCCTTCTTTATAGAGGAAATAAAGCAAGACAGCAAAGCTAGCTACCATTCCCACAAAGGCCGCAAAGGTAGATTGGGTAACCGCTGCTAGATAGTCTCCTGAACCAAGCTTCATGATGATAAAGGTTGCTAAGAGCATCCAAATAACTCGGATAACTTGCTCAGCGATTTGACTCATGGCATAAGGCTTGAGATTATTCATCCCTTGGAAAAATCCACGGATAACACTCATAGACGGGAAAATCAAGACAGCCCAAGCTAGACTCTGCATAATGGGAATCAAGTCCTTACCGACACCAGAAAGATCTGCCAACCAAGGCGCAAAGAGATATAAGACCAAAGCAAAGACAAGACCTAGTCCAGTCATAAAGCCCAGGAAACTCCGAATCAGAGCAAAACTATGCTCTTCTTCTTGCATAGTGTTATACTTGGCAACCTGCTTTGCGACTGCAACAGGGATACCTGCTGTCGAAATCAACAAGAACCAAGCATAGATATTGTAACCCATAGTAAAGAGACCATTAGCCTTAGCAGCATAAGTCCCCATCCAGATATACCAAGGGATGATGTAAATGGCCCCGAGCAGGCGACTGATAAAGTTACTAGCCGTTAGCCAGGCAGTTCCGCGTAACATCTGGGCCTGCTGATGATTATTTTCGTTAGACATAACTTCCTCATTCAATTTTAATAACGGAAATGTTCCTTATCTTCCATTATAAACTTTTCCTTGTTACTTGTAAAATTCAGACTTTCGGTTTACAATAGAAAGTATGATAAAGATTGAAACCGTATTAGATATTTTAAAGAAAGACGATCTCTTCCGTGAGATTATCGACCAAGGACATTACCACTATCATTTCAGGGATGTAACCTTTGATAGCATCTGCTACGATAGCCGAAAAGCACAAGATAATAGCCTCTTTTTTGCAAAAGGAGCTGCTTTTAAGAAGGAATTTCTTCTTTCGGCAATCTCACAAGGACTCGGTTGGTATGTAGCCGAGCAGGACTACGAAGTAGGCATTCCTGTTATTGTCGTTAGCGATATTAAAAAAGCTATGAGTTTGATTGCCATGGAGTTTTATGGCAACCCTCAGGAGAAACTGAAAATCCTTGCTTTCACTGGTACTAAAGGAAAAACTACGGCAGCTTACTTCGCCTACAATATCTTAAATCAGCAATATCGTCCAGCAATGTTATCAACCATGAATACAACTTTGGACGGTAAAACTTTCTTCAAGTCTGCTCTGACAACCCCTGAAAGTATCGACCTCTTTGACATGATGGCTCAAGCGGTTGACAATGGAAGAACTCACCTTATCATGGAAGTATCCAGTCAAGCCTACTTGGTGAAACGAGTCTACGGTCTCACTTTCGATGTAGGAGTTTTTCTCAATATCAGTCCTGACCATATTGGTCCTATTGAGCATCCAACCTTTGAAGACTACTTCTACCACAAGCGTCTCTTGATGAAAAATAGCCGAGCAGTTGTCATTAATAGCGATATGGACCACTTCTCTGTTCTGAAAGAACAAGTTGTGAACCAAGAGCATGACTTCTACGGTAGCCAGTCAAATAACCAGATCGAAAACTCCAAAGCCTTTAGCTTCTCAGCTACTGGTAAATTAGCTGGAGACTATGATATCCAGTTGATTGGACATTTCAACCAAGAAAATGCAATCGCTGCTGGACTTGCCTGTCTTCGTTTAGGTGCTAGTCTTGAAGATATCAAAAAAGGGATTGCGTCTACTCGCGTCCCTGGTCGTATGGAAGTTCTCACTCAGAAAAATGGCGCAAAAGTTTTCATTGACTATGCCCACAATGGTGACAGTCTTAAAAAACTAATCTCAGTTGTTGAAACACATCAGACTGGAAAAATTGCTCTAGTACTTGGCTCAACTGGAAACAAGGGAGAAAGCCGTCGTAAGGACTTTGGACTTCTTCTCAATCAACACCCTGAAATTCAAGTCTTTCTAACGGCTGATGATCCAAACTACGAAGATCCGATGGCCATTGCAGATGAAATCAGTAGCTACATCCATCATCCTGTTGAAAAGATTGCTGACCGTGAGCAAGCTATCAAGGCTGCGATGTCTGTTACAGATCAAGAACTGGATGCTGTCATTATCGCTGGTAAAGGAGCTGACTGCTACCAAATCATCCAAGGCAAGAAAGAAGACTATCCAGGTGATGCAGCCATCGCTGAACGTTATCTATAGTAAATTTAAAGAAGGCTAGGAAATTTCCTAGCCTTCTTCTATTTTTTTATAAAGATGAGTCTTTCTTTATCAAATTCGACAGCTAACTCGTATTTTCCATCTTCATTTTGAACGATGTAGCCTAATAAGACTAAACTATCAACAAAGATATCACGTCGTTTCTGCATGAGTTGATCTTTCTTAAGAAACTTGAGCAAAAAAGTAGTCATATACTTAAGGGCATACTCAGGGTTGACATCTCCTAAAATTCCATAGAGCGCCTGCTGTTCTTCCGTCAAAGGATACTGATGCTTAACCTTATAAAAATAATTAGACAAGGTCATCTTTTCCCTAGCAAAATCCGTACGCTCTTTCAGGATAGCTGTATTTGTTTGATTGCGCAATTCAGTTTGAAAATGTTTCTCCAGGATTTCTTGATAGATGGGACTATCATCTCTCACAAAGATTTCTTGGTCTAGTTCAAGAGATTCTGTAGATTCTAGAAAGGGAAGATTGAGATAATAGCGTTTGTTTTCTCTCAAGATCAAGCCCACTTTAATGTATTCCTCCAAATACTTGTCAACTGGAACCTCTGAAAACTGAGCCTTGATTTCACGTAGGATAACATCATCATGCTGATCAAGATAGTCTACCAAATCTCTAAAGAATGGTTGTCGCGTCAAACGAGATGGATTAAAAATCTGAATCATGAAGATTCCTTTCTTTACAAACTAAAAGTGGTGATGCTGCTAATTGACTCGGGTTAGTGCCAGGCTGATTCAGAGGTACAGGAAGCCCCAAATCTCGATAATATTCTCTCCAGAAATCACTGATTTCCTGCTCCCCATCACCAAATTTCATAGGAATGGTTTCAAAAATCGGTAGAATGTCTGCGATATATTGGGAACAATAGAAACCATCCCCATCAGGATAAAAAGAAAAATTATAAGGAGCTCCCAGATGCTGGACTGCTCTTTTCTTTACCTTTTGAATATCTATCTTTGGATAGCTATAGAGGTCATATACTTTCCCGTCTTCAAAGAAATCTTCAGGTAATTGTGCAATGACACCACCTTCAACCGTTGCATGATAAACCTGTCCGTCCAAAAAGATGGCTACATGGCTATAGTGACCAGTAGATTCCTGGATGGCCTGTCCTATATCCGAATCATCTTTCACAAAAATCAAATCGCCATTTTCTAACATACTTCTCTCCTAGCAAAAAAGGAGTCTTGACTCCTTTTTAACAATGGGTATCCCCATTTTTATATTACAATTAAGCATTAAAGCTTTCAGTCAATTGTGGTACCACTTGTTTCTTACGTGAAACGGCACCTGGAAGGAAAGCATGGTTGCTTTCAAGTTTGAAGTTGAAAGCTGCTTCTACCTTGTCCATGTTGGCACCAAGTGCAAGAATTTCTGAGTTTGAGTTGACAATATCAGTAATCATCAAGACAAAGTCAGAGTAGCCATTTGCTGTATTTGCGGCTTGGATGGCTGCTTCGATTTCAGCTTGGCGTTCCAAGACTTCAGCAATATCAACTGTATTCACTTGGGCAACACGTACGTTGTTACCGTTCAATTCAAAAGTCTTTGCATCGATGTCGATCAATTCTTCTGCTGACTTGCTTGCCAAATTTGTACCAGCCTTGAGCATTGCAAGACCGTATTCTTCCAAGTTCACACCAGCTAATTCAGCCAATTCAGGCGCAATCACCTTATCAGATGGGTGTGTTGTTGGAGATTTCAAAAGAAGAGTATCTGAAATTAAACCTGATAGCATCAAACCTGCGATTTCTTTTGGAACAGCTACACCGTGTTCTTTGAACATGCGGTAAACGATAGATGATGCTGATCCAACTGGTTCCAAACGCATGTAAAGTGGACTGGCAGTTTCAAAATTAGCCACACGGTGGTGGTCCACAACACCATAAACTTCTACTTCAGCGATATCTGATACAGATTGTTGGAATTCATTGTGGTCAGTTAAGATAACTTGTTCTGTACCTTCCGCTTTAGCAGATGTGATCACGCGCGGTGCTTCCACACCAAAATAGTTCAAAACAAAAGCTGTTTCTTCATTTGGAGTCCCAAGAGCTACCGCTTCTGTATCCAAGCCATAAGCTTCTTTTGCAAGATACGCAAAGGCTACAGATGACCCGATGGCATCTGAATCTGGATTTTGGTGACCAAATACTAGAATCTTAGACATGATAATACCTCGTTTCTTTATTCACTCTATTGTAGCATTTTTTTCAATTTTTGACAAAAGTAAGAGGAGTCAAAGGACTCCTCACTAGATCTCGAAAATATTGGCTAAATTCCTATCTTGATTGTCATTTAGATAGCTTACTTTATGCAGACGTGTCTTGCGCTTGAAAAGAGCTTCGGCTGACATGGCTTCTTCTTTACTATCGAAACCTTCTACATAGATAAGTTTTACTGGCAACCGAGCTCGTGTGTACTTGGCTCCCTTACCACTATTGTGAACGGCGATTCTTTTTTTGACATCCGTTGTATAGCCAGTATAGTAGGTACCATCACAACACTCTACCACATACATGTAAGCCTTATGATCCATAGTAAATCTCTTGAATTTCTGGAGTATAGGAACCATCATCATTATGAACAATGAGTGGTGGCAGAACCTTAAAACCACTAGTGGAGCCGTCCTTGATAGCCTCGATCAAAAGCATATTGGCTTCTTTCTCCCGTTTAGGGTAAACAAATTGCAGACGCTTTGGAGCTAGATTATGCTGTTGAAGCGTGTCTAAAATATCTAACAATCGATCTGGACGATGAACCATGGCTAGACGCCCATTGGATTTGAGAATACTTTGGGCACTACGGCAGATTTCCTTAAGATTGGTCGTAATTTCGTGCCGAGCCAACAAATAGTGCTCACTCTCGTTCAGATTAGAATTTGGGTCCACCTTAAAATAGGGAGGGTTGCATAAAATCAAATCAACCTTACTCCCTTGAATGTAAGCAGGCATATTTTTCAAATCATCACAAATGACCTGCATCTGTTCTTCTAAGCCATTTAATCGGACTGACCGGTCTGCCATATCCGCCAATCGTTCTTGGATTTCAACAGACAGAATTTTCGCCTTAGTACGACTACTGGCAAAAAGTCCAACAGCTCCATTACCCGCACAAAAATCCACTATCAAGCCATTTTTAGGAAAGCGAGGAAAGCGTGACAAAAGTACACTATCCACCGAATAGCTGAAAACCTCTCTATTTTGAATAATCTTGATATCTGTAGAAAAGAGCTGATTGATTCTCTCTCCTGATTTTAATAATTCTTCTACCATACTTCTATTATAACAAACTATATTAACATTTCAAGAGAGAGAAATCAATTAAGACTTTTTCTTATTTAGATTAGAGATAGCTTCCTTGGTCCAGATAGGCATCATGCGAGCCAAAGGAGCAAATCCGTATTTGACACGGTCACTTGAAAAACGTCTCCGTCTCGGTAATTGATGTTTCTCTTCTTCCAAAGTCCGAACAGAAAGACTTGCTTTCCCTGTATATTCGTCCAAATCGACAACCTGGACTTGAACTTCTTCACCGATTTTCAGTACATCATAGATATTCTCAATAAATCCTGTACGAATTTCAGAAATATGAATCAAGCCCGTGATACCAGTCTCTAACTCCACAAAGGCTCCATAAGACTGAATCCCTGTAATTCGCCCTGTTAGCTTATCACCTATTTTCATCCTAGTCCTCGATTTCAATCGTTTCGATAACGACATCTTCAACTGGCTTGTCCATTGCACCTGTTTCTACACCTGCAATTGCATCCAGAACTTCATAAGAAGCTTCATCTGCAAGCTGTCCAAAAACTGTGTGACGACGATCAAGGTGAGGAGTTCCACCTTGTTCCGCATAAATTTCCGCAATTGGTTCTGGCCAACCACCACGAGCAATTTCTTTCTTAGAATATGGCAAGTGTTGATTCTGCACGATAAAGAACTGGCTACCGTTTGTATTTGGTCCAGCATTAGCCATAGAAAGGGCTCCGCGAATATTGTAAAGTTCCTCTGAAAATTCGTCTTCAAATGACTCACCATAGATTGATTCGCCACCCATACCAGTTCCAGTTGGATCTCCACCTTGAATCATAAAGTCTTTAATAATACGGTGGAAAATTACCCCGTCATAGTAACCATCTTTTGACAGAGCGATAAAGTTGGCTACTGTTTTTGGTGCATGTTCAGGGAAAAGCTTAATGCGCAACTCTCCATGATTTGTCTTAATAGTCGCAATCGGACCTTCTACTGCTTCAATGTCTACTTGCGGAAACTGTAATTCTTTTTCTACCATACCAAATCCTTCTAAGGCATCAAAAATGCCATCTTCTTCTAATGTTTTTGTAATATAATCTGCTTTTTCTTTGATTTTATCATGAGAAATTCCCATAGCAACACTAATACCTGCATAATCAAAGAGTTCTAAATCGTTAAGTCCGTCCCCAAAAACCATGACGTTTTCAGATTTAAAACCTAATTGGTCTACAACTTTTGCAACCCCAGCTGCTTTTGAGCCAGAAATCGGCACCACATCTGACGAATGTTCATGCCAGCGTACCATACGCAAAGTCGATGCTAAACTTTCAGGTAAAGTCAGGTCATCTCCCTGATCCTCAAAAGTCCACATCTGATAGATGTCTTCTTTTTCATAAAAATCAGGATCAACATCCAAGTCAGGATAAATTGGATCAATGGCCTCACTAATCAACTCAGTTCTAGTGGAGAGTTTAGCAGTATGACTACCAACTAAACCATATTCAATCCCAACTTCCTTGGTCCAAGCAATATAGGTTTCAACTTTATCTTTAGCGATTTTGTTACTATCAATCACATTGCCTTTTTTATCCTCAATATAGGCACCATTCAAGGTAACAAAAAAGTCAGGTTTTAGCTCGCGAATCTCTGGCACGACACCGAAAATCCCACGACCAGTCGCAATCCCAGTCAAAATACCTTTTTCACGCAATTGTTTAAAAACAGTTGAAATTGAGGTGGGGATAAAACCAGTCTTTGAGTTTCTCAACGTATCATCAATATCAAAAAAAATAACCTTTATCTTTTTTGCCTTATATCTTAATTTCGCATCCATCACCTTTCCTCCTTCAATTCACTCTTTCCATTATACCATAAAGTAGAGAAATCCCACATCCCCAATAAAATCCTTGTCTCTTATCCGAATTCCTTTACTAGATACAAAACCAAATCATCATTATTTTGGCTAGTTGCATTCATTTCCAAGGGTTGATTTCGATACCAGACACCTGTCCCATCTGGAATGTAGCCCCGTCTGATATACAATCTCTGGGCAGGGCCATAGCCTAAGTGCAAACCTACACCAAGAGTGACCTTACTCGAAACAAACTTGACTCGTTTTTCTGCTTCTTCTAGCAGTTGATTCCCAATCCCTTGATTTCGAAAAGGCTCAAACACATTAAAATCTGATAATTCTGGATAGACTTCTGCAAAAGGACCATGTTTAGCAGAGGGCAAAATGGTAACGTAGCCCGCTACAGCACCATCAATCTCTGCAACTAAGACTTCTCTCTCCCCACTTTCCTGTTCCAGAAAATATCTAGCCAAAATATCCTCTCTACCAGGCCAACCTTGATTCATAAATCCATGAGATAAGGATTCAATATCAGACTTAATCATATTTCTAATCGTACAATTCATCTTTGACTTACCCACCTTTACTCTTTCTATTACCATTATAGCACGCCAAGGTCAGAAAAAAACTATCTCGTGAAAAAAGATCCAACCGGGTTTTAATTCGCTTTCTTGTTTTCAAGCTCATGAAAAAGAGGGCCACTGGACCCAAACTCGCTCCCTCATTTCAAAGCTCGTGAAAAAAAGACCCATCGGGATCTTAATTCGCTTTCTTATTTTCAAGCTCATGAAAAAGAGGGCCACTGGACCTCAACTCGCTCTCCCTTTTCAAAGCTCATGAAAAAAAGACCCACCCGGGTCGTAATTCGCTTTCTTGTTTTCAAGCTCATGAAAAAGAGGTCCCCCGGACCTCTTTTTTAATCTTCGTTTACGAAAGGCATCAAAGCCATTACGCGAGCGCGTTTGATAGCTGTTGTTACTTTACGTTGGTTTTTAGCTGAAGTTCCTGTTACACGACGAGGAAGGATTTTCCCACGTTCTGAAACGAAACGGCTAAGAAGCTCAGTATCTTTGTAATCAACATATTCAATTTTGTTTGCTGCGATGTAATCAACTTTTTTACGGCGTTTGAATCCGCCACGACGTTGTTGAGCCATGTTTTTTTCTCCTTTATAGTATTAATTGTCCATTAGAATGGTAAATCATCATCTGAAATATCCAAAGGATTCGTTGTTCCGAATGGATTTTCATCACGTGAAAAGTCAGGTACTGATTGAGTAGGTACTGAATAGTTTGAACTTGGTGCAGAATAAGATCCACCAGTATGTCCTTCACGCACACTACGGCTTTCCAACATTTGGAAATTCTCAGCCACGACTTCCGTCACGTAGACACGTTGTCCTTGCTGGTTATCGTAACTACGAGTCTGAATACGACCTGTCACCCCGATAAGTGAGCCTTTTTTAGCCCAATTAGCAAGATTCTCAGCCTGTTGGCGCCACATAACGACATTGATAAAATCAGCCTCACGTTCGCCATTTTGACTCTTAAATGTACGGTTTACTGCAAGAGTAAAAGTCGCAACTGCTACATTTGATGGGGTATAACGCAACTCAGCGTCACGAGTCATACGCCCTACAAGTACAACATTGTTAATCATAATCTACCTTCTTACGCGTCAAGTTTGACGATCATGTGACGAAGAATGTCAGCGTTGATTTTTGAAAGACGGTCAAACTCTTTAAGAGCTGCATCATCATTTGCTTCAACGTTAACGATGTGGTAAAGTCCTTCGCGGAAATCTTGGATTTCGTATGCAAGACGACGTTTTTCCCATGTTTTTGATTCAACAACAGTTGCACCGTTGTCAGTCAAGATAGAGTCAAAACGTGCTACCAAAGCGTTTTTCGCTTCTTCTTCAATGTTTGGACGAATGATATAAAGAATTTCGTATTTAGCCATTGATATGTTCCTCCTTTTGGTCTAATGACCCCAAGACATTGCAAGGGGTAAGTGAGGTTTGCTCACAATAAATTATTATACTAGAAAAAAATTTTTTTAGCAAGTAAAAACTGCTTCTATTTTATTTTTTACAGTTTTTTTGCTAAAGTTTGTGTAATTTCTTCAACTTGAATATTCTCAGATTCAAATTTCTGTTTAAAGGTAGCTAGATCAACCGTTCCCTCAATTTGAACTTCGATAACAATCTTACCATCTTTACGTGGAATATTAACAGTATGAGAAATATTTAGATTTTCCTCAACGATTAAAGAAACAATCTTACCAAGTACCCCAACTTCATTTTCTGTGATAAAACGAACACGGATTCCCTCTTCGCCATAACCAGAAATTTCAAGAAATGCTCTGAATACATCACGGTCAGTAATGACACCATAGACTTGTCCATTATCAATAACTGGCAAGATTCCAATCTTATTTTTCAGCATAAGGTAGGTTGCATCTTCCAAACTTGCATAACCGGAGACAGTTACAACATTACGAATCATGACGTCTTTTACTTTTGTTTTATTAAGCAAGTAATTCATCTCAAAGATTGAAAGACTCGTTGCTTTTGATGGACTGGCTTCAGCAATTGTTCCTTCTGTTACTAGACCAACTAATTTATCATTTTCAATAACAGGAAGACGATGCAAACCTTGCTCGCGCATCAAGTCTGCTGCATGTGCTACAGTCGTATCTGGGCTAATATATACGACCTTACGTGTCATAAAATCTTTAACTGCCATAGGAACTCTCCTTTATGTTTATAGCTTTATTATACACTTTTTGCGAAAATCAATCAAACGCTTTCATCTCTTTTTCAAGATTCTGAAAACTCTGAAATACTATAAAAAGAGCCCTATATTAGGGCCCTCAATCTTATGATTATGTAATTTGTTTGGCAATCTTTCCCGCAGACTAAGACAATCTTTATCTGCCGACTAAAACAATCCACTGGATTTGATGATTGTCAAACAATCTCTATCCACCGACTAAAAAGGTCACCCAGACTAATGTGGATTGCTTTGCAATCTTTATTCGCAACCTAAACTAGTCTCCCAGACTATACGAAGATTACTAGGCAATCCTTATCCGCCGACTAAAACAATCCACTGAATTGTTTTAGCCACCTAGATATGCTTTTCTGACTTCGTCTGACGCTGCGAGCTCTTTACCTGTTCCTGATAGGACAATCTTTCCTGTTTCAAGAACATAGCCTCGATCTGCGATAGCTAGTGCTTTATTGGCATTTTGCTCGATCAAAAGAACGGTCGTACCTTGTTTTTGAATATCTTGGATGATATCAAAAATTTCTTGGATAAAAATTGGAGCAAGCCCCATTGATGGTTCATCTAAGAGAAGAAGTTTAGGCGTTGACATAAGCGCACGTCCCATAGCAAGCATCTGCTGTTCACCACCTGATAGAGTAGCTGCATCTTGGTTTTTACGTTCTTCTAAACGCGGGAAACGTGAAAATACTTTTTTCAGATTTGCTTGATTTTCTTCACGATTTTTCTTAAGGAAGGCTCCCATTTCCAAGTTTTCCATAACTGTCAAACCAGGGAAGACGTGACGTCCTTCTGGTACTTGAGAAAGTCCTGATGCCACAATTTTTTGTGCAGGCATCTTTTGGATTTCTTGTCCCAAAAATTCAATTCGACCAGAACTTGGACGAACAAGGCCTGATAAGGTACTAAGGATAGTTGTTTTACCAGCACCGTTTGCACCGATAAGGGAAACAACTTCTCCTTCATTGACTTCAAAGCTCACATCACGTACAGCTTGAATCATACCATAGTGTACTGAGAGGTTTTCAACTTTTAACATAGACATTAGGCTTCACCTCCAAGATAAGCTTCGATAACACGTTTATTGCTCTTGATTTCATCTGGTGTCCCGTGAGCAATCAAACGACCGTACTCAAGAACATAGATACGCTCCGTAACTTCCATAACCAAGTTCATATCATGTTCAATCAGCATGATAGTAATGTTGAATTCATCCTTAATACGACGAATCAACTCAGTCAATTCTGCAGTTTCTTGTGGATTCATACCCGCTGCAGGCTCATCCAAGAAGAGGATTTTAGGTTCTGTAGCAAGAGCACGAACAATTTCCAAACGACGTTGTTGACCATAGGCTAAATTTTTAGCTAGAGTTTCAGCATCTCCATCCAAATCAAAGATTTTTAGTAATTCTAAGGCTTTAGCTTTCAATTCTTTTTCATTCTTATAAAAAGCTGGTAAGCGCAAGAAACTTGCAAAAACATGTTGTTTATGATGATTGCTAAATGCAATCAGAACGTTATCCAAAACTGTCAAGTCTTTAAAAAGGCGGATATTTTGGAAGGTACGCCCTAAACCAAGAGATGCGATTTTATAGGGTTGCTTGCCATTTAACAAGTGACCATCCAAGGTTACTGTTCCTTCGCTTGGTTCATAAACACCTGTCAACAAGTTGAAGAGGGTTGTTTTCCCAGCACCATTCGGTCCAATCAAACCAACAAGTTCACCTTCGTTCAATTCGAGAGTGACGTCCCCAACGGCTGTCAGACCACCAAAATGTTTGGTTAAATTTTTTACTTCAAGCAATGCCATTAGTTTTGTCCCTCCTTCTTACCTTTTTTAAAGAGACGTGATAGGCTCAATTCCCATGTCCCAAGAAGACCACCTGGTCTGAAGATCATAACGAGTACTAAGGCCAAAGCATAGATAATCATACGAACGCTGGCCACGTCTTGAAGGAGCATGTTCAAGATTCCAAGCACGATTGCAGCAACAATTGCCCCTGTAATGGATCCTAAACCACCAAATACAACGATAATCAATACATTGATAGAGTTGATGAACGTATAATCTTTTGGTACGACTGATCCGATAAATCCTGACTGAAGAGTACCAGCGATACTTGCAGTAACAGCACCAAAAACAAAAGCGATGATTTTGATTTTTGTAGTATTTACCCCTACTGACTCAGCAGCAATCTCATCTTCACGAACAGATAAAGTTAAACGCCCGATAGGACTACGAAGGAAATTGAGAGTAGCAATCGTTGTAATCACAGCAAAGAAATATACCATTTGCCAAGTTGTAAAGTTAGGAATCCCCAAAATACCAGCTGCACCGTTTGTAAGGCTTCCACCATTAATAATGAAGATACGAATAATTTCAGCAACACCAAGTGTCGCAACCGCAAGATAATCCCCTTTCAAGCGTAAGGTAGGAATTCCAACGACCAAGGCAACCAGACCAGCAATGATTGCACCGAGCAACATAGCTCCAAAGAATGCACCATAGGTTGGAGATTTTGATCCGATAATGGCTGCTGCATAGGCACCAATAGCCATAAATCCAGCATGTCCAAGTGAAAACTGACCAGAAAACCCAACGATAAGGTTAAGACCTACTGCTAGAATAATGTTGATACCGATTTGTTCAATAATCTGAATATGGAAAAGGTTCAAGACTCCTACAGAAACCAATAGGCTAATCAAACCATATCCAAGCAACAAAAGGAATAACCATAGAATATTAACTTTTAAATTTTCTTTCATTGTTTACACCTTCTCTTTCACATTCTTACCGAGGATACCAGCTGGGCGAACAATCAAGATTAAGAGCAAGATTCCATACACAATGGCATCACGGAAATCTGACATTCCGAAGGCGGTAGCAAATGTCTCCAAAAGACCAATAACAAAGCCACCCAGAGCTGCACCAGGGATAATTCCGATACCACCAAGAACGGCAGCCACGAATGATTTTATACCTGGAGTCATTCCCATCAATGGTTCAAGAGAGTTATAGTAAAGCGCAATCAAGACACCCGCTGCACCAGCTAGAGCTGAACCCAATGCAAAGGTGAAACTGATTGTACGGTTCACGTTAATCCCCATCAGCTGAGCAGCATCACTATCTACAGAAACAGCACGCATAGCTTTCCCCATCTTGGTTTTTTGTACGATGAGTTGTAGAAGAACCATCAAAACAAGTGAGACAGTCAAAATCAACAATTGAATATTTGTTAGACTGATTGGTCCTAAGTCATAACGCACTGTTTGGATTGCTTGAGGGAAGGCACGTGTGTTGGCACCTACCAGATAGACCATTCCATACTCCAGTAAGAAGGATACCCCGATAGCTGTAATCAATACAGAGATACGAGTTGAATGACGTAATGGACGATAAGCTAGGAACTCAATGATAACACCGAGAATCGCTGTACCGATCATCGATAAGATCAAGGCAACAAAGAAATTTAATTGCAAGGAATTAATCAAAAAATAACCCATGAAAGCACCCATCATGTAAATATCACCATGGGCAAAGTTAATGAGCTTGATAATTCCATAAACCATAGTATAACCTAGGGCTAGTAGCGCATAGACACTACCCAAGATTAGACCATTGACAAGTTGTTGAAGCATATGGTTCACTCTTTCTAATTATTATTTTTAGGATTTTTTTAAAAAAAATAATCCTTTCATAAATACCGAAACAGGGAGTGAGTAGAAGCTCATTCCCCATTTACAATATCTATAATTATGGTTTTACGACTTCTGCTGCTTCAACCTTACCATTGTTCATAGTCATCATGTAAGCAGTTTTGACTGTGTTGTGGTCTGCATCGAAGCTGGTTTGACCAGTTACACCTTCAAAGTCTTTTGTTTTAGCAAGGTTATCCTTGATTTCACCAGAGTTTTTAGCACCTTTTGCTGCGTTTGCTACAAGGTGAACTGAATCATAAGCCAAGGCTGCAAATGTTGATGGTTCTTCATTGTACTTAGCACGGTAAGCATCAAGGAAGGCTTTTGCTTTTGCTGAAATTTCTACAGTAGTTGAGAAACCTGAGATGAAGTAGATATTTGATGCGCGTTCAGCAGTTGCTTGTTGTACAAACTCTTCACCGTTGAATCCATCACCACCAATGATTGGTTTATCAATTCCCATACCACGAGCTTGGTTTACAATCTTACCAGCTTCTGTGTAGTAACCTGGTAATACGATTGCATCAAAGTCTTTATCTTTGATTTTTGTCAAAGCTGCTTGGAAGTCAGTGTCACCTGATACAAACGTTTCATCTGCTACGATTTCGCCTGAGAATGAATCACGGAATGATTTTGCAACTCCTTTAGCGTAGTCGCTTGAGTTATCAGTATACAAAACAACTTTCTTAGCGTTCAACTTGTTTGTAACATAGTTAGAAATGATTTTTCCTTGGAAACTATCTTGGAAAGTTCCGATAAAGAGGTAATCTTGACCTTTAGTCAATCCATCTTGAGTCGCACTTGGCGAAATCAATGGAACACCTGCTTTTGTAGCGTTCGCTACCGCAGCTGCAGTTGCACCAGATGTCGCAGGTCCTACGATTGCTGATACTTTAGATTGGGTTACAAGGTTAGTTGTAACTGAAGCTGCCTCAGCTGTTTCAGACTTGTTATCTTTATCAACTACTTCGATTTGTTTTCCATCGATACCACCTGCGGCATTGATTTCATCAACGGCAAGTTGGGCACCTTTTTGTTCAGATGTTCCGTAGGCAGCTACGGCACCAGTTTCTTCGAAGTTAAATCCGATTTTGATTGTCTTTTCATCTACTGAGTTACCAGCAGCGTTTGACGCTCCAGACTTCACTTCTCCACAGGCTGCAAGAAGTGCTACACTTGCAAGCGCCACAAACGATAGGGCAAATTTTTTCTTCATCTTTTTTGTCTCCTTTTTTCTTAAATAAATAGCATGTTAAGAATATACCGAATTATCTGAAAATTGTCAACACATTTATCTAAATTTTTACATGATAACGTTTTCGCTATTTCTGTAGAGACTACCAACAAAGGGAGTTTCCAATTCTTGGATATGACATTGTCTCACTTTTTTGACAAATTTCTCTTTTCCTAAACGGCTAACCAGTTCTTCCACTTCTTCTGTTGGGACATAAAGTTGCAGATAACGGTGTTTTTTAGAGTGGTAACAAATATCACCATAATTATCGAGTTTTTTTGCATCACGATTATAGTATAGGTAGATAATCAGACCAGACCGATTCTCTTTTTGAAACATATTACAACTTCCTTCTAAAAATCTTCTTACTATTATATCAAAAAAAGCAAACTCAGTCGAGTTTGCTTCAAAAGATTAATTCAAAGAATTATTAGCCATGATTTCATCAATGAAACCATATTCAAGTGTTTCTTGAGCGCTCATCCAGTAATCACGTTCAGCATCTGCATGGATTTGCTCAACTGATTTACCAGAATTATCTGCAAGAATTTGCTCCAAAGTCTTACGAGTTTTAAGCAAGTGTTCAGCAGCAATCGCCATATCTGTTTGCTGTGTACCACCACCTGTACCACCCATCGGTTGGTGAATCATGTACTCGGCATTTGGAAGCATAAAACGCTTGCCTTTTGCTCCACTTGAAGCAATGATTGTTCCCATTGAAGCAGCCATCCCCATAACAATGGTTTGGACATCTGCCTTGATAAAGTTCATAGTATCAACGATTGCCAAACCAGCTGATACAGAACCACCTGGAGTATTTACATAAAGGTAGATATCTTTTGTACTATCTTGGGCATCCAAGAAAAGCAATTGGGCGATAACTGAATTGGCCATATTGTCTTCGACTGGTCCAGTCAACATAATGATACGATCTTTTAAAAGACGTGAGTAAATGTCATATGAACGTTCTCCACGACTTGTTTGTTCAATAACTACAGGAATCATTCATTTCTCCTTCTGATTTCTAAATTTCCTAGTCAAGCGACTTGATACAGGACTATTATATCTTTTTGGTCAAAAAAGGTCAAATTTTTGCTCTATCCTAAAAACAGACACAAAAATTCAACCTCCTTTCTAGACTAAAACTAATGGACAGTTTTAGGGTAAGCTTAGAATTCTACTTAGTTCCGAACAAACGGTCTCCAGCGTCACCAAGACCTGGAACGATATAGCCATGTTCGTTCAAGCGTTCATCCAAAGCTGCTGTAAAGATTTCTACATCTGGGTGAGCTTCTTGAAGAGCTTTTACACCTTCTGGAGCAGATACAAGGCAGACAAATTTGATGTTTGAGGCTCCACGTTTTTTGAGGGAATCAACAGCCAAGATTGCAGAACCACCTGTTGCAAGCATAGGGTCAACCACAAAAATTTGACGTTGGTCGATATCTTCAGGTAATTTAACCAAGTATTCTACTGGTTGAAGAGTTTCTTCGTCACGGTACATACCAATATGTCCAACTTTGGCTGCTGGAACCAAGCTCAACAGCCCATCGACCATCCCGATACCCGCACGCAAGATTGGAACAATTGCCAATTTTTTACCAGCCAATTGTTTTTGGACTGTTTTTGTGATGGGTGTTTCGATTTCAACGTCTTCAAGCGGAAGATCACGAAGCACTTCATATCCCATCAACATAGCAATTTCATCTACTAACTCACGAAAAGCTTTTGTAGAAGTGTCTGTGCGACGCAAGATTGACAATTTGTGTTGAATGAGCGGATGATTAATGACTTCAAGTTTTCCCATTTTTTGAATTCCTTCTTTCAATTTACTCTTCTTATTATATCAAAAAATGGTTTAAAAATCCTTCTAAACCATCTTTTTTTTAATTTTTAAATCAAGTTAGCTTCTTGAAGAGCTGCTTGTACTGTCTCAAGTGGTAAATGGGTCAACTCTGTCCCTTTTTCACGATAGAGATACTGGGCGTAGTCGTCCATACGGTACTGATTAATATAAACGACACGTTCACAACCTACCTGAAGCAATTGCTTGGTACAGTTGAGGCATGGAAAATGTGTAACGTAGGCTGTAAATCCTTTTGGAACGCCACGTTCTGCCCCTTGTAGTATAGCATTTACCTCTGCATGAAGAGTGCGTACACAGTGGCCCTCAATCACCAGACAGTCATGGTCAATACAATGCTCCGTTCCTGATACAGAACCATTGTATCCTGTTGAAATCACCTTATTATCCTTGACTAAAACAGCTCCTACCTTAGCGCGTTTACAGGTTGAACGATTGGCAATCAATAGAGCTTGAGCAGCAAAATACTCATCCCAAGCCAGTCTTTTTTCTGTCATATCTTCTCTCCTCTTGGTTTATTTTTTGAAAAATGGTAGGCGTAAATCTGCAATTTTTTCAGCCGGAACCTTCATTCCATCCTTGATCCACTTAAGCAAAACTGATACGATGGCCGAACTCCAAAAAGAATGCAGGTAAGAGCTGACTCCTTTTGATTTTCCATAGTATTTTTCTAAAAATTCTTGCATGGCTTGCACAAAGATTTTTTCCAAGTGGTAGTCCAAGGCAAGCTGAATAACCTTCGCCTCTTTCTTGGCTTCTCTAAAGAGGCGAACCCAAACCAGATAGAGGTCCGTTTTAACATCGTAATGACTCAATTGCTCCATAATGTTATGGACGCTTCGTTTAAAGACACTTTCTAAAATCTCTTCTTTGGAGTCATAGTTTCGATAAAAGGCTGCACGGGAAACACCAGCACGTTTGACCAATTCGGAAATGCTAATCTTTGTCAATTCCTTTTTCTCCAAAAGTTGCAAGAGAGCTGTTTCAATAGCTTCTCTGGTCAGTAAATTGGATTCTTGATTGGATTTTCTGAGATTTTCAAGTGAATTTTCAGAAATTCTTCGTTCGGCCATAACACTTCCTTTCTACTTGTGACAACAGAGTGACGAGACTTTTGTTTTAAGATTTTTCATGATATAATTGTAAAAAAAGACAGAACCTTTGTCAATGTATAAGTGATAAAGATGGAGAATTTCTATGACTTGGAAGATTGTAGCTGACTCTGGTTGTGATTATCGTCAACTGGCAAATCCAGCAATTGATACTGAATTCATCAGTGTTCCCTTAACCATTCAAGTGGCTGATCAAGTCTTTATTGACGATGCTAGTCTTGATATTGACAAAATGATGGAAACCATGTATGCAACTTCTGAAGCTTCAAAATCAGCCTGTCCTAGCCCTGATGATTACTTGCGAGCATTTGAAGGGGCAAAACATATTTTTGTAGTGACCATTACCGGAACTCTTTCTGGTAGTCAAAACAGCGCTCAATTAGCTAAGAATCTCTATCTCGAAGAACATCCTGATACTCAGATTCATGTTATTGACAGCTTGTCTGCTGGTGGGGAAGTTGATCTAATCGTTGAGAAAATCAATGATTTGATTGACCAAGGACTTTCTTTTGAAGAAGTGGTTAATGCTATTACTGCTTACCAAGAAAAAACTAAGTTATTGTTCGTTCTCGCTAAGGTTGATAATCTGGTTAAGAATGGTCGCTTGAGTAAACTGATCGGTACAGTTGTTGGGCTCCTCAATATTCGTATGGTTGGGGAAGCAAGTGAAACTGGAACCTTGGAACTTCTCCAAAAGGCTCGTGGTGCTAAAAAATCTCTTCAAGCTGCCTATGAAGAATTAATTAAAGCCGGCTATGCTGGTGGACGTATCGTTATGGCTCACCGCAGTAATGATAAATTCTGCCAACAGCTCTCAGAGCTCTTACGTGAAAAATTCCCACAAGCTGAAATCAAAATTATCCCAACCTCTGGACTCTGCAGTTTTTATGCTGAAGAAGGTGGACTCCTCATGGGATATGAAATTGACTAATTTATATAAGACAGAGGTCGGGATTCAATGTCCCGACCTCAATTTTTATCAGCAATTATCTTTTCTACTGTAGCTGAGTAGACTTTTGTACTGATAATTTCATCTTGTCAATACATAAGTTTGAAGAAGCCACCGGTTTGATAAAGATTCACGGGGCTAGGTACTATCATGCAAAACTTGATCTATCGATTTCTGTCCCTCCGTCTTTTTTATGGTACAATACTTTTATGAAATATTTTGACACTATTGTAATCGGGGGAGGCCCGGCTGGTATGATGGCTACGATTTCAAGTAGCTTTTATGGGCAGAAAACACTTCTCATCGAAAAAAATCGAAAACTTGGAAAAAAATTAGCTGGTACTGGTGGTGGTCGTTGCAACGTGACCAACAATGGAACTCTGGATGACCTATTAGCTGGCATCCCCGGAAATGGCCGCTTTCTATACAGTGTCTTTTCCCAGTTTGACAACCATGATATCATCAACTTTTTTACTGAAAATGGCGTAAAACTCAAGGTCGAAGACCATGGCCGCGTCTTTCCAGCCAGTGACAAATCTCGGACCATTATCGAAGCACTGGAAAAGAAAATCATGGAGCTAGGTGGGCAAGTTGCCACTCAAACAGAGATTGTTTCGGTTAAAAAGATTGACGACCAGTTTGTCCTGAAGTCTACAGATCAAACCTTCACTTGTGATAAACTCATTGTCACAACAGGTGGAAAATCCTATCCTTCTACTGGCTCTACTGGTTTTGGTTATGAGATTGCTCGCCATTTCAAACACACCATTACCGAGCTTGAGGCTGCTGAAAGTCCATTGTTGACTGATTTCCCGCATAAGGCCTTGCAGGGGATTTCCCTAGACGATGTGACCCTAAGCTATGGCAAGCATGTCATCACTCATGACCTACTCTTTACCCACTTTGGTTTGTCAGGTCCTGCTGCGCTACGCATGTCTAGCTTTGTCAAGGGTGGGGAAATTCCCTCTCTAGATGTCTTGCCACAACTTTCAGAAGGTGACTTAGTTGACTTTTTAGAAGAGAACCGTGAAAAATCCTTGAAAAATGCCTTAAAAGCTATACTCCCTGAACGCTTGGCAGAATTTTTTGTGCAAGGATATCCTGAAAAAGTCAAACAACTAACTGAAAGAGAACGCGATCAACTTCTCCAGTCTATCAAGGCACTCAAAATCCCTGTGACAGGAAAAATGTCCTTGGCTAAATCCTTTGTTACCAAAGGAGGTGTTAGTCTCAAGGAAATCAATCCTAAAACGCTGGAAAGTAAACTGGTTCCTGGCCTTCACTTTGCAGGAGAGGTCCTAGATATCAACGCCCACACGGGTGGCTTTAACATCACTTCTGCCCTCTGTACTGGCTGGGTGGCAGGCTCAAACTTAATCTATAAATGATTTAGTATCTAAGGATGTTAGATAAGAAAGGAACTACTTTGGAACATATTATCTTACTAAGGGGAGTTACTCCTAATGGAAAAAATGCTATCCCTAAAATGTCTTATCTAGTAGATATCTTGATAGAGGCTGATTTTCAACAAGTTCGAACCTATATTCAAAGTGGGAATATCATTCTTGAAAGTAACTTATCTCTGGAAGAAATACGAGAACAGGTTCACACTCTAATAAAGGAAAAAATTGGTGCTGATTTAAAAATGGTAATCAAGAACAAAAATGATTTTGCAAAAATTGTCCAAGAAAACCCATTTGGAAAACACTATCTTGTTGACCGAATACATGTGATCCTTTTTCAAAATGATATCCAAAGTCTACCATTAGAAAAATTGGATGGTGACTATGGTGAAGAAGAAATTTGTATCGGCAACCATTGTCTTTACCTCTATCTCCCTAGAACTGCAAAACGAAAAAAACTTAATACCAACTATCTTGAAAAGCTGTTCGGCGTTGATCTGACCATGCGAAAGTTAAACGTGGTAGAAAAATTACTAACAAAATAGGAAAAATAATATGAGCAGAAGAGAATCAGTCGAATTTGTCAACATGTGCTTGATTAAAAATGGAGACAAGGTCCTAGTTCAAGACCGAGTTAGTCCTAACTGGCCTGGCATTACTTTTCCTGGTGGCCATGTTGAACGTGGCGAATCCTTTGTCGATGCTGTCATTCGTGAAGTGAAAGAAGAAACTGGTCTAACCATTTCTAAAACCCAACTCTGTGGTATCAAAGACTGGTATGATGATGCAGATTATCGCTATGTTGTCCTCTTTTACAAAACAGAACACTTTACTGGTGAGCTCCAATCTTCAGACGAAGGAAAAGTTTGGTGGGAGGATTTTGAAAATCTATCTCATCTAAAATTAGCTACTGAGGATATGTCTGATATGCTTCGTGTTTTTCTTGAAGAAGATCTCAGTGAGTTCTTTTACTATAAGGATGGGGAAGACTGGTCTTACCAACTCAAATAACAGTAAATCGGCAGAGGTATCTCCGCCGATTTTTAGCTTGTCTAATCTTCAAGCTAGGTCTGTGTCCTCCAATTAAAATTCTGTTACTGGCTTTTTCAGTTCTAGCTTGGTCTTTGAGTTTTATCGAGTTTGTGTGCCTACATAGTGGGCAATGACATCTGATGTGTACTGTGCTGTTCCTGGCCCAAATTTGTCAATATTTTCCTTAAACTCTGGATTATAGACATATCCTTTTCCGATATGACCGAAGACTTCCATAGAGCAGTCAAATCCATAAGTACGAATAGCTTGTAAGAGCTTGGCTGCTTCCTCTTGATTTTCAGATGCTGTTGCAGGTAGACCATCTTTGAGATTTTGAGCCAAGGCTTGAAAGATTTGATTAAAGGCTGTTGTAGCTTCATCCTCTCGTCCTTTTTGACGATCAAGGGCTTGATCCATGACTTCTTGGCCATATTTGTCTACCGCCTCTTGGTGGTATTTTTGATTGTCTTGGTAGCTAAATCCAGTGAATTTTTCCTCAATAGTCATTTTTCTTTCTCCTTTTTGTTCTTGAATGGTTTTTTGTAAGGTTGAAATCAAGGTGTCTAGATGTTGCCTCTCCTGGGTTAAATAATCCAACTGTCTAGTTAAATGTGACAATATATCTGTCGTATCTTCCTTCAATAACTCTGCTATTTTTTCTAAAGAAAAGCCTAGATACTTGTAATAGAGGATAACCTGAAGTCGTTCTAAATCCTCTTGACTGTAGGTTCGATAGCCATTTTCTGACTTTAACGGAACCAAGAGTCCTATCTTATCATAATGGTAGAGGGTCTTGACGGAGACACCTGAAAGTTGCGCAGCTTCTTTGATATGGTACATGATTTCCTCCTCACATAAATAGTATATACCCTCCCCTTTGAGGAGAGTCAAGTATTTTATCATTTTTTTATAAAAACATGAAAATCGCTTTCTTGACAGACTTGAAAAATCATGATAGGATAATCAAGTCTATCAATCAAATAAAAAGCTCATAAAGAGCAATTGAGAGAGGGCTATTTGACAACTCAAGTAGCCTTTTCTTATTTAGAAAACTAGATTGGAGTTTAACAATGTCTGAAAAATCGCAATGGGGCTCAAAACTGGGCTTTATCCTTGCATCTGCTGGTTCTGCTATTGGTCTTGGAGCCGTTTGGAAGTTCCCTTATATGACCGCTGCCAATGGTGGGGGAGGGTTTTTACTGGTCTTTCTCATCTCGACACTATTGATTGGATTTCCACTTCTCTTGGCTGAATTTGCCCTCGGTCGGAGCGCTGGCGTGTCAGCAATCAAAACCTTTGGAAAACTTGGCAACAATAACAAGTACAATTTTATCGGTTGGATCGGTGCCTTTGCCCTTTTCATCCTCTTATCCTTTTATAGTGTTATTGGGGGATGGGTTTTAGTGTATCTAGGTATCGCTATTGCTAAAGCCTTCCAAGTTGGGATTAGCAGTGATTATGCCCAGCTCTTCACAGATATTATTTCTAATCCATGGATTGCCCTTGGTTCCCAAGCCCTCTTTATCTTCCTCAACATTTTTATCGTATCTAAGGGAGTTCAAAAAGGAATTGAAAGAGCATCGAAAGTTATGATGCCCCTGCTCTTTATCATCTTTATCATTATTATCGGGCGCTCTCTTAGCTTGCAAAATGCTATGGAAGGTGTCGTATACTTCCTCAAACCTGACTTTTCAAAACTGACAAGTGCTGGTCTCCTCTATGCTCTAGGACAGTCATTCTTTGCTTTGTCCCTCGGGGTTACGGCCATGTTGACCTATGCTTCTTACCTAGATAAGAAAACCAATCTGGTCCAATCAGGTATGTCTATCGTTACCATGAACATTTCTGTATCGATCATGGCAGGACTAGCTATTTTCCCAGCTATGTCAGCCTTCAATATTCAGTCTGAAGGTGGCCCTAGTCTCCTTTTTATCGTTCTACCCCAACTCTTTGACAAGATGCCTTTTGGAAGTATTTTCTATATTCTCTTCCTCTTACTTTTCCTCTTTGCGACGGTCACTTCTTCTGTCGTTATGCTGGAAATTAATGTTGGAAATATCACTGACCAAGATAACGAAAAACGTAATAAATGGAGTCTTATTTTAGGTATCTTGACCTTTATCTTTGGTATCCCTTCGGCCCTATCCTATGGTCTTATGACTGATGTTCAAATCTTTGGGAAAACCTTCTTTGATGCTATGGATTTCTTGGTTTCCAACCTCCTCATGCCATTCGGCGCCCTCTGCTTGTCTCTCTTTACAGGCTATATTTTCAAAAAGGCACTGGCAATGGAGGAACTCCATCTTGATGAAACACCTTGGAAACAAGGACTTTTCCAAGTCTGGCTCTTCCTTCTTCGTTTCATCATCCCAATTATCATCATTGTGGTCTTTATCGCCCAATTTATGTAAATACAAAAAAGGACTTGAGTAATGAACTCAGGCCCTTTCTTTTTATGGATGACTAACAATCAATTCTAGACCTTGACCTTCCAAAGTCCATGATTCAACATCGCTTGGCAAGATAAAGTGGCTACCTTTTTGGATTGGATATTCCTTACCGTCTACAATGAGCTGACCTTGACCAGTCAAGACACTTAACAAGCTGTAATCAGCTGTTTTTTCAAAGTCAACTTTTCCAGTAATTTCCCACTTGTAAACTGCGAAGAAATCATTAGAGACAAGTAAAGTTGAACGTAAATCATCTGCTTTGACAGTCACAGGACGGCTATTTGCAGGCTCACCGATATTTAAAACATCGATGGATTTTTCAAGATGAAGCTCACGCAAGTTGCCATTATCATCCCTACGGTCAAAGTCATAAACACGGTAGGTTGTATCACTAGACTGTTGCGTTTCAAGGATCAAGATACCTGCCCCGATAGCGTGCATGGTTCCACTTGGAACATAGAAGAAATCCCCAGCCTTAACAGGAACCTTTGTCAGCAAGGCATCCCAGTTTTTATCTTCAATTTGCTGGCGGAGTTCTTCCTTTGACTTGGCATTGTGACCGTAAATAATCTCTGATCCTTCATCTGCGGCGATGATGTACCAGCACTCTGTTTTTCCGAGTTCGCCCTCATGCTCTAGTCCATAAGCATCATCTGGATGAACTTGAACACTGAGCCAGTCATTAGCATCAAGGATTTTGGTCAAAAGTGGAAATACTGGTTCTGGACGGTTGCCAAACAACTCACGGTGTTTCGCATATAAAGTAGCGAGGTCTGTTCCTTGATAGCGTCCATTGGCTACCTTAGAAACTCCATTTGGATGAGCTGAGATTGCCCAATACTCACCAATCTTTTCACTTGGAATGTCGTAGCCAAACTCATCACGTAGTTTAGTCCCACCCCAGATTTTTTCTTGCATAACTGATTGTAAAAATAATGGTTCTGACATCTTGATCTCCTGTCTGATTTTTCTCCCCTCATTATAGCAAAAAGCTAGGTCTAATTGAACTCTTTTTCATATCTTATAAAGTAGGGAGAAGATTTTGTAAAAATAGTGAATAAATGTGTTCTACTCAATGCTTGCACCATTGCTGGCAATGACGTCCTTGTACCAGTAGAAGGATTTCTTCTTGCTCCGTTTTAGGGTTCCATGACCAGCATTATCACGATCCACATAGATAAAGCCATAGCGTTTATTCATTTCACCTGTTCCAGCTGACACCAAATCAATACAGCCCCAAGTCGTATAACCAAGCAAGTCAACCCCGTCTTGGTAAATAGCATCTCGCATAGCCTTGATGTGGGCTTCTAGATAAGCAATCCTATAGTCATCTTCTACATAGCCATTTTCATCTGGCGTATCCATAGCGCCTAGCCCATTTTCTACGATGAACATAGGCTTTTGGTAACGATCCCAGATGGCATTGAGGGTGATACGAAGCCCCAATGGGTCAATCTGCCACCCCCATTCTGAGGATTCTAGATAAGGATTTTTGAGAGAGGCAAAAACATTTCCAGCTGTTAATTCTTTAACTTCTGGATCACCTGAGGCCACTCGACTTGCATAGTAAGAGAAGGAAACAAAGTCAACAGTGTAATTCTTCAACAAGTCTAGATCCTCTGCCGTCATTTCAATCTCAATTCCTTCACGCTCCCACTGCTTCTTGGCATAATTTGGATATTCCCCACGCGCTTGAACATCGATGAAAAAGTAACTCTTACGGTCTTCTTCCATAGCAGCCCAATAGTCTCTCGGATGAGCTGTGTTAGGATAATACTGCCCTGCTGCCAACATACATCCAACCTTGTTTTCTGGGTCAATTTCGTGGGCAATCTTAGTCGCAAGAGCTGAAGCTACCAACTCATGGTGAGCCGCTTGGTATTTAACCTGTTCTTGATTTTCTCCTTCTTCAAAACTGAGCCCAGCTCCCATAAAGGGGGCATGGAGAATCATGTTGATTTCGTTAAATGTTAGCCAGTATTTGACCAAACCCTTGTAACGGGTAAAGAGTGTGCGACAAAGTTTTTCATAGAAGTCCAACATCCGACGATTGCGCCAACCGCCGTATTTTTCAATCAAGTGCATAGGACAGTCGAAATGCGTGATAGTTACCAGAGGTTGGATTCCATACTTCTGGCATTCCTTAAACAAATCCTCATAAAAAGCTAAACCAGCTTCATTTGGCTCTGCTTCATCTCCTTTGGGGAATATTCTTGTCCAAGCAATGGAAAGCCGATAAGTTTTAAAGCCCATTTCTGCAAAAAGCGCAATATCTTCCTTGTAATGATGGTACATATCAATAGCTTCCTTGGCTGGGTAAAAATAGCCCTCCTCAAATGAAAACATCTTTTTCTGACCTGTGATAATGGCTTCACGATCCTTACCGATGGGGACGACATCAACATTGGCCAATCCACGACCGTCTAAATTATAAGCCCCCTCACATTGATTAGCTGCCGTAGCACCACCCCAGAGGAACCCCTCTGGAAATTGTAGTATTTCTGTCATCACTTTACCTCACTTGATTTACTACTTTTATTATACCACTAAATTTTTAAATGAATCTGAAACTTGATAACCCCTTCATATCGAAAAAAATAAAGAAAAGACCGGATGACTCCGATCTTTCAATAGTTTATATTCTCACATTCTGTTTTAAGAATCATTAAGGTTAACTTCAAATGACTAAGCGCCCTTATTTCATTCTATAAAAATCAATTACTAGACCAGCAGGGCCTCTAACTAATAAGGACTCTGTTCCCCAATCCGTTTCACAAGGACCGTGTAAAATCTCGACATCAATCTCTTTTAAACGTTGGTAATTCTGATTTAGATCCTCAACCTCAATGTGAAGAATGATTCCTGACTGAAAATCTTCCAAAGGAATCAAATGATGTTGAGACAACATAAGACAGTGACTGCCAATCGTGAACTGAGCAAAACTGTTATCAACATAGTCAGCCTTTTTATCCAAAAGTCGCTCAAAGTCAGAACACACTTGGGAAACATCTGAAACAATAATATCTAATTGATTTAAATCCATTTACTCTCCTCTATAAAAATATTAGAAAACGAATACTCCTTATCAATGAATCGATTGATTGATGGTAAATAAGCCGTTAGAAATTATTTGAGCAATAAGTTCAAGACCATGAAAAATAAAACTTCCTATAATCAATCCTAGAATAATTGAACAGATAATCATGGTAATACAGATTAGATAAATATCCTTTTTTTCCATATCTTTCCTCCTAATATCTACTTATTGAGATACTTTCAATCCCAAGTTTCATTGGTCATTATGTGACTTCTCAAAGCCATAAAAAAGAGTAATGAACTGAATGTTATAATCATCCTTTATTTCTAATGAAATAAGAAAATCTACTTACCACACCTATTAAAAAAATCCTCTTTTCTATATCTGTCACATTTTCTATTATTACATTTTTATTATAAGATTTTAGGAAAGCGTTGTCAATTATTTATATGTGATTGCTTTATATAAAAAAAAGACCGGATTGCTCCGATCTTTTTAAGTTTCTCTCTAAGAAAATCAATGCATAAAATCTACAATGTTTACATTTGATTTTCGATGAGAGGAATTATTTAATTGCGCGTGATTGCAACCCTTCTTCTTCTAAGAAGAGGCGGAATGGTACAAGCTCTTCAGCTTCGTATTTTTCCTTGAAGGCTTTGATAGCTTCTTCTGAGTGTTGTTTTGGATCCAACTCAAGTACTTCTACTGGAAGTGGACGATGTGGAGTGATGTGAGCATCGATAACAACAGTTTTACCTTCTTTGTTCAATTTAACAGCTTCTGCAACAACTGCATCGATGTCTTCGATACGGTCAACTGTAAATCCTACAGCACCTTGCGCTTCAGCGATTTTCGCATAGTCAGCATTAGGGAAGTCACAACCAAACAAGTGTTTGTTTGTGTCTTCGTATTTGTCCTTAATGAAGGCATATTTACCATTTGAGAAGACCACGTTAATAACTGGAAGGTCGTATTGAACGTTTGTGATCACGTCTGGGTAGCACATGTTGAAGGCACCATCACCCATGATGTTCCATACTTGGCGATCTGGATTGTCTTTCTTAGCAGCAATACCACCAGGAAGGGCAATACCCATTGTCGCAAAGAGTGGAGATGTACGCCACATGTTCTTAGGTGTCATGTGAAGATGACGAGTAGATGTTTGAGTAGTGTCACCTACGTCGATTGAGTAGATAGCGTCTTGATCAGCGTATTTGTTGATAGCATTGTAAACTTGATACAATTGCAATTCACCCTCAGTTTTACCTTCGAGTTTGTTCATGTAATCACGCCAGTTTTGGTTGTTCTTCACGTTTGCACGCCACCATGGAGTAGATTCAACTGGGTTCACTTTGTCAAGGATAGCTTTAGCTGCTTGACCTGCGTCACCAAGGATTGAAGCGTCAAGGGCGTGACGTTTACCAAGTTTGTAAGGGTCGATATCCACTTGGATGAATTTTTCAGTGTTTTTAAATGCTTCGTATACTTCAGCAAATGGGAAGTTTGAACCAAGGAAAAGAACTGTGTCTGCTTCAAAGACCACTTCGTTGGCTGGTTTCCAACCAACACGGTAAGCAGAACCTGTCAAACCTTCGTAGTTCCATTCGAAAGCTTCGAAGTTTTTACCAGTTGTAATGATTGGTGCTTTGATTTTACGTGACAATTCAGTAATCACTTCACCAGCTTTAACACCACCGTAACCAGCGTAGATAACTGGACGTTCAGCGTTGTTCAAAATTTCAACAGCTTTGTCGATTTCAACTTCGTTCAAAGCAGGAGCGATGAATGAACGCTCGTAAGAACCTGAACCGTAGTATGAGTTTTCGTCGATTTCTTGGAAACCAAAGTTTACTGGAATTTCAACAACGGCTGGACCTTTTTTAGAAACGGCAGCACGGCAAGCTTCGTCGATCACTTTTGGTAATTGCTCTGCGTAAGCTACACGTTTGTTGTAAACAGCGATACCGTTGTACATTGGGTTTTGGTTCAATTCTTGGAAGGCATCCATGTTGAGTTCATTAACAGGACGTGATCCAAGGATAGCGAGGAATGGAGTGTTATCCATAGCTGCATCGTAAACACCGTTGATCAAGTGAGTCGCACCTGGACCACCTGAACCAACTGCAACACCGATAGAACCGCCAAATTTAGCCTGCATAACTGCTGCAAGAGCACCTGTTTCTTCGTGACGAACTTGCAAGAAACGGATATCTTTGTCTTCAGCCAAAGCGTCCATAAGTGAGCTGAGTGTTCCTGATGGGATACCGTAGATAGTGTCTACGCCCCATGTTTTCAATACGTTAAGCATTGCTGCAGATGCAGTAATTTTCCCTTGAGTCATAATGATAACTCTCCTTAAAAGTTAATTTGATGAATAATAAAAGCGCTTTTATATGTTTTTTGAAAACGATTCAGTAAATTTACACTCCTAATTTATCACATTTACTTATAGTTTCATAAGAATGTGCTCACAAAACTTCATTATCTATTACAGTACAGATTGAAAACGTTTTGAAAATCTGTGTTAGAATAGCAAAAAAGCGGTTAAGACCGCCTTTTTATACTCAATGAAAATCAAAGAGCAAACTAGGAAGCTAGCCGCAGGCTGTACTTGAGTACGGCAAGGTGAAGCTGACGTGGTTTGAATTTGATTTTCGAAGAGTATTAATCGACTTTAGTAAAATTAAGCATAAGAGAGCTGATCAGAACAGAGACTGAACTAAAGGCCATAGCTAATCCTGCAAGTTCTGGATTGAGCACCAAACCAAGACTTGAAAAGACTCCTGCTGCAATCGGAATACCAATGAGGTTATAGATAGAAGCCCAGAAAAGATTGAGTAGAATACGATTAAAGGTTTTCTTACTCATATCAAAAGCACGTGCCAATCCTAGTAAATTGTTAGTTGTAAGGACAAGATCTGCTGATTCAATGGCAATATCTGTCCCAGAGCCCATGGCAATTCCGACATCCGCTACACTGAGGGCCGGCGCATCATTGATACCATCTCCAACAAAGGCCAATTTGCCATTCTTTTGAAGCTTGTGAATTTCATGTGCCTTTTCCTCTGGCAAGACATTTGCGATCACTTCTTCGATTCCAATTTGCTCTGCAATCGCATGCGCTACTCCAGCATTATCTCCGGTAAGCATGACCGTTCTAAGACCACGTTTTTTCAATTTAGCAATAGCTTCTTGAGCATTTTCCTTAGGGACATCCTGCAAGGCAATTAAGCCTTTTAGTTCACCATCTACTGATAAGAAGACAACTGTTTTCGCTTCTTTCTCAAGCAAATCAAATCGTTCTTGATAATCATGTGGAATAGCAAGATCATCTAAGAGTTTGGCATTCCCAAGCAAGACTTGTTTACTATTAATAATCCCAGTCACACCTTTTCCATGCAAGGCTTGGAAGTTTTCCACTGGGTAAAGGCTAATTCCTAGTTCAGATGCACGATTAACAATAGCTTGAGCTAGCGGGTGTTGAGATACATCTTCCAGTGAAGCAGCCAAACTTAGCACTTCTCTTTCATCACCGATAACATCTGTCACTACTGGCTTCCCTTCGGTCAAGGTTCCTGTCTTATCAAAAACAACCGTTTGGACTTTTTGGATTTCCTGTAAAACTGTACCATTTTTGAGAAGAATCCCCATCTTGGCACTTCGTCCTGTTCCAACCATGAGTGCTGTCGGTGTCGCGAGTCCTAGTGCACAAGGACAGGCAATTATCAAAACAGCAACTCCGTAGAGAAGTGAAGTCACAAAGCTATCTCCAAGTAAAACAAACCAGACCCAAAAAGTAAGAAGTCCTAAAATGACAACTGCTGGTACAAAAATCCCAGAAATCTTGTCTGTCAAATCTTGAATAGGAGCACGGCTCGTTTGCGCTTTTTTCACAAAGTCCACAATCTGAGCCAGCATAGTCTCAGAGCCCACTTTTTCGGCTCTAAAAATGATCGTACCACTATTATTGATGGTTGAACCAATGACAGCATCTCCAACTGATTTATCGACTGGAATACTTTCCCCAGTCACCATTGATTCATCAATACTCGTTTCACCTTCTAACACAGTCCCATCAACGGCAATTTTTTCACCTGGTCGAACGCGAATGAGATCCCCAACTTTGACTTGTTCTAGAGGGATTTGAACATAAACATCATCACGCAAAACCTCTGCTGTTTTTGCTTGTAGGTCTAATAATTTTTCGACTGCCTGCGAAGTATTTTTTCGCATTTTTTCCTCAAAAACTGCTCCCAAAAGAATGAAGAAGAGGATAAATGCAGCACTTTCAAAGTAAACGGGCAGACCAGTGAAGAGGGCAACTAAGCTATAGAAATAGGCCACTAGGGTTCCCAGAGCAACCAAGGTATCCATGTTGGAATTGTGCTTTTTAAAACTAGCCCAGGCGCTTCTGATATATGGAACTCCAGCTACCAGCATAATGGGTGTTGTGGCTAAAAAGGTGCCCCAACGCATGACTTGGTGACTAATTCCTCCTGTAGACATCCCAATCATGAGAATCACAAGAGGCACAGTAAAGATACTAGTAATCCAAAAACGCTGTAAAAGGCTTAGAGTTTTTTTAGTTTTTTCAACAACGGTATAGGTTCCCTTTTGCATCTTCATGCCGCATGAAAATTCATGCTCACCCAGGTCTTGAGGCGTAAAGCGAATAATTTTTTCCTCATCTTGAGCGATTGGTTCTAGAATCCCTTCTTCTTCGAAGAGAATCTCTTTATAACAGTTTGAAGGTGTCACACGATGAAAGGTAATCTCAGCAGGAATCCCTTTTTGCAGTTGAATGTGGGCTGGATGGTAGCCTTTGTCTGCCGTGATACGGATTTTTTGAACACCATTTTCAAGACTTGCTTTTACAATTTCAGTCATATCATTCTCCTATTCTACAATCATCTTACCGTGCATCATATTCATGCCACAAGAGAAACCATATTCTCCTGCTTTTTCAGGAGTAATTTCAACCACATATTGGTCTCCCATAGGCAGATCAGCATGCACACCAAAGTCTGGGAAAACGATTTGGTCCAAGCAAGGTGAAGGATCTTTTCGATCGAAAATAATGCGAGCAGGTTGCGATTTTTTGAGGATAATGGTTTCTGGAGTATATCCTCCCATGACCTCCACTCGAATCTCCTGATAGCCATTTTTTTGCTGGGCTCTCTTAGCATCTTCTTGCGGTTTTTTGAAAAACCAAAAGAGGATAAAAGCAATCATTCCTAAAACAATAATAGATACAAATAGATTTAACATAGCGTCTCCTTTACATACAATTACATCTTACTTCTGCCACAGCACTTGCTTTTTTCTCAGCAATCACTTCTTCCAAGCCTTCCAAATCAGCTAGGGTAAAGTCACATTCTTCAATCAAATCAGCCAGTAACTGTTTCATTCTGCGAGAACAAAGCTTGTCTTTGATATCCTGGACAAGTAACTTCCTACTATCTTCCTGCGTTAAAAGAGCTGAATAAGTAAAGGACTTGCCCTGCTTTTCCCGAGTCAAACATTCTTTCTCCACCAAACGTGCCAAGAGTGTCTGAATCGTGGACTTGGACCAGCTAAACCTTTTCTCTAATACTTTGATGAGATCGGTACTAGTCTGCTCTCCCTGCATCCAGATAATCTTCATAACTTGCCATTCTGCATCCGAAATCTGCATGGTTATCTCCTCCAAAATCTACAATTGTCAATCACAATTATCAGTATACTCTTAAAATCTACATTTGTCAACTAAATTTCCTAAAAATTTTTAAATTTCTCTTTCCAATAGATTTTGACTATCATTGTGATAAAAAATACATATTATTCAAAAGAGATTTTTAAAGCTACAATTTTTTATCATTTAGCATCATTTTTCACCTATATTATACATGATGTGTAATATAGCAAAATTCAAAAGAGGCTGGGACAAAAGTCCTAGCCTCTCAATTGTCTTTGGATTGTCTAGCAAGACGCAGTGGTTGAGTGGGCTCTACTACGCTGATTTCATCAGCTTTTACAGCCCTACTCAACTGTGCGGAGGTGGGACGACGAAATCGAATTCTAACGAATTACCGATTTCTGTCCCACTCTCTAAATCTCTTTCAATTTTTCAAGATAGGCGGTTAATTCTGCTTGGGCTTCTGGTGTTGTGCCTACTAGTTGGCTGCGCATGTGTGCGAGTCTGGCTTCGACTTCTCCAATCTCTTTATCAATCTCTGCGAGTTGGTCTGCAAGGTCGGCTAGGGGAACAATGGGTTCTTCTTCAAAGGTATCGACATAGCGTGGAATGTTGAGGTTGTAGTCATTTTCGACAATCTCTTCAAAGCTGGCTAGATAGGCAAACTTCTCGACATTCTCGCGTTTTTGATAGGTCTCCAAAATCTTGGCAATATGGTCTTCGGTCATATTGTTTTGATTTTTCCCTTTTTCAAACTCTTTTGAGGCATCGATAAAGAAGACATCCTTATTGGTGCGATTCTTTTTAAGGATAATAATAGTTGTCGGGATAGAGGTGTTGTAGAAGATATTTGCTGGCAAGCCGATAACTGTATCAATAGCGCCTTCTTCTAGCAGGTGCTGGCGAATCTTTTGCTCGGCTGCTCCTCGAAAGAGAACTCCGTGAGGAAGGACAATGGCCATGACACCATTATGCTTGAGATGGTAAAAACCGTGAAGGAGGAAGGCAAAATCTGCTTTGGACTTAGGTGCAAGAACTCCATAACTTGAGAAGCGAGGATCTTGTAGGAAGCCACTATCTGCTGACCACTTCAGTGAATAGGGTGGGTTCATCAAAACCCCATCAAAGTCTGTCGGCTCCGTAGTCGGCCAGTCTTCGTCTAGGGTATCGTGGTGGCTGAGGTGATAGTTCTCAATCGCAACCCCATGAAGCATCATATTCATACGAGCAAGGTTGAAGGTCGAAGTAATCAACTCTTGACCGTAGTAAGAAATAGTCGAAGCTTCCTTACTATAGCGCTTGGCATTGAGCAAGAGAGATCCAGAACCCATGGTCGGGTCGTAAACCGACATCCCTTTTTGATGCTCGCGACCTGCAAAGACAATCTGAGTCATGAGGTGTGAAACTGCTTGAGGTGTATAAAACTCTCCAGCCTTTTTCCCAGAATCACTGGCAAACTGACCAATCAAGTACTCATAAGCATCACCCAAGATATCACCAGCATGACCAGACACATTGAGGTCGTTGAGCTGTTTCATAACCTCAGAGATGGTCTTGTTTTGCTTTTGTGGGGTATTACCTAGCTTTTTAGCATAGAGGTCGATATCTTCGAAGAGATTTTCAAATTTTTCATTGGCCTGCTCGATATCACGGAAACTTTGGGCTAGGGACTCTAGCTGGAAGGTTCCTTCATGGATAGACTGAACCAGCTTGGTAAAGGTTAGAGAAGGCTCAATCACATAGCCCAGCTCGTCATTTAAGACCTCAATGAGGTCTTCACGGACATCTGCATCCGTAAAGTTTTCCTCGTAGAGAAGCTGCGCTTGCTGGAAGGACTCAAAGGTCTCGTCCAAGTTATCACAGACGGCTTGGAGGATCTTGTCGGATAGGTACTTGTAGAAAATCAAGCCCAAGAGGTAGGACTTGTATTCATTGGCTTCCATCTGGCCACGCAGGATATCTGCGGCATTCCAGAGGGATTGGTAGAGTTCTCTTGATAAATCTGTTTGTGACATAAGGTCTCCTATCAATTTCTACTTTCATTCATTTAGTGTAACTTTTTACTGTCTTGGTATCTTAGATAAACATTTTTCTAAGTAGGGTTTGTTTGCTTTCTTTGAGCTGGTTGACTTTTTCCTCTTGTTTGGCAATAGACTTGTCTAGGTCTTGAAAAAAAGTATGTATTATCCTTTGTTCCTCCATACTAGGAAATAGTAATTTACCTTGAAGGCTACCTTCATCCGTTATATTAATAGTATTCTTGGCTCCTTTTGTAACAATAGGAGATAAATACTTAGAAGCTTTATTATCGTCCATAAGTGATAAGCCAACAAATGGAGCAAAAATTTGTTTTGTAGATTTGAATACAGCATATAACGGAGATACTATCCCTGTAGTATATGATATCTGGAAAATTCCATAGGGAGCGCCTTTTAATGGACTCTTTGTATAAATTAAGTTTTCTTTATTTACTACTTTATAGTTAGATAAATCTGCTCCAGCAAATGATCTTCCTTGATATTCGATTTGATTAACCACGCCTGCTTCACGTGATACAGACAATACTTGATTTTTATCATATGCTAAATCCACATTTCTATCTTTAGAAACTTTTAAAACTTCATACAAATACTTTTCCTTCCACTCATCTTCAAATCCTGCGAAGCGAAGGGCTGGTTTGGTTTGTCCTTTGGCTGGGAAGAGGAGCTTGAGGTAGGTTTTCTTCTGCTCTTTGAGAACCTCTAACTTACGCTGTTGAAGGCTGATGAGCTGGTCAATATCTTGGAAGAAAGAACCAATGGCAGTTTGCTCGGACTGATTAACAGGAAAAATTAGCTCCGTATCAAAGAAATCTTGTGGCGAAATATTTAAAAGACCATGATTTCTGGCTCCTTCTGCTGCTCGCATAGAAACTTCCTTATACCATTTTGGAGAATCGTAATATACAGCTAAAAAATCTGAATCTATAGAATTGGGCCTAAAAACTATATATAATGTTGATAATACTCCCATTTCATAATTATCCAATCTTTTAACTGCACCCCATGGATAATCTGACGAATAAGATTTATTATACGCAAATTCTCCTTTTTTCAATAAATAATATCCACTAACGTCTTTACTCGCAACCTTTTTATTAAAGAAAGTTTGTTGGTCAATCAATCCATATTGGGCAGAAATAGTCAAAGGTAAATCAGATTCCAAATTTTTATTTTTCCTCGTAACTCTTTCCACCAATTCTCCCAACTTCTTTTCTTCCCAAGATTCAGCATAGTTTTTAAAACGATAATCTGGTATCTTAATCATGCGACACCTCTTCTATACTTTCTAAGAAATCAGATGATACAATATATTCTGTCCATAACGTCCCACTATCTACTTTTCGCTCATTATCTACGATGACATAGTGAATATTCTCCACTCGACTTACTTTTAATTGATTTGCTAATTTTTGAACTATAGATTCTAAAGAACCATACTTCCTTGGTCCAATAACCACAAGATGCTTTCCATCTCTTTCAATAGCTGTTCGAATAATACCATTTATATGTTCATCATCGGTGTTAAATCCAAAACCAATAGAACAGATAAAATCAGATTCGCTCAACTTTGAATAATAATCAACATATTTTATGGACATATCAATAGAGGTCATTGGTTTCGTACCACTTTGTGTAAATATCAAAGGAACAGCAAAACGTTCATAGATATCAAATTCTTCTTTACTGATTGTCGTATTCATATACGGATCATAAAATTCATCTATACTGCCATTTAGAAAAATAATATCCTTGCCTGGTAATTTAGCTCCTATCAGATTATTGATATAATTAGATGTCGCAATAGTTTCTATTTCAAAAATATCTTGACTATTTAAATCATCATAATATCCTGCGTTTTGGTCATTAAAATTACAAGATTCTATATATTCACGTACTGAATGAAGAAAGATGCTAATGTTGCAAAACTTACTCCACTCATGTTTAGGAATGTATAGATAATGCCAATTACTATCAATTACAGATTTATAATCCAAAACTCCAGCATAAATTTCTTCTATTATTTTAAAAGCAAGTTTAACAATAGGGTGAGCATCATCAGGTTCCTTCCTCGATAAAAGCTCCAACCCCTTAACACCCGCTGCTTGATAATTAACAGAAAGATTGCTTCCTAAATCATCAAAAATATCTAACTCTAATTCATGTGTAGAAAAAATATTTTCTTGTAGGTTTCTAGAAAGATTTTCACTCATTGCCCCTATATGCAACTGTAAAATAGACTTTACAATATCACCAAGCAATTCTTTATCAGAAGCATTCGAAAATTCAAAGTTTTTATAATATGTTAATAAAATTGAAAAAATCTTACTCGTAAATAAAAGATTCCCATCCTGTAAGTAATCGTTATATTTTAATTGCTGACTAACATTAATGTTTTGATATTCTCTACCTAACTCATCTTGTACAATATTTTTAAAGTTAGGAAAAGAAGCAACTATCGAATCTGCAACATCATCAAAATTGTTAATTCTCTTTACTATATCGTTACGATTATTTACTACAGTATCCTTGATTATATTTTCATACACACTTTCTCGAAATGTAGTAACTCTCTTGGAATTATAATCTTGCGGTAGCCATGTGCTTGCATATTGAGAATAATTTAAAATTCTATCACGATTTTCTTTAAACTTTTCCTTAGCTTGACTAGTATCTCTCCTGAAAATATCTAAAGCAAATTTCCCACCATTGGGCATACCATAAGCAATCTCAGCTCCAGCCCCAAATAAAAAACCAATTTTTGTCATATTACTCCCTTTCTATTACTCCATTTTCTTATTTCTACACTTTAGATTTTCTTTTTTGATTTCTATTCTTCCATTTTGCCTATTTTGAAACAATAGAAGGGCTGATTCGCCAAGATAAAGTTAAAAATCTAGCAAATAAGAACAATTATTCTAGTATGTTATCTCCCCCTTAGCGGTAGGATATCCTCTGAAATCATGCGCATATAGTCCTCTTTGAGGGCTTTTTTGTATTTGAGTTTTGGTAGTGCCTTGTCTCCGTGGGCTTCCTTATAGGCCAGATAGTCCTGAGACTCAGTGATGGCTTTTTCACCATTTTGCTTGTCTCGTCCGATGCGGTAGTTGTCCACTACGAACTGGAGTTCATCCTCTCCTATCTGCCAATAATCTGCCGTTTCACGAATCTTTTTCTGGGTTGTTAGTTCAATCATCTCATCCAACTTATGGGTTACAGACTGTCCCTGATAGCTCTTGGCATCAGCTTGAACATTCTGCCAGAGTTGGGAGATGAGGTTGGATAACTTAGGATTGGATTTGTTCAAATCTTCGATATAGTTATCTACCAGACTCTTTTCCTTTTTACCAATGAGGTTTTCCCGATTTTCAATCAGGGCTTGGATGAGAGAGAGGATATAGTGATAGTTTATCTCATCGGTGCGGATGGATTCAAGCTCGTACTCTATATCTACGAGGACGCCGTCCTCTCCTTGATTTTCTGGTCTACGTCTGCGGAGTTCTTCGATGACATTTTGATATTGGCCGGCAAAGTTCTCGATGTCCTCTAGACTGAGACCAATCTCTCTGAGAATGACTTTCTCATCATAGTCAGAATAGACTTGGATAGAGGATAGGAGCTTGTCAAATTCTTGGAAGGCCTTGGCAAAACGTTTTAATTCTGCATCTGTCGCTGTATCCAAATCAGGCACCTGCTCTGGACTTGGAGCGATGTCTAGTAGTTGATGAACCTTCTCAAGAAACTTGGCCTTCTCCTCCTGCCATTCTGGGGCTAAGACACTGGTTTCACCACCATTTGAGTAGAGGCTCAGAGCTTCATCCACTTTTTCTTTAAAGCGGTCAGGCGTTTGGAAGGTAACGATTTGACCGAATTTCTTTCCTTCATCAAAGAGGCGATTGGTTCGTGAAAAGGCCTGAATGATATGCTGGGGTTTCATGGGCTGACGATCCATGAACAGGGTCGATAGGCAAGGGGCATCAAAGCCCGTCAACAAGCGGTCCACCACGATAACCAGGTCCAACTGCTCTTCACGGAAGGCAAAGCGTTCTTTCTTACGGGCCAAACGGTCGTTAAGGTCGCTATTGTAGGAAGCAATGGTGGCTAGGCTAAAGTGAGTGCCAAACATGGCATTGTAGTCTTCTAGACTCTCCTCCATGTAGGCTTGGTTGACATAGGAGTCTGCTTCATTCTCTGTCACAGAATAGGTGATGGCAACCTTAGGAAAGTCTGGTAAGACCTTTTTAACATTTTCCGAGATGCTTAGAGACTTCTCTCCATTTTTGACTTGCTTAATCAGGTTATAATAGGCCTGCGCACGGGCAATGCTTTTAACGGTCAAAATGGCTTCATAGGTTTTTCCTACCCCATTTTGGAAGCCGAGTTTGCGTCTTGAGCGATTGAGAATAGCATCTAAAACGGCAAGCATGTGGCCTTCGTCATCATAGCGCTCCTCGTCAATATCATCTTCTGCCCACCCAGGCATGGTTGTCTGATACTCCACATTAAAGCCGAGAACCGCCTTGTCATGGATGGCTTCTTTGACGGTATATTGGTGGAGGCAGTCACCGTACTGCTCTTCGGTCGTCTGAGCAAGGTCTCCTTTTTGTTCACGTTTATTTTCTGTAAAGATAGGTGTTCCTGTAAAACCATACCAGAGAGAATTGGTAAAGAAGTGCTCTAGGTGGCGCTGGCGTTCAGGAGTCACTGCGCGATGGCATTCATCGACGACAAAGGCTAGTTTGAGTTGTTTGATACGATTGTAGAACTTTTGGTGACGCCCTTCATCAAACTGACGAATCATAGCATTGATTTTCTGGATGGTCGTCACAACGACACGACGGTCATCAGAAGCCAGATTTTTAACCAATTCCTGTGTATCATCGGTCTCGTCGATATCGATCATATCGTTCTCTGCGTAAGACTGAAAGGAACTAGTCGTCTGCTGGTCAAGGTCTGTCCTATCAATCACAAAGATTGTCTTTTCGATAGATGGTATCTGGAGCAGATTGCGCGAAACCTTATAAGAGGTCAGGGTCTTTCCTGAACCAGTCGTATGCCAAATATAGCCCGACTGGCGCTTGCGACTGGCTTCACGGATAGCCTCAATGGCATGAACCTGATAGGGGCGCAATAAAATCAAGGCCTTCTTGTCATCATCGATGACAGAATACTGCATGACCATCTCGTGGGCTCTCGGTATCGACAAGACAGACTCTGCAAAGTCAAATAGTTGAGGTTGAGGTCTATTTTCACTATCGACCCACTTGGTCAAGAAGCGCTCATTTAGCTTGTTGGCTTTGGCGGCTGCGATGTAGCGAGTGTCTGTGACATTAGAGACAACAAACATCTGAAGACTTGAAAAAATACCTCTGAACTGTCCTTCTTGGTCGTATTTCTTAATCTGACGGAAGGCATCCATATAAGGATGAGAACGGCTTTTCAGTTCGATTTGAATCATAGGCAGACCATTGATCAGCAAAGTCACATCCCCACGGCGCTGGCGAATCCCTTCTCCGCCTGTGATGACTTGGTTGACAACCTCATAGCTGGATTTGCCACCAGCGACATTGTTTCTCCACAAGACTTCCAAGCGAACGGTGCCTAAACTAGCATCTTCTCGTTGAACCTGCACCTTAGCAATGCCATTTTCTCCCGCTATCCACTTGGCTGCTTCATAGAAGTTAACGAAATTAAGCTGGTTTTTGATTTGATTTTTCTCTGAATTTGTAAGGGGATGGTCTTGCAAAATGCGGACATTATTGGCTTCTAGCTTGGCAAAAAAGTTTCCCCATAGGAGGTCTTCTGTATTTAACTCAGGTCGATACACCCATTGACTTTCTCCCTTTGTCAGCTGGTTGATTAAATCCCGCTCGATAGCCAATTCCTGTTTGGTTTTGGCTTTTCCTGCTACAGGGATAGCAGTCTCGTCTTTAGGGGATAGTCTTTGGCTGATATGGAAATCCTGCAAGGCTGCTTGGTTGAGATGTTGCAATTTTTTGAGAAGATCTTGCTCTGTCCCTTTTATAGCTTGATAGGCTGCTGTCAGATCTTTATCTGCATCTAGGTAGTGATGTGGGTTCTTCTTTATTTGGATATAACCCTGTACTAAATCTTCTAAACGTCTCAGCTGAATAACAAGCTGATTCTGGAGTTCCTGAGAATTGCTTCCAGATGCTTCTTTCTGGCTGATAGCTTCTAGGTATTCTACGATGGCAGTATAACTAGCCTGCAACTCGGGTGCTGAAACGATAAGTTCTTGTTCTAATTCTTTTGATAAGGTATAAGCCATGTTCATACCCCATTTCTACAACGCAAAAAGCCTACCAAAAAGATTGGTAGGTTTTGAAAATGGGTATGAAAACGCGAGTTTATATATATATATATATATAAGCTAGTTATTTGCTTAAATCTGAAAACCATAGGGACTCTTCCTTTTCATTCATCCAAGGAGTTGATAAGATTGAAAAACAACGCCTTTACTTCCTTCCATTGTATCATAAAAGACTAGTAGTGAAAAGGTTTTCTAGGGTATTCTCTCTAAATCTGGCAATAATTCCCTGACCTTCAAACTTCTACTAAAACAAGCAAAATCCCTTGCAAGCTATACTTACAAGGGACTTGTGTTATTCTTGTACTTCTTTCTGAGCGGCCTTTCCTTGGTCTAGAAGGGCTTGGACGATTTTCTCATCGCGTAGTTTGACAGAATCGTTGATCATTTCTGCGGACTTGACGATGGTTGTTTCTAGTTGGGCACGTTTCTGGCGTCCCAATTCAATGGCAGCGACGATACCCTGGTTTTGAGCGACCAGACTTTCAGCCAGTTTGGTAACAGATTCGACAGCGACTGTCGGGCTTTGGGCAATTCGTTCCATCTGCGGAATCACTTCCTTGCTGGTTTCAGCTAGCATCTGAAGGGCAGCATTATTGGCATTGACAATGGCATCTGCCACGACACCTGATTTCATTGATTGTTGCAAAATACCAAGTTGGGCAATGGAAAGCTTCATTGTTGGAATGGTATTGCGACGAAGCATGCCCAATTTTTGGCGCATATCAGATGACACCTTCACAAGATTGCGCATCTGAGGTGTTGTTGCCCAGGCAACATAGAGACGGCTGACATACTCGGTGTGCTGTTGTTCAAGGGTATTGACCACTTCTGCCATGCGGGCCAATTCTTGAGACTTGGTCTGGTATTCTACCGTACTTGTATCGAGTTGGTCAACTTGAGCTTTCAGTTCTACAGCGCGCTTGCCAGCTTCTGTCTGGCTAGCTTCGATAAAAGAAATCACTCCCACTAGATTTTCAATGGATTTGGTATTGTCCTCAATCAACATTTCAGCAGAGACGATATTTCGAGCTAGCACATCTTCTTGCTTGACCACTGCGGCAGCCATGCCATCTAGCTTTTGCTCCACTGTTTTTGAGTCAAAGTAAAATTCCTGGAGGGTATTCTTGCTCTTGTTAAACAAGCGTTGCAAAAAGTTTGGCTTTTCTTCTAATTCAGCAATTTCAGCGTTCTTGTATTTGACGACAAAGCCTTGCAACTCACGGTTGGTAGTCTTGAGTAGATCATCCACTTGGGGAATCTGCAGTTTCTTTTGTTCTGACAAGATACGATTAACCGTATTGTTCACACCTTCTACAGCAGATTGTCCAAAATCCAAAAGAGCATTTTGATTGGTGACAAACTGGTCTACCAACTGGGGCACGTGCGCCTTGATCCCCTCTTGCTGCTCAGGGCTCAACTTTTCAAGGAAGGTCAAGGTCTTGTCTGAGCCAGTGTTGGTCTCGATGATTTGGGTTGTTTTATCCACCTTAGCTACCGTATTATTGGCAATCTGGTCAATATCAAAATTAAATTCTGTCATGGTTACTCCTTTGTTTCTAACCTATTCTTTACGATCTTTTTCTAGGATACGCAGACTGATATCAAAATCACGCATATCTGTTTCATTGAGTTCTCTCAATACCTGGTCCAGCTCAAGGTCAAATTGTTCGATAGCTGCTTTAGCTTGTTGCAAGCGTTCTTCTGCTCGATTATAGTTTTTAGGATTGGCCTTAATCTTTAAATAGCCTTCTAGAATCGTTTGGAATTTCTCCATCTTCAAACTATGAATGGCAGTCAACTCTTCCTTATCCCCCTCAGCAGAGGTAGCAATCTTGTCTAAAATGGCCTGATGGTCAACGGCAATATTGGCCAAGGTCTGGGACAATTCTGGAGCTAATTCCTCTGGCTCCGCATTTTCAAGATCTACCTGACTTTCTCTATCCAAACGTTCTAGCTGAACATCGATGTTTGCCCTTACTGTACGAACCTTTTTGTCAATACGATTGTAGACATCATCATCAATATAGGACTTGAGACGATCTGCCTCCTGATGGATTTCCCGCAGTTCAATCAATACTTGATTGGCCAGACTCTTATAGGCCTCTGAGCCTTTTTCTACTAAAGTTCCCTCCAATTGCTGAATATCTTTATCCGCCTGACGAATCCGAGCTTTTAAAAGCTCAATCCGATCGTCGAGCGAACGATCCTGCAAAAGAGGATAGCGCCAACGTTTGTAGAGACGGTAACCGCCATAACCCAGTAGGACACAAGCCGCAAGTGGGAGAGCATATTGAACCAAAAGGCCCAGTAAGAACAAGAAGCCCCAAAAATAGAGACAGCCTTTCCAAAAACCATTACCCGATTTCATAAACATTCCTTATTTTCAATTTATAAGTCTATTTTAGCACAAAAGACAAAAATGAGGGCGGAAATCCCTAGAAAAGAGTTGATTTCTTTATTGTAAAATGGAAGCTAGTAGCGCGTATGCTAATTTCAGTGGAGCAGACTCAAACCACAGGCTTCAGTGTTCTAAAATTGTTGAATGAACATTGATGAAATATAAAAACAAAAGCTTGAAATATCGATAGATTTGTGTTAAAATGAACTTACAATGTGAGTAAAGTTACAGCATATGTAACTAAAAAAGCCCCACCGTGCTACCGATGGGGTTTTTTGCTACCCTCTAAAAGGGTTAACCATTACTTCTTACGTTTCTTCAGCCATAACTTAAAAAGCTCAGATAACACATTAATCAGTAACGGAGCTAGAAACACTGTGAGTAAAGTTTCTAACATATGTAACACCTCCCTTCCTTAAATTGAGGGGGCTAAAACATTATATCATACCGGATTTATATCATCAACATTACTTAATTCAAGGAAGAAGCTGTATACGATAATCCCTTAGTCATGGAAAAGCTATGGAGGCTAATCCAGCGCAACTCCGCTGATTCATAGTATACACCACGAGAATACTAGATGGTCACCACTGCTCTATGTCTAGAGTTGGTATATAAATTGGTAATGCTCCGATTAATCGCTTCTTGGAATACTTTAAAACAGAGAGTGACAATTTGAAGAAGTATAAGACTTTTGAGGAACTTGTTGCCGATATCTACTTTTCGTTTTCAAAGGCGCAACACGGGCCTTTCTCCTCTTGAAATGAGGAACAAAGCCCGAGTGCTTAATCTTTTATTATTTCATTGTCCACTTGACAGGGAGCAGTTCATTTTGACTACCTGATTTTCTATGTCTTAAGCTTTTTGCCAATTTTCTTGGTCTTCTTTGAAGCGTTTTAGGAGGTCAAGTCCTTCTGGTGTGATATAGCCTTCTTCTTGGGCTAGGTGAATGAGCTCGCTGTAGTTTGAAAGTGTTACTAGTTTGACACCAGCATCTGCAAAGTTCTTGTCCGCTTTTGGCAATTGATAGCTGAAGATAGCTACAACACCCAGAACATCTGCTCCTTCACGTTTGGCAGCTGCTACGGCTTCGAGAACTGATCCCCCTGTTGAAATCAAATCTTCAACAACGACCATTTTTTGACCTTGGGCTACACGGCCTTCGATTTGATTTCCAGCACCGTGATCTTTTGGTTTGCTACGAATATAGGCAAATGGCAAGTTCATCTTGTCAGCGATGATGGCACCATGCGGAATGCCTGCAGTCGCTGTTCCTGCAATTACTTCTACTTCTGGGAATTCTGCCTTGATGGCTTCCACAAAACCATTTTCAATCAAGCTACGTGTCTCTGGGTATGCAAGCGTCACACGGTTGTCCGTATAAATTGGTGACTTAATGCCTGATGCCCAAGTAAAAGGTTCTTCTGGCTTGAGGTAAACGGCTTGAATTTTCAATAGATGGCTAGCAATGTCTTTAGCAAGTGTCATGGGATTCTCCTTTGTAATTTAAACTATATTCTTATTTCCAGTCTTGTGTCCATTCATCCTTGATAGCATGATAAGCTGCTACTGGATCAGTGGCTTGAGTGATTGGGCGTCCGACAACGATATAGTCACTACCAATCTGATAAGCATCTGCAGGTGTCATAACTCGTTTTTGGTCTCCAACTGCAGCTCCTGATGGACGAATACCTGGTGTCAGACAGATAAAGTCTTGGTTGGTAGCTTCTTTGATGAGTTTCACTTCCTGAGCCGAACAAACCACACCATCCAAACCGGCTTCAGCAGTTTTCTTGGCATAGTGAATAACAGATTCTTGAAGGCTGGTTTGAATATTTTGAAAGTCTCTCATTTGTTCTTCAGAAGTTGAAGTCAACTGGGTAACAGCAATCAATTTGGCTTCTTTTCCAAAGCCTTCACGCGCAGCCTTCATCATTTCAACACCACCTGCTGCGTGAACGTTGGTCATGTCAACGCCCAGATTAGACAAAACCTTCATGGCTGACTTGACCGTATTAGGTATATCATGGAGTTTGAGATCCAGAAAGACGCTATGTCCCAAGCCTTTCAAATAAGAAATAATTTCCGGACCTGTAGCGTAATAGAGCTCCATACCTACCTTTAGATAGAGGCTCTCTTCAGCTGGAAAAAGAGCTAAAAATTTCTTGACTGCCTCAAAACTTGGAAAATCAAGAGCAATAACTGGACGAGATTCGCGCATACTTTTCTCCTTTTACCTTTGTGAGCTAGAGAGCATGAAAAAAGGAACCTGCCTACAGCAAGGTTCCACGAAAAATGGGTAGAGTCCACCCTTTCACCGTCTAACCTTAGCTGCCTCTCTGGACTGCTTTAAAGGTTTTTTACTATTCTATTATTTAAAGCGGTACTTGTCAAGTAAAAACCAGTAATTGAACTTATAGAAAACATGACTCATCATCAAGTCAACAGAATCATCTTAATCTTAACGACTCTGTGATTGTTGGGTTGTTTGATTTTGACTCTGAGTTTGATTCCCCTGCTCTTCTTGTTTTTTCTTTTCTTCTTCCTGCTTTTTCTTTTCCTCTTCTTTAGCTTTGATTCTTGCTTCTTCTAAAGCCTTATCCGTCAAGCTATAACTATAGATCCCGACTTCCATATCAATACCGCTCGGTACTGTTAATTGGGGTTTAATCTTACTATAGTAAGGTAATTTTTTACCTAGTTCTGATAAAGGAACCAAAATTTCGTCCGTATCATACATGGTAATCTTGAGCAGATCACTGGTTACACTAGTTGGAGCCAATTCAATCGTTTTGATAGCCTGCTTAATCTCTGGGCTGATTTCAGCTAGTTGTTCAATCAAGGTTTTGACTTGCTGCTCATCGTTAAAGAGTACGGACATATAGGTTTCTGGAAGACTGACTAGACTAACTGGACTGGTTTCCACCGTCCCACTAGAAAGAATCGGATAATGGTCCTCTCCAGAAACATAATAGGCTACAATCCCGTATTCCTTGACCTGGATGGTGAAATTGGTCGGAAATTGATAGTGAATGCTAGCAGATTCAATCCAGTGATTGGACTTAATCATCTCAGCATGTTTGTCTTTATTGAGGAGCAGACCAAAGGTATAGTCACTATCACGAATCCCTGAAGCCTCTTTGATTTGGTCTGCATTGGTCTCTACCGTACCAGTAACCTCTATGTTTTTCAAAGTTGAGTATGGCGTCAAAAGATAGATGGAAAAGAACAAGACAAGCAAACTTGGGATTAGAATCGTAACAGCACGCCAGATATGAACACTTGGAATAGAAGGCTTAGCAATCTTTTCCTTAGACTTAGTTCTCTTTTCTTCTACTTTTGTTTCTTCAGATTTTTCTTCAGATTTTTCATCCTCTTCTTCTACTTGTTCTGTCTCAGTAGTTTCCTCCTCATTTTCAAGCGAGGACTGGTCTTCTGCACTTTCCTTCTGCTCTTCAGGATTAGAATCTGAATCCTCTTCCTCCTCAGTGTCCTCAGATAAGTCTGACTCTTGTTCTTCCTTGGTCTCTTCTTCAACCTTTTTACGCAGATATTCACGGTTCTGCTTCTGCCACTCTGATAAAGTGGTTTCTTCTTCCAGAGCTTTTGCAACTTCTTTTTTATTGGTATCTGCTTGGGCCTTTTCTTTGGCTAGTTGGGCCTCTTCTTCAGCTTTTTTTTGAAGATATTCTTGATTTCGTTTTTGCCACTCTGACAATTCCTTGCCTTGAGTTGGCTCTTGTTTCTTATCCTTTGACATCGATTTTCCTTATGATAGATCTTTTTTTAGTAGCGCATAAAAATCCGCCACAGATTTTAATTCATGAGAATTCTTCATCGTGTTCTGGTAGTCTTCTTTGTGGGTCAAAAGCTTGCTTACTTTTTCTTCTAAAGTAGACAAGGTCAATTCGCCCTCTTGCAACTCCTCAGCATAGCCTTTTTTCACAAAGTAAGCCGCATTTTCAATCTGATCTCCACGGCTAGCTTCACGCCCTAGAGGGACAATGACATGCAATTTAGCCATAGCAAGAAGTTCAAAAATAGTATTGGCACCACCACGAGTGATGACTACATCAGCCATATTCATGAGCGGTTGATAGAGTTCAGTCACGTAGTCAACACGGTAGAGGTTTGAACTTAGTTCATTTAAGCTAGCATCCCCTGTTAGGTTGATGATATTATAACGACTAGTCAGCTCTTCCTTATGGTCTGTAACTAATTGGTTAAAGACACGCGCACCAGCAGAACCTCCGACGAAAAGAAGAGTTGGTAGCTTATCATTGAAAGAAGTTCGGATATCCACCATTTCTTCAGGCTCTTCCATAATTGGTCCAGAAACCTTGGTCACGGCTCCTACATGCTCTACTTTAGTGAGGCTAGACGCTTGCTCAAAAGTAGAGTACATTTTAGTCGCAAATTTATAGGCGATTTTATTGGCCAATCCCATAGAGAGATCAGACTCGTGGATGAAGACTGGTACTCTGCATACTCGCGCTGCAATAACAGGCGGAACAGATACAAATCCACCCTTAGAAAAGAGGGCTTGTGGACGAACTCGAAGCATGATAAAGAGCGATTGAAGAATTCCAAAAGCAACCTTAAAGACGTCAACCATATTTTGCCATGAGAAATAACGGCGTAGTTTCCCTGTAGCAATAGAATGGAAGGTGACATCTAAACCTGACTTGAGAATTTCATGATGCTCAATCCCGTTTTTGTCACCGATATAGTGGACTTCCCAGCCATCTTCGATAAACTTAGGCATTAACAAAAGGTTTAGGGTAACGTGTCCAACCGTTCCCCCACCTGTAAATACTATTTTTTTCATATTATCCCTTTAACTCCGCTACAGTGTCGATGAAAAGATCTCCACGTACCTCAAAGTTGGCATACATATCCCAGCTAGCATTAGCAGGACTGAGGAGAACCACATCTCCTTCTTCCGCAAGTTCATAAGCCTTTCGAGTTGCGTCAGCAATATCTGTTGCATCCACATAAGCTACACCAGCCTTATCCGCTGCACGTTTGACACGCTCTGCAGATTGGCCGAGGATGACCATTTTCTTCAGTCCAGTGATGTCTGGAACCAACTCGTCAAACTCATTGCCACGGTCCAACCCACCAGCAATCAAGATAACCTTGCTATTGTCAAATCCTGACAAGGCTTTTTGAGTTGCTAAGATATTGGTTGACTTACTATCGTTGTAGAATTTCACACCCTTGATTTCATCTACATACTGGAGACGGTGTTTAACTCCACCAAAGGCTGACAAGGTTTCCTTGATGATTTCATTGTCCACACCACGAAGTTTAGCTACAGCAATGGTTGCAAGAGCATTTTCCACATTGTGGCTACCAGGAACTCCGATTTCATCAGCTGCCATGACTTTTTCACCACGGAAGTAAAGAAGACCATCTTCAAGATAAGCACCGTCAACCTTTTCAAGGGTTGAGAATGGTACTACAGTCGCGTTTGTATTTGTAGCAAGCTCTTTAGCTAATTCCTGGTTGAAGTTCAATACTAAGTAATCAGCCGCTGTCATATTGCTTTGAATATTCCACTTAGCTTCGACATAGGCTTCAAAAGAACCGTGATAGTCAATATGTGTTGGCATAAGGTTGGTGATAACAGCAATTTCAGGATGGAATTCCTGAATTCCCATTAATTGGAAAGAAGAAAGTTCCATCACAAGAGTGTCCTTATCTGTGGCAGTTTGAGCCACTTGACTAGCAGGATAACCGATGTTACCTGATAAGAGGCCATTTTGCCCAGCTGCAGTCAGAACTTCTCCAATCATGGTTGTGGTCGTAGTCTTACCATTTGAACCAGTAATACCAACAATCGGTGCATCAGAAATCAAGTAGGCCAACTCAACCTCTGTCAAGACTGGAATGCCTTTTTCTAGCGCTTTTTCAATCATAGGATTGCTATAAGGAATACCAGGGTTTTTCACCATGAGGGCAAAATCTTCATCCAACAATTCCAAGGGATGACCGCCAGTTACAACCTTGATGCCCTCTTCCAAGAGACTTTGTGCTGCTGGATTTTCCTCAAAAGGCTTGCCATCATTAACTGTTACAATGGCACCTAACTTATCCAAGAGACGAGCTGCAGACTCACCTGATTTAGCTAAACCTAGGACTAATACTTTCTTATTTTCAAATTGATCAATTCGTTTCATATCTAGAACTCCATTTCTACTCTTACTATTTTACCATTTTTATGAAAATAAAAAAGCCACAAAGGGCTTTCTTATTTGTTTTTGTCCTCTACCAATTATTCTACAGACTTGAGGGCTTCTAGCATATCCACCTTTCGGAGATAATGATTGACAAAAACTCCTAGGATGGTCAAAATGACACTGACGGCTAGAACTGGAATGAGATAAACTTCCCAGCCGACCTTTGGTTGAAAACGGAAGGTACCGGGTGCGATCATCTGAATGAGAAATTGATGGAGATAAAAGCCTGATACCAATCCTACAATCATTCCAATTAGTGACAATAGGATGGTCTCCCGATAGATGTAAAGGGTCACTTCTTTGTTATGAAAACCAAGAACCTTGATGGTTGAGAGTTCCCGAATCCGTTCAGCAACATTGATATTGGTCAAATTATAGAGAATCACAATGGCTAATAGCACCGATACCAGTACCAAAATCGCCATGGTATGATTCAGAGAATTGGCAAAACTTTCAAAGAGCTGAATGGTTGAGGCGTTTTGAACGAGGCCACTGACAGCAGCTAGATCCATAAATTCTCCTGCGACTCTTTCAGTATTCCCTTCACTTTTATCCTTAAGTTGGACCAGATAGGTGTTCATCTTGGGAGCTTGACCATATATCTCCTCATAGGTCGCCTGATTCATATAAACAAAATGGCCTACGTAGTGTTCGGTAATGGCTCCAACCTTAAAGGTTTTTCCATCTATCGTAAAGTTGTCACCAAGGGAAACTCCTGCCAACTGGGCTAATTTTTCAGTCAGAACAAGTCCGTTAGATAAGCTCAGTTTTTCCCCATTTTTTTCTAAATGGACAAAGGGATCCAGGTCATCTTGATCCGTTACCATGATGGTCACGGTTTGAACACCTGCCTTGCCAGCATACTTTTCCTCAACCTGTTTGGAAGAAATTAAACGATAGTTTTCAACTTCATCACTCTGCAATTTTTCTTCTAGCTTTGCCTTATCAGAATCTGAAGCTCGAGAATTGACAGAGAGAATCATCTGATATTGTTGCAGATCATTAAACTGTCTGTCAGCAACTCCTACCACAGAAGATTGAATGCCAAGCCCTGCAAAGAGGAGGGCTACTGAACCTGCAACCCCAAAAATGGTCATCAGCATGCGTTGTTTGTAACGGAAAATATTGCGGGCAGTTACCTTTTGGGTAAAGCTCAAATGAGACCAGATAAAGGTTATCCGCTCCAAGAAAATCTTTGAGCCCTTGACTGGTGGTTTGGGTAGTAATAATTGCGCTGCTTCTTCATGCAATTCTCTGCGAGATACAAGGTAGGCAGGTAAAACGCTAGCTATTAAGCTTAGTCCCAGAGCCAAGCAACTATAGGTCCAATAGAAATTCTGCTGACTCTCTCCAACAATCATTCGCTCAGTGATAATATGAGAGATTGTAGGTGCCAAGACGTAATGCCCAAGCAAGATTCCTAGAAGGGTTCCAAGAGTTCCAGCAACCAGACCATAAATCACAAACTTAGCAATGATGTCTTTGCTGTGGTAGCCTAGAGCTTTGAAAATACCAGCATTGGTTCTTTCCTCATCTACAAATCGTGTCATGGTGGTAAAGGTAACCATGGCTGCAACGGCATAGAGAACGACTGGAAAGATATTCCCTACGGCACGAATACTCATAGCCGAGTTACTATACATGAGGTAACCTTGACTAGTAGGAGAACTCTTGCGATTGTAGACATGATAGGTTGGCTCTGTTAGAGCATTGACCTCATCCTGACTAGCCTGCCACTTAGCCTTTTCCTTAGTAAGATCTGTTTCGGCTTGGCTCAGCTTTTCCTTTTCTTGCTTTAGTTGTTCTTTTGCTTCTCCTAACTGACTAGATGCTTGACTTTTTTGTGGTTCTGGTAGTTGACCTAACTGGGCCTCTTGACCTTGAAGCCGACTCTCGATATCCTGTAGGCGTTTCTTGCCAGCTGTCAAGTCGGTCTCTGCCTCATCTAGCTGTTTCTTGCCCTCATCAAGAGACTCTTGAGCGTCCTTTTTCATTTTCTCTAGTCGCGCTTGTCCATTATCAGCAACTAGTTCCTTGAGAGTTGCCTCTTCTTCCTCTAGCTTCTTTTCGTAATCACTAGAGAAGGGATTGACATCTGTTAAACTAGCAAAATGCAGGCGGGCAATCGTGTAAACAGAGCTCTTAAAATTTTCTTCAGTTACGACACCATAGGCTGCTAGATTCCCATTACCACTGGCTGAACTCCCCATATCCGTTTTTGAGAAAATATCTGGAGAGTGGACGAAGCCTGTAATGGTATAACTATCCCGCTTCAACTGAGAATTGCTGCCCTTCTTTTGACTCAAATGAATGACTTGCCCAATTTGATAGTGATCTTTCCAAAAATCAGCTAGAGCCAATTCATCTTCTTTTTCAGGCAAACGCCCTTCCGTTACTTGAAATTTTGAAATCTTTTCAGTATTTGAAAAGATCCGTATGGCATCTTCACTGTTTGCCAGAGTCAAATCTGTCATATAACCAAATTCGACATCTGCTCCTGATAGAGTTTGTAATTCTTCCTGGTCTGCCTGATCTAGACCATAATCTGCTATGACGGTCATATCTGCCGCATTAGTATCTTTCAGATAAGCCCAAGCTGTTCGCTCCATATTGGGACTGGCTACTTTGAGACCAACCACGGCTAAAGAACCTAACATCATCAGAGTTAGGATGGATAAAAATCGTCCCTTTGAACCTGTGAAAGACTGGAGCAGGTCTTTCCAATATGTCTTTCTTTTCATCTTAGTACTCCAAATCATCAATATCCTGTGGTTGAGGATTGAGGACAACACTCTTGACACTGGCATCATGCATCTGAATCACCCGATCAGCTATTGGAGCTAGGGAAGCATTATGGGTCACGATGATAACAGTAGCCCCCTTCTTACGTGACATATCTTGAAGAATCTTTAGAACCTGCTTACCAGTCTGGTAGTCCAAAGCTCCCGTTGGTTCATCACAAAGGAGAATTTTGGGATTTTTAGCCACGGCTCGAGCAATGGATACCCGTTGTTGCTCACCGCCTGACAGCTGAGCTGGAAAGTTATTTAGACGGTGCCCTAAGCCTACATCCTTGAGAACCTGCTCAGGATCCAAGGCATCGGCAACAATTTCTGAAGCTAGCTCAACATTTTCCTTAGCAGTCAAGTTAGAAACCAAATTGTAAAACTGAAAGACAAAGCCAACGTCATCTCTACGATAGTTAGTTCTCTGATGAGAAGTGAAATTCGAGATATTGGTCCCATCAATCCAGACTTGCCCTTCATCGTTTGTATCCATACCACCAAGAATATTTAAAACGGTTGACTTCCCTGCACCAGATGAACCAAGGATAATGACTAGTTCTCCCTTTTCAATCTCGAAGCTGACATCTCGATTGGCCACGATTTCCGTATCTCCAGTATGATACCTCTTATAGCTATTTTTCATTTCAATATAAGCCATCCTATCTCCTCCTCTTCTCCTATTTTCATCTTTATTATAACTCTTTTGATAGCAAAAAAGCCATCTAATGATGACTTTTTTTACGGCTCATATTTTGAGAGTCTCCTGATATTCGTTTTCCCTCGTTTTTTATAGCTAACAATAATTCGGATGTTCTTTCTTATTATTATTTGCATGGAGTAGTTATCAAGTGGAAATAGGAAAACTAACACCTATTTAACATACTCTTTTTTCGTGAATTTCCCAAACTTTCGATAAATAGAATTCCCAATAGCAAAAGAATTATCGTGCAAGGCAGTAAGACTAGCCCCGTACCCCAATTTAGATTGACATTATCAATCTGCTTAGGTAATCTTCCAGACAAAATCTCCACTGAACGCAAGTAAGTAAAGGGAATCAGATGCGCAATCCTTTGAAGAGGCTGAATGGTTTGGATACCAAACAATAAGCCGACAATCCCAATAAGTGACAGAAAGAGGATAGGCATTTTTTGCTTGAAAAAGTATGCAATCAAATAGACGACTTCCACAATAACGATAAAAGCTAAGAAAGCTAAGAGCAAGCTAGGAAATAACACATCTTGTATCTTCCCAATAGTTACTTCTTGATTGGTTAAGTTATAAATCGGGTAGGGGTAATCTAACTGTCCAAAACCGCTTATCAGACTTCCCACTAGAAAAGAAAATCCACAGATTCCGATAAACAGCACGGTTACATAGCTCACCCCAACTCCAAGAGAGGACATGGCAAATGAAACTTTTGAAAAAGGATATAACTGAGCTGTGTCCAGATGATTTTGATATCTTTCTGCGAACAGTTGTGTTAGCATAAAAATAATAGCAACCACAAACAAGCTTGGGATGATAACCTCTAAAATCCAGACAATCTGATCAATCCCGTGGGTCGGATAATATAAATTGTGCGCTTTTATGTTCAAGGGATATAGGGCTTGGTAAGTCTTTCGTTCGCGGTCAACCGCCATTTTTAAGTCAGAGCTAGAAGTCGGTTGCTTCGATACAATTTCATAACTCTTTTCCTCAGCTTGCCACTGCAAATAGTAGGCTTCTTTCCAGCGTCCTTCTTTTAACAAAGCCAGAATTTCTTTCTTTTGAGTCAAAAGATTTTTTTGCAATTCTAAATTTTCTTTAGCAAACTGGTATTCCTCCGAGCTGGTGTCAGATATTTGGGAGAGTTTCTCTTCATATCCATTGATGACTCTCTCACGGTCTACAAGACTAGTTTCCAACTCTCTCTCCAAGCTGACTGAGTTCGCAGTCCGACTATTGAAATAAAAGGTGACACCGAGTACAGATACAAATAAAGCTAAGACAATCCAATTTAAGCGACTTTTGAAAACTTTTTTCAATAAAAATAGACTAACATCTTTCATAAACTAAACCTCTTCTATCTGTCCCTGACGAATGGTTACTACTCTATCGCAGACATCAACTAGTTCCTCTTTGTAGTGGGAACTTAAAAGAACCAGCTGCTCTTGTCTATCGATTTCTGCTAGCCTATCAAAAAATTTCTGTCGATAATACTCATCTAAGCCATTTGTAATCTCATCCATGAGCCAGCATTTCGCCTGACTGAGAAAATACATGGCAATCACCAAGCGTTGCTTCATGCCTAAGGAATACTTGTGAATGGGAAGGCTGATATAATCAGACATTTCCCAGTAGGCGATTTCATCCCTCAAGTTCAGGTCTGACTTCCAGATATTTTTTATAAGACGAAGGTAGTCCATCCCACTTAGGTTACCATCCAGCCATTCAACACTTTCATAATAAAATAAAGAAGGAGGGACTGCGATATTTCCACTACTTATGGGAATTAAGTTGCTAATGGCGCGGAACAGTGTCGTCTTTCCAGAGCCATTGATAGCAAGAACGCCATAAATCCTACCTTTTTCAAAGGTGAAATCTACATCTTGTAAAATGATTTGTCGCGTTTTTAAGGTAACATGAGTAAGCCTTAACATATCAAACCCTCCTTTTTCTCACTCTTTAACGATTAAAAGTCTCCGCTGTAGTAGTTTATAACCTCATAACAATAGAAATACCAGCCAGAACCTACTTTATACTCTGAATAGCTGTAATAACGAAACCACGACGGAATGTTAATATAGCTATATCTGTGGTAATTCATACAAGACTTATAGTAGGTATTCCAATCATACCAATAGCTTTTAAGAACGCTCACAGCAGATACACTGGACTGAAAAAGACCAATAGATAACAAACTAGCTAATAAAACGACTTTGGCTGACTTTTCATTGCATTTATATCACCGTTATTTAAAACGCTTTCATTATATCATTTTCCCCGTTTTTATACAACAGTTCCCATTTGTTTTAATAATATATAACACGTAGAAGTTAGCTAGTCATACTTTCTAAAAATAAGATTGTTTAACTAGCATAGAGAAAATATGGGATGTGATTTCATTTGATAAAATGGCTTAGGCTAAGACTAGCCTTGGTTTAGCTGACTAAACATCTTCAAGGGAACCTGCTATCAAATGAAAGGTAATTTATGAATAAGAAGCCAGCTCTGTCTTATACTCAAAGAGCAAACTAGGAAACTAGCCGCAGGATCTACTTGAGTACGGCAAGGCGATGTTGACGCGGTTTGAAGAGATTTTCGAAGAGTATTATACTTTCTTGTTGTTCACTACAGTTGACAATGAGCCAAAAAAGCGAACAAGACCAGTCTCTGTAGATCAGAAAACTAGTTTTGTCCGCTTTTTATGATTGAGGCTGGAACAAAAGTCCTATCCTCTCAATTGTCTTTGGATTGTCGAGCAAGACGCAGTGGTTGAGTGGGCTCTACTACGCTGATTTCATCAGCTTTTACAGCCCTACTCAACTGTGCGGAGGTGGGACGACGAAATCGAATTCTAACGAATTACCGATTTCTGTCCCACTCTCTATGACTTAGATGCTTTTCATCATCTTATTGGTCTTCTTTTTTCTTTCCCATTGCAAACATACCAAGAAGTGCTCCTACTACACCTGCTGTTGCAAGGGTTGCATTTTCCTTAGTACCTGTTTCAGGGAGGATATTTTGACGACTTGCAGGCGCTTGGTAGGTCTTGTCTTGTGACATAGCAAGAGCTACTTGTGACTGCTCATCTCTGTATGCTGGTGTTTCAACTGTAGTTGGGGCTGAACCATTCACACGTCCAGTAAATTCTGGAACTTGGTGACTAGTCCCTTCTCCACCAGGAACGCCACCTTCAAAGTGTGGAACTTCATGGGTTGTTCCTTCTGAACCATTTACATGACCAGTGAACTCTGGCACTTCATGAACAGCAGCTTCTGCTCCATTGACACCACCTGTAAATTCTGGAACTTCTAATACTGGTGCTGGAATCTTGCCTGCTTCTACCGTAGCTTCAGTATATTCAGGTACTTCATGAACAGCAACTTCTGCTCCATTGACACCGCCTGTGAATTCTGGAACTTCATGAACTGTTGCCTCTTCTCCATTCACACCACCTGTGAACTCTGGAACTTCGTGTACAGCTGGTTCTGTCTTAGCAGTTTCAACCTTTTCTTTAGTCAATTGGATACGGTATTCCTTGACGTGTTTACCACTTTCTGAAACGAGACGTACCAAGACTGGAAGTTTGTCATCCCCACTATCAACAACTGTTGCCGCTACGTTTTCACCAGCTTCCACTGTCACTTTAGGACGAGTTCCACTATAGGTTACTTGGTAATCTACACGAGCTTCAGAGAAGTCAGCAAGCTCTTTACCATCTACTAGAAGTTTAGAAGCTGTATTGTCTTTAGGAGCTTCACTTGGTGCGATAAAGGCCATTTCAGTGATAGCCACACCCTTCTTGTCAGCTTTTCTATCCATGCGCCATCTCATAGCTTTAGCTTTGACTGGTGCAAAGGTTACATGGATGTCAGTTCCTGCTTGAACCTCTTGATCAGCACGGTATTCAACTTTCTCCCAATTAGAAGGAGTGTTGAATGGATGTTCTGGATCGTATGGTTGGTAGTTAGAGTAATATTCTGGTGAATCAAATTCTGGGCCAACATAGCGTTCTAGGACGAGTTTAGAAGGGGCGTCTGTTCCACCATCTGCAAAGAATCGAATGCTTCCTTCAGCTACTGTACGTTCAACAATCTTACCAGCTTCTCTAAAGATAACCCCTACTGAGACTTCTGGATTTTCAGATGGACTTGCAGACCAGTTGGTCCAACGACGGGTTTCATCATCTGAACCATCGTTAACATAATCTACACGGTCATGAGAGTTTGGATCAATATCGTTAGTTGCTGAGGCAAATGAACGGTTGCTATCGTCATCGAAGTCTGGGTTGTCTGAAAGGTTTTCACCGAGTTTGTCTGTCACACGTACAGCCACTTCAGCAGTTAAATCAGTACCCAAAACGCGACCATGAACTGTAAATTCACCTGCTTTTGCTAGATTTTCTGCTGGAACTGCTTCCCAGTCAACAGCCAAGTCCTTCACTTCATAGTCAGATTTTCCTGTGAAGTAAACAGGAACTTTTGCTGGTAACTCAAGAGTTTGTCCTTTAGCAACCAAGCGAGATGATTTGGCAACAGCAACAGGTTTACTTGCGAGCAAATCTTTATCATTTGTGAAGTGTAGGCGGTATTCACCTAGGATATCTCCGTTTTCAGCCTTGACAACAACACGAACTGGATCTCCTTCACCTACGCTTGGTACAACTGTTGCAATACCATTTTCAGTGACACTTGCTGTAACAGCTGGAGCTTTTCCTTGGCTTGCTTCTAGATAGTAGTCAGTCAAGCCTGGGTTAAAGTTTGGCAAATCTTTTCCATCTACTTGGATTTGTGCTTGAGCATTCTTAGCTGCAGCTACTTGTTTAGAGAAGATTTGCATTTCTGTAATAGAAGTACCCCATTTACCATCTGGTCTAACCATGCGGATACGAACTGCGTAAGTGTTGACTTTATCAAAGCTAAAGTGGGTCATTTCTCCAGCTCTGACTTGATCTGGAGCCTTGAGATTTGTTACTTCTTTCCAGTTTTTATCGTCATTAAAGACATGGTCTTCGCGTGCTACGAAGCTTGGATTCTTAGGAACTGTTGGAGTTGCTGAACCGACATAGTATTCGATGACATAGGATTTAGGTGCACCAACACCGTGGTCTTCGTGGAAGGCTACATTGAGGTTATCCACTGAACGTTTAGACATGATACCAGAATCACCAAAGAGAATTCCCACTGATGCTTCACTTGTACGGTTCCAGTTTGTCCAGCGGTTTGCTGGTTGATCATTAAATGAGATTAGTTTGTCATTGACATTGGCTACTGAATCACTTGGGTTTGAGTCTGATGCAAAGGCAAGTGGCAATTCTGAACCAGTCCACTGGTCAGAAATATTAGCACCAGTTTCTGTCTGAGCAGATACACGAACATGAAGTTTGGTTGGTAGTTGAGTACCTTCGACATGTCCTGTCACAGTAAACTTGCCTTCTTGTGCGTATTGGCTTGGTTCAATTGCGTCCCAAGTTACTTTAGCTGAAGAGACTTGGCCATTTGAGTGGTAAGTACGAACGCTCTCTGGTAGTTGAGGAGCTTCTGCAACTGGAGTAGTTACGCTCACTTCTTCGACAGCAATGATACCTTCGACAGATACCTTAGCATGTGCCTCTTTTTCGAGCCCTTCTACTTTACCAAGAACATCAAAGCTATGGTATTTAGCAAGGTCTTCCTTAGCAACTGCTTGCCAAGTCACCTTGTGAACCTTTGGAAATCCTTTGTCATACTCTACAGTTACTGTAGCAGGTAGACTTGGTTCTTGGTTCAAGCCTGTCACGACACTGACTGGACGGATGGCTTGGACAACTTTGCTTTCAGTATTTGCTTGAATGTTCAAGTCAATCTGACCTTCTGCTCCTTCAAATTGAGCTTTCAGAGTTACTTGACCAGGTTTGTGCAATTCAAGCAGACCTTTACGAACGGCTACATCTCCTTCACCTGTAGTTGAGAAGGTAACCTTATCAGCTTTCAAGACTGCTTGTGTACCGTCTTGATAGTGAGCCAAGACCTTGATACCGACAGTTTGGTCTTCTTTCAAAGTAGCTGCATTTTCAACTTCTAGGCTCAAACGTTCAATTTGTGGAGCTTCTTGTAGGAATTGGATAGCATAGGTTTGTAGTGGGCCACCATCGTTGGGTTGAACATGGATGCTTGCACGCAGACCATTTGCTTCATTAGCTTGAATAACTGTCACTTGAGCATTTTCAGCCGTAGCTTTGACCTCTGGCAAGGCTGCTCCATAAGCAAGCTTGTGATATTTTACAGGTTGGTCAGTTGAAAGACCTTCAACCGCTTGATCTGCCACAGTTACACTTGGAACTACTGGATTAGCAGCTTCACCTTCTGCCACTACCAAGGTCGCAGCGATTTCTTCATCTTCTAAAATACCTTTTGCTGGGATGCGAGAGCCTGGGATTGCTAGTTTAGCTTGGTCTTCAGCTGCAATTTCCCACTTATTAACATCATAGCTTGCTACAGTACCATCTGATAATACGTAGGAAACAGATTTGTCAACTGAATTTAGGTCTGTATTTGGAGCGATTCTCTTGACTACAGGTAATTCTGCTTCGAGAGCCAAGACTTCAACACGCGCTTCTACATCACGTCCATCTGCTACACCCTTAACAGTCACAATTCCTGGTTCATTGACATCAACTGCTGACCATTCTACTGGAAGTTTTGTGCGGCTACCATCACTGTAGATAAATGCTACCTTCTTAGGCATTTTCGGTGCTTGACCGATAACAGTACGGACTTTAGGTACTTCTGTACCCAAGACAGTTTTTTCAGCTTGGTCTTTCTTACCTGTAAAGATTGTAGTTTGATCAGATTTCAAGAGATCAGAATGAGCAGTCAAGGTAAATTTACCTGCTTGCTCAGTTGATTTGACAATGACAACACCCTTACCATTGAAGGCCTTGCGAATCCATGAACCATCAGCTTGCTCTTTATAACGCTCACGGCTTGCTTGTTCACCGTTATCCACACCGACAATCTGACCTTGTCCATGCAACTGGAAGCGCACAAGGTTATTAGCAGTTGGAACTACATTACCAGCGCTATCAACGATTTCGTAGTAAATATAAGTGAGATCTTTTCCGTCTGCTGCGATAGCATTTTCTTCTTTAACTAAGCGAACACCCGCAGGCTCACCAGCAGTCGTAACCTTATCACGAGCAATTTCATTACCTGCCTCATCGCGAGCTACTGCTTCCAAGGTTCCAGGTTGATAAGCAACCTTCCACTCAAGGTAAAGTTCCTTGGCATTGGCACCTTCTTGGTAAGTACGTCCATCGCTAGTTTGTTTCTTGTTAAAGGTTTTCTTACCTAGAGACTCACCATTCAAGAATAGTTCCACACTGGCAGCATTTGAAAATGCACGAACAGGAATCTTACCATCTGCATCAGCTACATTCTCTCTTAGGGTAGAATCTTCCCAGTTCCAGTGAGGTAGGAGGTGAACCATTGGTTTCTTCTGAGCAGAAACCCATTGGCTTTGGTACAAGTAATAGTCATTCTTAGGAATTCCAGCTGTATCTACGATACCAAAGTAAGAACTCTTAACTGGTGTGTTGTTTTGGTTGTGCCATGGAGTAGGCTCACCGATATAGTCGGTACCTGTCCAGATAAACTGACCAGCATAACCAGCATTGTCACGGTCAAAAGTCCACGATGCAGTTGCTGTTTTACCCCAACCAACACGGTCATTACCGTAGTCTGACTGCTCATAATGACGATATGCTTGGTTACTGTGAACTAGCTCACTTTCTGGACGGAAATAGCTACCACGAGTACGAGTTGCTGAAGAAGTTTCTGAACCGTAAATCAACCAATTTGGATGTTTCGCACGAAGCTTCTTGTAGTTGTCTTCTGAATAGTTAAATCCAACCGCATCAAGTTCGTTCGCAATCTTTTCATGATCACCACTACCATCACCAAAGCGGAACTTGTCTGCGCCCATAGTGACATAGCGTGTTTTATCAACTGCCTTGATGACTTGAACCAAGCGTTTAACAGTCGCTAGAGAACGAGGTTTCCCGTCTGCTTCACCGATTTCGTTACCGATAGACCACATGACGATAGCAGGGTTGTTTTTGCCTCTTTCGACCATAGTACGTAGGTCAAAGTCAGACCATTTTTCACCTTTTTTAGCATCTGGGTGAGTGGCGTCTTTGTCAAAGAAACGGCCGTAGTCATACTGTTTCTTACCACCGTACCAAGTATCAAAGGCTTCTTCTTGGACCAACAAACCTAGTTCTGCAGCAATCTGCAAAGTTTGCTCACTAGCTGGGTTGTGAGTGGTACGGATAGAGTTCACACCCATATCCTTCATCTGTTTCAGACGACGGTATTCTGCCTTATAGTTTTCTTCAGCTCCTAGAGCTCCGTGGTCATGGTGAAGAGAAACTCCATGGAATTTAATGCGTTCACCATTCAAAGAGAAGCCTTCATTTGGTGTCCAGTTATAGTAACGGTAACCAAACAAGTCCTTCTTAGCATCGACCAATTGACCATCACGATAAACACGAGTCACCAACTCATAAAGGGCAGGCTTGTCGTTAAGGACTGTCCAAAGTTTTGGTTTCTCAACTTGCAAAATAGCATTTAGACTAGTTGATTGATGAGCTTTCAAGACTTGGCTATCTGTACGAACCACGTCCGTTACAGCATGACCATTTCGTTCGATAATTTGGTATTCAGCAACAATTTCATGATCTTTGTCATCTGTATTGACAATCTTACTTGTCACATGAGTATCAACCTTACCATTTTGTTGTTTTTCAAGGTCTGGTGTTAAGATAGTTGTTCCATTTTTCTCAGCATGAACCTTATCTGTGACTTGAAGGGTAACATCGCGGTAAATACCACTTCCTGAGTACCAACGGCTACTTGGTTGTTTATTAACCGCATGTACAGCTACGACATTTTCACGACCGTCTTTATTGAGATAATCAGTGATGTCATAAGAGAATTGGTTGTAACCATTTGGATAGTGACCAACTAGCTGACCATTTACATAGACTTGCGAATCCATATAAACACCATCAAAGACTAGGCGAACATTCTTGTTAAGGTCTTTTTCATCTAGTTTAAAGGTCTTGCGGTACCAAGCATCACCACCATTGAGTTGTCCACCCTCATTTTGGGCAGGTGAATCATGATCGAAGTCATTGTAGATACTCCAGTCATGAGGAAGGTCTAATTTCTTCCAGCTTGATACATCTGCATCTGGTTTGATGGCGTCTTTGGCATTAGCATTGAGTTTAAAATGCCAGTTTTGGTTAAATTCTACTTTACGGTCCTCAACCAATTGATTTACCTCCTCACTGGTAGCCGGTTTTAGGTCCGGTTTTTCCGTTTGAGCAGATTGATCTTGAGTAATTGCTTGAGGTTTCTTATCTAGCATGGAATCCTCTTTTTTGTCAGAATCTGATTGTATAGTTTGGTCATCCTGTGTTTTTTCAACTTCATGAGCTGGTGTAGCAACTTCACTTGCAGCTGATTCGGTTGATGCTGGCTGTTCTGGACTTCTTGTTTCACCAAGTTCCTCTTTATGAGAATCATCCTCTACTTTTTCTGTAGCAACTGCAATTGGAGTTTCATCAGCTGAAACTGGGTTTGCACCAGCTACACTTGCTCCAAATAAAACTGAGCAAGTACCGATGACTACAGAGCAAGTTCCAACGGTAAATTTTCGGATACTATACACTCTTTTTCGATTCCATTGATCTTTTCCCATAAGATCCTCCTTATATTCGTAACCGCTTCCATTTTTGTGTAAGCGCTCTACTTTTTCAGTAGTATTTTGCTTCTATTTTATAAAATAATATAAGAAACTTCAATACGGGCAGCATAAAAATCATACTTTTGATTCTTTTTTCTATAATTTGTAGAAAAGTTTAAAAATCTGAATGTACATTTAGTGAATGGTTTTACTAAAAAAGGCGGTGGGACAGAAATCGATAGACAAAGTCTCGATTTCGTAGTCCCAGCCCCGCG
>NZ_JVFV01000034.1 GCF_001073085.1 Streptococcus pseudopneumoniae
GTGTCGGTGCTTGTCTTTCTTGCGCCATAGAGGTTATAGCTGCTTGATGCGACGGCTTGTCCATCCTTGGTCAAGCCTGTCACAGAGCCTGACTGGTTAGTCAAGTAGTTGTAGCTGTCACCTGTTTGGTTGTTGAGGTAGCTAGCTCGACCCTGACCATAGCCATAGGTCTCACGAGCCTTGCCATCATGATCATAGGTTTCAAGGACTTCTGTATGTTCACGATTGATATCGTTGACATAGTTGCGTTCCTCGTAGTAGTTGTAGGTATCCTCTCGTGTGGTATAAGGGATCAGAACATCCTGGACCTGACTGGCATAGGTTACTTCTCCCTGTCCCGGTAAGTTACCGAGTTCTGGTGGGTTGACCACGATTCCTTCCTTGGTCGCTCGATCCTTAGCCACTTTCTGGTGATAGGCTCTCGACACATCGTCAAAGATGCTATGCCAGATGCTTCCTATCGTTTGCGGTAGCGTGGATAGGGCTTGGAGGACATTCTGACTAAAGCCATACCAGAAGAGAGAGTTTTCTTCCCCACTTGGGGCTGTATATGGTGACTTACGACCTGACTTGCCTCTACCTGCATGCGATACCTGATCACCAGATTGATCTTCCTTAGGTTTGCGTTGGAAGAGTTGATAAGTGTTCTTGCCTTCCTTGCGACTAGCAGTGAAGACACGGTTATCATCCCCATCGTAAAGCGCAGCCATGAGAAGGCCCTTCTTGTCCTTGATCGCAAGCAAGCGGTTCTCGGTGTCGTAGATATAGTCTAGCTTCTCTGAGTTCTTCTCAGAAGCGATGCTGGTATCAATATAGTCAGCTAGAAGTAAACTTTATAGTAAGCCATAAGTAAAATCTCCTGAAGAAATTCTTCAAGAGATTTTAGATTAATTTAACTCATAATCCTACGTCATCAAAAATCTAAACCGATGATTATCCATTCATCAACATAATCCCAAAAAGGGATCGGATATTCTGGCAATTCATCCTTTGACCAAAATATACCTCCTTCATCTATTGGTTTAGACAAATCTAAAACGAGATACTTTCCCATACCATTACTAAAAAAATTGTAATAACAGGAAATATCATCTGTTAACTGATCCTCAAATTCCCAATCATAATCGGCTATTGGTTCAATCATATCTAAATCGTCTAATCCCATACTTTTACTCGTATAGTCATTAAAACCTGCATGAACTTTTGTATAAAACTGAATAATACTCTCATCTAATTCTATATCTGACTGCTTAAAATGATCAATAAAATGTTGCTCCAAAATCGGCATTTTCCCCTCATAAAAAACCAAGCTATTGCTTTGATACGTTCTAATGGAATAAAGCAATGAATAATTGCTTCCAATTTTGATAAGATCTATATCTTCTGAAAATTCCTCTAGATATGAGATTGTATTGCTGAGTTCAACTCCTAAATATTTTTTCCATTCCTCAAAAATTATTTGTTTTCTTTTAGAAAAATCTGATGTTTGAAATGCATCGCGCCAATATTGTGGAATAGTATGATTGGACAGATTTTCAAAATTAGATAAAATCTCGACCATCTCTCCAGCTGGTACATATTTCTTTAAAAAATTTAATTTTTCATTCATAAACTACCTCCAATTTATTTATCATAGATAAAATTATCTATCATACTCTGAAGTTTCCCTTCTAAGATTGCTTCTTTTCTTATCATTTCTTCCCTAAAAATTGGATTTATCGGTGTATTAGTTTTTTTATACATCGTCCAATCGCTATAAGATTTTGCTCCTTTTGAAGTATTTGCTGATTTACTTAATCCTATAAAATTCTCTTCAAAATTCAACACAGAAAGTTGTTGCTCCGATGATAACTTATCAAATTCCTCCATAGTAACAATTTTTTTCATTGGGACTATATGATCAGCTTCTAGTTTCTTGGTAATGACATTTCCTGGTATTGCAAAATCATTCATCGGCAGACTAATCCCTTCATTCACTCTCATCCGAAGATCGGGTGTTGGAGTATTATCTCTTAATTTTTTATATTCTGCAGCAGATAATTTACTTTTCCCATATCGTGCTTTAGATACTGAGGCACCAGGCTTCTCCGCAAACATTTGGAGATTATCTACTGTCATTGGTAGACGTCCACCTGTAGGCTTCGTCGTCACCACATCAGCCTTAGGGGCCTTCTTAGGAGACACACTACCTGCTCCGTTGGTAAAGGTGTTAAAGGCAAAGTTCATAGCGACTGTTTGACCAGTAATCTTATTGCCTGTGGCCAAATCAATACCTGTGTCAATCGCAGTCTCAACCGCAGATTCCACTCCAATCTTGGCAACTTGTCGAACTGCTTGATTGCCAATATTTTGAGTCACATTTGTTGCTAGACTAGCTCCTGCTCCCATCAATTGGCCGCCAATAAGACCTGAGATAGCACCTGTTCCTGCTCCTTTGGCAATCGAACCAACCAATTCCCAACCACGTTGGCCAGAACTATAGGCATCATATCCTGAGATGATTGCTCCAGAGGCTGCACCACCGATAGCCATCGCTACGGGGGCTCCAAGACCTCCAGTCGCTACGGTAAGAGCAATACCGACACCGATAGCTGCCGCAGTTACGGCAACCTTCTTCCAGTCGACATTTTTCACGAAATCAACGACTTGACTCTTGACTCGTTCAGCTGTTGTACAGACATGTTTTAAGGTGTTCTGCAAGGCTGTTCCCCAGTTTCGAAGGAGATTCATGCCTTCTCGGATGGTAGGGGAAGAACTCCGACCTGTTGCCAGCGCATAGGCAGATCGAACCACTTGTTGGCGCCTAGCCTCTATCTGTGCTGCCGCTTGCTGGTATTTCTGTTGTACATAGTCACTGGTACTATTGTAGGCTGTTTGAACCTTATTCCACTGTCGACTACCCCAATTAACCGCACGGTTGTATTGGGTGCTGACCCAGTTAGTCGCGTGGTTAAAGGCACTCTTGGTCACATTCCAAGCCTTGGAAGCGAAACTCTTCACACCATTCCATGTGTTTGAGGCCACTCTTTTCACAGTATTCCAAGTATTAGATGCGACTCGTTTCACACCATTCCATGCATTAGAGGCTGTCTTTTTAATATAGTTCCAGCCTTTTTTGATACTGTTCCAGAAGTGCCCACTCGGGTCGGTGTAGTTGACGGGGTTGTTCTGCACATAGCTGTAGCGGTTCTGGCTGAGAGGATCTGTGTCCTCACCTGGGTAGCTATCCTCGGTTAAGAAAGTACCTCCCTGACTATCATAATATCTTGCTCGTAAATAGTCAAGTCCAGTATCGTCACGAGCTTCGCCGTTATAGGCAAAGGGATTCCCTGTCGTGTCGGTGCTTGTCTTTCTTGCGCCATAGAGGTTATAGCTGCTTGATGCGACGGCTTGT
>NZ_JVFV01000035.1 GCF_001073085.1 Streptococcus pseudopneumoniae
ATCAATCGGGAAGACAGGATTCGAACCTGCGACACCTTGGTCCCAAACCAAGTACTCTACCAAGCTGAGCTACTTCCCGAGTTAAATAGAAAAAATGCACCCTAGAGGAGTCGAACCTCTAACCGCCTGATTCGTAGTCAGGTACTCTATCCAGTTGAGCTAAGGGTGCTCTTTATATGCCGAGGACCGGGATCGAACCGGTACGATCGTTACCAATCGCAGGATTTTAAGTCCTGTGCGTCTGCCAGTTCCGCCACCCCGGCCTCTCTAAGCGAACGACGGGATTCGAACCCGCGACCCCCACCTTGGCAAGGTGGTGTTCTACCACTGAACTACGTTCGCATCGACCTCTTGGTTATATTAAAAAATGCCGGCTACATGACTTGAACACGCGACCCTCTGATTACAAATCAGATGCTCTACCAACTGAGCTAAGCCGGCTTATTTCTATGATGCGGGTTAAGGGACTTGAACCCCCACGCCGTTAAGCGCCAGATCCTAAATCTGGTGCGTCTGCCAATTCCGCCAAACCCGCAATGATGACCCGTACTGGGCTCGAACCAGTGACCCATTGATTAAAAGTCAATTGCTCTACCAACTGAGCTAACGAGTCTAAAATAACTTCCGTTATCTTAAACGGTCCCGACGGGAATCGAACCCGCGATCTTCGCCGTGACAGGGCGACGTGATAACCGCTACACTACGGGACCTATGGGAGTTAACGGGATCGAACCGCTGACCCTCTGCTTGTAAGGCAGATGCTCTCCCAGCTGAGCTAAACTCCCTTTAGCTAAGCGACTTCCTTATCTCACAGGGGGCAACCCCCAACTACTTCCGGCGTTCTAGGGCTTAACTTCTGTGTTCGGCATGGGTACAGGTGTATCTCCTAGGCTATCGTCACTTAACTTTGAGTAATACCTACTCAAAATTGAATATCTATCAAATCTCAAGAAAACCTTAACACTTCGTATTCTCAGTTACTTTGGATAAGTCCTCGAGCTATTAGTATTAGTCCGCTACATGTGTCGCCACACTTCCACTTCTAACCTATCTACCTGATCATCTCTCAGGGCTCTTACTGATATATAATCATGGGAAATCTCATCTTGAGGTGGGTTTCACACTTAGATGCTTTCAGCGTTTATCCCTTCCCTACATAGCTACCCAGCGATGCCTTTGGCAAGACAACTGGTACACCAGCGGTAAGTCCACTCTGGTCCTCTCGTACTAGGAGCAGATCCTCTCAAATTTCCTACGCCCGCGACGGATAGGGACCGAACTGTCTCACGACGTTCTGAACCCAGCTCGCGTGCCGCTTTAATGGGCGAACAGCCCAACCCTTGGGACCGACTACAGCCCCAGGATGCGACGAGCCGACATCGAGGTGCCAAACCTCCCCGTCGATGTGAACTCTTGGGGGAGATAAGCCTGTTATCCCCAGGGTAGCTTTTATCCGTTGAGCGATGGCCCTTCCATACGGAACCACCGGATCACTAAGCCCGACTTTCGTCCCTGCTCGAGTTGTTGCTCTCGCAGTCAAGCTCCCTTATACCTTTACACTCTGCGAATGATTTCCAACCATTCTGAGGGAACCTTTGGGCGCCTCCGTTACCTTTTAGGAGGCGACCGCCCCAGTCAAACTGCCCGTCAGACACTGTCTCCGATAGGGATCACCTATCTGGGTTAGAGTGGCCATAACACAAGGGTAGTATCCCAACAGCGTCTCCTTCGAAACTGGCGTCCCGATCTCTTAGACTCCTACCTATCCTGTACATGTGGTACAGACACTCAATATCAAACTGCAGTAAAGCTCCATGGGGTCTTTCCGTCCTGTCGCGGGTAACCTGCATCTTCACAGGTACTAAAATTTCACCGAGTCTCTCGTTGAGACAGTGCCCAAATCATTACGCCTTTCGTGCGGGTCGGAACTTACCCGACAAGGAATTTCGCTACCTTAGGACCGTTATAGTTACGGCCGCCGTTTACTGGGGCTTCAATTCATACCTTCGAGTTACCTCTAAGCACTCCTCTTAACCTTCCAGCACCGGGCAGGCGTCACCCCCTATACATCATCTTACGATTTAGCAGAGAGCTGTGTTTTTGATAAACAGTTGCTTGGGCCTATTCACTGCGGCTGACATATGTCAGCACCCCTTCTCCCGAAGTTACGGGGTCATTTTGCCGAGTTCCTTAACGAGAGTTCTCTCGCTCACCTGAGGCTACTCGCCTCGACTACCTGTGTCGGTTTGCGGTACGGGTAGAGTATGTTTAAACGCTAGAAGCTTTTCTTGGCAGTGTGACGTCACTAACTTCGCTACTAAACTTCGCTCCCCATCACAGCTCAATGTTATAGAACTAAGCATTTAACTCAATTCACACCTCACTGCTTAGACAGACACTTCCAATCGTCTGCTTTAGTTAGCCTACTGCGTCCCTCCATCACTACATACTCTAGTACAGGAATATCAACCTGTTGTCCATCGGATACACCTTTCGGTCTCTCCTTAGGTCCCGACTAACCCAGGGCGGACGAGCCTTCCCCTGGAAACCTTAGTCTTACGGTGGACAGGATTCTCACCTGTCTTTCGCTACTCATACCGGCATTCTCACTTCTATGCGTTCCAGCGCTCCTCACGGTACACCTTCACCACACATAGAACGCTCTCCTACCATACCTATAAAGGTATCCACAGCTTCGGTAAATTGTTTTAGCCCCGGTACATTTTCGGCGCAGGGTCACTCGACTAGTGAGCTATTACGCACTCTTTGAATGAATAGCTGCTTCTAAGCTAACATCCTAGTTGTCTGTGCAACCCCACATCCTTTTCCACTTAACAATTATTTTGGGACCTTAGCTGGTGGTCTGGGCTGTTTCCCTTTCGACTACGGATCTTAGCACTCGCAGTCTGACTGCCGACCATAATTCATTGGCATTCGGAGTTTATCTGAGATTGGTAATCCGGGATGGACCCCTCACCCAAACAGTGCTCTACCTCCAAGAATCTCTAATGTCGACGCTAGCCCTAAAGCTATTTCGGAGAGAACCAGCTATCTCCAAGTTCGTTTGGAATTTCTCCGCTACCCACAAGTCATCCAAGCACTTTTCAACGTGCCCTGGTTCGGTCCTCCAGTGCGTCTTACCGCACCTTCAACCTGCTCATGGGTAGGTCACATGGTTTCGGGTCTACGACATAATACTAAAGCGCCCTTTTCAGACTCGGTTTCCCTACGGCTCCGTCTCTTCAACTTAACCTCGCATCATATCGTAACTCGCCGGTTCATTCTACAAAAGGCACGCTCTCACCCATTAACGGGCTCGAACTTGTTGTAGGCACACGGTTTCAGGTTCTATTTCACTCCCCTCCCGGGGTGCTTTTCACCTTTCCCTCACGGTACTGGTTCACTATCGGTCACTAGGGAGTATTTAGGGTTGGGAGATGGTCCTCCCAGATTCCGACGGGATTTCACGTGTCCCGCCGTACTCAGGATACTGCTAGGTACAAAGACTATTTTGAATACGAGGCTTTCACTCTCTTTGGCTGATCTTCCCAAATCATTCTCCTATAATCTTTGAGTCCACATTGCAGTCCTACAACCCCGAAGAGTAAACTCTTCGGTTTGCCCTTCTGCCGTTTCGCTCGCCGCTACTAAGGCAATCGCTTTTGCTTTCTCTTCCTGCAGCTACTTAGATGTTTCAGTTCACTGCGTCTTCCTCCTCATATCCTTAACAGATATGGGTAACAGGTAGTACCTGTTGGGTTCCCCCATTCGGAAATCCCTGGATCATCGCTTACTTACAGCTACCCAAGGCATATCGTCGTTTGTCACGTCCTTCTTCGGCTCCTAGTGCCAAGGCATCCACCGTGCGCCCTTATTAACTTAACCTTATTTTTTTGACCTTTCAGTCATAAACTCTTTATTAATACTACAGCGTTTTCGGTTTATTTTCTTGTTACTATTTGATATAGATATTCAATTTTCAATGTGCATTACTTGGTGATCTCTCACCAATGGAGCCTAGCGGGATCGAACCGCTGACCTCCTGCGTGCAAAGCAGGCGCTCTCCCAGCTGAGCTAAGGCCCCACAAGACCTCTCAAGACTAAACAAGACCAATGTGCATTCCTTATCCTTAGAAAGGAGGTGATCCAGCCGCACCTTCCGATACGGCTACCTTGTTACGACTTCACCCCAATCATCTATCCCACCTTAGGCGGCTGGCTCCTATAAGGTTACCTCACCGACTTCGGGTGTTACAAACTCTCGTGGTGTGACGGGCGGTGTGTACAAGGCCCGGGAACGTATTCACCGCGGCGTGCTGATCCGCGATTACTAGCGATTCCGACTTCATGTAGGCGAGTTGCAGCCTACAATCCGAACTGAGACTGGCTTTAAGAGATTAGCTTGTCGTCACCGACTTGCGACTCGTTGTACCAGCCATTGTAGCACGTGTGTAGCCCAGGTCATAAGGGGCATGATGATTTGACGTCATCCCCACCTTCCTCCGGTTTATTACCGGCAGTCTCGCTAGAGTGCCCAACTGAATGATGGCAACTAACAATAGGGGTTGCGCTCGTTGCGGGACTTAACCCAACATCTCACGACACGAGCTGACGACAACCATGCACCACCTGTCACCTCTGTCCCGAAGGAAAACTCTATCTCTAGAGCGGTCAGAGGGATGTCAAGACCTGGTAAGGTTCTTCGCGTTGCTTCGAATTAAACCACATGCTCCACCGCTTGTGCGGGCCCCCGTCAATTCCTTTGAGTTTCAACCTTGCGGTCGTACTCCCCAGGCGGAGTGCTTAATGCGTTAGCTACGGCACTAAACCCCGGAAAGGGTCTAACACCTAGCACTCATCGTTTACGGCGTGGACTACCAGGGTATCTAATCCTGTTTGCTCCCCACGCTTTCGAGCCTCAGCGTCAGTTACAAGCCAGAGAGCCGCTTTCGCCACCGGTGTTCCTCCATATATCTACGCATTTCACCGCTACACATGGAATTCCACTCTCCCCTCTTGCACTCAAGTTAAACAGTTTCCAAAGCGTACTATGGTTAAGCCACAGCCTTTAACTTCAGACTTATCTAACCGCCTGCGCTCGCTTTACGCCCAATAAATCCGGACAACGCTCGGGACCTACGTATTACCGCGGCTGCTGGCACGTAGTTAGCCGTCCCTTTCTGGTAAGATACCGTCACAGTGTGAACTTTCCACTCTCACACTCGTTCTTCTCTTACAACAGAGCTTTACGATCCGAAAACCTTCTTCACTCACGCGGCGTTGCTCGGTCAGACTTCCGTCCATTGCCGAAGATTCCCTACTGCTGCCTCCCGTAGGAGTCTGGGCCGTGTCTCAGTCCCAGTGTGGCCGATCACCCTCTCAGGTCGGCTATGTATCGTCGCCTTGGTGAGCCGTTACTTCACCAACTAGCTAATACAACGCAGGTCCATCTGGTAGTGATGCATTTGCACCTTTCAAGCAGATATCATGCAATATCTACTGTTATGCGGTATTAGCTATCGTTTCCAATAGTTATCCCCCGCTACCAGGCAGGTTACCTACGCGTTACTCACCCGTTCGCAACTCATCCGGAGAAGCAAGCTCCTCCTTCAGCGTTCTACTTGCATGTATTAGGCACGCCGCCAGCGTTCGTCCTGAGCCAGGATCAAACTCTCATTAAAAGTTTGAGTTCTCACTCATTTCTGTCACTGACAGATTTATTGTTTTTTTCATTGTTCAGTACTACAACTTCAGTTGTAGTGCCCTGCACATTGGTTCGTCTTGTTCAGTTTTCAAAGGTCTTTGTCACTCACTTCTCTCAAGTGACAACTATATTAGTATATCACAGCCGCTTTCGCTTGTCAACACTTTTTTGAAACTTTTTTTAATTTTTTTCATCTAGTGTTTCATCTGTAACATACCATAGTCCGTACGGGATTCGAACCCGTGTTACCGCCGTGAAAAGGCGGTGTCTTAACCCCT
>NZ_JVFV01000036.1 GCF_001073085.1 Streptococcus pseudopneumoniae
GCTGGGAGAGCATCTGCCTTACAAGCAGAGGGTCAGCGGTTCGATCCCGTTAACTCCCATAGGTCCCGTAGTGTAGCGGTTATCACGTCGCCCTGTCACGGCGAAGATCGCGGGTTCGATTCCCGTCGGGACCGTTTAAGATAACGGAAGTTATTTTAGACTCGTTAGCTCAGTTGGTAGAGCAATTGACTTTTAATCAATGGGTCACTGGTTCGAGCCCAGTACGGGTCATCATTGCGGGTTTGGCGGAATTGGCAGACGCACCAGATTTAGGATCTGGCGCTTAACGGCGTGGGGGTTCAAGTCCCTTAACCCGCATCATAGAAATAAGCCGGCTTAGCTCAGTTGGTAGAGCATCTGATTTGTAATCAGAGGGTCGCGTGTTCAAGTCATGTAGCCGGCATTTTTTAATATAACCAAGAGGTCGATGCGAACGTAGTTCAGTGGTAGAACACCACCTTGCCAAGGTGGGGGTCGCGGGTTCGAATCCCGTCGTTCGCTTAGAGAGGCCGGGGTGGCGGAACTGGCAGACGCACAGGACTTAAAATCCTGCGATTGGTAACGATCGTACCGGTTCGATCCCGGTCCTCGGCATATAAAGAGCACCCTTAGCTCAACTGGATAGAGTACCTGACTACGAATCAGGCGGTTAGAGGTTCGACTCCTCTAGGGTGCATTTTTTCTATTTAACTCGGGAAGTAGCTCAGCTTGGTAGAGTACTTGGTTTGGGACCAAGGTGTCGCAGGTTCGAATCCTGTCTTCCCGATTGATATTACAATAGTAAGAACACTGGTTGTTCTTTTTTTGTTTGTTATGACTGTTTTTTCAATAAAATTTGGCTCTTTTCTACTATTTGTCAAGTCTATCAAGGTTTTAAGTAAAAAAAGAGATAAGATAGTAGCTATTCTGAGGTTACTGTCTTATTTTTAACACTTTTTGATCCATAAAAGGGCATGCTAAAAAACACCTCATCTGGTATTTTTTGAAACAAGGTGTTACAATAATACGGCATAGACAGCCTTATTGATTTTGGGTCAAAGAGTAGAGGTAATACATTGTTCGAATGAGCCGATGTATAGAGGCAATCGTATGTGGTTTAGTTGAAGCTATTGTCGATTGTCTTTTTCGTTTCTCATAAAAGTCAGCGATATGGCAGGGATTGGTATGACTAGCTGAAGCGATGTTGTGAATACACTTGAACAAGATTTTTCTGGCATAGGGATTACCTCGTTTAGTGATGTGTCCCTTGGCGAGAAAATTCCCAGATTCATAGTGCCTCAGGTCAATGCCAATAAAAGCGTTGATTTGATTGGTAGACTGAAAGCGACGAATATCTCCCAATTCGCCAATGATAGATGTCGCTGTGGTTTCTGCGATGCCAGGAATTAACCGTAAGATATCATACTCTGGTAAAGGCTGAGCTAGAGCTACCATGTCGTTTAAGACAACTTGTCTGCGTTCAGAAAGACGAAGCCATTCTTGGGCATAGTAACGAACCTCTTCAAGCATTGGAGAGGTTTTCTTGACCGCACAAAAAGATTGTTTAGCGAGTTTTATAAGTTTATCAGTCAGGTAAGCAATACGCTTTTCAGAGATGCGTTTGGAAGTAGATTGACGGATAATCTCACACAAGTCACTTTGAGATAGGCTTAATACAAACTCTTTGCATGGGAAAGCCATCACTAAGTTCCAATATTGTTCTCCAGTTGGTGTGGATAAGAGATTTTCCCATTCAGGAAAGGTGACTTGAAGGACCTTGTGCAGACGGTTTTTAGCTCGAACAAGATCTTCAGTCATATTTTGATAGAAACGGCTTAAATCAGGCAGGTGTTGATAAATTTCTTCCTGCACGCAAGTTGGTTTACGATTGTGCACAAGCTGAGATTTAGCCAACTTTTCAGCGTCAATTTTATCTGTTTTACGAACTCGCAGACTGTCCA
>NZ_JVFV01000037.1 GCF_001073085.1 Streptococcus pseudopneumoniae
ACTTATGATCCAATGAAGGCAGAGGTGACAGTGACTGTAACGAAAGCAGGTCATACTCTTACAGCAACCAAAGCCCTTCCAACAGATACTGAGTTCAATAATACCTTCACACCTGGTGCAACTACAGCACAATTCAGTTTCACTAAGAAATTGGAAGGAAAAACGCTTGAAGCTGATGCCTTCACCTTTGAATTGCTTGAAAATGGCCATGTAATCCAAACGAAGAAGAATAAAGCTGACGGAACCATCCAATTTGACGCGATCTCATACGCAACAGAAGGACCTCATACCTATACCGTTCGCGAAGTAGCCGGAGCAGATACAGACATTGACTATGATACTATGAACGCAGAAGTGACTGTTAATGTCACTAAGAATGCGACAACAGGTGTCTTGACAGCCAATGTCACAATGCCAGCTGATAGCGAATTTAACAACTATGCGGTAGCCCCAGTCACAGCACAATTCGACTTCAGTAAGGCTCTTGCAGGCCGTACCCTTAAAGCTGGTGAGTTCAGCTTCGTCTTGAAAGATAAGAATGGTACGGTTCTTCAAACGAAGACTAATGACGCCGATGGTAAAGTTGCATTCGATGCGCTTACTTACAAGAACAATGAAGTAGGTGTTCATAAGTATACAGTAGAAGAAGTAGCTGGTTCAGAAGCAGGAATGACTTATGACCCAATGAAGGCAGAGGTTACAGTTACTGTCACGAAAGATGGTCATACCCTTACAGCAACCAAAGCCCTTCCAACAGATACAGAGTTCAATAATACCTTCACACCAGGTGCAACTACAGCACAATTTAATTTCACTAAGAAATTGGAAGGAAAAACACTTGAAGCCGATGCCTTCACCTTTGAATTGGTTGAAAATGGTCATGTAATCCAAACTAAGAAAAATGCGGCTGATGGAACCATCCAATTCGATGCGATCTCATACGCAACAGAAGGAACTCATACATACACAGTACGTGAAGTAGCTGGAACAGATACAAACATCGACTACGATACTATGAATGCAGTCGTAACCGTTAATGTCACTAAGAATGCGACAACAGGTGTCTTGACAGCAAATGTCACAATGCCAGCGGATAGCGAGTTTAACAACTTTGCAGTAGCTCCGGTTAAGACTAAGTTTGACTTTACTAAGGCTCTTGCAGGACGTACCCTTAAAGATGATGAGTTTACTTTTGTCCTTAAAGATGCTTCTGGAAACGTTATTCAAACGAAGAAGAACAAAGCGAATGGTGTTATTGCCTTTGACGATTTGACATTCACAAATGCTCAAGTTGGAACTCACAAGTATACAGTAGAAGAAGTCGCTGGCTCAGAAGCAGGAATGACTTATGACCCAATGAAGGCAGAGGTGACAGTGACTGTAACGAAAGATGGTCATACCCTTACAGCAACCAAAGCCCTTCCAACAGATACTGAGTTCAATAATACCTTCACACCAGGTGCAACTACAGCACAATTTAATTTCACTAAGAAATTGGAAGGAAAAGAGCTTACTAAGGATGCCTTCACCTTTGAATTGGTTGAAGATGGGAATGTCATCCAAACCAAGAAAAATGCGGCTGATGGAACCATCCAATTTGATGCGATCTCATACGCAACAGAAGGAACTCATACCTATACCGTTCGCGAAAAAGCAGGAGCAGATACAGACATTGACTATGATAGTATGACTATCGCAGTTAAAGTTACTGTTACTAAAGATATTACTACAGGTCTTTTAAGTGCTAAGACTGAAATGACTGCATCGGGAGGTGAAGCAACTGGTACAGATGATAAAATTTTCAATAACTACTTTGTAGCTCCAGTTAAAGCACAGTTTAATTTCACTAAGAAACTTGATGGTCGTGCATTGAAAGCTGGAGAATTCAGCTTCGTATTGAAAGACAAAGATGGTAACGTGATTGAAACCGTAAGCAATGATGCTGAAGGTAAGATCAAGTTCTCAGCTCTTGAATTCAAACGTGGTCAAGAAGGTACTTATATTTATCATGTAGAAGAAGTGAAAGGTACAGAGGCTGGAGTTGAGTACGATAAGATGGTAGCGACTGTTGGAGTTACTGTGACGAAGGACGGTAAAGTATTGACTCTTACTTCACAAATGCCTGAAGATACTGAGTTTAACAACAAGGTAACACCGCCAACACCACCAACACCACCAACACCGCCAACACCACCAACACCGCCAACACCACCAACACCACCAACACCGCCAACACCGCCAACACCGCCAACACCGCCAACACCACCAACACCACCAACACCAGTAACACCGCCAACACCACCAACACCAGTAACACCAGTAACACCAGAAAAACCTAAAGGTCCTGAGTTGCCAAACACTGGTGAACAATCTAAATCTGGACTTGTTGCACTTGGTGCTGCACTTGGTCTAGTAGGTCTAGGTTTGGTTGCAAAACGCAAAAAAGAAGATGAAGCTTAATATATATAGATAGAATGAATCAAGATTTTATTCTAGATATTTAAATTAGTTCTATTTAAAAATTAGGCTCTTTTCTACCATTTTTCAAGTCTATCAAGGCTTTAAGTAAAAAAAGAGATAAGACAGTAGCTATTCTGAGGTTACTGTCTTATTTTTAACACTTTTTGATCCATAAAAGGGCATG
>NZ_JVFV01000038.1:0-31155 GCF_001073085.1 Streptococcus pseudopneumoniae
ACTTTACCATCGGCGTCATTAGTCTTCGTTTGAAGAACCGTACCATTCTTATCTTTCAAGACGAAGCTGAACTCACCAGCTTTAAGGGTACGGCCTGCAAGAGCCTTACTGAAGTCGAATTGTGCTGTGACTGGGGCTACCGCATAGTTGTTAAATTCGCTATCAGCTGGCATTGTGACATTGGCTGTCAAGACACCTGTTGTCGCATTCTTAGTGACATTAACAGTCACTTCTGCGTTCATAGTATCATAGTCAATGTCTGTATCTGCTCCGGCTACTTCGCGAACGGTATAGGTATGAGGTCCTTCTGTTGCGTATGAGATCGCGTCAAATTGGATGGTTCCGTCAGCTTTATTCTTCTTCGTTTGGATTACATGGCCATTTTCAAGCAATTCAAAGGTGAAGGCATCAGCTTCAAGCGTTTTTCCTTCCAATTTCTTAGTGAAACTGAATTGTGCTGTAGTTGCACCAGGTGTGAAGGTATTATTGAACTCAGTATCTGTTGGAAGGGCTTTGGTTGCTGTAAGAGTATGACCTGCTTTCGTTACAGTCACTGTCACCTCTGCCTTCATTGGATCATAAGTTACCCCAGTAAGTGAACCTTGAACCTCACGTACGATGTACTTATGCGTTCCTTCTTGACCATTCTTGAAGGTAAGAGCATCAAATTTCACAAGTCCATTGGCATCATTTGTCTTCGTTTGAAGAACTTTTCCGTTTGGATCTGTTGAAGTATCGCTTGGGTCTACCAACTCAAAGCTAAATTCACCAGCTTTCAACTGACGACCTGCAAGAGCTTTAGTGAAGTCAAATTGCGCAGTGACAGGAGCAACGACATGGTTATTGAATGTCTTGTCATCTGTACCAGTTGCTTCACCACCTGTTGAAGTCATCTCTGTTTTGGCAGTTAACAGACCTGAATCCTCATCTTTTGTTACAGTCACCTTCACTGCGACAGTCATTTCATCGTAGTCTACATCAGGTTTGTTCCCCTTCTTTTCTTTAACAGTGTAGTTGTAGACACCAACTTTATCGAATGACAATTCGCTGAAGGTAATTTTCCCATCAGCATTGTTAGTAACAGTTTCATTTACATTGTTATCACCAGTCAATGTAAAACTGAAATCTCCTGCATTTAAATGACCATTTGAAAGTTCTTTATTAAATTCCAGATTTACCTTAACAGGAGATGATTTGAAGGTATTGTTGAACTCAGTATCAGCTGGCATACTTGTTTGAGCTACGTAGGAATCTCCGTTAGCATTTACCGTGATTGTTACGTTAGCTTTCATTGGATCATAAGTCATACCAGTTTCTGAACCAGTGACTTCCTCAACTGTATAATGATAGGTCCCTACAGAATTAAACAAGAGTGGATCAAAAGTAATATTACCCAAACTATCATTTTTTTGAGTGTCAACAACTTGACCTGTACTATCGTCAATCAAATTAAAAGTGAACTCGCCACGTTTTAAATTTCTTCCTTCCAATTGTTTCGTAAATGATAAATCGACCCTTGCTGGTTTTTTTGCTTTTGTAGCTGAACCAGATCCTCCTGCCTTAAAGGCAAAAGTTGCTTGGTAACTATACTCTTCTCCATTGTTATAGGTGATTTTAATATCATTTCCGTGTTTTTGTTGCAACTCTTCAAGTGTAGGGTTCGCTGAAACATTCTTCAATCTAGTCATATAACGGACGTAAATCATTTCGTTCAGTTGTGCTATCTTGAATGAAAAACCAGATGAACTTGTCTTGATATTCTCTAATAATTGAATTGCATTTCCTTTAGATACCCACGGTGAAATTGACTGAACTTTTTCGGCTCTAAGAGCTTTTCCATTCCACAAATCCACATGATCGGAAGGAATATCATCAGCATGCCCTGCTCGCCATGTTGCTTTTGTCTTATTATCAAACTCTGTTAATACTGGATCACCATCTTGAACCAATTCTTGATCATCTGGAAGACTATCAATCAATTGGTAGTTGTTTAAAACCTGTGGAGCTACTAGACTTCCTGCATTTACACGGATGGTCCATCTGATTAATTCAGGATGTCCTGTTACTGCTTCTCCGTATTTTTCAACCTTTGATTTTGCTGCTGGTGTTGGAGCATTTTCGGGGCCTACTGTTACCGTAATCTTGGTTCCACTGAAATTGAGTTCCGTTGGAACATTTGGTTTAACAGTTGATTTCCAACCTGTACTAAGGTTTAACGTATAATTTTTTCCAAGATTATTTTTTTCAAAGTAATCTGTAAAAGTGGTGATCACTTTATTATTGACTGAATCCAAGAAAGCATTCCCGATAACTTGACCACCTGGTCCCGTCACATCATAGTGCAAACTTGTAGGAATTCTTATAGCATCTGGGATATCAACTACCAGTTTATCATTGCGATTGATGGTTAAACTATCAGGCATATTCATGCGAATGACAGTTTCTACTGGGGCATACAATCCGTTACCATTTGGAAAATTCACTTCAACATCTGGATTTTGTACGGTAATCGTATCACCTGTTTTCACATAGGTTGTTGCACCACCTGATGAAGGCAGTTCTCTTTTAGACCGTCTTGATCTAGTTGTAGGTTGTGCCTCAGTTTTTTTATCGTTAGCTACAGAAGAAGCTTCAGTACCAGCTTGCGAAGTTGGAGAAGCTGACTCAACTGGTGTAGCACTAGGGCTAGCTGGTGCCACAGCTTCATTTGATTGTGTTTCAGTTTTTTCCTTGTTAGTCACATGTTTAGGACCTTCGGTACTAGCTTGCGAAGTTGATGAAACTGATTCAGCTGGTGTAGCACTAGGGCTAGTTGGTGCTACAGCTTCATTTGATTGTGTTTCAGTTTTTTCCTTGTTAGTCACATGTTCAGGACCTTCTGTACTAGCTTGCGAAGTTGATGAAACTGATTCAGCTGGTGTAGCACTAGGGCTAGTTGGTGCTACAGCTTCATTTGATTCAAGACCAGATTCCTTGTGTCTCTCGCCTTGATTCCCTTGTGCGACAACTGAAGTTTGTGAATCTGTATTATTCTTCACTTCGTCCGCATAAACGTTTCCTTCCACAAATACCAGTGTTGACAACAACACGGAAGCAACACCGATAGTGTACTTTCGAATAGAAAAACGTTCTTTAGATTCAGAAAACATTCTTTTCATTCGTTATCTCCTATATTACTATTGTTATATTCGCCATCATTTTACCATATTGCTCTTTAAAAGACAAGCTTTTATAGTTTTCTTTAATTATTTTCAACAGGTGGAAAAATTCTGAAAATATTCCTAATAGGATTCATATAAATTTTAATAGCTATTTAAATTATGTTTATTTGATAAAAAAGCGAGCCATCAGTATGACTCACTTCTTCTTTTCACTCTTAATTACGGTAAAAATGACTATCTTTGTCGCTTGGTGATTGGCCAATTGCCAAGACATCTTGGCTACCATCCGTACCAGTCAATTCATTTGCTACACCTGCTGGTGTATAGATGAGGCGTGCACCTTCTCCACCATCAACAAGATGGATTCCTGTTGAATAGTAGCCATCTTTTTCCTCTACTTGCCCCATTTCATACTGGAAGGTTCCTTTTGAACTTTGAATGGTCACGATTCCATCCGCTGTGACTGTAGCAGTTGTTCCAGCATAGTTTTCCCACGTTCCAAGGAATTTTGTGTAAGCTTCTGGAGTTTTTTTCTTCTCTTCCTTCTTATCCGTTTGAGTGCTTGCGGAACTTGATGTGCTCGTCTCAGACTTCTGTTCTTCTTTTTGGCTAGCTTCTGTTTTACTTGATGACTCCTTAGTTACTTTAGAAGAAGCCTCTTTGCTTGAAGATGCTGTAGTTTTTTCAGCATTTCCTCCACAAGCAGCAAGTGTCACCACAGCCAACAAGGCAAGAGCTGAAAGACTGGTGTAGCGCAATGTTTTTTTCATGATAATCTCCTTTTAAAATGATGATATAGTCTCATCTGCATCTAAAATAGCTAGCCTGAAATTACATATATTTTTGACGGCTAACCTGTAGTTTTCAGTGTATCATTTATTTAGCATTAATTCAATAGCTATCTGATATCAAAAAAGGCTAATCCAATCAGGAATTAGCACTTCTATTTTTAGTAGATAAACATGGCATCGCCAAAGCTAAAGAAACGGTACTTTTGGTCGATAGCATGCTGATAGGCTTCGAGGACCAATTCACGGCCTGCAAAGGCAGAAACGAGCATAACCAGTGTTGATTTAGGCAAATGGAAATTCGTAGAAAAAGCATCCACAACCTTCCAGTCATAGCCTGGTTTGATAAAGATATTGGTCCAGCCAGAGTCTGCTTGGATTTGCCCATCAAACTTGCTTCCGATAGTTTCGAGCGTACGGATAGAGGTTGTCCCCACAGCAATGACACGACCACCATTTTCTTTGACCTGTCGCAAGGTCGCTGCAGCTTCTTCAGACAATTGGTAAAACTCTGAGTGCATCTCGTGCTCATCCAAATTATCTACTGAAACAGGTCTAAAGGTCCCAAGCCCAACGTGCAAGGTCAAGTAAACTAAGTGAACTCCTTTTTGCTGAATTTCTTCCAGTAATTCCTTGGTAAAATGGAGGCCTGCAGTCGGCGCCGCAGCTGAGCCACTCTCCTTGGCATAGACTGTCTGGTAACGTTCACGGTCATCCAACTTTTCATGGATATAAGGAGGCAAGGGCATTTCACCAAGACTTTCAAGTACTTCTAGGAAAATTCCTTCATACTCAAAACGGACAATACGGCCGCCATGAGTTAATTCCTCAGTCACAACTGCGCTTAGTCGACCATCACCAAAGACAACACGGGCGCCAACCTTGAGACGTTTGGCAGGTTTAGCCAAGACTTCCCATTCGTCTCCTGCTATATTTTTCAAGAGCAAGAGCTCAACGTGACCACCTGTTTCTTCCTTTTGACCATGAAGTCGGGCTGGCAAGACACGGGTATCATTCATCACCAGGGCATCACCTGGCTCTAGCATTTCAATAATGGAGTGAAAGTGGCGATCTTGAAATTCTCCAGTCTGGCGATTAACCATCAAGAGCTTAGAGGCATCGCGCTTTTCCAGAGGTGTTTGTGCAATCAACTCCTCAGGCAAGTGAAAATCAAAATCATTGGTATTCATTGTAGTCATATTTCCTTTTCTTTTCTAATGTACTTACGATTAGCTATCAAAACGAACTTCTTCAAGCAAATACTCGATGAAGCGTTCACCCATCTTAGACAAGCTAGTCTTTTCATGCTGGATATAGACCAGCTCGATCGGATCATCAATATCTAGAGGAATAGAAACTATATTGTCTCCATTAAGATTACTATTGAGGATACCTGTCGCGATGGTATAGCCGTCCAAACCAATCAAGAGATTGAACAAGGTCGCACGGTCACTAACCACGATGGATTTCTTGTGGTGTTCTTGTGACAAAATCTCTTCTGAGAAATAGAAGGAATTATGGGTTCCTTGGTCATAGCTCAAGTAAGGGAAGTCTTCTAGGTCTGCCAACTGCACCTTGTCTTTTTTGGCCAGAGGGTTGGTCTTGCTGACAAAGATATGGGGCTGCGCTGTAAAGAGAGGATGGGCCACTAGATGATTGTCATCCAACATCTTCGAAAGAACGTCCCGGTTATAGCTATTTAAAAAGAGGACCCCTACTTCACTACGGAAGTTCTTGACATCATCGATAATCTCCCAAGTTCTGGTTTCACGCAAAAAAAGCTCGTACTTTTCCATATCGCTTTTCTTAAGTAAGGAAACAAAAGCATTAACCACGAAGGCATAGTGTTGCGAAGACACACTAAAAAGCTCGCGATGAGCGATTGGATTCTTATAGCGTTCTTCTAGAAGTTGCGTTTGCTCGACAACCTGACGGGCATAGGATAGAAATTCCATCCCATCACGTGTGAGGGTGATTCCTTTAGGATTTCGGATAAAAATCTCAATTCCCATCTCATTTTCTAGGTCACGAACTGCATTTGACAGACTAGGCTGAGTAATGAAAAGTTGCTTGGCAGCTTCATTCATCGAACCAGTCTCTACAATTTTGATAATATAGTGTAATTGTTGAATTCTCATGCTTTTATTGTACCATACTTGAGGCAATATAAAAAGAACCAGTCACTGAAAGCTCTGTGGCAAAGTCCAGATGAATGCTTTCAAAGGACTTTATATAGCGACCTAAAAAGAGAGAGTGAGACAGAAATCGGTAATTCGTTAGAATTCGATTTCGTCGTCCCACCTCCGCACAGTTGAGTAGGGCTGTAAAAGCTGATGAAATCAGCGTAGTAGAGGCCACTCAACCACTGCGTCTTGATCGACAATCCAAAGACAATTGAGAGGCTAGGACTTTTGTCCCAGCCTCTCTCTTATTCTTTAAAGTTAATCTGCCTTCCATAGCGAAACTTAGCTTCCTCTTTCCCAGAAAATGGCTAGCAAAATCATAGCCCCGAGAACTGATGGGATAATGGCTGTACCGCTTAGGCTTGGTCCCCAAGAACCAAAGATTAATTGTCCTAAAAAGGCACCAATCCAGCCGAGAAACATTTTCCCGAAGCAGCCCATGCGTTCGCCACGATTGGTGATAGCTCCTGCTAGTAGTCCGATTAAAAGCCCGACAAACATACTTCCAATCATAGTTTCTCCTTAAATTGCCCAATCTCCATTGCGGAAGAGTGGTACGCGTGTCCCATCCTCACGGATACCATCGATATCCATTTGGTTCGAACCAATCATAAAGTCAACGTGAACGTCTGAACGATTAAGTCCTGCAGCTTCTAGCTCTTCTTCGCTCATCTCTGCTCCACCAACAACGCTCGTTGCATAGGCTGCACCGATAGCCAAGTGATTGGAAGCATTTTCGTCAAAAAGGGTGTTAAAGAAGGTAATACCTGACTGTGAAATTGGGCTTGGATCTGGTACCAAGGCACATTCACCCAAGGCACGCGCACCAGCATTCTTAAAGACGAGGTCCTTCATTACTTGATCACCCTTTTCAGCTGTGATATCAACGATTTGACCATTTTCAAAGGTCACTTTGATGCCTTCGATGATATTTCCGTTGTAGCTGAGAGGGTTTGTAGAAGTGACATAACCATCTGCGCGACGGAAATCAGGGGCTGTAAAGACCTCTTCTGTTGGCATATTTGGCAAGAAACCTTCGCCTTGAGCATTGATCGCTCCGGCAGATTCCCAAACGTGGTTCTTCGGCAAGCCAAGTGTCAAATCAGTTCCTGGTGCTGTGTAGTGAAGGGCTGTGAATTGCTCTTTATTCAGCATTTCCGCCTTGCTCTTGAGGATAGCAGCATGTTCTTCCCAAGCCTTAACTGGATCTTCTTCGTAGACACGGCAAGTCTTGAAGATTTGGTCCCAAAGGAGGTCCACTGCTTCTTCGTCGCTCGCAGCATTTGGAAAGACTTTCTTAGCCCACTCAAGTCCAGCAGCGGCTGCTACAGTCCAGCTAACCTTGTTAGATTGAGTTGCGATACGCATTGGCTTCATAGCAATTCCCATTGCTTTAGCAGAAGCTGAGAGCTTTTCAGCATCTACTCCGTTCAATGCACCCGGATCAGAAGAACGAACACCGAGACGACTTGCTTTATTTTCAAGTAGGTAGTTCATCTCAGCAATCTTGTAATCTGGCACATTGTCCAAACGCTCCATCGGCGCGTGAAGGAATTTCTCACGGTTTACAAAGTCATCTGCCCATTGAACGATCACTTCGTGGGCTCCAAGTGCATAGGCTTCTTTGACGATTAAGTGAGCCAACTCGCGTTGCTCCACATCGATAGAGAGAGCTAAGGTATGACCAGGTTGCACGTTCACTCCGTTTGCAACCAATAACTTAGCATATTTTTCTAGATTTTCTTTAAAATTTGGTAAAACCATTCTGTTTTCTCTTTTCTATTTTTATTTTTCTTTCAAAGCAGAAAGTAGCCCTACTAGTGCAATAGTACCTGACAAGAGTGCTGTCGATAGAAGAATTGTCTGATCAGCAAGTTCCAATTGGTACTCAAACACCTTCTCAGCCGGTTTATCTTCCGCGAATATTCTTAGTTTCATGAAATGTCCTCCGTTACTAGTATATCACATATATTAGCATTTTAAAAAACAAGCTCATTAAAGCTTGTTTTCATTTAACTATCACAAAAGTCGTGTACATATCTTTCCACTTCTTTTTCCATAAATTGAATCTCACAAATACCCCATTTATCATTCTTTACCGTTACATCTGCCATCATCTGTAATTTTAAACTCTGGCGATTGAAAATTCCTTCCCACTGTTTATATTTTGCACTTGGAACTAAATTTCCAAACTTCGAATTTTGACTATCTGTAATGATACAAAGATTCCCAAAGGAGTGCAAAAATTTATCATCAATTTTTTCAACTCTTTCATCACTATTTGGATGTTGTGGAAACCAATGCTCTATAGAACGACGATATACAAATTTGAAATCTTCAAACTTAACATCGTATGTTTTCTTTAATTCTTCGCGATTTTTCCATAAAACATAATCTACAAAGTTAAAAGCATAAACAGGAATTGCACCGTATTTCTTAATTCTTCTATCCTCAGTAAACAATCTTTCTTCTGCATACGTCACTGCCATTTTTTCAAGAAATTCTTTAAAATGAGCACCAAATTCTTGATCATTTAGTTCTTCAATATGTCTGAAGAGAAATTGTAAAATCTCATATAACCAACGACTATCACGATTAGCAGTAAAGGTCACAGCAAACATAGATTGAAGAAGAATAATATTTTTGTTAATTTCCGAATCTGAAAACGTATTCTTAGTAAAGCGTTCTTCAACTATGTAATGCTCTTTCGCTTTTCCATTAGGTTGATATTCATAATAAGTTCCTTTCTGCAAAAACCATTCATCCTTATTTCTGCTTGAAGAATCCATATTTGAATTTCTAACGATGTAATTATCAAAAATATGTTTTATTTTAAGAAGAAATTCACTGAATTCAATAATCCAAGTCTTATTTTTATTTTTTATATCAAATAGAGCTAAAAGTTTCTTGTCGTCTAACTGAACCTCATTGGTATCCTTACCTTCCCAAATTGCCAATACATGGAGTAGGAAGGTTGTAAAATCGATAACTTGGGTATAATCACCAAAATTTTTTTCTACTTCTATATTTTTTTCATTTATCTTTTTTCCTAATATATCTGATAACTTTCTTCTTTCATTTTGATAAAAATCAATATCATCATAAATATTATGAAATGAGTAATTTGTAAAATGCCATCCAAAAATACGTTCGCGTTCTTGAAAATCATCTGCTCTCTTACGTCGCATCTTAAATTGACTTGATACTGGCTTATCAAAGTCTGCGCAAGCATCCCAGATTCTCGCAAATTTTTGTGCCATTTCTTGATTTTCACCAAACTTAGCCATCATTTGCGCCTTAATAATTTCATGAGCTTCTAGTTGTTCACCTCGAGAGTTAAAACGTTCAAAATAAAGATTCAAATCTAAATCTTTAGGAAGTATACTTCGAAAAATGATGACATTATCAAAAAGATAGTCAACGAAATACTGAATTTCAAGTTGACGCTCTCCTAGCACTTTTTTCAAGGCATCTTTAGCATGCCCGTAACCTCTAGTTAATTCATTTTCATCGTCCTCAGAGATTTTTTGCTTAGTAAATAGTTTTTGAATATTCTCATTTGATTTCTTCCTAGCTGGAAAGGTAAGATTGACAGCTTTCAATCTATCAAAACCAAACTCATGCTTCAAAGCTAAGGCAATCAAATTAAGGGCTGTTGTCCGTTGTTGCCCATCTATGATTTTGAAAAGGTCATTATCTTTATTAACGACTAATGTTCCAATATAGTAATTGTCTCTATTTTCTTGAAAAGCATCTGCTACGTCGTTCAATAATTGCTCAATTTCATCATAAGTCCAGGCAAAATTTCTCTGATAAAGAGGAATAGCATAGGTATCTTCATTTAACAAACGATTCACTGATAAACTTATATGTGTTTCTACCATTTATCTTTTTCCTCTTCTATAATCTTGTCCACAGCATAATTTTCAAATAGCTCTCTATCTATCTTGATCATGAAATCATTCGGAGTGACAGCATGAGATAAAAGTTGAAATAATTTTTGAACCTCTTTTTGTCTAAACCTTCCACCAGCAGCATAGTTTCCTACCGTTGCATCATATATGGCTTTAGACTTAACTCGAGGGTAATAAGACCAAATAAACAAGGTCTCTACTATCTCCTTTGATAGCTCATTCTTTCCAAATCTATCTGCGAAAAGCGAGCAAATATTTAGGAATATATTGTGACACTTGAGATAGCGCCCCTTTGAGCTATTGTAAATGTTCAACACGCCTTCTGGGTAAGCTACATTTTTTTCTTCACCTTCAGGTTCATCAGAAAATCCTAACTCTTCATTTAAAAAATCTTTATGATTTTTAATAGTTTCATGAGCAGATTCAATATACTCAAAAAATTTACTTCCATCAATGATTGGCATAGTAATGGACATGGGGAGATTTTCAATATGACGATACAATTCTAGGTATGGAAAGTTCTGATTCAAATCAACGCCTTTAAAGTCGTCAATATAATCCTCTGTAAAACGAAGATAAGATCCATAACGCTTGTTTGTTAATCCTGTCTCTCCTCGCGACCAACGTCTCATACGAAAAAGATGTTTATCAAACAACTCTTTGAGACTTAAATTTTTATCCTCTACAAATTGCTCCCACTTTTCAACAATCTTTTCATCTTCTGAATCTTGCTTGCGAAGATGATAGGCTTTGAGCAAATCATGAGGTTCTAAAGATTTTCCACGATTATTCTGAGAATCAAATAACTGAAAGGCTTCAGATAATCGTTCCTGTGGCATAGTAATCACGGAGACAGAACAATTTTCCAATAAAAAATTGCAAATATCTTTGGCCTCCTTTTCGCCAACCAATTGAGTCAAATTTTCCCACTCATTATAATTTTCACTCGCATGATAGCAAGATAGCTCTCCAAATTCAGCACTCAGCAGTTGATGAGCACCCTTATAATTCCCTAAATCATCTAATAAATGAAGAAACAAGGAAATTGAAATTAACCGTTGCTGTCCATCGACAACATCTAAGTATCCATCATTTTCATGTAAGATTTCATGTAAGATAACGGAACCAATCTGATATTCCTTCTTCCCCATAGCATCTCGTAGATCATAAAAAAGATTACGGATATGTTTTCTGTTCCATTTATATGGTCTTTGATAAGAAGGAATCCGCAACTTCCCTTCTTTCAATAGTTCTCCAACCTTTTTAGAAGTAAATTGAATAGTCATTTTATCCTCATCTATATTTATCTATCATTTCTTGAACTGTTTGCTTCATATCCTCTACTAAAATTCGAGGAGACAAAACAGTTATTGCTTCCCCTTGTCCTAGTAACCATCTTTTAAGCCCAGGTGTATGCTGATTTTCAAACTTAAAATGAGTCCAGTCACCATTTTTCCCAACTATTTTTGCATTTGGAAATTGATCCATCACAATATTCGGATCGTACAAGTACTCGATTTCAATATTGATTTTCTTCCCAATAAAAGCATCTACTCTCTCGTTACGAATGTCTCCATCTCTAAATTTATCTCGATAAGAAATAGAGGGCTTCTCTATATCACTATGAGACCAAGACTGGATACGGTCTACTCTTAAAGTAATATAAGTCTCATATTTCAACTGGTATACAACCAGATAGAAATAATGTCTATCATAGTAAAGAGAGACTGGCAAAACCGTCTGCTTCTTAGAAGATTCAGAATAAGGTTTTTGATAGATAATGTCTAAGACCTGTTCATGTAGAATAGCCTCCGATAAATTCCAAATTTTCTCTATTCTATCTTGTTGATCCGTTAAGGGAACATAATTAAGCTTTTCACTACCAATAATCTGCTCAATTTCTTTCTGATCATCACCAGGAACTAAAACTAGTAATTTTTTTAATAAGCTGTCAATTTCTGTTCTGTTAAGTGCTCGATTTTCTAATAAAATCTTTGAAATAACTAGAATATCTTTTTTAGAAAAAATTGACTTACTTGATAAACAGTACTGATTCGTCTTACGACTATAAATCAAATCTCCACTATAATTGTGGCAACTAGATAAGATATAACGCAGAAGTGAAAAATCTCTCTGTATAGTCTTTTCACTAACCATAAATTCCTGAGCTAACTGCTTTTTTACTAACGGAGTCCCAAACTGTAATCGTAAAAAAATCGTTAGTAGTCTTTCTTGATCATTCATCTGCAGTCCTTTTTATCCTTCAATTGATGCTAGACACACTGTCATTCCCCACTTAAAACGCACAATCAAACGAGAAGGTACATTTTCCAATTGATCTGGTTCAGTGTCACTAGAGAAAACCATTTGCTTATTCTTAAAATGTTGAGAATTAAATAGATTAAAAAATTTTTCTTTAATAAGAATATCCTTTTCTCCCAATACCTGAATGTCATCTACGATTAGGAGATCAAACTCCTCACTTCTAACTTTTTGTATTTCTAGCTCATTTTCCAATAAGTTTTCAGCAGAAATGTATTTTACTCGTTTTTCTGGATTATTCTCAAGAACCTTATTACCAATAGCTTGCAGGAGATGTGTTTTTCCTGAACCTGATTCCCCATAAATATAAAGGGGATTATATTGGGGATTATATTTAAATCCTAAGCTCTTCACTACTTCTAAGGATTCTTTCTTTGCCAAAGCATTACCATCTTTTTCTATAAAATTTTCAAATTGATATTTGTTATCTAATCCTGTATTGACCATCATTTAAACCTCTTTCTTTTTATGGTATAAGTATAACAAAACAGATGGACAATATTTGTCCGTCTGTTAATTTTTATTTAAAACAAATCATCAAACAAACTCAACTGATTGTCCTCTGGCATATTGCCAAGAATGCCCATTTCATCCATCTTTTCAACCAAGGTTGATGAGAGTCCTCCACGCTTGCGCAATTCAGTTTTAGAGAGAAATTCTCCCTCTTGACGGGCACGAACCAGTTGCTTGGCAACGTTCTCTCCCAGACCATCCATAGCAACAAACGGTGGGATAAGGGTGTCTCCATCGATGATGAATTCAGTCGCATCACTGCGATAGAGGTCCAATTTGCCGAACTTAAAGCCACGTTCCCACATCTCATTGACGATTTCAAGTGTTGTGTAGAGGTCAATTTCTACGTTGGAAGCTTCATTGTTCTTACGCTTTTCAGCAATTTCTTGCATCTTACGTTTGATAGCATCCAAGCCTGCACCCATGGTCTTGATATCAAAGGCCTTGGCACGGATGGAGAAGTAAGCACAATAATAATAAATCGGGTGGTGAACCTTGAAGTAGGCTACACGAAGGGCCATCATAACGTAGGCTGCCGCATGGGCTTTAGGGAACATGTACTTGATTTTTCCACAAGATTCGATATACCACTCAGGCACATTATTGGCCTTCATGGCTTCGATATAACCATTGCGCTCTTCTTCAGAGATTTTAAGCCACAATCCCTTACGCACTCGCTCCATGATGGTAAAGGCCATCTTTGGATCTAGACCAGCGTGCATGAGGTAAACCATGATGTCATCCCGACAACCGATAACGGTTGAAAGGTCCGCAATCCCTGCCTTAATCAAGTCCTGAGCATTTCCTAACCAAACGTCGGTACCGTGAGACAGCCCAGAAAGCTGAAGCAACTCCGCAAAGGTTGTCGGATGAGTTTCATCCACCATGCCTCGAACAAAGTTGGTTCCAAACTCTGGGATACCAAGCATACCAGTTGAGGTACCGATTTGTTCAGGTGTCACTCCAAGGATATCTGTACCTGAGAAAAGGGCCATGATACCAGGATCATCCATAGGAATATCATTTGGATCAATGCCTGACAAGTCCTGAAGCTTGCGAATCATAGTTGGATCATCATGCCCTAGGACATCGAGCTTGAGGACGTTCTCATCGATATCGTGGAAGTTAAAGTGAGTGGTCTGCCATTCAGCAGTTACATCATCTGCAGGATACTGTACTGGAGTAAAGTCATAGACATCCATATAGTTAGGAATAACAACGATTCCTCCTGGGTGCTGACCGGTCGTCCGTTTAACACCTGCAGCTCCTTGGGCTAGGCGCTCAACTTCGGCTTCTCGGTAGAACTTGCCATAGTCACGCTCGTAACCCTTGACAAATCCATAGGCTGTTTTAGCAGCCACCGTACCAACCGTTCCTGCACGGAAGGCATATTCTTCCCCAAAGATATCACGAACATCCAAGTGGGCGCTCGGTTGGTCTTCACCTGAGAAGTTCAAATCAATATCGGGTACCTTATCTCCATCAAAACCAAGGAAGGTCTCGAAAGGAATATCCTGTCCATTTTTGCTGAGTTTGTGGCCACAGTTTGGACAGTCTTTATCTGGCATATCAAAGCCTGAACCGTAGGAACCATCCGTGATAAATTCACTGTACTGACACTGACCACAGACATAGTGAGGAGAGAGAGGATTGACCTCGGTGATCCCAATCATGGTCGCAACAAAACTGGAGCCAACAGACCCACGAGAACCAACCAAGTAGCCTCGTTCGTTGGAGCGCTGCACTAGCATCTGGGAAGCCAGATAAATCACGGCAAATCCATTCCCCAAGATAGAGGTTAGTTCCTTTTCAATCCGTAAATCAACGATATCTGGGAGCGGATTTCCATATATTTCAAAAGCTTTTTTATAGGTTAATTCGGCAACTGTTTCTTCGGCTTGGTCAATGAAAGGTGTATACAAGTCTCCTTTAACGACCTCAACAGGCTCAAAGATTTCTGCCATGGCATTGGTATTTTCAATGACAATCTTACGAGCCAAATCTTCACCTAGAAAGGCAAATTCATCCAACATTTCATTGGTCGTTCTAAAGTGTGCCTTTGGTAGCGGAGCTGGTTGGGCAGCTTCCCCATGACCGATCGTTCGGTTAATCATCGCCCCCTGACCTAGACTTCGTACGATGATTTCTCGATAAATTTCATCCTCAGGTTCGATATAGTGAACATTTCCTGTCGCAAGAACGGGCTTACCGAGACGGTCTCCGACCTCAATCAAGCTCTTGATGATGGTTTGGAGTTCCTCCATATCCTTGACCTGCTCTTTGGCAATCAGAGGTGCATAGATAGCAGGAGGCATCACCTCGATAAAGTCATAGTATTTAGCAACTTCGACTGCCGCATCTACCCCTTGTGAAACGACTGCATCAAAGACTTCACCTTCTGTACAGGCTGAACCTAAGATCAAACCTTCTCGATGGGCATCTAGCACCGTATGTGGAATCCGTGGAACTCCTTCAAAGTACTGGGTATTTGAAAGAGACACCAGCTTAAAGATATTTTTCAAGCCCACTTGATTTTTCACATAAATGGTCGCATGCTTGACTCGAGCTTTTTTATAAGAATCTGGACTGATTAAATCAATGTTCAATCTAGCTAAATCTGTCACACCATGCTTTTCTGCTACTTCCTTGATAAAGATAAAGAGCAGACGCCCAGTTGCTTCCGCATCATAGTTGGCCATGTGGTGGTGTTCTAGAGCTACACCAAAACGTTTGGTCAAGGGTCCAAGACCATGGCGTTTGTACTCAGGATAGAGGTTTCTAGCGAACTCTAGCGTATCGATGACAGGTTGAGTAATTTTTGGAAGACCGTGACGTTCATAATTGGCATTCATAAAGCCAACGTCAAAGCTTGCATTGTGGGCTACAAGAACGGTATCCTTACAAAATTCTTGGAATTCTTTTAAAACTTGAACCAAGGGTTTGGCATTTTTTACATGGTCATCCGTAATTCCAGTCAATTCCGTAGTAAAGGCTGACAAGGGGTGCCCAGGATTGATAAATTCATCAAACTCAGCAATGATATTGCCCTTATACATCTTGGAAGCCGCCACCTGAATTAAGTCATTATAGATAGCAGATAGACCTGTTGTTTCTACGTCAAAGACCACATAGGTTGCTTCAGACAAATCCATCTCAACTTCGTTATAGGCGATAGGTACACGGTCTTCAACGATATTGGCTTCCATCCCATAGATCAGCTGGATACCAGCTTTCTTAGCGGCCTTATAGCCATGAGGGAAGGATTGAACATTGCCATGATCTGTAATAGCAACTGCCTTGTGTCCCCATTTGGCAGCTGTCGCAATGAGTTCTTCAACTTCAGGCAGAGCATCCATGGTCGACATATTGGTGTGCGCATGGAACTCAACACGACGTTTCCCCTCTGGCATCAAGTCTTTCCGTTCATAGTGGACGACTTCCTGGACATCTTGCACATTCATGGTCAAATCACGCGTGAAATTATTGACCTCAACATTCCCACGCACACGGAGCCAAGAGTTTTTCTTAATGATGTCAAACTTCTGAGCTTCTTCTTCATTCTTGACCCATTTTTGCATAGAGAAACTAGAAGTATAGTCCGTCATCTTGAAGTTAATCAAGACACGACCCGTTCTAGTCACCTTATGCTCAACATCAAAGACAACTCCTTCAAAAACCAGACGATTTTCCTCAGTATTGACCTCGATCATAGGAGTAATCTCTGCCTTATCAAGTTTAGGCTTAGCAGCTGCCTTCTTGGCTTGAAAATCAAAGACAGGTTTGTCCTCAACTGGAGGAGGCGGGGCCATCTGTTCTAACTGTTCCATAGCCCGAAGAGTTTCTTCATTGGCTGCTTGAATAATCATTTGATTTCCCGTCTGAAAGGCTTCTTGTTCTTCCCTTGTGAGCTCTTCATTTTTTTCTAAGATGCAAGAAAGTTTAGGAAAACCAAAAAATTCCAGCTGTTTGCTAAGATTTGGCAGATGATTTTTCCTAAAATGCTCTGTATCTGCCGCTTCTGAAGCTTCAATGATTAACTGGTCATTTTCAAAGCGAACCTGAAAATTCTGATAAATAGAACGAAAACCTTGACTAGCGCAAGGACCATCCGAAAAAGCCTCTCGATAGTAAGCTTGTAAAAGTTCTCTAGAAAATTCCTGATTTCTCGTTTTTATCTCAAAACTAGCCTGATTTCCCGTTTTTGAGAATTCATCCTTCAAACCTCTTTTCAACTCCAGAAAAAGTTCAAAAGGCAAGATATTTTCAAAAACAAAACGAAACTCCCAAACTTTGCTTCGTTTATGAACAATAACTTGTTCTATTTCAGCCTGAGAGAAGGCCTCATGATTTCTCATTTCAGCGGGTATTCCCAACTGATTCATTAAAATTTCAAAAGTGGTTGACATCCATTTTCCTCACAATATACTCCTTCTATTTTACCATATTTGAGGCACTTTTACCCATTTCTACCAAAGAGCCAATATAAAAATGGAGAGGACAACGATTGTCCTCTCCAGATGTTAGCTCTTTGTCAACTGATTTTATGCGTTTTATTATACAAGCCATCCCCATAGTTTAAGAGATCATGAATATTTTAATAAACACTAGTTTCTTTTCTTCTTGAAAGAGAATTTAAGAAGCGTCATCATTCCTAGTAATACTGCTCCAACCGAGCCTAAAAGACTACTATTTTCTCCTGTTTTTGGTAAAGCTTTTTCTTTATCTTCAGTCTTTTCTATTTCTTTCTTAGATGGACCAGACTTCACATCTTCAATTTTTTTCGGCTCCTCAGACAGACTCCTAGAATCCTTATTCTTACCATTATCCTGAGATTTGGGATCTAGTTCTGGTGTTGGCGCTGGAGTCGGAGTTGGTGTTGGTGTTGGTGTTGGAGCCGGAGTTGGTGTTGGTGTTGGAGCCGGAGTTGGGACTGGATCTGGTTGCGGTGCTGGGTTTGGCTGTGGATTTGGTTTCTCAGTGTCTTGAGATTGATAAACAACTCCATAATTTGAGAAATGAGAAACTTTGAAATGAACATATTTTCCATCAGCACTCAATTCAAACGGCAGTTCCTCAACTGCTCCCGTTTCTGGTAAGAAGTAGATTACTTTTTCTACTTTACGATTAGGATCCACAGGAATCGTTACAGTTGCTTCTCCTGAAATTTGTACAAAACTACCATCTGCCTTTTGAGTCTTAACATCGTAAAGTTCAACATTTTTGGCTGGAAGTTCTGCTGGAAGTTTAGCCAGAATAGTGGTATCTAAAACCTTGTCCGCTATGATCTTATCAACCGCAGCAACATCTGCTCCTGTTAGAGATACAGAGACGTTCGTCGTAGGAGAAACGAGGGTCTCTTTGGGGTGAGATTTGTAGTATACACTTGCTGATACTATCCCTACACCAGCATCAAACACTTCATACTTCAACAAGGTTCCATATGCAGGATTTGCAAGATCTTTAGGGTCAAAACGCTTCCCAAGGGGAAGACTATAAGTTCTCGTCAACCCTCTCTGTCCTTTCCAATTCTGCTCATCCCAATCTATAAGATGATATACCCTCACGATTTACTGATGTGCGATAAAGAAGTAATAGAAGTGTAAAAAATTTTGCCGTTCCTATCCGGCACTTGCGCATTGTGTCGGATAGGTCGGGCGGTTATTCGGGCAAGTCCACCTTGCCAACAAAAGAATAATAAATCTCAATGTCCTGTCTGCGGGTCTTGTTCTCGTCATAGCTGCACTCATGCACAACGATTTTCTCTACAAACTCCCGCAGCAGAGTAGGGGTAAGTTCTTCAAAGCTGGTATGCCGCCGGACAACATTCATAAACTTTTCTGCGTTCACGGTGGCTTCCTGTGCTTTGGAAAGCTCCGCTTGAATAGCAGCGGCTCTTTCTTTCAGCTCCCGTTGCTCTGCTTCATAGTCTGCCGACAGCTCTGTGAAACGCTCGTCTGATATGCGCCCGGTCACGCTGTCCTCATACAGCCGCTTGAAGATAGCGGATAACTCGGCTATGCGTTTCTCGGAGGCTTCCAGTTCCTTTTTCTTGGCGGCGTTCCTGCGTTTGCCCCCGTCCTCGTTCTGCTCAATCAAGAGTTTCATAAACCGGGCTTCATGCTTTGCCGCATAGCTGGTCACTTTCCGCAGATTGGAGAGTACACCAGCGGTCAAGAGGTCGGTGCGGATAAAGTGCGCCGTACAGTCATGGGTGCGTTTCTTGTAGTTGCCGCAGATATAACAGTCCTGCTTGCGCTTGTCCGTCTGGTATCGCTGCTGATACATCACGCTGCCGCAGTCCGCACAGAACAGTATGCCGGAGAACAAACCCACTTCATCATAGCGGTTTGGGCGTTTGCGCTGTTTGCGAAGCTCCTGCACCCGTTCCCATGTTTGGGTGTCTATGATAGGCTCGTGGTGGTTCTCGAAAATCACTTGCTTTTCCGGGGGATTTTCTACACTGTGCTTGACTTTGTAAGAAAGTTTTTCTGTCTTGAAATTTACCAGACAGCCTGTGTATTCCCGGTTTTCAAGGATATGCACTACGGTATTGGTCGCCCACTTGCACTCATAGCCGGGGTGGTAGCGGCGGGTGCTGCCCGTCCTGCGGTATTCAAGCGTTCCCGGCGTGGGGATTTGCTGCTCTGTGAGCATACGGGCTATCTTGGTCGGACCATTCCCGGCAAGACAGAGGTTGTATATCTGCTTGACTACGGGTGCAGCTTCCTCGTCAATAATGAAATTTTCATCCTCGTCCATGAGGTAGCCATACACAGGCTTGCTTGTGATGGGCTTGCCATTCATGCCTTTTGAGCGTTTTACTGCTTTGATTTTCTTGCTCGTATCTCTCACCAGCCATTCGTTAAAGATATTCCGCAGCGGGGCAAAGTCATTGTCGCCCTGTGCGCTGTCCACTCCGTCATTGATAGCGATGAAGCGGACACCTTTCTGTGGGAAAATCATTTCCGTGTACATTCCCACTTGCAGGTAGTTTCGCCCTAACCTCGACATATCCTTTACGATAACTGTCCCGACTTTTCCGGCTTCAATGTCCGCAAGCATGGCTTGAAAACCGGGTCTTTGAAAGTTCGCACCAGAATAACCGTCGTCCGTGTACCAGCGCAGATTGGAAAAGCCGTTCTGCTTTGCATAGGTTTCAAGGATACGCTTCTGATTGGAAATGGAATTGCTTTCGCCTTGCAGCTCGTCCTCATGGGATAGTCTTGGGTAAAGGGCGGTAATTGGTTGTTGGTTGGTCTGTCTTAACATAAAATCCTCCGTTTCCGACAGCCAGCCCCACTATTCCGTACCTTGATTGTACCACATGGGGCGGCTGTCTGTATAGCGGCAAAAGCGTCAAATCTGCTTCTTTATGGTCGGTCAAATCGCCGTTTTTTGTGTAGCAGCTTCCGCTTCCAGCACTTTCATCATCTTGTCGGCTGCGGTGTCGGTTGCGCCCTGCTTGAAGAAGCCGGAAACGGTAAGGACGGAGTTGCCCATGCGGATTTCCGTCACACAGTCCGGGCGGCGGTCTGTTTTGGTGGTGCTTGTCTGTTTCGTTTCTGTCATAGGCTCTCCTTTCGCTGCTTCATCAGTTGCTTTAAGCGTTCCAGCTTTTCCTGTGCGGTTTCCTTTCGGAAGTTGCTGCCCGTGAAGCGGACGGGGGCGCACATGGAAGTCAGCCTGTCATAGATACGGGCGTGGGGCGTGTCCTGCGGGTGCTGCAATTCCTCCAGCGTGAGGTTGGTCGTGGCGATCAGCGGCTTGCCGCTTCGGTAACGGCTGTCAATCACGCTGTAAACCTGTTCCAGCCCGTATTCTGTTCCTCGCTCCATACCGAAATCATCAAGTATCAGCAGAGGGTAGCTGCAAAGGCGGGAAATATATTCGTTCCTGCCCTCAAAGCTGGCGGCAAGGTCACCCAGTATCGTTGCAAAGTTTGTCATGCAGACGGCAACCTCTTTTTCCATAAGGGCGTTGGCGATACAGGCGGCAAGGTAGCTTTTTCCCGTCCCCACGCCGCCCCAAAACAGGTAGCCGATATTTTCAGCCTGCATGGTTTCCCAGCTCTCCACATAAAAGCGGGCGGTTTCGGTCTGCGGGTTTCTGCCGTTGTCATGCTCAAATGTCCAGTTCCGCATAGCAGGGTCGGTAAAGCCCCGGCGTTTCAAGTCCTCCACTTTTTCAAGGTGCTTCTGTCGGCTTTCGGCGGCTTGCTGCTTTTCACGGGCTGCCCGCTGGCAGTCGCACTCTGCCGGGTGGCGGTCACGCCCGAAACAAGTCTTTCCCTCTGCAAAATAGGCTTCTTTGGGCGTATGGCACTTACCGCAGTATAAAAGCCCGTCCTCGCCTGTGTAGTCCTCCGCTTCGGCGGTAGTGGCTGTAATGTCCGTAATCATAGCTTCAATTCCGTTTTTCATAAGCTCTCGCCCTCCTTGCATGAATAATCGGGTATGCCCTGTTTCGGGGCAGCCTTGCCTTTGGCAGCGTCCTCCTGCGCCCACTTGTAAATGGTGGCTGCATGGCTGTGGTACTGTTTCCCGGTGGAAGCGATATGGCAGGAAAGCCGGTCAATATAATACTCCCACTTGTCGGGCAACTCTGTTTTTAGCCCGGAAAGCTCTGTATCGGTCAGTATCACATTGTTGTATCTGCCATAAGCGGCGGGGGCGGGGTGTCCCGTTTCTCCCTCTCTCTCTTTTTCTATCTCTATCTCTTTCTCTAACTCTATCTCTATCTCTGGTGGACGAATGTCGGACAAATGTCCGCCTTTTGTCCGGGGCGGTAAAAGTGCCTTGTTTTCCAGTCTTGCAGCCCGTTTCCGCTCGGCTTCGGTAGAGGACTGTCCTATCATCAGCTCAATGTCGGTCATATAGAAAGCCCCGCTGTCAAGCTGCTCCACAAGCCCCAACTGCCGGAAAATCTCTAAAGCCCTCTCAACCGTCCCTATCTGGTGGCGGGTCAGTGTCGCTATCATCTGCGCTGTGTAGGGGATATGCTCGTCAAGCTGCAATTTCCCGCCGTTTTTCAGCGATTTTAAGTACAGCTTCAAGAGGATATTGGAGTATAAAATCCCGTCTTTCATATCTTCCAGCAGCACAATGGAGTCGCTGTCAAAAAAGTTCTCTTTCAGCTTGAGGTAGTAATACTTGCGGTTATCTGCCATTGTCCCTGTCCTCCTTTTTCCGGCGTTTGGAGTAGTAGTGGGGGCAGAGTATGATAACCGCCCGGAAGCTCTGCTTGCAGCTATGGGTACAGCCCCGGCAGAGGTCATTGTATGTGATACGATCGCAGGTGGAATTCCCGACTTTCACTTGCCGCAGGAAAAAAGACCATTCCAGCCGCCGTTTCTTGCTCATTCTTGGCATGGGTGCGCTCCTTTCTGCCGTTTCCGCTGGTGTGGCGGTATCGGCGGTAATTCTGTATCATCTCGGTATCATTTTCGGGTTTTTTCTGCCCTATAAGCCCGTTAAAAAATCCTTTGGTATTTGCGGATAGGGTACGGGGCAGCCCCCTTGTTCTGTATAGGTTCGGGTACATTTTGGGGCGGTTTTTATCGTTCCTGTTCCTGCCTTTTCACAGGCTTGCGCTCCCGGTGTAAAATCTGGTCGATATTGCCCTTGACAGTCTGTAAGCGGCGGTATTCCTCCCGTTTTGCCCGGTAATCGTTGTAGCCGCTGTTTTTCTCTTGGATAAGGGTTTCAATCTCTGCTTGCAGGGCTTTATAGCTCGGCAGCTTGGAAATGCCGTTTTCCCTGAAATAGCGGGCGGCTGCGTCTGCTATGATAAAGTCGCTTTCGTACTTCTGACGGTAGGCTGCTTTTGCTTTGGCGTTTTTCTGCTGTTTCAGCCCGTCCCGGACAGGGCGGGTCTTGGAATAGGCAAGCACCTGCCGTTGCAGCTCCTTTTTCCCGTTCAGCGTCTTTTCCATCTGCTTCAGCTCTGTAAGGCTTTCCCGCATGGCGGTATAGGCGGCAGAACAGGCTTCGTCCAGTTCCTCCGGGGAAGAAAAGCCGTACTGCTGATAGGCGGTAACGGTAGCTGCCATTTGCTTTAGGTTGTGCTTTGCCGCCCAGCGGTCATAGCCCACGCCCTTGCCCTCGGCTCGCTTGGCTTCCCGGTCAACCATGCGCTGCAAGGTGTTGTCTGCCGGGGTGGTTTTTGTGGTTTTTTCCCCTTGTGACAGCTTTTTAACCGCGGCAGGGTATTCGAGTATGGCTTTGCTCTGTTCGGCGGCTCTGTGGGCGTTCTGCGTAAGCAGGACAAGGACAGCAGCCTTGTCAAAATCGTCCCCCAGCTTCCGGGCTGTGATAGGCTTTGTCCTGTCCGGCGTGAGGTAGGAAAGCCGCCCCCGGCTCTCCTTGACGGTCACACCCTCCCGCAGCAAAAGGGAAGAAAATTCGTCAAAGCTGCCAGCTTGGGAAAGTGCCTGCCGTATCGTCCGGCGCAGCTTCGCCTTGTCCGTTTCAAACTTGGTGGGCTTGGTCGGCTGTCCTGCGGCTTCTCTGACAGCGTTCTCTTTATCAAGGGCAAGCTGTCCTTTCTTTGCCGCCCAGTATTCCCGTTCGGTTATCCGTTCCTTGCTGCCGCTTAGGAGGTCGATTTGGTAAAGCCCCTCCCGGTGGCACATCTCCATGACTTCACTCTTGAAATATTCCATAGCGGCGTTGGTGCAGCGGTGCTTGCAGCCCTCCCGTGTGTCGGCTGGTCTGTCCATGTAGGGCAGAAGCGGGACTTCATAAATCCGCAGGGAGTTGATGACGATATGCACATGGATATTGCCGCTGTGGTTATGCCCGTCCGGGTGGGTGCAGACTAAGGCTTGGTGTCCGGGGAAATGCTCTTTACAGAACTGCTCGCCCAGCTCCTGCGCCCGGTCTACGGTCAAGCCGTTGTCTGTCCCGTCCCGTGGGTCAAAGCTGATGATATAGTGGTGGCTTTTCACATCTTCCCGTTTTTGGTTTTTCTCATAGCGGAGATTAGCCCGCATACAGGCAACAGCGAAATCCTCGCCCCCACAGTTGAGGGAAGAAATGCGGTAATCCTCCCTCGGTATCAGCCGCCCGTTTTCATCAAGGGTGGGCTTCATGGTAAACTCGTCATGCTCAAATGTGAGATAGGCTTCCGCTGCGCCATAGTCCGCATTTTTAGAGCTGATATGTTTGAATGTTGCCAACAGCGTCACCCACTTTCTGCAAGACTTCAAACTTTAGGGCAGCAAGGTCGGAAACCGCCGCCCGTACCTCCCCGGCAAGCTGCGGGTAGGGGCTGTGCCACTCGTTCAGCGTCCGGGCTATCTGGTTTAAGTTGCCGCCGATCCTGCCGTATTCGGCGGTCAGCTTCCCGACAGCGGCAAGCAACTCGTCATTGACGGGGGAAACGGTTATGATGGGGCGTATGGCTGCCCCGGTTATGGCTTGCCGGATAAACTCGGCTTGGCTCATGTTGTAAGCAGAAAGCCTTTCCGCAAACTCGGCGTATTCTTCCTCGGTCATGCGTGTCTTGACTACCCGGCTGCGGTGCGGCGTGTTATATCGTTTTCGCATGGTAAAACCTCCTTCGGCTGTGCGTGGTGTCCTCTCACTAATAGGAGAAAAACAGGGTGTAAAGCGGAACTGTTTTTGAAAAATCCGAAAAATTATTTTGAGGGATTTTCCAGCGGCGTAAGCCGCATAAGCAGGGTTTGGGGAAGGCACTCCCCAACAAGATTCCCGCAGGGGCAAAATGAGCGATAAGCGAATTTTGGTACTGCGGTAGAATCTTGCTCTGAAAAACTCCGGCGTTCCCCGGCTTCCGTACTTTCCGCTAACAAGACGTTTCAAAAGGGCTTTGCTACCCGCTATTCCGGCATATCTTGAAAATTTTCCTTTCACTACCTACAACACCACGCAAAGCAAAATGGACGGAGATTTTTAGAATTTCCCCTTATTCCCTACAACACCACGCAAGCCGAAAAAGGCGGACAATGGCAGTATTTTTTTCTTTGATACCCTCCACGGATAAGTAAGGGATTTTGCCAACTGCGGCGGCAATTTTCCCTTTTGTTTTTTCATACTGGGGATTTTCAAAAATGCCAAACAGGAACGAAAAAAAGCAGCAAATCTGTTGAATAGATTTACTGCTTTCTGGTTGCCGGCGAAGCGGCGGTTATTCAGTTGTAGGCGGTAGGGCTATCTCCCAAAGCGGAACTTGAAAATAGCTGTGAGAAGCGTCTGGGTGATGTAGTCCTCTGTATCTTGGTCTACCCGTCCATTCACACGGGCGGCACATTGTATGCGGCGGCGGTAATACTGCAATACAGTTCCCACCGCTTCCGGCTCCCCGCTGGTGGCTTGGACGATTGTTTCATAGGGGAGAAGCCTATTATTTCTCATATGCCATTCCCTCCATTTCCGCTTGGAGCTGCCGTAGGACTTTTCGGATATGGTAGCCCGCTGTGCTGCGGCTGCGCCCGTACTGTCTGCCAATTTCGTGCTGTGGAATACGCTTGAAAAAGGACAGGTAAATCATTTCCCGCTCCCGTTCGTCCAGCCGTGACAGGGCTTCCGCAAGTAAGCCGCTGCTGAAAATGACCGTATCGCCGCAAAGGGTAAGTATGTATTCCTCGTCCGGCTCCGGGGCTTGGAAATATTCATCTGTCGTGCCTAAAGGGTAGTGCTTTTCGTCTGTGAGGTATTCAAGGGATATTTCTCTTTTGTGCTTCCTGCTCCGTGTCCTCGCTGCGTTGATCGTTGCATTTCGGATAACGACTTTGCAAAAGGCATGGAAAGTGTACTCGATATGTTCCCGATATTCTTCTGTACAGGTCATGGAAAATCCCCCTTTCCTCCCAAAAGGGCTGTGGCTGGTTAGTAGTTGCTTTTTATGATAGTAAGGGGCGGCAGCACTTTAGGCTGTCGCTCCTTGACTGCCTAACTGCAAAACCGGGCGGGGCTGTCAACGGCGGGCGAAGCCCGTTCATCTTGACCGTTGACTGGCTCGGCCAGGTTTGCTATTTATCCGGCAAACTTGAATTTATTTTAAGCTATCACGTTTTACCTTTTTAAGCCTTACTATCATTACCATAGGAATTTCTTTGTTGTTTTTGAAACATTCTTCATAAAATCCATCAATGACAAATCCAGCTCTAAAACAAAGGTTAAAAATATCTTGTATGGAACGATGATAATAAATCTGCTCCTCCGGTTGCCCTTCAATCGCTATACCATAGTAACTGTGCGGTGTCATATATTTTTCAGTCAACGTGATAAAACAAGGGTGTTGCGTTGCAAAGACAAAAATTCCGCTTTCCTCCAACAGTTCATAAACAGCCATAAGAAGTGGTTCAATATCCGTAATATCCATAATTGCCATATTAGAAACTGCTTTCGTAAAGGCTCGATTTCTTTTTAATTCTAATATACTTTCTCTATTGGTCGCATCCGCTACACAAAATTCAATTTGTTTTGCATATTGTGATTGCCGTCTTTTAGCCAATTCTATCATTTTTTTGCTGTAATCAAAAGCGACAATCGAAGCGCCTCTTTGTGCAAGATACGAAGAATAATTTCCATTGCCACACGCAATATCCAAAATGTAATCCGCAGGATTAGGAGATAGAAGTTCCGTTACTTTGGGACGCACTACCTCTCTGTGAAATTCATTAGATTTGTCACCCATTGCATTATCCCAAAATTGTGCGTTTTTCTCCCAGATTTTTTTACTTTCCTCTGTTCCCATGTTCTCTCCCACTCCCAAAATTTGCCTTTTTGCTTCCATTAAATCTTCCTTACTATATTCCATTGTTACCCTCCATAACTTCTGATTGTTGCCGTCTTGACTATTATGTATCTTTTCTTTCCAAAATGGTATAGGCTTTTATTTTTATAATGCTGCAAAACTTTTCTTCTGTAAGGTATTCAAAGGATATTTCCCTTTGCCGCCGCTATTGGAAAGCCAAAAGCAGCGGCTTTTTTACGCGATATGACCGAAAAGTCTAGAAAGCAGGATATGTCATCATTTGTCATTTCTTCTCAATGTAATAACTGCATGGCATATCAAGCCAAATACAAGAGAAAAACAGCCACCGCCAAATAGTGATGCTCCCCACCCTGCACCCGACATTGTCATAAAACCGCCAACAAAGAAAATACCAATGCCAAGAAATATCCCGACACCATAAAAAAGTCCAATTGCCATATCATACTTATTAAATTGTCGTTTCTCTTTTTTTTCACATGTTTCCATTTTTGTTATTACCTCCTTCGCAAAATCGTCCATGTGGACTCCAAAAAGAAAACAAATTTTTTTCAACGTATTTAAATCGGGTTCATTAACATCTCTCTCCCAATTCGATAGCGCCTGCCGGGTAACATTCAATTCCCCAGCCAGTTCTTCCTGTGTCATTCCCGATTGTGTTCGCAGATGACGTATTTGCTTTCCTGTTGTAATATCCGTCTGTTTCTGGTTCAAAATGGTTCCTCCTCTCTGATGCTGATTTTATCAATGATATTTCGGAATAGCCAGCAATGAACGCTTGCATTGCGCAAGACGTTACATTATCTTCTGAAACATATGCCGGATCTTGTCTAAACGGCTGTTCGGGCGGCGTGGCTGAAATACAGGCTCGCCGGAAGTTTCCTGATACCCTTTTAATTCTGTAATGCAGACACTTCTTCCATTTGTATAAAAATTCAGATCATTCCTATATTCACCGATACAACGGGCAGGGATTTCACCCTTAAAAATAACTTCATCTTTTTCAAGTCTGGTTGATTCAATGATTGCGCAATACTTTGGTGCATCATTATAAGCCCGTGAAAGATATTCCTGCGGTGCAAAAAGGGTAAAGGAAAGGTATGGTTCCAACAGTTGTGTCCCTGCTTTTTTCAATGCCTGCTCCAACACGACAGGCGCAAGAAAACGAAAATCAGCGGGGGTGCTGACCGGGCTGTAATAAACTCCATAATCAAAACAAATTTGGCAGTCTGTCACTCCCCAGCCATATAAGCCCTGCTCCATTCCATAACGCACACCCTCCATGACGGCATTTTGAAAACTTTGGTTTAAATAGCCGAGAGATACCTCGCTTTTATATTGTGTTCCGCTTCCAACAGGAAGCGGTGTTACAGTCAAACCAATAGATGCCCAAAACGGATTCGGCGGCACTTCAATATGAATCGTGCAGCTCGCTTTTTTTTGCGGTCTTTCCAGATAAATAACCGAAGGCTCTTTCATAGCCACGCCCACATGATATTTTTCTTCTAATAGCGAACAAATAACTTCTAACTGTACTTTTCCCAAAAAAGATAACATAATCTCATGGGTAACAGTATCAATGTCAAAATGCAAAAGAGGGTCTGTATCAGCAATCTCTGCGAGGGCATTTAACAGGGCTTCCCTTTGCTCCGGCTTTTGCGGCTCTACCGTTGTCCGAAGTAATGGCATGGGATTATCAATCCGTGTTTTGTGAGGCAGGAGTTTTTCATTTCCCAGGATATCGTTCAGTTTCAAAGTATCATCAGCTAAAATAACAATTTCTCCCGGACAGGCATGGTCAGCCGGGACGATTTCACCATTTGACGGAATACACATTTCTGTAATCTTTATTTTTTCCTTTTTTGACAGCAGCAGGGTATCCCGTAAATGGAGCGTCCCATGATACAGGCGTAAATAAGAAAGCCGTTTTTTCCGCTCTGTATACTCAACCTTAAAAACATATCCACATAATTCAGACTGAATATCGTCCGTTTCTGTAATGAAAGTTTCTATAATCGCTTCAATCAGTTTTTCTGTTCCTAAATTGTCTTTTGCACTCCCATGATAAACAGGAAACAAAGAGCAGCATCTGGTTCTTTTGCACTTTTCATATTGTAATTCCTGTATATCCAAAGAATCCTCTGCAACATATCGTTCTAATAGTTCATCGCTTCCGGAAATAATCATATCCCATTTGTCTAAATCAGAAATATCGGTCATGGTTATCTTTGGCGACAGGGAAACCTCCTGCATGACAATCATATCACTGGTAAGTTTATCTTTAATGCTTTGGTAAACACACTGCAGGTCGATCCCATTTTGGTCTATCTTATTTATAAAGATAATTGTCGGAATGTCCATTTTCTGAAGCGCATGGAATAATATACGGGTTTGTGCCTGTACGCCGTCTTTTGCTGAAATGACTAAAACAGCTCCGTCAAGGACAGATAAAGAGCGGTATGCTTCGGTTAAAAAATCCATATGACCGGGAGTGTCCACGATATTGATTTTATAATCATTCCAATAAAAAGAAGTAACCGCTGTCTGAATGGTAATTCCCCGTTGCCGTTCCAAAATCATAGTGTCTGTTCTTGTGGTCCCTTTATCCACGTTTCCCTGTTCCGCAATCGCTCCACTGGTGTATAGCAGACTTTCTGTCAATGTAGTTTTTCCTGCGTCTACATGGGCCAGAATGCCGATATTGATTATTTTCATGTGATTGTCCTCCCTTTACAGCCCCAAAGGGCATAAAAATCCCCAGCAGTAAAATACTTTTACCACTGGGGATTCTAATTTGCGGACATACACATATACAGCATACACCTATTTGTGATTGCTGTTTTTTGAATATGTCAAAATTGATAAGGCAAAAGTATTCTTAAATTGGGTACAAAAAACCAAGCCCCCACAAAAGGAGCTATCATAATTCTTTGTTCCCACTATTTGATTATAGTTTTATTTAAGAATACCTTGCCGCATATTTTTTACTCCTTTTCTGGAATGAAGCTATTATATCACATCAGTTTTAGGAAAGAAAGTACTTAAAAGAAATTTTTCTTCCCCTTATATGTAACAATCATACCGGCTTCCTGGTGTTCAGAATGGTTTCTGCTGTCTGCTGTGGTGTTTGATTGGAATTGTCCAGCCAAAAGCCGATCCGTGGTGTTGTCTGCATAAATGTATCGTATAAGGTTTCAACCGTAAAGCCGGAATAGCCTGTTTTCTCCCTGTATCGTTCCCTTTCTTTTATTGTTTCCACATCTGGACAAAGAACGACAACCTCAACAGGGTATTTATGCAGATAATTTATCATTCGGTTTAATTCATCACCGTAGTAGTTATCTTGGATCACTACAGAAAAGCCGTTGTCAAAGTATGACCTTGCCGCATCAGCAGTCAATTTGTATCGAAGGTACAGCTGGCGGACTGCTTCCGCTGATGGGGTAGCTGACATATTTTCTCTGCCTGAAATAATCATTTTTCGGAACACATCACCACGAAGATGGACGCATTTTTCTATTGATTTTGCCAGTAAATCGGAAACTGTAGATTTTCCAGAAGCCATTAAGCCTGTAATGAGATAAATTTTTTGTTTCATTTCACTTCCTCCGGCACAAAAAATATGTACATGTAACTAATTCAACACATTTATAATTTGAATAGGGACATTATAGCATTTACTAAATACAAATTCAATGTATACGGAAAGAAAGATATAAGGAGTGGGAGGGATTCCGCCGTAGTCGGCATTGTAGGAAAATCCAAAAGTTTAGATTTTCCCACAATGCTTATCTTTTGGTCTTTGGTTCGGAATAGTGTAGTGCTGGCGGTCTATCTCTTGTTTTCGGTTGCTTGCTTCCTTACCGTACATGAGCATTGTATCTCGGCTTATCTTACTAGCATAGATATCTGGGCTGGTCGGATTGGTAGGATCTGGAACTTCCCTAATAATTTCTTTGAAGGTGATAATATACTCCTCTTGGATTTGCTCAGAGCCGTCATTGGTAATAGTTCTGCCGATATTCTTAAGGTTTTCCTTATAATCATCGCCTTTCTTATAATCATCAAGCTCAAAATCCTTATAGGTATTCGCCTTTAAGGTGTAGCTTTCTCCTGGCTTGAGAGTGATAGTTTTTCGGGACAATTCAGCTTCCCCTCGACCACCAGCTTGGAAATAGTGATATACTTCAACCACATCAAAAGAAACTGTTTGCAAAGCGGGTTTCTCTCCCTCAACTGTCTTCTTTTCTTTATCTGGTACTTGATTAGAAGTTTCCTTAGTAGAGTCCGTATTCTTTTCTGCTGTTTGCTCCTTTTCCTTAGACTCTGGGGTATCAACTAGGGTTTTTGGTGTTTCTGCTACCGTTTCCTCTGCCTGTGCAAGGCTTGCTCCAGCCAGACCAACCGTCACAGCTGCTAGACCAAGCAAAGCAAGTTTCTCCAACTTGATAGCCTTTTTTCGATCATGTTTATAACGTTTTATTCTTGACATCTTATCACTCCTAATTTACTTTGTAATATATCTCCTATATTATAC
>NZ_JVFV01000038.1:31166-63749 GCF_001073085.1 Streptococcus pseudopneumoniae
GAATCCCTTTGTCAAGCCTTTTTCAACACTTTTTAGAATTTTTATATTCAATTGAAACAAGAATAAGATAAAAGAGCCTCGGAAAAAGTATTGCAATTGGTAATACCTTTTTGAGATGCTTTTTAATATGAGCCCATTTCTTCTCAATAGGATTGTACTCAGGTGAGTAGGGAGGAAGAGGTAAAAGTTCATGCCCAAATTCTTCACATAAGAGCTCTAGCTTACCCATTCTATGGAATCTTGCATTATCCATAATAATAACTGATGGTGTGTTTAATGTTGGTAAGAGAAACTTCTGAAACCAAGCTTAAAAAAAGTCGCTCGTCATCGTCTCTTCGTAAGTCATTGGAGCGATTAACTTGCCATTTATTAGCCCAGCAACCAATGAAATCCTCTGATATCTTCTTCCAGATACTTCACCTCTTATTAACTGACCTTTCAGAGAAAATCCCTTGTGAATAGGCAAACAAAAGAGTAGATAAAAGCATTTTAGGGTGATAAGACGGCGACTAAAGGCGTGATAGAAGGCTTGAACGTGTCGTTCCTCCAAGGTATTCACCACTTTTTCAATAGTAAAACAAGATGTTCTTGTGGCAAGAATGAACTGATTTCTAGTGGTAAAGTTGTTTGATTTTTGTTATAGTGAATATACATGGAATAGCTTTTCTAAATAGTTTATTGTGAAATTCTATTTTACAAAGACTATCGCAAATATGCAAAAAGCAACGGCAAAAACCATTGCTTTTTTTGGGAGACAAGGGACTATTGTCCTAGACTCAGATGTTAGTTTTATTCAACCCACAACAGCTGACAAAGAGCCGAAAAAGAAGCCACAAAGTGACTTCTTTTAAAGTGACGGTGAATTATTCTTCACCTTTATTTTTCTTAATGATTTCTTCTTGTACTGACTTAGGTACATCTTCGTAGTGGTCAAATACCATCATAAATGTACCACGTCCTTGTGATGCAGAACGAAGAACTGTTGCGTAACCGAACATTTCAGCAAGTGGAACGTAAGCACGAACGATTTGGCTGTTACCGTGTGCTTCCATACCATCTACACGTCCACGACGAGCAGTTACGTGACCCATAACATCACCAAGATTTTCTTCTGGAACAGTGATTGTTACAAGCATCATTGGTTCAAGGATAGCTGGTTGTGCAGTCTTAGCAGCTTCTTTAAGTGCAAGAGATGCAGCGATCTTGAAGGCAGTTTCAGATGAGTCGACATCGTGGTATGAACCATCGTAAAGCTTAGCTTTAACGTCAACCATTGGGTAACCAGCAAGAACACCGTTAGCCATAGATTCTACCAAACCTTTTTCAACCGCTGGGATAAATTCACGAGGAACCACACCACCGACGATTGCGTTTTCGAATTCGAATCCTTTTCCTTCTTCGTTTGGAGTAAATTCAATCCATACATCACCGAACTGACCTTTACCACCAGACTGACGTTTGAAGAATCCACGTGCTTGAGTAGAAGCGCGGAATGTTTCACGGTAAGATACTTGAGGAGCACCTACGTTCGCTTCAACTTTGAACTCACGACGCATACGGTCAACAAGGACGTCAAGGTGAAGCTCACCCATACCAGAGATAACTGTTTCACCAGTTTCAACGTTAGTTTCAACGCGGAATGTTGGATCTTCTTCAGCCAATTTTTGAAGGGCGATACCCATCTTATCTTGGTCTGCTTTAGATTTAGGCTCAACCATCAATTGGATAACTGGTTCTGGAACGTTGATTGACTCAAGGATGATTTTAGCTTTTTCATCTGTCAATGAGTCACCAGTTGTTGTATCTTTCAAACCAACAGCAGCAGCGATATCACCAGAGTAAACTGTTTCGATTTCTTTACGAGTGTTGGCGTGCATTTGAAGGATACGTCCGATACGTTCACGTTTACCTTTAGAAGTGTTCAATACGTATGAACCTGATTGAAGAACACCTGAGTAAACACGGAAGAATGTCAAACGACCTACGAATGGGTCAGTCATGATCTTGAAGGCAAGAGCTGCAAATGGCTCATCATCAGATGCTGGACGTTCTTCTTCTTCGTCTGTATCTGGGTTTACACCCTTGATTGCAGGGATATCAAGTGGGCTTGGAAGGTAGTCAAGGACTGCATCCAACATCAATTGAACCCCTTTGTTCTTGAAGGCAGAACCACAAAGTACTGGGTAGAATTCAACGTTGATTGTTGCTTTACGGATACCAGCTTTCAATTCTTCGTTTGTGATTTCTTCCCCTTCAAGGTATTTCATCATCAAGTCTTCATCAGTTTCAGCAACTGCTTCAACCAATTTTTCACGGTATTCTTGAGCTTGTTCAAGGTATTCAGCTGGAATATCTTCTTCAAGGATATCTGTACCAAGGTCGTTCGTATAGATTTCAGCTTTCATCTTGATCAAGTCAATGATTCCGCGGAAGTCATCTTCAGCACCGATTGGCAATTGAATTGGGTGAGCGTTTGCTTGAAGACGGTCATGAAGTGTGCTTACTGAGTAAAGGAAGTCAGCACCGATTTTATCCATCTTGTTTGCAAATACGATACGTGGAACTCCGTATTCAGTTGCTTGACGCCAAACTGTTTCAGTTTGAGGTTCAACACCTGATTGTGAGTCAAGAACGGTTACAGCACCGTCCAAAACGCGGAGTGAACGTTGAACTTCGATAGTGAAGTCCACGTGTCCTGGTGTGTCGATGATGTTTACACGAGTGTCTTTCCATTGAGCTGTTGTAGCGGCAGATGTGATAGTGATACCACGTTCTTGCTCTTGCTCCATCCAGTCCATTTGTGACGCACCTTCGTGAGTTTCACCGATTTTGTGAATCTTACCAGTGTAGTAAAGGATACGCTCAGTTGTAGTTGTTTTACCAGCATCGACGTGAGCCATGATACCGATATTACGAGTTTTTTCAAGTGAAAATTCGCGTGCCATGAGGTTTGTTTCTCCTATATTTTTTTATTTCTATTTTATTATAACACGATTTAATAAAAACGGATAGGCAGGACCTACCCGTTCTCAATGTTTATCTTGTTATGGTTGGTTTCAACTTGTAGATAAGTTAAGTTGAACTTGGGCTATAGTTAATTAGCCGATAGTAGCTCAATTGGACCCGGGCTAAAAGCTCAAGTTAACTGATTTGAACCCGAGCGAGGCCCGGTGCAAAAAAGATAAACTGCTTTGTGTTCACGGAACACTGCATCAGTTTCCTATTTTTGCCTTGGGCCTTTACCGCTCTTGGTATCATAATCTAGTTGAGCTCAAGCTAAAAGTCTGGAGAAAAAGATGAATCTCATTGGTTGCAATCGCAACCTGCTTCGATTCCCTATTTTCTCTGGGACTTTCTTAACGCTTTCGCATCCTATATTACCAACGGAAGTGTGCGAAGGCACGGTTAGCTTCAGCCATACGGTGAGTGTCTTCACGTTTCTTAACTGCTGCACCAGTGTTGTTAGCAGCATCCAAGATTTCTTTTGCAAGACGGTCTTGCATTGTGTGTTCACCACGAAGGCGAGCGATTGTTACCAACCAACGAAGTCCAAGTGTTGTACGACGTTCTGGACGAACTTCAACTGGGACTTGGTAGTTAGAACCACCAACACGACGTGCACGTACTTCAAGTACAGGCATGATGTTTTCCATAGCTGTTTCAAATACTTCAAGTGCATCGTTACCAGTAACTTCTTTGATTTGTTCAAAAGCACCGTAAACGATTGAAGCAGCTGTACCACGTTTACCGTCAAGCATAACGCGGTTGATAAGACGAGTAACTAATTGTGAATTGTAAAGCGGATCTGGCAATACGTCACGTTTTGGAGCTCTATTTTTACGACTCATTTCTCTTTATCCCCTTTCCTTATGCTTTTTTCGGACGTTTAGTACCGTATTTAGAACGGCCTTGTTTACGATCGTTAACACCTGCAGTATCAAGTGCACCACGGACGATATGGTAACGTACCCCTGGAAGGTCTTTTACACGTCCACCGCGAAGAAGCACCACACTGTGCTCTTGCAAGTTGTGTCCGATACCTGGGATGTAGGCAGTAACTTCGATAAGGTTGCTCAAACGTACACGAGCAAATTTACGAAGGGCAGAGTTAGGTTTTTTAGGTGTCATTGTTCCAACACGAGTTGCAACACCACGTTTTTGTGGTGAAGAAACGTTTGTTTGAACTTTTTTATGACTGTTGTAACCAACGTTCAAAGCTGGTGATTTAGATTTTTCTACTTTTGATTTACGCGGTTTGCGAACCAATTGGTTAATTGTAGGCATCTACATTCTCCTGTGTTTTTTTTATTTTTGGTGATGATACACTTGGTGACAGCTATCATCTGTGTGTACTTTTGCAACATTTGTCAGCACGTCCCTGTACACTCTTGAGAGACCAAAAGTAAAAAGTACCGTCTATTATTGTACCACGTTTTTTCTATTTTTGTCAATATATTTCTTCTTATTTTTTGACTTCTTTGCTCTAAAAATTCTATGAAAACGGTCACCTGCCAGATAGACTCTTCAACCGACCACATAGACAAAGCTTCTTGTAATTGTCAACAAAATGGTGTTTAATAGATTTGTAAGTAAGAGATCTCTATTACAACTTTTACAAAGGAGAAAATATGAAAGTTAGACTTGACATTGATCAACAATACGCCGAAGAACAAATCATCATAGAAGCACCATCTTTGTCCCCTAGAGTTCAAAAAGTTCAAGACTTTGTTCAATCACTGGATCAAAACGAAACTCTTAAAGGAAAATTCCAAGACCAGGTCTACTTGATTCAGATTAGTAAGATTCAACGTATATATATTGAAAATCGCAAAGTCTTAGCTGAAACGGATAGCCAAACCTATGCGCTCGACATTCGTCTTTACCAAGCAAGTGAAATTCTACCTGCTTCCTTTATCCAAATTTCCCAATCGGAAATTATCAACATCGATGCTATTAGTCATCTAAAACTAACCTCTAACGGCTTGATTGAAATCTATCTAAAAAATGACAGTTTCACCTACTCATCTCGCCGTTACCTCAAAACTATTAAGGAGAAATTAGAACTATGAAAAAACAAGTATTTCACGATGCCACAACTGGTATCCTCATCGGCCTCATCCTATCTATTATCTTTTCTTTTATCTTTTCACCAAGCAACTACGCACCACTTAGCCCCAACTCTTTGATTGGCCAATTCATGATCCAACAACAGGTACATGGCGCTCTAGTTTTGCTCTACTGTTCTATCATCTGGGCAGCTATCGGAGTCCTCTTTAGTTTTGGTAGCCGTCTCTTTGCCAAAGACTGGAGCCTTCTTCGTGCTACTGTCACTCACTTCTTCCTCATGCTATTAGGTTTTGTTCCTCTAGCAATTCTGGCAGGTTGGTTCCCACTTCGCTGGACTTCCCTTCTCCAACTCATCCCAGAATTTGCAATCGTCTATCTCATCATCTGGACGATTCTTTATAAAAGAGAATCAAAGAAGGTTGCCCACATCAACCAATTATTGGCTCAGAAGAAATAATGCAACAGAAACCCACTCATAGGACTGAGTGGGTTTTTGCTTATAATTTTTGCTTCCATTCTAACAAGAGGTTCATGGCTTGCATCGGTGTCATATTGTACACATCTACTTTAGCCAATTCTGCTAGAATAGGATTTTCTTCCGCCGAGTCAAATAGGGAAATTTGTTCAGAAACTGCGTGTGTTTGTTTCATTGGAGCAGGACTTTCCTGACCTTGACTCTCTAATTGCGTTAAAATTGCATCTGCTCTTTTCAGCAAGTCTGCCGGTAAACCTGCAATCTTAGCTACGTGAATACCGTATGATTTATCAGCTGGTCCTGCTTCGATCTTGTGAAGGAAGGTAACCTGTCCATTTTGCTCAAGCGTAGCTACGTGAACGTTAACCAGATGTCCTAGACTAGTCTCCAAACTAGTCAATTCATGGTAATGAGTCGCAAAGAGAGTCTTGGCTCCGATATGTTCATGAATATACTCGATAATTGCCTGGGCCAAGGCCATGCCATCATAAGTTGCCGTTCCGCGTCCAAGCTCATCAAAGAGAATGAGAGAATTCTCAGTCGCATGCGCAATGGCATTATTGGCTTCCATCATCTCGACCATAAAGGTAGATTGTCCTGAAACCAAGTCATCTGCCGCCCCGATACGGGTAAAAATTGCATCAAAAATTGGTAAATGAGCACGTTCTGCTGGTACATAAGAACCCATCTGAGCCATGACCGCTGTCATAGCTAATTGGCGCATATAGGTTGACTTCCCGCTCATGTTAGGCCCTGTAATCAGTTGGATGCTAGTATCTTCATCCATTTGGATACTATTGGGAATATAGGTTTGGGCTCCCATGACCTTCTCAACGACAGCGTGACGACCTTTTTGAATGTCAATTTGCGAGTCCTGACCAAACTCTGGACGAATCAGGTGTTGATTTTCTGCTACCACTGCCAAGCCTTGTAAGACATCGACAGTAGCGATTCCTTGGGCTAGGGCTTGCAGGCGTTGGATATATTTCCCAACCTCCTCACGGATCCGCATAAAAATTTCGTACTCTAAGTTTGCTGATTTCTCACGTGCCTCTAACATTTCTCCCTCGATACGCGCCAACTCCTCTGTCCCAAAACGTTCAGAGTTTTTTAGCGTAGCCTTACGGAAAAAGTGGGCTGGTACGTTACCAAGCTGCGAATTGGTCACATGGAAATAGTAACCGTCCTTTTTATTGTAGTCAATCTTGAGCGTACTGATGCCAGAATTTTCTCTCTCCTTAGCCTCAATCTCAGCAATCCAGCTGGTTCCTTCTCTCAGTACCCGACGATACTTGTCCAAGGTCTCATCAAAGCCAGTCCGAATAATACCGCCTTCGGTAATCACGTGAGGAGCCTCAGGAGCAATGGCTGCGCTAATAAGACTTTCCAACTCAGGAATAGGATCTAATTGTTCAATCAGATAGGCAAGAGCTGGTTGCTCCATTCCTTCTAAAATTGCTCGAATTCGTGGAACACTTCCCAAGGTAGTCGCTAATTGCAAGAGGTCTTTAGGATTACTTTTCCCAAAAGAAACACGACTAGCCAGACGCTCGATATCGTAGACTCCCTTGAGGCTTTCTGTCAAATCACTACGTTCAAAGAAATAATCCAGAAAGACCTGTACAACCTCCTGACGTTCAAGGATACGATCCTTGTCAATCAAGGGACGGTGGATCCAAGAGCGCAAAAGACGCATACCCATTGCAGTTTTAGTCTCATCTAGCAACCAGAAAAGACTCCCTTGTTTCTTACCAGAACGAGCATTTTCTACTAGATCTAAACTAGCCTTGGTTGCATAATCCATCTGCAAGAAATCCTTAATTTCATAACGGACAACTGGTTTCAAATGGTTCAGTTCTCTCATCTGAGTCCGATGGACATACTGGAGAAGTTTACTGCTGGCAGCTTGTTCAATAGGCGCCAAGCGTGGATCCAGTAGATGTATGTCTTCAAATGATTCTTTCTCATAAGAAAGCACCAAATTCATTTGACGGCTGAGAATCTGTTCTTCCTCTTCAGTTAAGGTATAGCCGATGACAACTTCTCTTGCCTTAAGATTTCGGATTTCACCACAGACCAGGTTAAAATCCAATAAACCTGTCACATAGAAATCACCCGTCACTAAGTCCATGTATGCCAAACCAAATTGCTGACCGTCACGATCAATGGCCACCAAAAAGTTGTTTTGACTGTCTGGTTTACTGCTGTCAACGACTGTACCAGGGGTAATCACCTGCACAACCTCGCGTTTTACAACGCCAACAGCCTGCTTAGGATCCTCCATCTGCTCAGCAATGGCAACCTTGTAGCCACGCTCCACTAGGACATCAATATACTGTTGGGCAGAGTGATAAGGCACACCAGCCATGGGAATAGGATTGTCAGCATTCTTATTGCGACTGGTTAGTGAAATTTCTAGTATCTGGGCAGCATTGACTGCATCTTCGTAAAATAACTCATAAAAATCACCCATACGAAAGAGCAAAAAAGCATCTGGATATTGTTTTTTTATATCCACATACTGTTGCATGCCAGGTGATAATTTTTCTGTCATCATCCATTCTCTCCTTGTTAAAAATAGAGAGTGGGACAGAAATCGGTAATTCGTTAGAATTCGATTTCGTCGTCCCACCTCCGCACAGTTGAGTAGGGTTATAAAAGCTGATGAAATCAGCGTAGTAGAGCCCACTCAACCACTGCGGCTTGCTCGACAATCCAAAGACAATTGAGAGGCTAGGACTTTTGTCCCAACCTCCTTATCTATCCTTCATCAAATCTAACAAACGATCTTCCATGAGTTTAGCAACATGCTGATCTCGGCAGATTACCAAGAGAGTATTGGCACCCGCAACTGTTCCTAAAATCCATTCATCCTTGTTGGCATCGACAACATTGGCTAAAACTGCGGCTTCACCCAATTTAGTGTGCAAAACTAAGGTAAACTCAGCTCTTGCTACACCTTCCAAATGATGGGACAAGAACTCAACCAGATCAATCTTCTCTGTCTCATTTGCTAGTACGTAGTAGACCTTATCATTTTTCTTAACCTTGGTCAAGCCCAGTTCGCGAAGGTCACGCGACAAGGTCGTTTGCGTCACAAAAACATTGCGTGCTTCCAACCGATCCTGGATCTCTTTTTGAGTCCCTAATTTTTCCTCAGTGATCATCTGCTTGATCAACTGATGACGTTCTCTTTTTCTCATAACATCCTCTCGAGTGAATATTTATAACATTTTACAACTATTTAATAAGAACATTATACCAAAAAAACTGAATATTTCAAAAAAATTCTTATCATTCCTCAAAATTGTGATAAAATAGAAGAAAAGTCCAAAGGAGTTTATAATGAATACAAAACAATTGATTGCTAGCGAATTGTCTAGCGTCATTGACAGCCTGGATCAAGAGGCTATTTTAAATTTACTAGAACAACCCAAAAACTCTGACATGGGAGACATCGCCTTCCCTGCCTTTACTCTAGCAAAAGTTGAGAGAAAAGCTCCACAAATGATCGCAGCAGATATCGCTGAAAAAATCAATAGCCAAGCCTTTGAAAAAGTCGTTGCTACTGGACCTTATGTTAACTTCTTCCTTGATAAAAATGCCATTTCTGCTCAAGTATTACAAGCTGTTATCACTGAAAAAGAACACTATGCTGACCAAACTATTGGTAAACAAGAAAATGTTGTTATTGACATGTCTAGTCCCAATATTGCTAAACCATTCTCTATTGGGCACCTGCGCTCAACTGTTATCGGAGATAGCTTGTCACATATTTTCCAAAAAATCGGTTATCAAACGGTCAAGGTCAACCATTTGGGAGACTGGGGTAAACAGTTTGGAATGCTGATTGTTGCCTACAAAAAATGGGGCGACGAAGAAGCTGTAAAAGCTCATCCGATTGATGAACTTCTTAAACTCTACGTTCGCATCAATGCTGAAGCTGAAAATGACCCTAGCTTGGATGAAGAAGCACGCGAATGGTTCCGTAAACTTGAAAATGGAGACGAGGAAGCTCTCGCACTTTGGCAATGGTTCCGTGATGAAAGTTTGGTGGAATTTAACCGCCTTTACAATGAATTGAAGGTTGAATTCGACAGCTACAACGGGGAAGCCTTCTACAATGACAAGATGGATGCAGTTGTAGACATCCTTTCTGAAAAAGGACTTCTTGTTGAATCAGAAGGTGCCCAAGTTGTCAACCTTGAGAAATATGGAATTGAACACCCAGCTCTTATCAAGAAATCTGACGGGGCAACTCTCTACATCACACGTGACTTGGCCGCTGCCCTTTACCGTAAAAACGAATATCAATTTGCTAAATCTATCTATGTCGTTGGTCAAGAACAATCTGCTCACTTTAAACAACTTAAGGCTGTCTTGCAAGAGATGGGGTACGATTGGAGTCAAGATATTGTCCATGTTCCTTTTGGATTGGTAACAAAAGAAGGGAAAAAACTTTCTACTCGTAAAGGAAATGTGATCTTGCTAGAGCCAACTGTCGCAGAAGCCATCAGCCGTGCCAAAGCGCAAATTGAAGCCAAAAATCCGGAACTTGAAAATAAAGACCAGGTTGCTCATGCTGTTGGAGTTGGAGCCATTAAATTCTATGACCTTAAAACCGACCGTACAAATGGATACGACTTCGATCTTGAAGCTATGGTATCCTTTGAAGGTGAGACTGGTCCTTATGTTCAATACGCCTATGCTCGTATCCAATCTATCTTACGCAAAGCGGATTTCAAACCAGAAACAGCTGCCAACTATAGCTTGAATGATGCTGAAAGCTGGGAAATCATTAAACTCATCCAAGATTTCCCACGTATTATCAACCGTGCGGCAGATAACTTTGAACCTTCTATCATTGCTAAATTTGCAATTAGCTTAGCGCAAGCCTTTAACAAATATTACGCTCACACTCGCATCTTGGATGAAAGCCCAGAACGCGACAGTCGTCTAGCTCTCAGCTATGCAACTGCAGTTGTCCTCAAAGAAGCACTTCGTCTGCTGGGTGTGGAGGCGCCAGAGAAGATGTAAATCGTTACAAGAGACTGGAACTAAAGTTCCTAGTCTCTTGACGGCAATCGCTATATGGCGAATTGCCTAAACGCTTCACTAATTCACCTAACCAAATAATATCGATTTGGTTAGGCTCATGTCGTAGGCTTTTAATCACTTTATTGTAAAGCAGTCTAAGTAACTAGCGCCAAATCCTATTCGAACCTTGGCTAGGCGCTTCACTAGTCATGGCCTCTAAATATTATCGATTTATGTCCTAAAATGTCGTAACTCTGACGATTTGCCTAAACGCTTTACTAATTTATCTAAACAATAACATCGATTTGGTTAGGTTCATGTCGCAATCTTAAAGTTACTGGATTGCAGAGCGTTCTAAGCAACCAATCCTAAACCTCTACGGACTTTTATTTGGTACTAGGGGCGGAGTGCATTACATCTACTATTTTAGATTAGCGATCACTTGCCTAATTTCTATATTGTCATTACTTGAAAAGCGAAAAATCTTTTTCGCTTTTCTCTTGCTATTAATTTCTTTATCACTTAGGGAGAGATTTTATGAGCCAATATGCTTATATTTTAGTTGTCATCAGTCTTGTCGCTCTTTTTCTCATCAACAAATACGAAAAGGAAAAACTACAAAGACTTCTACAAGAACAGCTGTTAAAGGATGAATCTTTTCGCGCTACTATCAAGGAAAAGATTCAAACAACAGAAAATATTAACGATGTCATCGACTACATCAATAAAGGATATCGTTTGGGAATCATGATTTCAAAGGAAATTGTTGAAGACATCAGAAAATAAAAAAAGGATTCGAGATAGTATTTCTCGAGTCCTTTTCTATTTTTTCCTGAGAACTATGATTCCCACCAATATAACAATCCCTAGTGATGCCATGGTTCCGTATGCTGACAAACTTTCATCAAAAATTTTCTCAGAGAACAGTAGCAGAGCAATCGCTAATAGTAGCAAAGCACTGCATAGCATAATATCCTTGAAGCTTGGTTTGCGTTTTATATACTTTAAAAATCTATCTAGTTTACTCATTTCCTTATCCATTTCTACTAAGTATTTTTACATAATATCGCTCTATTTATCTTTATCTCTATTATAGCTCACTCTAGAACTAAAGCAAGCACGGTATCACTTTTTCTCTATTTCATTGTAAACTATTTTCACTATTTTCAAAATATTTTCAAAATTCACTTGCTTTTCTAATCATTTTTTTATAGAATAGAGTACATATCCAGATTATTCTGAAAATTTAATGATAGGAGATTAATTATGTCACAAGTTTCTTCGTTAAACCAATCAACATGGACAAGTAAACTTAAAGCAATGGGACCTGGTATCCTAATGGCTTCTGCGGCTGTAGGGGGATCACATATCGTATCTTCTACTCAAGCTGGTGGTTCTTATGGTTGGTCCCTACTACTCTTGGTCATATTAGCTAATGTTTTTAAATATCCATTTTTCCGTTTTGGTTCTGAATACACTGCTGATACTGGAAAAACCTTAGTCGAAGGTTATGCTGAAAAAGGGAAAATTTACCTCTGGATTTTCTTTCTACTCAATGTCTTTTCTGCTATGGTCAATACTGCTGGTGTTGCTATTCTTTGTTCAGCCATCATCGCTAGTGCCTTTCCAATGATTGGACTAAGCATCACTCAATGGTCTCTCATACTTGTGGCAATCATTTGGGCTATGTTGCTCTTTGGAGGCTACAAACTTTTGGATGGTATGGCAAAATGGATCATGTCTGCCTTAACCATTGCAACTGTTCTTGCAGTTATTATTGCTGCTATTAAGCATCCAGAGTACAGTTCTGATTTTGTTGAAAAAACACCTTGGCAAATGGCTGCACTTCCCTTTATCGTTTCCCTCTTAGGATGGATGCCTGCACCTATTGAAATTTCAGCCATTAACTCACTTTGGTCTGCTGAAAAGAAAAAGACCGTCAACTTTAATACAGAAGATGCTCTTTTCGATTTTAACGTAGGTTATATTGGAACAGCCATTCTTGCAGTATTCTTTGTAGCACTCGGAGCGCTTATTCAGTATCCTACAGGACAAGCAGTTGAAGCCGCTTCTGCCAAATACATCTCTCAATTTGTAGGTATGTATGCCTCTGTACTTGGTGAATGGTCTCGTTACTTAATCACCTTTATCGCTTTCCTCTGTATCTTTGGAACAGTTATCACTGTTATCGATGGTTATTCTCGTGTTAACCAGGTTTCCCTTCGTCTCCTAGCTAATCAAAAGGATGACGATAGCAAATCTTTGAAAATCTGGATGACCATCACAGCTATCATTGGTATTGTTATTATCAAATTCTTTGCAGGTCAAGTGTCAACCATGCTTCGCTTTGCCATGATTGGTTCTTTCCTCACAACACCATTCTTTGCCCTTTTAAACTATGTCTTAGTCACACGTGAGAACAAAAACCTTCCTTCTTGGCTGAAACTGCTCGCTATTGCAGGACTGATTTTCCTATTTGGTTTTGCAATCTTCTTTATCTACGCACTCGCTATCGGAAAAGCAGGTTAGTTTATAAAGTAGCACCCACCTTGGGTGCTTTTTTGCGTATTCAAAAAGCAGTTGAGAAGCCCAACTGCTACATCAAATGATTCTATTAATCCGTATTCAACTCGTATAAGTCCGCAATAATCCCTGCGACCTTCTTGATATCTCCCAGCATTCCACGCATCTCAAAGTCAGCTAGAACGGGGAAACCAAAGCGTTGGCTGTATTGTTTGGCTGTCAAACAGTATTGGTTATTAAAGTTACGATTGCCTGATCCTACGACACCAAAACACTTGCTGGCATTGTCACCGTAAGCTATAAAGTCCCCTACTGGAGTGGTCAAAATCTCCACATCACCATTGTCAACTCCATTGCCACCTTCTAGATAAGTCGGTAGAAAAGCGACATATGGATTGGTCATCTCAAAGAAATTCTCTCCCTCCTTGACCAAATCTTTAATATGGATCTTTTCCACTTCAATGTTCCCATACTGTTCTAAAAGGTATGCCTTCAGACGTGTGACGAAACTTTCAGTATTTCCACTCAGACTGATATAGACTAAGGAAATTTTTTTCATGCTCTCCTCCTTCTTTTTTGAATTCAAAAAAATAACTACCAAGATTGTATCTTGATAGTTATCCTTTGTCAACTCTTAGGCCAGTTCTTCCTCTTCTTGAGCTTCTGTTAATTCTTTTTGCTGACGCCACATTTTATAGAAGACGATTGCTAGGAAGATAACATTGAGTACGATCCCAAAAATGGCTGAACCTTTGGCACCAAGCTCCGCTCCCATACGGATGTTAGGATCTGTAAAAAGTGAAACCGCATCCTGAACGCCGATAAAGTTGTAGATAGAACCAACGATGGCAACGAAGACATAAGCAAGATAAGTGTAGTTAGCCAATTGAAGGTTTTTACGAATAAGGAAAACCAAAGCCACAACAACTAGAATAACAGATAAGACAACCAAGAGAATGCTGAAGACAGAATGACCATGTTCCGATACCTTAATGGTGTAATCAACGAGCTCCTTAGCATAAGTAGCATTAACACCTGATGCTGATGTTTCTAGATTGCTCATACCCTCCGCAGTAGGTACTGGAGATATGATTCCAAATAGCGACATTGCTGAGAGTAAGGCTGAAAAAATCAGTAATACCCATAGATAGATTGGTTTCTTTTTCATCAAAGCAACCCCCTTATGTTTTTTTAGTTTATTATAGCATATTTTAACAAGTAAAACAAATCCTACAAGTTTGCTTCCACCTGCTTACGGTAGGCTTTAGGAGACTTCCCACATAGTTTTCGAAAGACCTTATAGAAATAACCAACATTACTGTAACCAACCGTATAGCAAATATCTTCAATACTATCATTTGTAGATAGCAAGAGCTGCTGAGCTGCCTTGATACGTTGCTTATTGAGAAGCTCTGCAAAGGTGGAATTGGTTTCCTTCTTGATCAACTGCCCCAAATAAACGGGATTGATAAAGAGATCCTTGCTGATATCCTTGAGGGAAAGTTCTTTTTTGTAGTCTCTACCAATGAACTCGAGCACACTGACCACATTTTCATTCATGCGGTATTGGCCAAAGAAGGAAGTCATGGTTTCCTTGGTATAAGCGACTAAGTCCTCAAAAGTTGTAATGGCATGAATGTTCTTGACAATATCTGTCATATCGTCTGCTTTCAGATGTTCAAAAAGATGGAAGACATCCATGACAAACTGGGTAAAGAGCTGCTTGGTAATGGATACCCTTGGTGTATTTTCAAGGACAATCTTCTCAAGCAAGGTCAATTCATCAATAATCTGCTGAAGATTTCCCTGGATGATCACTCGATAAATGGGTTCGTAGTAAGAAAAGAGACTTTCAGACTGATCTAAATTGACCGAACCATAAAAGAGTGTCTTTTCAACATCACGCTTCCACTTTTCAAAGTTGGATTGATAAGGTGCTTCAAAAGGCATGATCAACAAGCCCTCAAATTCCTGATCAGCAAGGACAATTTGCCAATCTTGCCCCAGAACGTAGTAAGGAATGACAAAATTTCCTTGTTTTTCTTTTGAAAGTCCAATCCACCAGTTTTCTTTTTGGCTGAGATGAGTCTTGAAGGCTTCTTCATCTAGTTGCTGACTCAATATTTCTGACTCATGAGATTTTTCACCAAGCTGACTGACAATCTTTTCAAGCAAGTGTTCAAGTTCAACCTTATCGACTGGTTTGACCAGATAATCAACGACATTGAGATTCATGGCTTTTTTGACATAGTCAAATTCTTGGTAGCCTGAAAGGAGGATATAGTAAGCATTTGGCAACAACTCCTTCATCTCCCCAATCATTTCAAGCCCTGTCTTGTCAGGCATATTGACATCTGAAATGACAATATCTACGGGATGTTCTCGAACGTAGTCCAGAGCGTCGTCAGCATGATTGGCTGTTGCAACGACTTCCATATCCCATTTGTCAAAAGGAATCAAGCGTTTGAGTCCTTCTGTAATCATGTACTCATCGTCAACTAAAAGTACTTTATACATCTTTATCCTTTCTCTTCATTTTGAATGGTAATTCGATAGCGAACACCTTCTTTTTCAACTGATTCTACACTGATGTCATAGCGGTCGCCAAAGTAGAGTACAAAGCGCTCATGCACATTGACAATCCCAATGGACTGGCGTTTCCCACTATAATCCACTGTATGTTCAAAAGTTCTTTGAGCTAATTTATCCTGGATCTCTGCTAACTTATCAGCAGGCATTCCACGTCCATTATCCACCACTAAAATCTCAACATAGCCATCTTTTTTCAAGGCCTTGATACTAATCACATTATCTGTACGTCGATGATCAACTCCGTGGGCAAAATAATTCTCCACCAAGGGTTGGAGGGTGAATTTTGGAATTCGCATTTCTTCCAATCCAGGGTCAATCTTAAATCCGTAAGCAATGGATTTTGGATAGCGAACCATACAGAGATAACTGTACTTCCGACAAAATTCCACTTCTTGCTTCAATGTTGTTTCTCGCTCATCAGAGATGTTGTTGCGCAGGAGGCTACTGAATTCGTAGATAATATCTGCTAGTTCATTTTGGTTTTCCATGACCGCGTACATCCGTATAAACTCGAGGGTATTGTACATAAAATGTGGATTTATCTGAGCTTGTAGGGCGCGCATATGGGCATCTTTTTGACTCAGTTCAAGCTGGTAAATATCATGGATATTTCTCTCCAATCGGTCCAACATATCATTTGTCGTCTCAGCGATTACAAGCAATTCCTGGTCTTTTTTCGTGAGATCAATTCTTTTTCCCTGCTCCCCTTGCGCAATATCATGGATTGTTTCCACTAGGTCAACAACCTGTGTTTGATACTTCGAAAATGTTTTTTTCAAGGTTACATATAAAATAATGATAAAGAGGAGACTCAAAGCAAGAATAAAGACAGAACTAGAGATACTACCACTGAGGACATAATCCCTTGGAACTGCAACCTGAACCTGATATCCATGAGCTGTCTTATCTTGCAACCATTCCTCTCGATCACTTTTTTCACCTAGGTGAAACATTTCCGTTTCAAAAGGAGAGGTAATGCTCACAGCAATTGGGATATTTCCTCTGGTATTGTCAATAGCCTTATAAAAAATATCGGAAGATACAGAAACATAAATAACGCCAAGAGCTTGGTCAGATATGGGATCAGATACGGAAATGGCAAAACTATTGGCATCTGGCTTAAAAGCTTCTGCAAAAACCTTGTAGCCACTACGATTATCCCTAGTCGAAACATAAACTTCTGTCGAGTCTTGCAAGACAATGGCTACACCCGTTACAAAATCATTGCGCACATAAAGGTCATCGATATTTTCATAAATGGATACAGAAATATAGGGTGATGCCTTACGTTCCAGTTGCCAGTAAAAATAATCCGGTGTACTAAGGCTAAAATACTTATAAATTCCCTCGATGCGCGCTTGATTATCTACTAAACTTTGGGCTGAACGCGCTGATTCTCGATAATAATACTCAACCTCGCTCACCGTCCGAGTCAAAACCCGCTGGGAAACCTGTCTTGCTTCTTTTTCTCGACTATCCCAGTTTACATAGGAAATCAAAAGAGCAAAACTAGCAATGATGACAATCATCACCCAACTATAGGTTCGAAGGAGCGAATGAAGCCAAAACTGTTTCATTCTATTTGGACGCCAATTTTTCATGAATGTTTTCATAAACAGGCTCCAATAAATCACTAATAAAGAAATGCCACATTCCAATCCCTACAAAAATAATGAGGGCTGGCATATAGAACCCAATAATGGCTAACAAGACGCTACCAAGAAGAACTTTAGCCACTGCTGACAAGCTCATAAAAATTCCGATAAAGGCAAGCTTTAAGGTATTTTGATAGGATAAGTCAAAATAAACTTGCAATTTTAGAGAAACTGTATAAGCCAAAAATACCAAGGCTACCAAAAAGATATTTAAAAATGTTGCTGCCAAGTGGATAATGGTCTGATGCGGCAATTGGATCATGAGATACAAACCATAAATCAAGATCAAGTCAAGTCCCATAAAGGTGTAGAAACTGAGATTGCTTTTAACAAAATTGCTCTTAAATAAAGCCCATGCTTCCTTGAAACGATAAGCACGGTAAGAATAGCCGTGTTCTGCAAATAAACTCATGAGAGTCGCACTAGCTGGCGCTATACCAAAAACCACACCTCCCGCTAGTGTCAATAACCAAAAATAAGCCGTAGCTATCATCCCCAAAAAGAAACGATGAAAGACTAGCTCAATAAAATTCCCCACGGTTTGCCTCCAAAAAAATAATCTAGAACTATTATAACATATTTCAAGCGCTCTCAAAAATAGGAGGAAAGAAAAGGCAGTGAGAGTTGAACTCACTACCTTAAAATAATCTTATAAATAACAGATTTTATCCCTTTTAGCGTTCACGTTTACGTTGAATTGTAAATCCTAAAATCAATCCCAAAATAGTATATCCACCGAGGGCCATCTGACGTTCCACTCGAGAATAACTACCAGTATTTGGCAACTCCTGTTTAGTCGCATCTTTATTTGCAGATACAGCTTTTACACCTTCAATTTCTTTCTTGTCATCTCCTACCACTAACTGTACCTGTTCATTAGTTAGCCTTGACGATAAATCAGATTTTGTAGTTGAAATATTTACATGCATTGGTTCACGAGTGTTGACGACATTTTGATTAAATGTAGATAATTTTTGAGATGGCATGACATTCGGTGTAGCACCAGCACCATCATATTTTGGACTTGTCTTGTAACCATTCAAATCAAAGGTTGGCAACTCATCAACAATTGGTGTGTCAACTGTTGTAGCACCAATACCATCTTCATTTTGGGTCACTTTGTAACCGTTCAATTCAGCATTCAAATCAAATGCTGGAAGTTCTGCTGGTGTTACAGTTGGTGCGTCAACTGTTGTAGCACCAATACCATCTTCATTTTGGGTCACTTTGTAACCGTTCAATTCAGCATTTAAATCAAAAGCTGGACGTTCTACTGGTGTTACAGTTGGTGTTTCACGCGTAACTGCAGAAACAGTACCTGTCGCGTCTTGATAAACTGCAAGAGCTTTGTCAATTGCAAGAATATCAGTCAAACGTTGAACATTTGATTTGGCATCAGAAAGTGCTTTTTGGGCTTGTGCAAGTGCTACTTTTGCGTCTGTTACACGTTTATCAGCAGTTGCCTTGTCTTCTTCAGCCTTGGTCAATTTAGCAGTCAAGTTACCCAATTGGCCTTGCAAGTTAGCAGCCTTATCACGAGTTTCAATCGCTTTATCAATTTCACCTTGGATAGCTGCTACGCGATGGGCCAAATGATCAGCATAATCTGTAGCACGGTCAGCAGCAACTTTCTTTTCTTCAAGAGTTGCTGCAGTTGCTTGGGCAGCTAACTTAGCAGTCGCAAGAGTTGCAGTTGCCTTGTTCAATTCGTTTGTTGCAGTTGTAATAGCCGCAGCACGTTGTTCTTGACTACGTGTAGCCGCTGCCAATTGACCCGTCAAGGCTGTTTGACGTGTAACAAGGACATTGCGTTCATCTTCTTGACGAGCTTTAAGAGCTTTCAAGTCATTCAAGGCGCTTACGAGTGCACTGTTATCACCTTCTTGTTCGTGAGTCACAAATACAAAGTGATGGTCCGCAAGGAATTTCATTTTGCGACCGTAGAAGGTTGGGTTAAGTGCATCGTCTTTGAAGTTGTCGTAGTTATCCCAGAATTTCTTGCTAGATTCACTCTCTTCTTCAATATAAGATGTACCATCTTCGTCAGTTGAATAAGTGCTACCTGTATGAGCATTGTTTTCAAATGCTGCATAACGGAATGTGTTGTTAGAACCCACAATATTAGCGATTGCAAGCCCCATTTTACCACCCATTGGCACTAGAAGTCCACGACGGTGTCCGTGACTAGCACCTCTGACATTCGTATAATCATCATACCAGTTGAGCAACATATCATAGGCCAATGTTTCATTGGTTACGATGTTGTTAAAGTTGATAAATCCATCTTCTGTGGTTGGGTCATCACCATATCCATAAATAATATTTTCAAGACCGTTTTCGTTTTTGTTCCCTGGCTCAGTTAATACTGTTTTATGGCTCAACTTGTCGTTACGTTGCATTTCATTAGCACGTTGTTGAGCATAATCCAAGTAAGCGTCGTCCACTTGCATGTTACCTTCAACACCATTTGCTTCACGCAATTCGTTGAGCATTTTCACAAACGCTTGAGATAATCCACGATTGTCCACTTTATAGCGGAACACTGGACGTTTCTTAAATGTATGATTCACAACGTCATATGGCTCATTACGGTAGTCTTCAAGTGCTTTTTGGAAGTTCAACATATCTTGAGTCGCTTCGATTTCGACAATTTTGACACCTTGGAAGTTAACAGGTTCCATTGTTGGGTTACCTGACGCGTCTTTTGGCGCATTGTCACGGTTGTGTTCGTAGTCCATGAGGTTGTCATGCGCTACTGCATTACGCTCAGATGGGTTCAAGTCAATCGTTTTGATAACTGGTTTGTAGTTATCCACTTCTTGTTGCTTCGCGTCAATACGGCTAGTTGTTGCAGCAATTTGTGCAGATTTCGCAGTCACTTGACTATTGACATCATCCAATTCGGTTTGGATTTCTTTAGGGTCTTGGCTAGTTGTTGCAGTTGCTTGATTCAAAGCGGCTTTCTTGTCTTCGACAGTTTTCTCAGCATCTGTGACAGCTTTTGTAGCGTCATCATGCGCACCTTTAGCGGCTACTGATTCATCTTTTGCAGTTTGCTCAGCAGTTTTTGCATTTGAGAGTTCAGTATTGAGTTCTGATTTTTGCTCAGTTTTAGCCTCAATTACCTTGTTTTGTTCTTCAACAATTGCAGCTGCGTTTTGTGCGGTTTTGATATCTTCTTTGACATCTGTAACAGCTTTTGTAGCAGCTGATAGTTGGTCTTTAGCGACTTTCACATCGGCAGTCTTTTGGTCAACTGTTAATTGTGCAGATTTGGCAACCTCTTGAGCCTTAGTCAAATCTTGACCTGTCACTGCTGCTTTTTGTACGGTTGTTGATGTGGTAGGTTGTGTAAGCTCGTCTGCTTGAACAGTTGTATTAACAACACCAGCACCGACAAGAACAGAAGTTAAACCAGCACCTAATAAAATATCTTTCTTTTGCATATATTCTCCTAGTATAAAATTCAAAATGATTCAATTCCACATTATAACCTGTTCTCCAAAGAGAAACAAAGTTCGATATTATAACTCTCTCATTATCTGTTTTCTATAATCCTATGATGAGTCCTTGTCTCTAATAATTGAATTGTCTGAATAACAGATTGATTTTGTTCAGCCGAAATGGCCTTGTTCGAATCCAATACTGTTTTTGAAACTTGAAAACAATGCCCAAACATACAAAGCAATTCTTCCCTACTATATTCATTCATATTGGTTTAATATTCCCCTATGGCCATAATCCGATTTTTGAGTGTATTTATCATACAACTATCTATTATAGTCCCCCGAAATGGCTTTGTCAAAAGTTACCTATTACTTTTAATAAAATGTTTTATTGCCCTCTCTCTAGATTTTTGTTATCTGATAAAGATAGATATCGAATGTGTCACAATACTAAAAACTGATCAAAAGAGGTGTTAAAAAATAAAAAAGTTTCTTTTAAAAATTATTCTTCAAACTCATTACTTTTAGTTTCAATCGCTGTCAAAGCAGATTTTATTGCATGAAATTCATCAATCCATTTAAGAGTTTAAAACATATAGTTAGATAAACCACCACCTAATTTTTAAACAACACAAAAACGCTCTAGACAATATGACTAGAGCGTTTTTCTTATGTATTGAATGCTTACTTCACTTCTGTAAACACAACATGTTTGCGAAGTTTTGGTGAGTATTTCTTCAATTGAAGACGGTCTGGAGTGTTACGTTTGTTTTTAGAAGTAAGGTACAAGCGTTCACCAGATTCTTTATGTTCAAGTGTAATATTTACGCGCATGGTATCTCCCTTCTATTATTCAGCTGATGCAGCTTTAGCGATCTTACGTCCTTTGTAGTATCCTTTAAGTGATACACGGTGTGAACGTGAGTAATCTCCAGTAGTTTCGTCAAAGTTTACAGATGGAGCTGTTACTTTGTAGTGTGTACGACGTTTGTTTTTCTTCGCTTTTGAAGTGCGACGTGCAGGTACTGCCATTTTGTTTTCTCCTTTTAAGATATAATTCAGTTAGGTTTGATTTTCATCAACTTTAATAGTATATCAAAACTTTTTTGTAAAGTAAAGTTACTTGACAAAAAAAGATTAAAAAATTTTCCTATCCAATCTTATGGATAGGAAAATAGACTAAATATCAATCTCGAATGGTTCATCAATGGTTTCTGAGACATATTTCCCGTCTTTTTTTCGTTGTTTGACGCATTCGGTGAGAAGATATTCGATTTGCCCATTGACTGATCGGAAGTCATCTTCTGCCCATGATGCGAGTGCAGCATATAACTTATTCGAGAGTCGAAGGGGGATTTGCTTTTTTTTAGCTTCTGCCATTTCTAATAAAGGCTTCCTGTATTGACAATTGGTTGCGCATCATGATTGCCACAGAGAACGACTAGGAGATTTGAAACCATGGCAGCTTTACGCTCTTCATCTAGTTCAACCAACTCTCCTTCATTGAGACGTTCCAGTGCCATTTCAACCATTCCAACAGCGCCGTCTACAATCATCTTACGTGCATCAATAATGGCTGATGCTTGTTGACGTTGAAGCATGACGGCAGCAATTTCTGGTGCATAAGCTAGATAGGTGATTCGTGCTTCAAGGATTTCCAAACCAGCATCCTCAACACGACTTTGGATTTCTTCACGAATACGCTTAGCTACAATCTCACTAGAACCACGGAGGCTTCCTTCATCGGCTTGCCCATCACCTGTAGTATCCACATTGGGAGACACATCGTAAGGATAGATGCGGACAATATTACGAAGGGCGCTATCACACTGCAATGAAAGATATTCTTTATAGTTATCAACGTTGAAGACTGCTTTGGCTGTATCAACAACTCTCCAAGTTACCGCGATTCCAATTTCAACAGGATTCCCTAAGCAATCGTTAATCTTTTGACGAGAATTACTCAAAGTCATAACTTTGAGAGAAATCTGTTTCTTGCCAATCTCAATGTTTACATCATTGCCATTTGATGATTTCATTCCTGAAAAAGGAGATTTTGTGCTAACATCACCACTTTGACCAAGTCGAGTGTGGTTTGCAGGGTTGACTGCTATGCTAAAAGGATTGACAAAGTAAAAACCAGGTTCTTTGATGGTACCTGTATAGTTACCAAAGAGGGTCAAAACCAGAGCTTCCTGAGGTTTGACTACTTTTAGGCCAGCATGAGCTAGAACTGAAATTAAGATTAATAAAAGACCGATAATAATTCCAAAAATGTTTTCTGAACCAGCACCAATGATAAATATAAAGACACCAAGAACGAGTGCCAACTCGATAAGTATCAAGGCTACTACACCATTTGGTTTTGAATTGATTAGTTTTTCAGTCATCAGAATGACCTCCTGCGTTTGATATCTAAATGATATCACTTTAATTTTAAATGTCAACAAAAATATGCAATCTTTTTTAAGAAGATTTCAATGGTTTGAATTGTCTGAAAATTCAAGAATTTTCTTCTGTTATTCATGCGAAAAATGTGCTATAATGGTAAAAACTGAAATGGGAGGGACTTGAATGACAGAATTAGATAAACGTCACCGCAGTAGCATTTATGACAGCATGGTTAAATCACCAAACCGTGCCATGCTTCGTGCAACTGGGATGACAGATAAGGACTTTGAAACACCGATTGTGGGAGTGATTTCAACTTGGGCAGAAAATACACCATGTAATATTCACTTGCATGAATTTGGTAAGCTTGCAAAAGAAGGTGTCAAATCTGCCGGTGCTTGGCCGGTTCAATTTGGAACCATTACGGTAGCAGATGGGATTGCCATGGGAACGCCTGGTATGCGTTTCTCTTTGACATCTCGTGATATCATTGCGGATTCTATCGAAGCTGCTATGGGAGGTCACAACGTGGATGCCTTTGTGGCTATCGGCGGCTGTGACAAGAACATGCCTGGTTCTATGATTGCCATTGCCAATATGGATATCCCAGCTATTTTCGCCTACGGTGGTACTATCGCCCCTGGAAAACTAGATGGTAAAGACATCGATTTGGTTTCTGTATTTGAAGGAATCGGTAAATGGAACCACGGTGATATGACGGCTGAAGACGTCAAGCGTCTCGAATGTAATGCCTGCCCTGGCCCTGGTGGCTGCGGTGGTATGTATACTGCCAACACGATGGCTACTGCTATCGAAGTTTTGGGTATGAGTTTACCGGGTTCTTCTTCTCACCCAGCAGAATCTGCTGATAAGAAAGAAGACATCGAAGCAGCTGGACGTGCCGTTGTCAAAATGCTTGAACTTGGTATCAAACCATCTGATATCTTGACTCGTGAAGCCTTTGAAGATGCCATTACAGTTACTATGGCTCTCGGCGGTTCTACAAACGCTACTCTTCATTTGCTCGCCATTGCCCATGCGGCTAATGTTGACTTGTCACTTGAGGACTTCAATACGATCCAAGAACGTGTGCCTCACTTGGCTGACTTAAAACCTTCTGGTCAGTATGTCTTCCAAGACCTCTACGAAGTTGGTGGTGTCCCTGCAGTTATGAAGTACTTGTTGGCAAATGGATTCCTTCACGGAGACCGTATCACATGTACTGGTAAAACTGTCGCTGAAAACTTGGAAGACTTTGCAGACCTCACACCAGGTCAAAAAGTCATTATGCCACTTGAAAATCCAAAACGTGCAGATGGTCCGCTTATCATCTTGAACGGTAATCTTGCTCCTGACGGTGCGGTTGCCAAGGTATCCGGTGTTAAAGTTCGTCGTCACGTTGGTCCAGCTAAGGTATTTGACTCTGAAGAAGATGCCATCCAAGCTGTCTTGTCTGATGAAATCGTTGATGGCGACGTTGTCGTTGTTCGTTTCGTTGGACCTAAGGGTGGTCCTGGTATGCCTGAGATGCTATCACTTTCATCAATGATCGTTGGTAAAGGTCAAGGAGACAAGGTTGCTCTCTTGACAGACGGACGCTTCTCTGGTGGTACTTATGGACTGGTTGTTGGACATATCGCTCCTGAAGCTCAGGATGGTGGACCAATTGCCTACCTCCGCACAGGTGATATCGTCACCGTTGACCAAGATACTAAAGAAATTTCCATGGCTGTATCTGATGAAGAACTTGAAAAACGTAAGGCAGAAACAACCTTACCACCACTCTATAGTCGTGGTGTCCTCGGTAAGTACGCCCACACTGTATCTTCTGCATCCCGTGGTGCCGTTACAGATTTCTGGAATATGGAACAATCTGGTAAAAAATAACTAGAAAATGAGTCTGGGACAAAAGTCTAACCTTAAATATAAAAAGCGAACAAAACAAGTTATCTGACACTCAGAATACTGTCTTGTTCGCTTTTTTGTCTAATCTATCGATTTTAACAATTTATAATAAAGAATTCCTAAAATCAAAATCTTTTTGTCCCAGACTCTTTCTAATTCTTTGTCTTATCTCGTGAAATGTGATAAGATAATTGCTCTAACTATGATTATAAAGGAGAGACAATGTTTTCACAAAATACAGGAATTATGTTCTACGTAGAAGACGTAGCACCCGAGAGAGACTTTTAGTCAGTTATCGGTTTTGAAGTTTTTAATCAATCTGAAATTATGGGTTTTGAAACTTTTGAAATGAAACCTCACACGGACAGTATATTGACTTTTACTGTCTACGCCAAAGACTTTATTCGTCAGGTATCGCCAGAGGTAGTTGATATGAAACCTAGCCTTCTCTTAGAGTCAGCGGACCTTCACGCCCTTCACGAGCGCCTAGCTGCAGTGACTGATACCACTAGTCCGATCAATACTCAACCTTTCCCTCACTTTAACTTTGCAAATCCAAGCGGACACTATTTCGCAGTTAGAGGAATCGAATAACAAAACAGCTCTCTGTTCATTAGCAGAGAGCTCTTGTATTTTAGCGTGGTGGTAGACCAAGAGCTATGCGACCATAGCGACTGATTCGCGTAATCTTCCAGGCAGGCGACCAGGTAACTTCAACCCTGACATCCTCAATTCCTTCAATCTGTTTTAAACCTGCAACGATTTCGATGGGTAAACTTTCTGCACAGTCACAGGCAGTATCGGTGAAGGTCATGACAATTGTACAAAGACCAGCCTCGTCCAAATGAATCTCGTAAATCAAACCAAGATTATAGACATCTAGTTCCACATCTGTATCGTAAACTTTTTCTAGCTTTTCAATGATTTGTTCTCCTAATGCTAGAGCACGATCATTGATTTTGATATCTTCTCTCATTGCATTCCCTCCATTTTGTAAACTGCACCTATTTTCTCATAATTCTGACAATTTGGCAAGTCTTTCCCCATCAAGACTGGATTCGCCATAAAAACGAAAGCATAGAGATTGCCATAGTTGGTCCAAACTGCCTAAAGAGATAACAACCCATAGCAAGAGGATATTGGCAAAGGGAAGAGAGATAAACTTAGAGAATGATTGAGTTTCTAAGACATACTTTCTAAAAAGAAAAAGTAGAGAAAGGTCATCTCTACTTTTTAAATATTATTTTGACTTCACAGGCTTATCTGCCAAGGCCTTGATAGCTGATGCTATCGTTTCTGCGTAGAGCTTAGCTCCCTCTTCTAGTTTGGTATTATCACTTCCAAAGTGAACCTGGTCTGTTCCTTTCCAAATGTCTGGATGATCTTTAGATACCTGATTCCAGTCTGCAACCTCAATGTAAGGATACTTTTGAGCTACTTCACGCACATAGCTAGCATACTGTTCTACATAAGGCTGAGTTGCTTGAGTTTTATCCCCTTCATAAGGTGTCACAAGTACAAGCTGATGGCCCTTAGGTAGATTTGTTATCAAAGAATCGATATCAGCCTTATAATCCTCAGGGTTATTCACTCCAGTAGCAATAACGACTATTTTAGGGAGGACTTTATTCTGACTGCGGTTGAGCATAATAGCATTGGCTTGCTTGGTATTTCTGCTGACTTGACCATCTGTCTGAGCGTCTGGTAGAACCTCTTTTAGTCCAGGTGTTGCACGCAAGGTTACAGAATCTCCGATGATGGATACACCATCGGCAATATTGTAGCGACTTGCTTCTGCTTGATCCGCCATGGTTTTTGTACGGGTAATATTAGTTTGAGCTTGATTGAGGCCATTTACCATCAAATCCGTTTCAAAAGCACCGACTTGGGGAGCTATGAGCATCACAATCAGTGTCAGTAAGCTAAGGAAACCGACGCTACCCGCAAAAATTGGTTGAATATGCGGAATTTCTTTTACCTTTTGCAATAAGCTACTGTTCTTCCCTGCAATGAAAGGTTCAATCACATAGAAAGAAAGGCTTGCAAAGAGATAAGAGAAGATAGTGGTGAGAATCACAGCTGGTAGATTGCTCATCAACTGAGAGAAAATGATATAAAACGGCCAGTGGAAAAGATAAACGGCATAGCTGGTGTCAGCTAAGAAGCTAATTACCTTTGGCTCTTCAATCGTCGGAGTTTTCTCATGCAAAAGTCGTGCTGCAACGATCATCAGAAGAGCAGCTAAACTTGCCAACAAGAAGCCAAGTAAGTAGGCAAAGAGATAATTGAATTTCACGAAGAAGGTCAATAAGAGTAAAAGTCCGAGACCAGCTGAAAAGACTAACAAGGTCTGTTTCAAGTCCATGATTTGATTCAAACGTTTGAGAAGAGGTGTCGTATGACGGACCCCTATCAAGGTAGCTAGGACACTACCTAGGAAGAATGGATAAACATGAGTTAGACTTGAAAAGTAAAGCGTTGAGTAGGAAGAAACGATAAAGCTACCAATAAACATTGAAAGGAAGCTAACAACAAAGGTAATTGAAGATAGTAGAAAAACCATTCCCCGTAGTTGCCCACCTGTTTTGGCTTGCTTAGACATGAGCCAAACTGCCAAGCCCCACAAGATATAGTAATGAACTTCAACCGCTAAACTCCAGTTGTGAACAAAGAGGTGAGGGATAAATTGAGATTCATAACTTCCTCCTGTCAGCATTTCATAGAAGTTAGTCATAAAACCAAGGACACCAGCAATCTGACCACCGATTCCTGCCACATAATCCTGTCGAACCAAGAAAGTAAAAGGCATAACGACCAGGATCATCAAGACGACTGGTGGAAAAATCCGATAGAAACGTCTCCTGAAAAATCCTAGGATATCAATCTTACCTTTTTGTCCAAATTCTTCTAATAAAAGTGACGTGATTAGGAAACCTGAGAAGGTGAAGAAGACGTCAACCCCGAAGAAACCTCCTGGAAAAACCGTCTGAAAGAAATGGTACAAGAGTACCAAGAGTAAGCCTGTAATCCTGATCAAGGAAAACCATTTAATACGCATACGAGTTTATTCTCCGCTCATTAGAGTAGTAAAAAAACTATCTAATGTTCATTCCATACTACCTTTATTTTATCAAAAAAAGAAGAAAAATCCTAAGAGAAAACTTAGGATTTCAGCTTTAGATTAATAATCTTAGAAATTACGACCTGATTTATTGTAGCCATATTTTTCAACAAAATGCTCACGGAATTCCAAGAGATTGTCATCCATAATAGCCTGACGGACCTGCTTCATGAGATTGAGCAAGAAGTAGAGGTTATGGTAACTTGTCAAGCGGATACCAAAGGTTTCATCAGCCTTGAGCAAGTGACGAAGGTAGGCACGTGTGTAGTTCTTACATGTGTAGCAATCGCATTCAGGATCAAGTGGGGTAAAGTCCTCAGCAAACTGGGCATTCTTGACAACCAAACGTCCTTGGCTAGTCATACAAGTTCCGTTACGAGCGATACGAGTCGGCAAGACACAGTCAAACATATCGACCCCACGAATAACCCCATCAATCAAGCTATCTGGTGCTCCCACTCCCATCAAGTAGCGAGGTTTATTTTCAGGAAGGAGTTGAGTGGTGAAGTCCAAAACTGCGTTCATCTCTTCATGAGTTTCTCCAACTGCCAACCCTCCGATAGAGTATCCTGGGAAGTCCATGCTGACAAGGTCCTGAGCTGATTGACGGCGAAGATCTTCAAATCCTGCACCTTGTACAATCCCAAACAAACCTTGGTCATGTGGACGACGATGAGCTTTTAATCCACGCTCTGCCCAACGGCTGGTACGTTCGATTGATTTCTTCACATAATCATAAGGCTGATAAAATTGAGGACATTCGTCAAAGGACATCATAATGTCTGAGCCTAGATTGTTTTGGATAGAGATGGCTTTTTCAGGTGAAAGGAACATCTTGGAACCATTGAGGTGATTCTTAAACGTTACTCCTTCTTCTGTGATATTACGGCTATCCGCTAGAGAGTATACTTGGAAACCGCCACTATCCGTCAAGATAGGTTGGTCCCAGTTCATGAACTTATGAAGCCCACCTGCTCGAGCAATCAACTCATCTCCAGGGCGAAGCCACAAGTGATAGGTGTTGGATAGGATAATCCCTGAACCCATCTCTTTCAATTCTTCTGGTGACTGCGTCTTGACCGTTGCCTGAGTCCCTACTGGCATAAACATAGGCGTTGGGAAGGTGCCATGGGGTGTGATAATCTCACCCAAACGAGCTCCTGTGTGTTTTTCTTTTTTAATCAATCGATATTTGATTGGCGAATCTGACATTTTTTACCTCCGAAGCTGGGAAAGACAGCCCCAGTTCTTACTTTGTGCCCAAGGGCATACTGTATGATTCTATCAAAAAAAACAGGAACTGTCACGAACTATGGTATAAGAATTTTGTGTTTACAATTGATTTCCGTTGCTTATCGTTAGTTGAGTTTTTGCTTATTTTTATTTAAAATTATTTCCATTGATTACCGTCATTTTTTTAAATCGTATTCATCTTCGTATTCATTTTCATACCATGTTTGCCCGTATAGTTGAGAAGATTGCAATTTAACTCTAATAGTTTACAAACTCCCCGACCTCTGGACAAGGTCTATTTTTTTTGAAAAAAAGTAAAAAACTTTATCAAAACGCTTGACTTCCACGGTGTACCGTGATATAATATAATCAAGATAAGGAAAGGAGGTGAGGAAGTTGAACAAAGAAGATTGGCTTAGGTTACTTGAAAAGGCGATAGACAATATCCCTGAAACAGTAACTGCTATCGCAAGTCTAGTGACCGCAATAACGGTCGCTAGGCAAAACAAAAAGCGTAAACCGAAATCCCGTCAAAGAAAAAGGTAAACGCTAAGAGGTTGGGGCGAAAGCCCCTCACACCTCTATTTTATCAAATGAAAAGAGGAAAAGCAATGGTTAGTGCAATAGCTATTTTTATAATTGCAATCAATGTATATATCTATTTAAAAAATAAAAAGGACAAATAATATGAGAAAAGTTATTCAAGAATTACTTAACAGTTCTATTTCTACATCTGCTATTTCGCAAGGCGCTGGAGTTCCGTGGACTACTGTTTCTGATCTCAGAAAAGGAAAAACAAGCATGGACAAAATGGCCCTTCTCACAGCAGAAAAACTTTATGAATTTGCTACAGCTGATAAGCAGTGATTTCGGTCACTGCTTTTATTATTGCAAACAAAAAACCGCAAGCCTAGGCCTGCGGTTAGTGTAATCTATTTTGAAATTCTTCCTATTGTTGCTTTTCTTCTTTTTCCTTGTCAACTACCGTGATAAGACCATCTGGTTCAGTTTTGAATGCTGGATCTGTATGAAGTTCACCGTTTGCCTTCAGATAGTACCAGCCATCACCAGACTTGATAAATTTTTTAGATAGCATATAACCATCTTTTTCTTCCATAAAATACCAGGTTTCACGGTATTTCACCCAACCTGTAGCCATACGACCATCTGACTTGAAGAAATACCATCGATGGTTGAGGAACATCCAGCCTGTGACCATTGCGCCACGTTTGTCAAGATAGAACCAGTCTTTACCATCGTTGAACCATCGATTGATTAGGCAATAGCCACGATCATCAAAGTAGAACCATTCGTTGTTGATTTGCTTCCATGAGTTTGTAGGATAAGAACCATCTGACTCCTCCCACCACCAGCCAGTGCCGTTACGCTTCCAGCCTGCTTCAGATAAGCCGCCTTCGATATCCTTTTTAAACTGCTCACGGCTGATGCCCCATTTGGCCAAGTAAGGATATGGATCTACATGGTCGGAGTAGTTTCGAGGTTGATTATAGGTGCAGTATTGATGTGTCTTGATGCCTGCTAGACTGTCAGAGTCTAACGTTTTAGGAATCCCTGCTTCATCGGCAAGGTTTCGCAAAAGCTCAACATAGAGCTTATAATCACGCATGAACTCTTCTTTTGTGCTGTGGCTTTCAATCAGCTCAACTTGGCCGTATCCTTCAACGTTCCAGCCACCTCCTACGTCGTATGCCCCCATGTCTGTATACCAGGTCTGCATCACACGGCCGTTACCTACAACGTGTGAGAAAAATCCTGAATCAACAGGACGGCGCATGTGGTAGTCTGCTTCATTTTGTGCCGTTGAGTTCGGGTTCCCTGTTGAATGCGCATGAATTTGTCTGTATGGTTGTTCCCCAACTTGTGGAAGGTCAGTTCTTAGTCTACTTGTATCAATATCCATTATTGTTCTCCTTCGTTCTTATCGTTTTTATCGCCAGATAAACGCTCAAATGCCTTAATAATAGGCTGGAAGATAGTCACATTACCTTTCAACTTACGGTAATTTTCGATTAGCGATTGGAAAGTAAAAAGCAAATATCCGAGATAAATCGAATACAAGAATGCAAAGCCTGTTTTTTCAGGTAGCAAGATAGACATCGGAATCAATACCATCAACAAGAGGACACCTAGAATCTTTCGAATCAAGCCGTTAATACCAATCTTACTCTTGTATTCAATTTCTGGATTTGCAATTGCTGCAAACGTCCCTGATGCAAAATCTACGATTTCTAGAATCACAATTAAGCCTAAAGCATACAATACCAAGCCATCTTCTGTTTGAATCAGGCTTCTAAAAAAGTTAAACAATTCGATTTTCATATATTCTCCTTTACTGAACAGGTTTTGTCTCTAACTCATTAGATGTTTGAGTCTGTTTGTCGTTTTTTGTTCCATCCCACTTCCAAACGGCAAGTAAACCATTTTGAGATGGTCCACCTTCAAGTTGCTTGATAGATTCGCCTTTGTAAGTAAAAACCTGATTTGTCTGAATCAAGACATGCTTGCCTTCGCCATTCAATTCAACGTGTTCAGGATCTTCAATCACAAACATATCACCCGGTTGATAGACCTTGCCTTCCTCAACAAGTGGGAAGAGTTCGACAAGTTCCTTGTAGGTTGTACCGTAGGCGATTTTTTCTCCCATGATAGAATCTTGAGCCATGACACGCACTACTTTGTCGATTTTATTTGCAAGAGCAGAAAGTCTGTCCTGCTCGTTCTTGTTTTGAGCAATCTGTTGCTCAGCTTGTTCAAGCTTATTCTGCGCCTGCACAATTGCAGAGCTTGGGTCCAATTCAGACTTGAGAACATCCAGTACCGCTTGAATCAAGACATCTTCTGATTCATTTGTACGGTCTCCAGGGAATGATCGTGAGTTAGTGCTATAGCGGTTTCCTTCTGATAATTGAATTTCTACCACGGTCTCAACATTGGACCCAGAAATTCTTAAGTACGGTTTTGTTGATAAGTTGTAACCATTGATTGCCATGTCTATTCTCCTTTGTCGGCTGGTTTAGTTTGTTCATCAAGCAGAGCTTCCAGCTCATCCACTCGTGCTTGAAGTCTTTGATTTTCAGCCAATTGTTCTTCCAGCTGAATGCTCAAGAGATTATTTGC
>NZ_JVFV01000039.1 GCF_001073085.1 Streptococcus pseudopneumoniae
ACTTTACCATCGGCGTCATTAGTCTTCGTTTGAAGAACCGTACCATTCTTATCTTTCAAGACGAAGCTGAACTCACCAGCTTTAAGGGTACGGCCTGCAAGAGCCTTACTGAAGTCGAATTGTGCTGTGACTGGGGCTACCGCATAGTTGTTAAATTCGCTATCAGCTGGCATTGTGACATTGGCTGTCAAGACACCTGTTGTCGCATTCTTAGTGACATTAACAGTCACTTCTGCGTTCATAGTATCATAGTCAATGTCTGTATCTGCTCCGGCTACTTCGCGAACGGTATAGGTATGAGGTCCTTCTGTTGCGTATGAGATCGCGTCAAATTGGATGGTTCCGTCAGCTTTATTCTTCTTCGTTTGGATTACATGGCCATTTTCAAGCAATTCAAAGGTGAAGGCATCAGCTTCAAGCGTTTTTCCTTCCAATTTCTTAGTGAAACTGAATTGTGCTGTAGTTGCACCAGGTGTGAAGGTATTATTGAACTCAGTATCTGTTGGAAGGGCTTTGGTTGCTGTAAGAGTATGACCTGCTTTCGTTACAGTCACTGTCACCTCTGCCTTCATTGGATCATAAGTCATTCCTGCTTCTGAACCAGCTACTTCTTCTACAGTGTACTTATGCTCGCCAACTTCATTGTTCTTATATGTAAGCGCATCGAAGGCTACTTTACCATCGGCGTCATTAGTCTTCGTTTGAAGAACCGTACCATTCTTATCTTTCAAGACGAAGCTGAACTCACCAGCTTTAAGGGTACGGCCTGCAAGAGCCTTACTGAAGTCGAATTGTGCTGTGACTGGGGCTACCGCATAGTTGTTAAATTCGCTATCAGCTGGCATTGTGACATTGGCTGTCAAGACACCTGTTGTCGCATTCTTAGTGACATTAACAGTCACTTCTGCGTTCATAGTATCATAGTCAATGTCTGTATCTGCTCCGGCTACTTCGCGAACGGTATAGGTATGAGGTCCTTCTGTTGCGTATGAGATCGCGTCAAATTGGATGGTTCCGTCAGCTTTATTCTTCTTCGTTTGGATTACATGGCCATTTTCAAGCAATTCAAAGGTGAAGGCATCAGCTTCAAGCGTTTTTCCTTCCAATTTCTTAGTGAAACTGAATTGTGCTGTAGTTGCACCAGGTGTGAAGGTATTATTGAACTCAGTATCTGTTGGAAGGGCTTTGGTTGCTGTAAGAGTATGACCTGCTTTCGTTACAGTCACTGTCACCTCTGCCTTCATTGGATCATAAGT
>NZ_JVFV01000040.1 GCF_001073085.1 Streptococcus pseudopneumoniae
CAAGTAAATGGTCAAGATAAACCTGTAACCATTAAATCAAATAGTTATAAGCTCTTGGATAAAGATGGTAATGAAGTTACAACTACGCCAGCTTATGCTGCCGATGGTACAACGCCAATCGGTACATTCACGATCGATCCAGCAACTGGTACTGTAACATTCACACCAACTGATAAATCATACACAGGTGCTGTAACACCAGTCAAGGTTCAAGCTGAAAGCTCAAACGGTATCAAGGTGAATACAACTTATACACCTGAAATTGTTCCAGTAACTCCAACGGCTACTCCAGTTGAATCAACAGATATCCAAGGTGCGACTCAAACAGGTAAACCTGAATTCAAGGGAGGAACAGTAACCGTTGATGGTGTTGAGAAAACAGTAGCTATCAATGAAGATGTTCCAGCGACATTTGACGATGGTTCAACAACTAAGACAGTAGATGGTGTCGGTACCTACACAGTAGCTCCAGATGGAACAGTTACATTCGTGCCAGAAAAATCATTCGTCGGAACTGCACCTGCCGTGACTGTTGTCCGTGAAGATAAGAACGGAACCAAAGTTTCTGCAACATACACCCCGACAGTAACGCCTGTGACTCCAACAACAAGTCCTGCAACTTCAAAAGATATCCAAGGAGCAACTCAGACTGGTAAGCCAGTATTTACTGAGGGTGATAGCCGTGTGCCGATGAACGATGCTGTTCCAGCAACCTTCGAAGATGGTTCAACTACCAAGACAGTTGACGGCGTTGGTACATACACAGTAGCAGCGGACGGAACAGTAACCTTTGTTCCTGAGAAGTCATTCACTGGAACTGCTCCAGCAGTGACGGTTGTTCGCGAAGATAAGAACGGAACAAAAGCCTCTGCAACCTACACACCAACTGTTACACCAGTCACTCTTACTCCAACAAATAAAGTTTCTGAAGACATTCAAAATGTTCCTCAAACTGAGACTCCAACATTTGCTTTGAGTAATGATGAGACTGCTCAAATTACAAGTAAGAAATTGATTGATCCTGCAACAGGTCAGCCAACAGCTGAAACAACAGTAACTGTAGCAGGCGAAGGAACATATACAATTGATCCTACTACAGGAGCGGTAACATTTACTCCTGAAAAAGACTTTGTTGGAATTGCAACAGGTGTCACAGTTCAAGCAACAGCAACTATTACAAACGCAGCTGGTAAAACAGCGACAATCACTTCGGATGCAACTTATACACCAACTGTTGTAGCTGCTGTTCCAACAGCTCAACCAGCTACTTCAAAAGATATCCAAGGTGCAACTCAAACAGGCACACCAATTTTTGCAGGAACAACTGTCCAAGTAAATGGTCAAGATAAACCTGTAACCATTAAATCAAATAGTTATAAGCTCTTGGAT
>NZ_JVFV01000041.1 GCF_001073085.1 Streptococcus pseudopneumoniae
TGGACAGTCTGCGAGTTCGTAAAACAGATAAAATTGACGCTGAAAAGTTGGCTAAATCTCAGCTTGTGCACAATCGTAAACCAACTTGCGTGCAGGAAGAAATTTATCAACACCTGCCTGATTTAAGCCGTTTCTATCAAAATATGACTGAAGATCTTGTTCGAGCTAAAAACCGTCTGCACAAGGTCCTTCAAGTCACCTTTCCTGAATGGGAAAATCTCTTATCCACACCAACTGGAGAACAATATTGGAACTTAGTGATGGCTTTCCCATGCAAAGAGTTTGTATTAAGCCTATCTCAAAGTGACTTGTGTGAGATTATCCGTCAATCTACTTCCAAACGCATCTCTGAAAAGCGTATTGCTTACCTGACTGATAAACTTATAAAACTCGCTAAACAATCTTTTTGTGCGGTCAAGAAAACCTCTCCAATGCTTGAAGAGGTTCGTTACTATGCCCAAGAATGGCTTCGTCTTTCTGAACGCAGACAAGTTGTCTTAAACGACATGGTAGCTCTAGCTCAGCCTTTACCAGAGTATGATATCTTACGGTTAATTCCTGGCATCGCAGAAACCACAGCGACATCTATCATTGGCGAATTGGGAGATATTCGTCGCTTTCAGTCTACCAATCCCTGCCATATCGCTGACTTTTATGAGAAACGAAAAAGACAATCGACAATAGCTTCAACTAAGAGCCCAAATTTTACAATCGAAAACACAAAAAAGGCTCTATAATATTTGTAGTGGGTAAATCCCTATGGATATTATGGAGCTTATTTTGTTGCAGAAAAAAATCCCATAAGATCTATAATGAAAAGCGATCAAACAACTCATTAGAAAGAATCATATGGAACCATTACATTTTATCACAAAACTACTCGATATCAAAGACCCTAATATCCAGATTCTAGACATCATCAATAAGAATACACACAAGGAAATCATCGCTAAACTGGACTATGATGCCCCGTCTTGCCCTGATTGCGGAAGTCAAATGAAGAAATATGACTTTCAAAAACCGTCTAAGATTCCTTACCTTGAAACAGCCTACTAGAATTCTCCTTAGAAAGCGACGTTTTAAGTGTTATCAGTGTTCGAAAATAACGGTCGCTGAGACTTCTATCGTCAAGAAAAATCACCAAATCCCTCGTATCATCAACCAAAAAATTGCTCAAAAGTTGATTGAAAAGACTTCTATGACCGATATTGCCCATCAGCTGGCCATTTCAACTTCAACTGTCATTCGTAAGCTCAATGACTTTCATTTTAAGCATGACTTTAGCCGACTTCCTGAGATTATGTCCTGGGATGTTGAAACAGTCAGGGGAGTGACTGTTTTAATCGGGAGATGAAGATGAGTTTTATTGCTCAAGATTTTGACAAACTCAATATCATCACCCTTCTTGAAGGTAGAACTCAAGCCGTCATCCGAAATCACTTTCTTCGCTACGATCGAGCTGTCCGTTATCAGGTGAAAGTCATTACCATGGATATGTTTAGTCCTTATTATGACTTGGCTAAACAGCTTCGCTTTCGGATTTCTAGGCTCAGGCTGAAACAGTCTCCCAGACTGTTTCACTCCCATGTGCTAAAATTGTTCTAGATCGTTTCCATATTGTCCAACACTTGAGCCGTGCTATGAGTCGTGTGCGTGTCCAAATTATGAATCAATTTGAACGAAATTCTCATGAATACAAGGCTATCAAACGCTACTGGAAGCTCATTCAACAGGATAGTCGTAAACTCAGCGATAAACGTTTTTATCACCCTACTTTTCGTATGCACTTGACGAATAAAGAGATTCTAGACAAGCTTTTAAGCTATTCCGAAGACTTAAAATCTCACTATGAACTCTATCAACTATTGCTTTTTCACTTTCAGAATAAAGAGCCCGAGAAATTTTTCGGACTCATTGAGGACAATCTAAAACAGGTCCATCCTCTTTTTCAGACTGTCTTTAAGACATTTCTCAAGAATAAAGACAAGATTAACAACGCCCTTCAATTACCTTATTCCAACGCCAAATTGGAAGCTACTAATAATCTCATCAAACTTATTAAACGAAATGCCTTTGACTTCCGGAACTTTGATAACTTTAAGAAACGAATTTTCATCGCTCTGAATATAAAAATGGAGAGGTCAACAATTGTCCTCTCCAGATGTTAGCCGCTTTTATTCAACCCACTACAGTTGACAAAGAGCCGGAACCTCTAGCTTTTTTGTGGCTGAGAACTATTTTGTCTCAGACGCTTTTTTGTTTATTTAGATTTGATATAGTTGATACCATCTGCCTTCGGTGCAACTGCTTTACCAAAGAAGGCTGCTAGAACGACGATGGTCAAGAGATATGGTGCAATTTGCAAGTAAACGGCTGGAACTCCTTGCAAGAAAGGAAGTTGAGAACCGATAACTGCCAAACTTTGAGATAATCCGAAGAAGAGACTTGAAAGCATAGCTCCAACAGGATTCCACTTACCGAAAATCATAGCAGCAAGTGCGATAAATCCAGGTCCAACGATGGTAGTAACTGAGAAGTTAACGGAAATTGACTGAGCGTAGATAGCTCCACCGATTCCTCCAAGGAAACCTGAAATCACAACTCCAAGATATCTCATCTTGTAGACATTAATCCCCAAAGTATCTGCTGCTTGTGGGTGTTCACCAACTGAACGGAGGCGAAGTCCAAAGCGAGTTTTAAAGAGGACAAACCATGCTAAGAATGAGAAGGCAATTGCTAGGTAACCAAGTAAACTTGTTGACTTGAAGAAGATATCTCCGATAACTGGGATATTAGCCAAAAGAGGGAAATCAAAACGTCCAAAAGTTTGCGTTAAGTTATCCGTTTGTCCCTTGTTATAAAGCACTTTGACTAAGAAAACAGCCAAGGCTGGCGCCATCAAGTTAAGTACGGTACCACTGACAACATGGTCAGCACGGAAATGAACTGTAGCTACTGCATGAATCAGTGAAAAGATAGCTCCAACTAATCCACCAACTAGCAAAGCCAACCAAGGAGTTAATGCTCCCAAATCTTGTGCAAATTCAAGATTAAACACAACTCCAGAAAAGGCACCCATAACCATGATTCCTTCAAGTCCAACGTTAACAACTCCACCACGTTCAGAGAAAACGCCTCCGATACTTGTGAAAATAAGTGGTGCTGAATAAATCAACATTGAAGAAACCATAAGGGTTAACATTGTTGTAATCGACATCCTTATTTACCTCCTTTAAGTTGTTTTCTTGGTTTGACAAAGCGTTCGATGATGTAGTGAACGCTGACAAAGAAGATAATTGAGGCTGTAACGATACTTACAAGCTCTGATGGTACTTGTGCTGCATTCATACCAGGGGCTCCAACTTGAAGCACTCCGAACAAGAAGGCTGCAAAGAGAATTCCAATCGGTGAGTTTGCAGCAAGTAGACTTACCGCCATACCATTAAATCCGATTGCCAATGATGAACCCTGAACATAGACGTTTTGGAAGGTACCGAGTCCTTCTACAGCTCCACCTAGACCTGCAAGAGCACCTGAGATAATCATTGATAGAATAATGGTGCGTTTCGCTGAAATCCCTGCGTATTCAGAAGCATTTGGATTGAGACCAACTGCACGGATTTCAAAACCGAGAGTTGTCTTCTTAAGCAAGAACCAGATAACTGCAACTGCAATGATGGCAAAGAAAATCCCAATATTCATACGAGAGTTTCCTGTTAACTCAGCAAGCCAAGGTGTTTGATAAGTTGCGTTTGCACTTACTCGGATTGATGAGTCTGTACTTTGCATGATATCTTTAGGGAAAGAGTGGATAAAGGCATTACTTGTATAGAGAACAATGTAGTTCATCATGATGGTTACGATAACTTCAGATGTTCCAAGATAAGCTCTTAAAATACCAGGAATGGCGCCAACAATTCCTCCAGCAACCAGCGCAATGACAACTGTCGCAAGAATCAACAATGGACGTGGTAAATCCGGATTCGAAAGAGCAAACCAACCACTCATAACCCAACCAGCGAGTGCTTGTCCTGGAAGACCAACGTTAAAGAAGCCAGCACGACTCGCAACTGCAAATCCAAGAGCAATCAAGACTAATGGTCCCATGGCACGGAAAATTTCACCGATTCCACGAACACTACCGAAGGCTGTGTAGAACAACTCTTCATAACCCCAAATAGCATCGTAGCCAAAAATCCACATGACGATGGCTCCAAGCAAGATTCCAAGGATAACAGAAATCAAGGGAACCGAAATTTGTTGTAATTTTTTAGACATCACTCTTCTCCTTTTTCCAATTCACCACCAGCCATCAAGACACCAAGTTCTTGCTTGTTGGTTGTTTCTGGTGTTACGATCCCTTGAATCTTACCATCATGAATAACAGCGATTCTATCTGAGACATTTAGAATCTCGTCTAGTTCAAAGCTGACTACAAGGACAGCTTTTCCATTATCCCGTTCTTGAATCAAGCGTTTGTGAATGTACTCAATGGCACCGACGTCCAAACCACGAGTTGGTTGGCTGACGATGAGGAGATCAGGATTTCGATCAATCTCCCGAGCGATGATTGCTTTTTGTTGATTTCCTCCAGAAAGGGCCGAAGCTGGAACAATCTCGCTAGCAGCACGAACATCAAACTCCTGCATCAATTTTTTTGCATAGTCAATGATATTCGTATAATTTAAAATTCCCTTTTTGCTAAGAGGTTCCTTATAGTAGGTTTGAAGAGCGATATTTTCAGAAATCATCATTTCCAAAACCAGACCATCACGGTGACGGTCTTCAGGAACGTGACCTACGCTTAGTTCAGTGATTTGGCGAGGATGCAAACCTACGATAGATTGGCCTTTCAACTCTACGCTACCAGATTCAATCTTACGAAGTCCTGTGATAGCTTGAATCAATTCAGACTGACCATTCCCATCAATACCGGCAATTCCGACAATTTCACCAGCTCGAACATCGAGTGAGAGATTTTTAACAGCAGGAACGCCACGGTTTTCATTAACAACCAAGTCTTTAATGGACAGTACAACTTCTTTTGGTTGAGGTGCCTGCTTCACAGTTTTGAAGGAAACTGAACGCCCTACCATCATTTCTGCCAAGTCAGCGTTAGTCGCACCAGCAATCTCAACTGTTTCGATAGACTTACCACGGCGGATAACTGTAACACGATCAGATACTGCGCGAATCTCATCCAACTTATGGGTAATCAAGATGATTGATTTGCCTTCTTTGACAAGGTTCTTCATGATGGCCATCAACTCATCGATTTCTGATGGCGTCAAAACGGCAGTTGGTTCATCAAAGATAAGAATATCGGCACCACGATAAAGTGTCTTTAGGATTTCAACACGTTGTTGAGCGCCAACAGAGATATCTGCTACTTTGGCAGAAGGATCCACAGCAAGACCATAACGCTCCGATAGTTCGTTAATTTCTCGAGTTGCTCGAGCAATATCTAGGACACCATTTTTGGTTAATTCACTTCCCAAAATGATATTTTCAGCAACTGTGAAAGCTTCAACCAACATAAAGTGCTGGTGAACCATCCCAATTCCTAAGCTAGCTGCTTTTGATGGCGAGTCTAGTTTTACAACTTGACCGTTGACCACAATTTCACCACTAGTTGGTTCTAGAAGCCCTGCTAGCATGTTCATAAGAGTGGACTTCCCAGCTCCATTTTCTCCTAAAAGTGCATGAATTTCACCTTTACGAAGTTCAAGGTTAATCTTGTCGTTAGCGACAAATTCACCGAAAACTTTGGTAATTTCACGCATCTCAATGACATTTTCGTGTGCCATGTGCTCTTCCTTTCAGAGTTTTATTTTATTTCAATAAAACCTGCTAAAGAGATTTAGCAAGCTCTATTGAGACAAAACAATTTGTCTCAATTCTTAAAGAAGCGGCCACAGGCCGCTCCCCTAAGAAATGACTTTCATCCATTATTTTTCAGGAACTTTTACACTTCCATCAAGGATTTTAGCTTTTGCATCTTCAACAGCTTTTTTACCTTCTTCAGAAAGGTTAGTTGTTACTAGATCAACCCCTTTATCCTTCAATGAGTAAACGATCACTTGACCACCAGGAAATTCACCTTTTTCAGCTTTGTTGGCAAGGTCTTTTACAGCTGTACCAACTTGTTTTAAAGTAGAAGCAAGTACGAAGTTTGATTCTTTACCATCTTTAGAAGTGTATTTACCTTCTTCTGCTTGGTCACGGTCTACACCGATAACCCAAACTTTTTCGCCTTCGTTTTTGCTTTCATTCAAAGATTTAGCTTCTGAGAATACACCCGCACCAGTACCACCAGCTACTTGGTATACTACGTCTGCACCAGCTGCGTATTGAGCAGCAGCGATAGTTTTACCTTTAGCAGCATCACCAAATGAACCAGCATAGTCTACTTGAACCTTGATAGATGAGTCAACAGAGGCAACACCTGCTTTGAAACCAGCTTCAAAACGTGAGATAACTTCAGATTCCATACCACCTACAAAACCAATTTGTTTAGTTTTTGTAGTTTTAGCTGCAGCCACACCTGCAAGGTAAGCTGCTTCGTTATCAGCAAAAGTAGCACTTACAACATTCTTTTGATCTTTAATCACATCGTCAATCAAAACATAGTTTAAGTCTGTATGTTCTTTTGCAGCATCTGCAACTGCATTTTTAAGTGCAAAACCAATACCATAGATTAAGTTGTAGTTTCCAGCTGCTTGTTGCAAGTTGTTAGCGTAGTCAGCTTCACTTGTTGATTGGAAGTAAGTGTAACCATTGTCTTTTGAAAGGTTGTGTTCTTTACCCCAAGCTTGAAGACCTTCCCAAGCTGATTGGTTGAATGATTTGTCGTCAACACCACCAGTATCTGTAACGATAGCTGCTTTAGTCTTCAAATCAGAAGATGAAGAAGCTGCGTTACGAGAAGAGCGATTACCACATGCAGCAAGTCCAAATGCTGCTACTGCAACTAGACCAAGGCCTAGCCATTGTTTCTTGTTCATTACTGAACCTCCTAAATAAGATGCGCAACGAAGTTGCAAGTATGGATTGATTGGCCACAAGGACCTTGTCACTCAAAGAGTGACGCAGACTAATGCAAGTCTGTAAATGAGTATGGAAGTAATTCCCCGACCGTCATCTCGACCGTCGATTTATCTTTGGCAACTAGAGTCACCTTTAGATCTTGTTCAAAAAATTCGACCATAACTTGGCGACAAGCTCCACAAGGAGAAATAGGTTTCTCAGTTTGACCGTAAACAATCAACTCTGAAAACTCACGTTGTCCTTCGGAGATAGCTTTAAAAATAGCTGTTCTCTCACCACAGTTGGTCAAGGGGTAGCTAGCATTTTCAATATTGCATCCTGTATAAACACTACCGTCCTTGGCAACCAAAACAGCACCAATCGGAAAATGTGAATAGGGTACATAGGCGTTTTTACTAGTCTTAATCGCTAAGTCAATCAACTCAGTAGTCGCCATCTGCTAACTCTCCTTTTAAGATTGCTACACCAGAAGATGTTCCGATACGAGTAGCTCCAGCTTCAACAAAGGCGACTGCATCTGCATAAGAACGAGCTCCACCAGCAGCCTTAACCCCCATATCAGGTCCAACTGTCTGGCGCATTAATTGAACATCCGGTAGGGTTGCACCACCTGTTGAGAAGCCTGTTGATGTCTTGACAAAGTCTGCCCCTGCCTTTTGAGCGAGTTGGCAAGCCAAAACTTTCTCCTCATCAGTTAACAAACAAGTCTCGATAATAACCTTAACCAGTTTGTCTCCGCTTGCTTCAACAACAGCTCGAATATCTGACTCAACTAATGCAGCATTTCCTGATTTGAGTGCACCAACATTGATAACCATATCAATTTCATCAGCACCATTTTGGATTGCTTCTTTGGTTTCATAAGCTTTGACAGCTGAAGTTGTAGCTCCAAGAGGGAATCCTACTACTGTACAAACCTTGACATCAGTATCTACGAGTGCAGTTTTTGCATTCGAAACCCAGCAAGGATTGACACAAACACTGGCAAAATCGTACTTTCTTGCTTCAGATAGCAAACGATCGATTTGTTGTTCGGTCGCATCTTGCTTTAAAAGCGTATGATCAATATATTTATTTAATTTCATTTCGGATTTTCCTTAAATTAGGAGATAATTTCGATGATTTCACGCGATTTTATCACTTCATCACTCATTTTAATTTTAACATATTTTTGGAAATCTGTAACTAGTTCCGGAGAAATTTTGCCATTTGCATATACTTTTGCGACAATTTCACCTTTTTTGACTGATTCTCCAACTTTCTTCTCAAAAACAATCCCTGTCTCATAGTCAAGAGCATCTGTTTTAACGGCACGACCAGCACCCAATCTCATAGCAAAAAGACCAAACTCCATGGCTGGAAGTTCTGCGATAAGTCCGTCTTCTTGAGCAGGAATATCAACTACATGGTCAACTTTTACTGGACGATAGAGGTCTTCTAGGTCTCCACCCTGAGCTAGAACCATCTCTTCAAATTTCTTGAGGGCCTGCCCATTTTCAAGATGTTGCCTTACTTCCTCAATAGTTTTTTCAACATTTGCTAATGATAACATAATCTGGGCCAACTCACAGATAAAGTGGCTAATATCTTGACGGCCTTTACCTTGAAGAATTTCCAGAGCTTCTAGGATTTCTAAACGATTACCAATGGCACGTCCCAAAGGTTGACTCATATCAGTAATAACTGCTACTGTCTTACGACCTACAGCCTTACCAAGGTTTACCATGGTTTGAGCCAGTTGGCGTGCCTCATCAACTGTCTTCATAAAGGCACCTTCACCCACTGTTACATCAAGTAAGATAGCATCAGCTCCAGCTGCAATTTTTTTACTCATGACCGAACTAGCAATCAGTGGAATAGTATCAACGGTCGCAGTTACATCTCGAAGGGCATAGAGAAGTTTGTCAGCCTTAACCAGTTGATCGGATTGCCCAATAACTGAAACCCCAATATTCTGGACTTGTTTGATAAAATCATCTTGACTTCGCTCTACTTGAAATCCTTTAATGGACTCTAATTTATCAATTGTTCCACCTGTGTGTCCCAAACCTCGACCACTCATCTTAGCAACTGGGACATCAAAACTGGCTACCAAGGGTGCTAGGATTAAAGTTACCTTGTCACCAACACCACCCGTAGAGTGTTTATCAACCTTGATACCTTCAATAGCAGACAAATCAAACTCCTGACCTGTCTTGACCATGTTCATGGTTAAGTCAGAAATCTCTCTAGTGGTCATGCCTTGGAAATAAACAGCCATAGCAAAGGCTGACATCTGGTAATCAGGAACAGTTCCTGCAACATAACCTTCAATCAGCCATTGGATTTCATTGGAACTGAGTTCTTGTCCGTCTCTTTTTTTCTGGATTAGATCTACTGCTCTCATTCTTTTACACTTCTAAGGATGTAATATCCCTTATCTTTCTTTACAACCTCGCAATTGCCAAATACGTCTTCCATCTTACTTTTGGCACTTGGGGCTCCTTGTTTTTTCTGGATAACGATCGTCAAATCTCCACCATCTACTAAAAAGTCTATACTTTTTTCGATGATTTCGTGAACTACTTGCTTGCCTGCACGTATGGGCGGATTCGAAATGACATGGTTAAATTGTCCCTCTACCTGCTCATAAATATTAGACTGGAAGATAGTCGCTTGAACCTTGTTTTTTACTGCATTTTGCTGGGCTAAATCCAGGGCACGATTATTGATATCCACCATAGTTGCTTGGGCACCATAAGCCTTGACCAAAGACAAGCCTATTGGACCATAGCCACAACCAACATCAAGAATTTTTTCACCTTTTTCAACATCAAGGCATCTTAACAACAACTGACTTCCAAAGTCAATCATTTTTTTACTAAAGACACCAGCATCTGTCAAAAAGGTCATCTTTTGCCCAAGTAGCTCAACTCTAAGCTCATGAACATCATGGGCTGCATCTGGATTTTCTGCATAATACATTTTACTCATGATACTATTTTACCATAAAAATAAGTTATTTGTAAATCGTTTGCAAAGGTATCAAGTCCTTAAATCACATTGTATTTTTTCAAAAATAATATAAGTTCTGATTAGGATTAGGGACCTAGTAAAAAGCTCCCTACTGCCATAGTAATCGGAAAAGCAAAGATACAAGCTAAACCAAAAAAGAAGAGCCACCACTTTCTTTTAAAGAAAGCTAACACAAGGTAGCCAAGACCTACGAGGGGCAATAAAATAAAAAGAACAAAAGTGGTCCAGTTATAGGAGTAAGGTCCTATTGAAAAGGAGAAATTCACCCAGTTTGGTGATAACCATAAAACAACTACAAATAGGCTGATAAAAACCAGCGTTTTTTCTCTTAATCTAGCTTTCATCTTAGTTCTCCTTTATAGGTTTTCCCTCTTAGATTTTAACAAAGAAAGCGCTATTCTTCAATCTCAATCAATTATTGGAAACGAATGACAAGTCATTGGGAGCTACAAGGTATCACAGTCAGGATAAAACAACAAATTTATTGTCTAAAATCAGACGCATTTTGATTACTATTGCTTTACCTTCAAATACTTAATTATCAACAGGATTCCCAACAAGATGTTTAGATAAAAGCCCAACTGATAAGTTTGTGTCAGGATTTCCAAACTTGTCCACAGGCGTATCAAATCTTCTATTGACATGCGAAATAAATAACCCTCTGTAGCAATCCACAAAATCAAAAATAAATAACTACCAGCAGCAAGGAATTTTGTCCAACCTTTCCTTAACAACCATGCAATGAGGAGTGAACAAATGAAAATAGTTGTTACAATGGAATAATCCATTAAAAATGTAAAACCGTAATAAATTTCCACACAACGTCTACCATTATCCACATTTACTCCTTTTATAAAAGGTAAAGCAAAACTTAAAATAAAACAGAGTTCCAATATGTAACTTTTTATGATTTTCATAGTACACCTCCTATAAGTTGTGAACTAAAAATCTCTCTTTATTAGCTGATAAAATCAGGAGAAATCAGCTCCTACTTCATCAATAAATTGTTCATTCTCTATCTACTTATAGTATATACTACTGACTTACCACATTCAAGAAACCGCTTTATTTTTTTAGCTTTTTATGGTATGATAGACAAAATATCTAGGGGAAAATAAATGACCAACGAATTTTTACATTTTGAAAGGATAAACCGCGAAACTTGGCAATCCTTGCATCGCAAAACAACTCCTCCCTTGACCGAGGAAGAGTTAGATTCTATTAAGAGTTTCAATGACCAGATTAGCCTTCAAGACGTTACAGATATCTATCTGCCACTGGCACATCTGATTCAGATTTACAAACGTTCCAAAGAAGACCTTGCCTTCTCAAAAGGCATTTTCCTTCAAAGAGAGAGCAAAAAACAGCCCTTTATTATTGGAATTTCAGGAAGTGTTGCCGTAGGTAAGTCAACTACTAGTCGGCTCTTGCAAATTTTGCTGTCTCGTATCGTTCCTGGAGCAAGTGTTGAACTAGTTACTACAGATGGTTTTTTATACCCAAATAGTGTCTTAATTGAGCAAGACATTCTCAACCGCAAGGGTTTTCCTGAGAGTTACGACATGGAAGCTTTGCTCAATTTCCTAGACCAACTTAAAAATGGGCAGGATGTTGATATACCTGTTTATTCCCATGAAATCTATGATATCGTGCCAGGTCAAAAACAACGAGTAGAAGCTGCTGATTTTGTCATTGTTGAAGGAATCAACGTATTCCAAAATCCACATAATGCCCGTCTCTATATTACTGATTTCTTTGACTTTTCAATCTATGTCGATGCCGCTGTCGAAGACATTGAAAGTTGGTATTTGGATCGATTCTTAAAACTCCTTAGCTTTGCTCAAGATGATCCAGGCAACTATTACTACCGTTTCACTCAACTTCCTCTTAGTGAAGTCAAGGATTTTGCTCACCAAGTTTGGACCAGTATTAACCTCACCAATCTCCAAAATTACATTGAACCGACACGAAATCGAGCCGAGGTCATTCTCCATAAATCTAAAAATCACGAAATTGATGAAATTTACTTAAAAAAATAATTTTCCCTTGTCAAAACGTAAGTTTTCAGATATAATGGTATAGTTAGTAAAAATGGAGGTAAGAACATTGGCAAACATTAAATCAGCTATCAAACGCGCTGAATTGAACGTTAAACAAAACGAAAAGAACTCAGCTCAAAAATCAGCTATGCGTACTGCTATCAAAGCTTTTGAAGCAAACCCATCTGAAGAACTTTACCGTGCTGCCAGCTCAGCTATCGATAAAGCAGAAACTAAAGGTTTGATCCACAAAAACAAAGCTAGCCGTGATAAAGCACGTCTTGCAGCTAAACTTGGTTAATCTTTAACTGCATACAAAATGAGCTCCTCGGAGCTTTTTTTGTACACATTTTTCTGGAGGTCATTATGAAAATATCTATCATCGGATATTCAGGATCAGGTAAATCTACTCTTGCAGAAAAACTGGCCAAGCACTACTCTATTCCAAAACTTCATATGGACACCCTTCAATTTCAGCCTGGTTGGCAGGACAGTGACCGTGACTGGATGCTTAAGGAGATGGAGACTTTCCTTACCAAACACAAAGATTGGATCATTGATGGCAACTACTCTTGGTGTTGCTATGAGGAAAGAATGGAGCAAGCTGACCAGATCATCTTTTTAAACTTCTCTGCGTGGAATTGTCTGCTAAGAGCCTTTAAGCGGTATTTAAAGTACAGAGGAAAAGTTAGAGAAAGTATGGCAGCGGGATGCCCCGAGCAATTCAATTGGGAATTTATCCGTTGGATTCTCTGGGATGGACGAACTTTTTCTCACCAAAAACAGTACAACCAGCTTTGTCGTGAGTATGCTGATAAAGTCACAATCATCAGCAATCAAAAAGAGCTTAATCAATTTATAAATCAAATTTGAGATTCCCCGATAAATGGAGAGAATCTTGTTCATAGTTTCTGAGGCGTGATACAAAAAAACTGAAGGAAGTATAGTTCTACTTCTTTCAGTTTTTTATTGTCTCAATTTAGAAAAAACTTCTCCGATCTTACCTTCGATAACTAAATCAGCTTGGCTATCTTGAGGGGTGCTGGACTTGTTGATAACGACAAGATTTGACCCTGAAAAATAATTGATGAGGTTAGCTGCAGGATAAACGACTAAGGAAGTTCCTCCAATAATCAATAAATCTGCTTGCTGAATGGCTCGAGCTGCTCGACTAAATACGTCCATATCTAGCGATTCCTCATAAAGGGTTACATCAGGTTTGACCACTTTACCACAATATAAACAATGGGGAACTGGACCTTCAAGTGCCAAAAAATCATCCAAATCATAAAAGTGATGACAGCCCAAACAGTAATTTCGATCTGCACTACCATGCAGTTTCAAAACATTTTCAGAACCCGCCATTTCATGCAAGCTATCAATATTTTGCGTCACAATTGCTTTTAATTTACCTGTTTTTTCTAACGACGCTAGATAATTATGTGCTAAATTTGGCTTGGCATCTGGATAGACGAGATATTTTTTGTAGAAATCAAAAAAGTCCTCTGGATAGCGTTCAAACATGGTGCGTGAAACCAATTGCTCGGCAGAAAAATGGCGTCCCAACTTAAGACTATAAACACCATCAGAACTTCGAAAATCTGGAATATTAGATTCTGTAGAAACTCCTGCACCACCGAAAAAGACAATTCTTTGACTTTGGTCAATGATTTCCTGTAGTTGTGCAATTTTATCCATTTTGTACTCCTAGGAATTTTCAAGTTAAAAAGTTGAAAGCCTTGACCTCTTATCAACTTGGCTTCCAACTTTATTTGATTATGATTAAGATATTAAACTGACTAGTCTCGGTTCTTTGACACAATTAGGCTTTCTTCAAAGTTCTTATTCTCATCTATTAGAAGATTGAAGCAATGAACATGCTTATCATTTTGAGAACAAGAGTAATCACATGAATGGAATCTAACTTTAGTCTGCAATCAAAGTTTCTAGACCAACCTTCATCATATCTGTGAAAGTATTTTGACGCTCTTCTGCAGTTGTATCTTCATCTGGATTAACCAAACTATCTGAAATAGTCATGATAGCAAGAGCATCAACATGGTGTTGGGCAGCAAGATAGTACAGCGCCGCTGCTTCCATTTCCACCGCTTTTACTCCCCACTTACCAAGTTCGATATTCTTCTCAAAGTAGTTTGAGTAGAAGACATCTGATGACAAAACATTTCCGACGTGAGTAGTCATGCCGAGGTCTTTGGCAATATGGTAGGCTTTATCTAGCAAATCAAAGCTAGCAATTTGAGGAAAATCGTATTGAGGCCAGTCGTTGCGGATGATATTTGAATTGGTAGCAGCTGCTTGTGCCAAGACCAACTCACGAACGTGAACGTCCTCATTCAAAGAACCAGCCGTTCCGACACGGATCAATTTTTTCACACCGTAGTCCACGATCAATTCACGTGCATAAATAGAGATTGAGGGCATACCCATCCCTGTTCCCATAACAGATACACGGTGACCTTTGTAAGTACCTGTGTAACCAAACATGTTACGGACTTTGTTAAAGCAAACAGCATCTTCAAGGAAATTCTCAGCGATAAATTTCGCACGAAGAGGATCCCCAGGAAGAAGAATTTTATCAGCAATTTCACCTTGCTTAGCAGCAATATGGATAGACATAGTTTATGATACAAAGAGCGACCAGAAAGCGACTGAAAATTAGGAATCTGACGAGAAATCCTGATTTCTCAGTCAGATTATCTATTTTCCGAGCTTTCCGCTCGTGTTCAAATCTGAACACATGCTCTACCTTTCTTTATTCTAAAAGTGATACGTGGAAAGATACCAAACCCGTCAAAAAGCGAAGGGAAAATAGAAGTTGGGCGCAGTGAGCGATGCTCGCTAGACCAACTATCTTTTCCCCACTGCTTTTAGGGTGGGTTCAATTCCTTTCTTTCTTAATTTTGATAGTATTGAGAAGATTAGACCGGCTTCAATTCAAACCCGAACTACCCTTCCTTTCATTTTTGTTTTTAGAAAAGCTTTCCGCTCGTGTTCAAATTTGAACACACGCTCTACCTTTCTTTTTGATATACAAGACAGGCGACAGAGAACAAAGTAAAAATAGGAAACTGACGACGCATCGCAGATGCTAGACAGTTTATCTTTTTTACACAGTTCTCCGCCCGTATTCAGTTCAGCGAATACGGTTAACCCATCCTTTCTTTTTTTATTGAGTAATTAGGAGAGCTTTCCGCTCATGTTCAAATCTGAACACATGCTCTACCTTTCTTTTATATTTATTTTGTTAATGAATCCAAAAATTCATATAGTTTGGCATTCATTTCTCGATAATCGTAAGCACGAATGGCTTCAGGTTTTTGAACAAAGGTCAATTTTTGACTTTGTTTTTCTATAACATCTTCCCCGTCTGCAGCAATCAAGAGATTGACTGCTTCTGGATCAAATTCCAAGTGGGCTTGGAAGGCATAGTGTTTAGGACTGAAGCGAATCATCTGACGAGGACACCCTTTGGTCGTCGCAAGAACGACAGCATCCTCTGTCAATCCTGGCATATCGCCATGCCAATGACCGGTTTCAAGAGTTTCTCCCAACAAGCGGACATGCGGATCTGCTAGACCATCCGGTGTCAAGGTCACAGGATAAACACCAATCTCGAGCTCAGGACTGTGTTCATACTCCGCGCCATAAGCAACAGACAAGAGCTGGGCACCAAGACAGACCCCAACAATATAACGATCTGCCTTGATGGCTTTTTGAATCAACTCGATCTCTGCCTGAGGATCGTAGTATGGAAAAGCTTCTCGATCTTCATCTGGCGATTGAGGTCCTCCCATGACGATCAAAAAGTCGATCTCATCCACTGTCTCTGGTAGAGCTTCATTCTCATAGACTTTGGTCGTGGTCACTTGATGGCCACGCTCCTGCGCCCATTTTAGATAAGCGCCCGGCACTTCAAAGTTTTCATGCAGTACAAAATGTACCTTCATCGTTTCTTCTCCCATCTCTTTCGAATCACATAAGACAGACCAGCCGCAAGTACAAGCGGGATTGTCAAACTCCAAGTTTGGCCAGTAAATCCAAGGCTCAGGGCAATGGCTGTCAGAGGAGCGTCTAAGGTCGTTCCTAAAAAGACGGTCGCTCCAAGTAACATCCCTATAGCTGGATCCAGATGAATCCCAAGGACTGTCAAAAGCAAGGTCACTAGATAGCCAGATCCAATCCCAAGGGCAAATGATGGTGTCAAGGTTCCCCCATAGGCACCATTGCGCAAGAGGAGATAAACCAGAAGCCCCTTCACTGCAAGAATCAGTGGAAGATAAGGAATCAGCTGACTAGACAAGAGGGCTTGCGCCAGTACCTGGCCATTTCCCATAAAAATAGGGAAAAAGGCTACTAGGCTCCCCAGCGCTAGAAAGGCTAGCGGAAGAGCCCAAAGGACCGTCCCATCCTTCCGCCGTTTGTGACTAGCCCGCTTGGCGAGGAAAGCAAAGACCAGAGCCAAGGGAGTGACCAAGAAAGCAATCACAATAGCCTGTAAGAAACTGCTAGCCGACCATGAGACTGCGAACAGGTGATAAATAGCCTCCTGACCAACGATGGACTGAGCGACCCAGGTGGCCAGATAAGTGCTGGTCAAAACCAGTAGAAGGTTCTGCCAACTGTAGGCGAGTCCTAAGATCTCAAAGACGAACAAGCTACTGGCAAAGGGAACTTGATAGACCGCAGCTAAACCAGCTCCAGCACCACAGGCGACCAAGACTTTTCGCTCTTTGAGGGCTAGAGAAAAACCTTTCGCCAAGCGACCAGCTAGAAGAGCCCCAACCTCACGTGGTGCTCCTTCTTTTCCGACCGATGCACCTGCTCCGACAATCGCAACCTGCATCCCTGCATGAAGGAGGTGGGCTAAGGGCGCTGGTTCCCTGTCTCCAGCTAAGTCAATTTGCTGGCGAATAGACAGAATCTTATAACGCTTTTGCAGGATATGCCAGAAGGCAGTTGCAAAGCACCCAGTCACACATAAGACCAAAAATCTACGGAGACCTCCAGCTTCTTGAAATTGCTGGAGTAAATCCGACTTATCTTGGCCAAAGGCCAGCCCTTGCACCCCTTCTAGTAGATAATGACAGGCAATTCCGACCAGACCCGTCCCTATTCCTAATGATAAAGTGGCTAGAAGCACTCTCAGTCCATAGGGCATACTTTGGAGTCGTACTCTCATAGTCTTACAATTCTGCAAGAATAGCTTTCAGCAATCCTTTGAAGTCTCCTTTGACACGTTCGGTAACTTCTACTACTTCTTCGTGGTTAAGTTCCTCTTGGAAACCAGCCGCAAAGTTGGTAATACATGAAATACCAAGAACTTTCAAGCCAGAGTGAGCTGCCACGATAACTTCAGGAACAGTGGACATACCAACCGCATCTGCACCAAGTGTCTTATATGCACGGATTTCAGCTGGGGTTTCATACGTTGGACCAGTTACACCGATATAAACACCATCATCAAGTTTAACACCAAGTTTTTCAGCAACTGCATGAGCTGTAGCACGATATTTTGGAGTGTAGGCTTTTGACATGTCTGGGAATCGTGGACCGAAGTCATCCAAGTTTTCACCGATTAGAGGGTTTTGGCCTGTCATATTGATGTGGTCAGTGATAGCCATCAAAGTACCAGGACCAAAGCCGATACCACCAGCTGCATTGGTTACAATGACACCTTCACATCCGAGAACTTTCATCACACGTACTGGGAAAGTCACGACTTCGAGAGGATTTCCTTCGTAGAAATGGAAACGACCTTGAAGAGCCAAGACCTTGCGACCTGAAAGTTCTCCATATACCAATTTACCAGCGTGACCGACTACTGTTGAACGACCCCAGTTTGGAATATCTGCATAGTCTACTACAACTGGATTCTCGATTTCTTCAGCAAGTTCTCCAAGTCCTGATCCAAGAATCAAGCCGAACTCAGGAGCTTCGATTCCTTTGCCCTTCAAAAATGCTGCTGTTTCATTTATTTTATTTAATAATGTCATTAGGTATCTCCTTCTTTATGTTTTAAAAATTGACCAATTTTGTCAAAAGTTTTTGCATTTCGAATAGTAATATTACGATAGAAAGGCATCTTAAGCAGGTACTTGTGATAGGCTGTTTTGCTATAGGTTTCTTCTGAGAATTTGCCCCAGAATATTCCCAGTTTCCCGAAATGAAGCACTTCATCTACCAGTTCCATACTTTCGACTTTCTCAATGACTTGCTTGATATCCAGTCCCTCAGTATAAAAGAGAACATCCTTTCGTGCTAAATCTTTGGTCCACCAAGCTGGTAGATTCTTCAACTCTGCTTCATAGTCTTCAAGACTCAGCAAGGAAAAACTCTGAATAAATGGATAGCGTCTTTCAAAGAAAGCCTGTAAATTCTCTATTAATTTAGTTCTAGGCACAATGCTATTAAAGAAAATATTGCCACTATTGATGTAGGTTGCTACATTTTCTAATCCCAACTCCGTCAATTCTTGACGCAATTGAGCCATGACCACCTTGTTCTTTCCACCGACATTAATTCCCCTAACAAGTAGAGCGTAGCGAATCATCTTAAACTAATTTATCTAAGAAACTTTCACCGATCATGGCTTTTTCAACACCAAAGTTCTCTGCAATCGTTGCTGAGATGTCAGCGAAGTGTCCAACTGGAATTAATCCATTGCCTTTAAAGGATGGACTGTATGCTAAAAGTGGAATATATTCACGAGTATGGTCAGTACCAGCATAGGTTGGGTCATTTCCGTGGTCAGCAGTAATCAAAAGAAGATCGTCTTCTCTCATTGCTGCCATAATTTCTGGCAAGCGCTCATCAAACTCATGCAAACAATCACGATAGCCGTGTGGATCACGACGGTGTCCATATAAAGCATCAAAGTCTACCAAGTTTGTGAAGGAGAACCCTTTTTCAAATTCAGGAAGTCCCATAGTCTTCAATAGTGTATCAATTCCATGACTATTTGACTTATTGTGACCCATATCGTGGTTGATACCTGCACCATTGAAGATATCGTTAATCTTACCAACTGCATAGGTATCGATACCAGCTTCGTTCAACTTGTCCAAAACAGTTGGGGCAAATGGAGATACAGCCAAGTCACGACGGTTAGCCGTACGTGTGAAGTTTCCAGGCTCACCAACATATGGACGAGCAATGATACGACCTAGAAGGGCAGGACGCTCAAGGGTAATAGAACGAGCGTATTCACAGATACGGTAGAGTTCATCCAAAGGGATGATGTCTTCATGGGCAGCAATTTGTAAAACAGGGTCAGCTGAAGTATAGATAATCAATTCCCCAGTTTCCATTTGGCGTGGTCCGAAGTCATCGATGACAGCTGTTCCTGAGTATGGTTTGTTGGCTTCACGAATAACCTTACGTCCTGAAAATTCTTCGATTTTAGTAAGGATTTCCTCTGGGAATCCATTCCAGAAAGTATCGAAAGGTTCAGTGATATTGAGCCCCATGATTTCCCAGTGACCAGTCATGGTATCTTTACCTAGAGATACCTCTTCAAGCTTAGTCGCATAACCTGTTGGATTGCTCTCAGCTGGAACTGTCTTTAATGGTGTTTCGCGAGGAATATTCCCAAGACCAAGTTTTGCCATATTTGGAACATTCAAACCTACTGATTTTGAAATGTGTCCAAGCGTGTCTGATGCACCATCAGGAACACCAGCGTTGACAAAGTTATTAGCATCTGGTGCCGCACCGATTCCTACAGAATCGAGTACCACCAAGTGAATACGATTAAATTTTGGCATAGTGTGTCTCCTTTTTATTTTGCTTTTGTTGAAGTTAAAATCTGAACGCCCTCTTGTCCAGCAACGATGACCTTATCCACCATTTGGTTAAACAAGCCATGCTCGACGACACCAACGACATGGTCCAATTCTTGTCCAAGAGCAATTGGGTCTTCAATCACTTCCAAGGCCAAATCGATGATAAAGTTTTGCACATCCGTCACAAAACGTTGGCCATCCTTTTCGCGGAAGCTCGGTTTATAGCCAGCTCGCTCAAATCGACGGAAGACCTGTTCGGCACCATATTGAACAACCTCTACTGGTAATTTAAAGGCACCGAGTTTCTCTACTAGCTTACTTTCATCAACTACCCAGATATATTCTTTAGATGGAGTTGCGACAACCTTTTCCATGAGAAGGGCCCCACCACCGCCTTTGATGCCGTTAAACTGACTGTCTACTTCATCTGCACCATCAACTGTCAGGTCTACAAAGTCCACTTGATCAATTGACTTAAGAGGAATATTGAGTCCTTCTGCCTGCTTGCTGGTCACACTAGAAGTCGTTACAGCTGTAATCTGTAGGCCTTCTTCCTTGATACGACGACCTATTTCTTCTACGAAATAGTAGGCAGTTGAGCCTGTTCCAAGCCCGACAACCATACCATCTTTGACGAACTCGGCAGCTTTAATCCCTGCCATTTTTTTCAGATTTTCCACTTATACACCTCCAAATAGAGCTACTTCTATTATATCATGAATACGCTTCAAATTCATCCTTGTACTAGAAAAACCCGAACATTTTATTTCGGGTTTTGTGATGTTTACTTAACCATATCAGGGTCATAGTCATAAAATCCAGTATCCAAGAAACGATTTTTAGGATGGAGCTTGCGAACTTCTTCATCAAGCAAGAAGGCCTGGTCATGAGTAAAGTTCCCTTCTTGAATCAAATTGCGCGCTTGGATAAAGAGTTTTGCGATTTCTACAAAGTTTTGGCCTGGAGTGTAGAGACCTTCCAGTTTCCAGTGGGTAAATCCATGCTCTACTAGTTCTGGCAATTTGGTCATTAAATCAAGGTCGTTATTAGCAAAAATGTGAGTTCCATGATTGTCTTCAAAAATTGAGTAGTGACTATCTGGATCACTAGGCTCTGCTAAGAAGAGGTCGCGTTGACGTGTTTTTTCATCATCAATCTGAGTAAAATTATAGTAATTCTGCAGGAGTGGACGCTTAGAGTGGTGGATGACACTAGCACCGTAAACCAAAACTTCAGCAGGAATTTCCAAGATTTCAGGCATTTTAAAGAGTTCAGCTGATGGAATTTCACGAGCCAATACTGCCTCAGAAGCGCCAGCCTTTTGTCCCCAGAAATTAATCTGACGACTGCTAGTTACCATGGTTGAGGCATCATAGATGGTTTTAAAAGAATAACCATCACGATTGACAACATAAAAGACACCCGCATCTCCAACAGTAATGTAGTCTGTTTTAATTTCTTCCAAGAAATCAAGGAAGGGTTTGATACGATCCATCATATCCTGATGCATAAGAGCATTGACCGCTACGATCAATTCCTTACCGGCATCATGAACCAGACCAGCGATGGTTCTCAGTTCATCATAAGAAAAAGTCTTTGGTAGGCGAAGTCCAAAATCTTTCTCACCGACATAGATGCGGTCAACTCCCGCCTCTAGTAATTCTTTTACTTGTTCAATGCTTTCAGCAGTTGCTGTAATAATAATCTTTTCCATAAGAAAAATTATACCACATTTCTGAAAAATCAGCTATTCCCTAAAATGATAAATTTACTTATTATTTTTGTAACCTTACTGTAATAATTTTTTTCTTGAAAAATGGTAAAATGAAAGAGTACTGTTAAGGAGAGAATCATGCCCGTAAGAAAATATCAACCGTATGAGTTTGAAGAAGAGGAAACTCAAACAACGCTATACCAAGACTATGTTCCAGAAACCGCTTCCGTTGCTAGTTTGAAGGAAGTTCTTTTCTTTGTAAACATTGCTTGTTTTTGCGTCTTTTTGGCCTTGTTTAGCTTTATCTTTTTAGCCCTCAAGTTCAATACAGTCTTAGCTTTTAGCCTAGCAATTGCCTTGAGTTTAGCAGCATCAAACGTTCAACGTTCAATGATTAAGAAGAAATTATATTAGATTCAAAAGGTCGGGATTTTTGTCCCGACCTATTTTTTCTACGATAGCTAAAGAGCTGCGACTAGAAAAGCGATACTTGGTCTACCGCTTTCTAAGTCACAGCCTTTTCTTATTTATTTTTACGCTTGGATGGTGTTTGAATAGCGATCTTTACTTCAAAAATCGTACCATGAGGTTTGTTATCTTTGACACTGATGGTTCCTTTAAGAGCATCGACAATCTGTTTGGCTAAGGATAAGCCTAACCCAAAACCACCTTTTTGCCGAGTACGAGCCTTATCAACCCTGTAAAAGCGATCAAAAATTTTCTTTTTATCTACTGCAGAAATACCAATTCCATCATCAGCTACTGACAAATAGAGATTACGCTCTGTCGCAGCGATGACAAAATAAATAACTCCTTCTTCTTCGGTATACTTGACAGCATTGTCAAACAAGATAGTCATCAGTTGCTTAAGAAGAAGCTTGTCTGTTATGATGGTCCGATGGATGCGATTTTCAAAATGAAAAACGCGGTTATTTTCAGATGCGATCATCTCATAGTTGGTAAAGGTTGTGTTAAAGAAGTCTGGCTGTACTTCTCCTAGTTCAGGATTGATACCATCATCACGGCGGGCTAAATTTAGGAGATTGGTTGTTAAAAAGCGCATGTTTCGAACTTCTTCTAAACTAGAAGCAATACTCTCGCTAGATTCCATAATAGTAGCTTCCGGTTTTCGAAAAAGAGTTTCCAAGCGATTTTGAAGAACAGCAAGTGGAGTACGTAGCTCATGACTGGCATTTTCGACAAAACTCTGCTGCTTCTGCATACTTTCAAGCAAGGGTTTGACACTAACGCGAGCAAGATAAAGACTAGCTATGAGTGATAAAATCCAGAAGCTGGCCATGACTACTACGATTAACTGCTCATGATTTTGACTGATTTGCTCTAGCTGACTGGTATTCATCAAAACCGCTGCATACTTAATATTGGTCGAGACAGATTCAATATTCATCTCAGTCAGAATCACTCGATAAATCTCATCCTGCCCATAGCTATTCTGAACATGAAGTTGTCGAATGTGATTCAAATCCTTTTTATTAAATGTAACCCTATCAAGACCTAAAAAGCGATTTCCAGCTACTAGTTGATTTAAACTAGAGTCCAATAAAATTACTTCCGTATTAGAACTAACCGTAGGTTTTTTATCAGAAGCTGGAGCAACATTGGCACTACCTAAATCCTTAACGTCCTCAGTTGCACGATTGACCGCCAATTGAATAACGTCCTGAGGATTTTTGCTCAGTGATAAGAGTTTTTCATCCACCGATGTGTAGAGACTGGAGTGCATAACCTGTAAGATAATCAAGGTCATAGCGGAGAAAATCAGAGTAAATACTCCAAAGTTACGAATAAAGTAACTAAAATCCTCCTCATACCAATTCTTTTTAATTTTTTTAAACATGTTTTAAAATATACCCAACACTACGCAAGGTTTGGAGGTTTTCAGCAAAGACTGAGCCCTTTAATTTCTTACGAACTTTTGATACATAGACTTCTACCACGGAGATGGTTGTGTCACTGTCAAATCCCCACAAACGGTCAAAAATTTGTGTTTTTGGTAAGATCACATTTTGATTTTGGAGGAAATAAACCAAAAGATCAAATTCTTTACCTAATAGTTCAACAACAGTATCATTAACTCTAACCTCATTGGTAGATAGATTAACTGTCAAATCACCATAAGAGAGGGTGTTTTCATTGAATTTGCCAGAACGTTTGAGAAGCGCCTGAATACGCATCTTGAGCTCTTCCAGATAGAATGGTTTTGTTAGATAATCATCTGCCCCAAGCTCAAATCCATGTCCCTTATCATCAAGACTTTCCTTGGCTGTCATGATCAGAACAGGAGTCGAAATGCCTTTTTCACGCAATTCTTTTAAAACTTGGAACCCATTTTTTTCAGGCAACATCAAGTCCAATAGAATCAAATCATAAACGCCACTTTCAGCCTCATAGAGACCTTCTTCACCATCAAAAACCTGCATGACATCCGCAAAATCATCTAGAAAGTCAAAGACTGAATTTGAAAGGCCTAGGTCATCTTCCACTAATAGAATCTTGATCATCAAAAATTCCTCCTTATTATACCTATTATAGCAAAAATATCTTAAAAAAAACTCAACTTCCCTCGTTTTTTCAAGAGAAAGTTGAGTTTTTATATCTTTTATAATCTTTGAATTTTAAGCATTTCCATATTGAGCTACAGCTGCTTCAACTGCTGCTTTTTCACGCTTGATCAATTCAACGCGTGCTGCGATTTCCTTGATTCCCATACCGATGTTACGGCTAAGGGCAAGGTCAGAAAGTTGTGGCTCAAAGAAGGCCTTGTATTCTGTCAAGCGTTGCTCTGTCTTAAATACATGGGCAGGCAGAATAACAAAGCTATCAAAGCTCATATCTCCTCCAAGGGCCGCCTTAATCCAAGCCCAGTTTTCACGCGCCCAAGACCACGCTGTTTCCTGGGTTGCTTGATGACCTAAGAACTGGAAGTACCAAGCTGATAAGTCTTGTGGTTTTACCACAAATTTGTCCTTCCAAGAAGCAATCAAGGTTTGGATATTATCCGCATCTGTACTGTAGGCAAGAGCAGCTGCCAATTGGCGTTTAAAGGCGGCATCTGTCGCATGAGTATAAAGATCGAGATAAGTTGCGACCAATTCCTTAGTCTCATGGTGTTTCATTTCATTGATGAGAACTTGTGAACGAATAGCTGCTGGAAGTCCTGAAAGATTATCCTTGTGGGCTGCGAAAATTTGGCTAGCAACTTGACTGGCTTCCCCGTCATTTGAACGAATCATCATGGAAATTGTCAATTGACGAACCAATTCATCCTCATCAGATTCACCTTCTTTAGCTTCAAAGCCAAGACGGTCATAGTTGTAACGAGCCAATTTAGCAATAAGGGCTTTAAAGGCTTTTTCTGCCTCTGTTCCTTCATCAATGAAACGTTCAAGGGCTGTAATAACTTGAGAAACTGCAGCAACAACTAGGTAAGATTCTTCTTGTGCCAATTGATCCACTACTGGAAGCAAGTCTGCGTATGAAATGTGCCCAGCTTCAGCTAGCAAACGACGTTCTTGGACGATTTGAAGTTTGCTTGTGTTATCAAGTTCTACTAATTCTGAAAGAACAGCATCCAGCAATTCACCTTGATAGTCAGTTATGTAGTGGGCTGTATTTTCAGTGTTAAGACGAAGGGCTGTTTTGTTTTCAGCAAGAAGTGCTGCATAGCCAGGAATTTCGATACTTTCAGTTTCTAGAGTATCTGGTAGTCCTTTCCAGTTGCTGTTAAGTGGCACTACCCAGAGACGGTTCTTGTCTTCGTGTTCACCGATAAAGAATTGTTTTTGCGAAATCTTCAACACATCATTTTCAACTGTAGCAGTAAGGACTGGATAACCAGGTTGCTCCAACCAAGAATCCATGAAGGCTGCTACATCACGACCAGATGCTTGTCCAAGTGCATTCCAAAGGTCACGACCAATGGTATTTCCGTATTGGTGTTTTTCAAAGTAAGCATGCAAACCTTTAGCAAAATCAGCATCTCCTAACCAACGGCGAAGCATGTGCATGAGACGGCTTCCTTTGGCATAAACGATAGCACCATCGAAGAGCGTATTGATTTCATCTGGGTGGCTAACTTCAACGTGGACAGATTGAACGCCATCTGTCGCATCACGTTTAAGAGCGGCTGGCACTCCACTTGTTTGGAAATCTTCAAAGATATTCCAACTTGGCTCGATGGCATCCACACAGACGTATTCCATCATATTAGCAAAACTTTCATTGAGCCAGAGGTCATCCCACCACTTCATAGTCACAAGGTTACCAAACCATTGGTGAGCAAGCTCATGGGCAATGACGAGGGCTACTTGTTGACGGCTGGCAAAAGTTGAGTTCTCATCCACAACCAAGTAAACTTCACGATAAGTCACAAGACCCCAGTTTTCCATAGCACCAGCTGAGAAGTCAGGAAGGGCGATGTGGAGAGATTGAGGGATTGGGTACTTAACTCCATAGTAATCTTCGTAAAATTCGATTGAGCGAACAGCGATATCTAGTGAGAAATCAAGGTTTGAAAGTGGATGCGCCTTGGTTGAGTAAACACCTACCAAAGTACCATTTTTTGTTTTAGCAGTTACCCCTTGCAAATCACCAGCAACGAAAGCTAGCAAGTAAGAAGACATACGTGGAGTTGTCTCAAATTTCCAGATACTAGTTTCCTTGCGGTTTTCAACGTCAATCTCTGGCATGTTAGACAAGGCCAATTCACCTTCTGCTTGGTCAAAGCGAAGAGCCAGGTCGAAGGTTGCTTTGGCTTCTGGTTCGTCCACACATGGGAAGGCTTCACGAGCAAAGTGACTTTCAAACTGAGTTGACAAAACTTCTTTCTTAACACCATCAACTGTGTAGTAAGATGGGTAGATTCCTGTCATGTTATCTGTGATTTTACCTGAAAAAGCAAGAACCAATTCAACTGAACCAGCTTCTTCAAGTTCGATATGAAGAGCTTCGTTTTCATTATCAACTGTAAATGGACGAGCTTGACCTGCTACTTCAACAGAAGCAATTTCTAGGTCTTTTTGGTGAAGGGAAATACGGTCACTTTTAGCTTGACCAGTAATAGTTACTTTTCCTGAAAAAGTCTTGGTCTCACGACTCAAGTCTAAAAACAAATCATAATGTTCAGGAACAAATTTTTCAATATAATGTTCTACGGCTTGCATCATTTTCTCCTATTCTATATTTCTGAGCAAACGCTCTAGTTCAAACATACCTATTTTATCATATTTTTAGTCAGAAAAAAGCTTTGGACGGTGATTTCCAAAACTTTCTTCCTTATAGCAGGCTACAGAGGGTAGACCTTGCGAAATTCTTCTAAAACAACCTTGCTGTTAGGTGTAAAATCCAGACCTGCTTCTCCTAACCAGTCTTTGAAAAAGTCTTCATGAACCTGACGCCAATAGGACAGAGATTTGTCCCCTTCACCTTCCTTGTAGGCATGGTCGGCTGACACTTGATGGAAAGGCTGAACGGAAACCTTTGTAATTTCGACGATGCAAACAGCTTGATACTTACTGTCTAAAATAACATCAAAAGTTCCTTCTTGGGGAAGGGGTTCGTCCTCTACTGCGTAAAGATCGTAAGCTGAGGCTGTTGCTGTTTTTTCGCCTTTAAAGACCAGATCCGCTAAAAGGTCTGGTTCCACTCCAAAAGCCCAGGCATCTATCTCATCTCCGATAGAGGGGTTGATTTGCTTGTAGGCATTCCACATTTCTTGAGGTGTCATAGGTTGCTCCTTTGTATTTTTTTACTTTCTTCTTTTACACGTTTGAGATGGTCTAGATGGTCAATTTTTAAATTAAAAATCTCTGGAATAGAACTATAATGGATCATGCACTTGATATCCATTTGATTCATTTTTTGTATGAAAAAAGCATTCAGATATCCTGCTACGGCGAAATCTATCTTTTTCATCCTTGCTTTATCCTGCATCTGTCTCAGCATTTCTAACATAATGAGACTTTCCATATCATGCCATTGACTATTTCTCACAGTGGCAAAAACAAAAGAAGTCAAATCATTCATTCCAACTACAATCTTTGAAATACCAGTTTCCAGTATCCTGTCCAAGTCAAAATAAGCTGACGGTAATTCAATCATTGTTCCAACTTTTCCAGTAAAACCATGCTGGCGCAATACTCTAATAGCTTGTTTTAACTGTTCAGCATCATTGACAAAAGGAAAAATAACAGACAGATTGGGATTGGTTTGATAAACTTCTGTAACGACATGTGCCTCAGCCTGAAATTCATCCAAACACGCCAGTAAACGCCTAGTTCCTCTATATCCAAATAAGGGGTGGCGTTCGTCAAAATACTCTTTAGTCCCGTCTAGACTATTTGCTTCTGCATTTGTTAACTCTGAAAATCGATACCAGACTTCTTCATCTGAGTATAAATGGCAAATAGTTTCTAAATAATCTTTTACAAATTGCTGACAATTTGGTAATAGTATGTTTTGGTTTATTTCTCTCAACAAGTATTCCCCACGAATCATACCGATATAGTGAAATAGTTGAGGATAAACTTTTTCAACAATTTGTTCTCCACTAAGAGCCAGTTGGTTTCTCATCTTTCACCTTCCAATTCATGTAAGAGGTCTTGTCCAATTCTGGAAATCCTCGTAACTCTGCCTTCACCTTTAATACTAAGGGAGAGGCATTTTCTTCGGTAATCTGCTCGATAGGAAGCCAAATTGCATTTGCTGAATCGTTACTTCCATCAAGAACTTCATGAGGAAGTGATTTTTGAGAACGTTCTAAATCAAGTACGATATCATAAAAGGCCATGATATGATGTACGGCGAAGTCTTGCCCTTCTTCATGAACTAGCACATCATAAATCCTAGGATTGCAATAACGGATAAGCGTATACCCCGTCTCTTCCAGAACTTCTCTCTTGAGGGTTTCTGTCAATCCCTCACCGATTTCCTGACTACCACCTGGTAGGTCAAAGCGATGTTGATAGGGGCCTCTTGTTTTTACAATACAGAGCAGTTTCCCCTCTTGAAGACAGACTCCGTATACCCCAAAGTGTTTTTTGATTTCCATATTCTATTCTTTCTTAAACTCCAAGATTGCTAGCTCACCTTATCCCTTAAAAGGAAAGAGGCTATAGATTTCATGATCCTTGATATACTTCTTCAGTATCTCCATATTCCCTTCAATTTTTGCCTGGATATCTGTCTCTTCACAAGTTGACTCAGTAATAAAGAGGTGAATTTTTAATAAATCTGTCAAGTATAGCAAACGGCGTTCCATTTCCGATTCAGGACTTGAAGCTTGCTCGATTTTTGCAAGCTTTTGCTCCAAGCTATCACCATTCAAAAATCTCTGATGAACTCTCCTTCTTATGTTTTGAGTGGATTCCTCCCCTTGTTCTAATGGAGATAAAAGGAGTTTTTTATAGACGAATAACTGATTTTCTTTTTCTCTTTCCAGATAGGCCAATAAAACTAGAGAGCTATCAACAAAGGTCCAGCTGTTATAATTCCCTTCAAATGGAACTTGTATGATCCTATCTAATAATACCTTAGCCATTTCCTCTTGACCATCCAGATAAAGTAAATAGGCCAGATGATTCAGTGATTCGAGATAACTAACTTGGGTCTTCTTATTCTTTTTTAATATTTTATCTAAATAGGGATGTAGGTCTGGATGATTTTCCACTAGCTCAACTACTTCTGATAGCTTCATCTGAAATCCTTTCTATTCTTTTTTAAAATAATTTAAAGAGATTTTAGTCAACTAATCCAACTCTGCTCTACTGAACAAGTCTTTCATAGATTCGATATCATCACAAAATTCTTTAAATCCTAAAGCGAATTTAGCCAAGGCGTCCACCTTGGAAGAATAGGCACAAAACATACTTCCTTCAGGATCAAAGTCTATTGCATCGCTTAATTCAGGCATTTTTTCCTCCAAAAATACCAAAGCTAGCGATGCCCAATCGTAGCCATTTCCTTCAAATCCCTCCTCTTCTCGAGTGTCAAACACTTCCTGTCTGTATTCTCCATCTGGGTAATAAATAAACGACCCGCGAACATTTTTAGGATCCTCATCATATACAAGCAGGCTAAAAGGGGCAATATTTTCATTTATGTTTTCGTAATCTATCATTTCTTAACTCCTTTTTTTATTATCAATGGAACTGCAACATTCTAGCTTTGTAACTAGGGTTCAAAGGGCATAAAACTATCATGCTGCTGATAATATTTCAAAGCCTCGACCAAGTCTTGGGGACTTGCATCTGGCTTTTCCTCAAGTGCAACCGTGAGAACATCAATCAACTGCTCTCCATAGTAGACTAGCTGGAGATCTTGCTCCACTACATCAGCAGGGTAAATATCACGGTCTTCCACGACATCCGGATAATCTGACATCCAATAGAGCCTATCTAGTGCCAGTTCTCCATCCTCCTTGCCATAGAGGCAAAAATCATCTGAAGTTAGTTGATCCGCTCGCACCTGCTCAATAATCTGCTCTAGTGAAAGTTCTTGGTGTTTCCGCATCCCTTCTCCTTTTTAGTCTCACTCTTCAACAAAGGAATTTAAAAAATCCTCAAAAGATGGCCATTGACTATACAACTCAGCTTTTTCTTCTAGAACATAGAAGTACACCTTGCCATAATCTTCTGCCCTTAAAGAAAGAGCATAGTTGCCTGATCCAGGATCATAGGCGAAATGAAGAAGGTCTGTTGCCTTAAATCCTTCAGGCAAAACCTCATCGTCAAACCAATTCAGAGACTTTCTCATCTCATCAAGTGAATCAAAGGAATTGAAAGGAAAGATATGACGATCATCGTGGACACCCCTTACTTGGGGCTGGCCTCCGTTGTACTTAAGGTAAAAATCCTTCATGGCTTCCGATAATTTCTTCCCAAGAATCTCCTCAAATTGTAAAAAATCTTCTTTTGAAATCGGTGAATCTGCATCTAGCACTCTAAACATGATTTCTCCCTCCCAGTTTTACAACTCTTCCTCTAAACTCTTATCAATAAAGTCATAAACGTTTGTAGCAACTTTTTGCATTTCTAAGGAGCCTAAAGCACCCAAGTCATTTTCATAAATGCAATCATCTGCATTTTTCTTAATAAAGTAGGCCAAATCTCCTTCCTGTCCAATCATAAAGTAATCTGGCTCTACTTCCTCAATCTGATAAGTTTCATTACGCTCTTTTAGATCTTCCTTGGCATACAAACAGATACCGGTATCTCCAATTTCATAGGGGGCAATCTCTTCCCACTCTGATAAAAAACGATAGTAGAGATTGGGCAAGACAAATCCAAACTCATCTCTTTTCATAGCTTACCTCTACATATTCACAGAATACCAACTATGCTACTTCAAAGACCATCCACCGTCAATAGTGAGAATTTGCCCCTGCATGGCGCTTGCTTTTCCACCTGCTAAAAAGAGACTAACTTCAGCCACTTCTTCTGGCTCAATCCAGCGTTTGATGGGTGTTTCACTAGCTACCCAGTCAGCTAGTCCACCTGGTTCAAAATCAGCTGCGGTCATACCAGTCTTAACCGCACCAGGAGCAATCCCAAAGACCTGGATACCAGCTTCAGCATAGTCTAGAGCTAATTGCTTGGTAAATCCTGCTAAGGCATGTTTGGACGAGGTATAGGCGTGACCACCCCCGCCTGCTAGACTTGAGGCAATGGAACACATATTGATGATGATCCCTCGCTTATTTTCAAACATGTTCATCAAATAATAGCGGGTTAACTCCACTGGAGTCACATAGTTGATTTCAAAAATCTCTTGGATTTCTTGGGCTGTTTGTTCTAGTAAAGGTTTGTAGTCATCCAAAACTCCAGCTGTATTGCAGAGAACATCAACCTGAGGACACCAGTCAAAAATTGGTTCCAAGTCAAGCGTTAAATCACGTTGTAAAAAGTGAAAGTCACCCTGTAAATCAGGATTTTCACCCTGATCCACTCCAAAAACCTGACAACCTTTTTCTAAAAAGAGTCGAGCTTGAGCCAGACCAATCCCTGAGCTAACACCTGTAATCAATACACGTTTAGTCATGGACTTCCACCCAATCCGTCGCTAAGACATCACAAGGAGTTGGACTCCACATAGAAAAACCTTCCCCTTCACCAGATACGTTGATGAGGAAATAGGGTGTCACTTCAAGGGCGACGCCATTTTGCTCGATAGTATCAAAGAGCTGGACATAGTTTTCAGCTCCACCCCAGCTAGTTCGTACATATTTTTTCTTAGCCTTTAGTCCAGGCAAAATTTCTTCAAATGTCATGTTTTTCTCCTTTGTTATCTATGAATCTTAATTTCATTATAACAAAAAACCGTTTTCCAACGGCTTTTTGACTGTGATTTCTTAAAATGCATTTTTTCCTATGGCAAATCATTCCCTGCTGCGAGGTAAATCTCATACCATTCTTTTCGAGTTAGATTAACATTACTTGATTGACTTGCTTCTATCAAATGTTTAGGGTTAGTTGTTCCTACTACTGCCTGCATCTTAGCTGGGTAGCGTAACACCCAAGCGATAGCAATAGCTGATGGGCTCACACCGTATTTTAAGGCTAATCGATTTAGAACCTCATTTAGATTTTGAAATTGCTCTTTGCCAACAAAATTGCCCTTAAAATAGCCAAACTGCAAAACTGACCAGGCCTGAATGACCATATCGTTTAGTTTGCAGTATTCAAAGACGCTACCATCACGCACAGCAGCCTTGTCCCCTTCCATATTGACATGGAAACCTGCCTCAAAACCAGGAGTGAATGCTGCACTTAGTTGTAATTGATTGATCGTTAATGGCTGTTTGACTTCTTTCTTCAGCAACTCTATCATCATGGGATTTTGGTTGGACACACCAAAGTCTAGAACCTTACCTGATTTGTGAAGGATATCGAAGGCCTCTGCCACTTGATCAGCTTCCATTAAGGCATCTGGGCGATGGAGAAGCAAACTATCTAGGTAATCAACCTGCAATCGTTGTAGAATCCCGTCTACTGACTCCAAAATATAATCTTTTGAAAAATCAAAATAGGTAAATTCTTCTATGCGAATGCCACACTTGGACTGAATCCACATCTTTTCTCGCAGGTCAGGACGATTGTTTAACACTTGACCCAGTAATTCTTCGCACCGACCACGACCATAGATATCTGCCAAGTCAAAGGCATTGATTCCGACAGATAGGGCTGTTTCAACCAGTTCCTCAACTTCTTTAACCGACTTGTCACTGATTCGCATCATGCCTAGGACGATTTCGGACAATTCTCTTTTCTCTTGACCAAATGGAATGTATTTCATGGCAACTTCCTCCGTTTTTCTTCATTATAAAGCAGAATGACACTTTTATCAACTGCTATCTCACAAAAGAAAAGAACCAGCTTAAACTGGTCCTTTTAGATTTTATCCAATCACACTTCCGTTTGGTACAGACGGATCAACTGTGAGAAGGGTTAATTTGCCATCATGTTCAGCTGAGAGGATCATACCTTGGCTGACATATTTTTTCATCATTTTACGTGGTTTGAGGTTAGCAACGATTTGTACTTTCTTGCCGACCAATTCTTGTTCGTTTGGATAGTACTTAGCAATTCCTGAGAGGATTTGGCGATCTTCACCATCTCCAGCATCCAAGCGGAATTGAAGCAACTTATCAGAACCTTCTACTTTAGAAACTTCTTTTACTTCAGCAACACGGATTTCAACCTTATCGAAGTCTTCAAATTTGATTTCATCCTTGTTGAGTTTGAGTTCAACTTCATCTGGATTCCATTCTTTTTCGACGGCTGGCTTGTTACCTTCCATTTGTTCCTTGATATAGGCGATTTCTTCTTCCATATCCAGACGTGGGAAGATAGGTGTTCCTTTGGCAACTACAGTGACATTTTCAGGGAAATCAGATAAACTCAAATTTTCAAGGCTAGAAACTTCTGCTAGACCAAGTTGAGTCAAGACTGCACGACTGGTTTCCATCATAAATGGCTCAATCAAGTGGGCTACGACACGAAGGCTGGCTGCCAAGTGACTCATAACACTGGCCAATTGGTCACGATGAGCTTCATCCTTAGCCAGTACCCATGGAGCTGTCTCATCGATGTATTTGTTGGTACGTGAGATAAGAGTCCAAACTGCCTCAAGGGCACGTGGGTAGTCAACTGCTTCCATATAGGTGTGGTAGTCAGCGATTGATTGTTCTGCTACTTGAGCAAGAGCATTGTCAAACTCAGTTACACCTTCTACATAGGCAGGGATTTGACCATCAAAGTACTTGTTAATCATTGAAACCGTTCGGTTGAGGAGGTTTCCGAGGTCATTTGCCAATTCATAGTTGATACGGCCTACATAATCTTCTGGAGTGAAGGTTCCGTCTGAACCAACTGGAAGGCTACGCATGAGGTAGTAACGAAGTGGATCGAGACCATAACGCTCTACTAACATTTCAGGATAAACGACATTCCCTTTAGACTTAGACATCTTGCCGTCTTTCATGACAAACCAACCGTGGGCAATCAAACGGTCAGGCAATTTGATATCCAACATCATAAGAAGGATTGGCCAGTAGATTGAGTGGAAACGAAGAATATCCTTTCCTACCATGTGGAAGACTGTTCCATTCCAGAACTTATCAAAGTTAGCGTGTTCATCTTGACCATAACCAAGAGCTGTCGCATAGTTAAGAAGGGCATCAATCCAAACGTAGACTACGTGTTTAGGATTTGATGGAACTGGTACACCCCAGGTAAAGGTTGTACGAGATACTGCTAAATCTTCCAAACCAGGCTCGATAAAGTTTTTCAACATTTCATTGAGACGACCATCCGGAGTGATGAAGTCAGGATGTGATTTGAAAAATTCTACCAAACGGTCTTGGTATTTGCTGAGGCGAAGGAAGTAAGACTCTTCTGATACCCACTCCACTTCGTGACCTGATGGAGCGATACCTCCCGTTACATTTCCAGCTTCATCACGGAAAACTTCCGCAAGCTGACTTTCTGTAAAGAATTCTTCATCTGAAACTGAATACCAACCAGAGTATTCACCCAAGTAAATATCATCTTGAGCAAGCAAGCGTTCAAAAACTTGAGCCACTACTTTTTCATGGTAGTCATCTGTGGTACGGATGAATTTATCGTATGAGATATCCAATAATTTCCAGAGTTCTTTAACTCCAACTGCCATACCATCAACATAGGCTTGTGGTGTGATGCCAGCTTCTTCTGCTTTTTGTTGAATCTTTTGACCATGCTCATCCAAACCTGTCAAATAAAAGACATCGTAGCCCATAAGGCGTTTGTAGCGAGCTAAGACATCACAAGCGATGGTAGTGTAGGCAGAACCGATATGAAGTTTACCAGATGGATAGTAAATCGGCGTTGTAATATAAAAATTCTTTTCAGACATAATATTTCCTTTCCAGGCAAATGAAACCTGTTTTTCTAACACTTCATTATATCACATTTTTAATGATTTTCGATAAGGAAATCCATACAAAAACAAGATAGACTAATGTCCATCTTGTTTTTCCTGTTGATTATCTTATTCATATCGAAGTGCTTCAATCGGATCCAGTTTAGAAGCCTTATTGGCTGGTAGAACACCGAATATCATACCGATGCCAGCTGAGACAGCTAAACTAAAGAGAGCGATTGGGATGGATACTCCAACTTCGATTCCTGCAATCATGTTTTGAAGAAGGACACCTGCAAGCATAGTCACCCCTGCAGCTAGCACAAGACCGATGACCCCTCCTAACAAGGTTAAAATCATGGATTCAATCAAAAACTGAACCAGAATATTAGCCCGTGTTGCTCCTAGTGCTTTACGTAGACCAATCTCACGAGTACGCTCTGTCACCGAAACAAGCATAATGTTCATAACACCAGTACCACCGACAAAAAGGGAAATCCCCGCAATGGCACTAATAATCGTTGTTATGAAGCCAAACATTTGTTGCACTTCGTTGAAGGCTTCCGTTGCATCAGCTATCTGATATTCCCCTTGTTGAAGACCTGCAATCTCTGTCATTCTTCTTGCCAACTCTGGTCCCAAAGTCTGGGTTAAGCTAGTATCATTGACACGGAAGACAATATTTGAAATCTCATCTGTGTTAAAATTAGCTGCTAAGGAAATATTGGTCGTGATTGGTAGTCCTCCGACTCCAAAGGCTTTGACTGCCTTGGCTTCTTTACTTGCATAAACACCAATAACACGGTAACTAATTTCGTTTACTTCAATAATCTGATTAAGCGCATCTTTTGCTGAACCAAAAAGGCTATTGGCTAGTTCTTCATCTAGGATGATCACACTTGCGAAATCCTTATAATCTTGCGCTCTAAGGCCACGACCTGCAATGATTTCATTTTCGACCGCATCCATATAGGTGACATTCCCACCCGTCATGTTAGCGTGTTCGACCTTTTTATCCTTATAAGTCAAGGTCACATTGGCTGAGTTGGTCACATAGTAGCTATCCACTCCCTTGAGCTTAGCAGCTTCCTTGACCCATGCTTCTTGAGGTTTTGGTGGTTCAACAAAATCTTCTTCTCGACCACCAGACAAGGTCAGGGCAGATTGTCTTTGTGTAAAGGAACCGTCCTTACTCTTGGTAGGTGAGAAAAAGACATGGATATCTTTCTGGGACTTGGTCATATTTTTATTGACCTGACGAGACATTGAATCACCTAAGGCCATAATCACGACAACGGAGGATACACCGATGATAATCCCGATCATGGTCAAGAAGGACCGCATCTTGTGGGCCATAATGGATGAAAAGGCAAATTTCAGATTCTGCATCTTAGTTTTCCTCCTTTTCTACTAGGCCACTATCAGACGAAATGACACCATCACGGATGACGATTTGACGTTTGGCATAAGCAGCGATTTCAGGCTCATGCGTAACCATGATAATGGTTTTTCCTTCTTTGTTTAATTCAACCAAAAGCTGCATAATCTGATTTCCAGTTTTAGTATCTAAGGCTCCAGTAGGTTCATCTGCCAAGATAATCGAAGGATTATTGACCAATGCACGCGCAATGGCAACCCTTTGCTTCTGACCACCTGACAACTCCGAAGGTAAATGATGACTACGCTCTGTCAACTCAACCTTTTCTAGATACTCTTCTGCTAATTTGCGACGTTTTGAAGCTGAAACTCCAGCATAAATCAAGGGTAATTCTACGTTTTGAAGAGCATTGAGCTTGGACAAGAGAAAGAATTGTTGAAAGACGAAGCCGATTTCCTGATTTCGAACCTTGGCTAATTGTTTTTCACCTAAACCAGCTACTTCTTTTCCATCTAGAAAATACTGACCACTTGTAGGTGTATCTAACATACCGATGGTATTCATGAGGGTGGACTTACCAGAACCTGATGGTCCCATGATTGCTACAAATTCTCCCTCGTGAACTTCTAGATTAATGTTTTTAAGGACTTGAAGTTCTTGATCACCATTGCGATAGCTACGACAGATATTTTTGAGGCTAATTAGTTGCTTCATCAGTCTTCACCTCTTTTCCTTCTTGCAAGGAAGCTGTCGGATTACTGATGACTTTTGCTCCATCTGTCAGACCAGATGTGATTTCTTGATTTTCTGCATCTGCATTGCCCAAACCAACTTCAATTTTTTTGGCCTTTTGATTTTCATCAAGGATCCAAACATAGTTTTTATCTTCTTCCATGACTACGCTGGTGATCGGAACAATCAATGCTTTGCTAGTGCTTTTCACTTCGACACTGACTGTAAAGCCCTGTTTCAAATCACCAATTTCGCTAGTTACATCGACTGTATATGGGTATTTTGAACCTGTGTTTGAAGCAGCTAAGCTACTACTTGCTTCACTGTTATTTTTTGGATAATTTGAAATATAGCTAATCTTACCATTCCAAGTTTTATCTGGGTAAACCTTGGAAGTGAAAGTGACTTCTTGGCCTACAGATAGATTGGCAAGGTTGTACTCAGAAAGCTCTCCCTTGACCTGCAAGTTATCGTTACTTACGATATGAACCAAAACTTGACTATTTCCTGTTGGAGATTTTGAAACATTCCGATTCACTTCAACAACTGTTCCCTCTACCGTACTCAATACCGTAGCAGCATTCAACTGGGCTTGAGCTTTTTCGAGTTGCGCTTCTGCATCTGCACGCACATCACGAGCATCGCTGATTTGAGAATCAATAGCAGCTGTGGCAGAACCGGATGACTGAGCTGGCGCTTGTCCAGTTGCTCCTTCTAGACCTGCTTGCGGAAGGCTCGGTGTTGCTGCGGCGGTATTTCGAGCCTCATTCAGTTCATTGATATGACGGTTAGCTTTAGCAACAGCACGACTGGCAGCATCATAGGCAGCCTGGGCTTCTGTGCTACTATACTTGACGAGAGCCTGTCCTTCGCTGACCTGATCACCAACAGAAACCAAGACCTCATCCAAGTCACCCTTGCTTGCATCATAATAGATGTATTGTTCGTTTTGAGCAGTTACTGTACCAGATAAAAGAACTGAAGATGCCACAGACCCCTCTTTGGCAAGGACTATCTTAGCAGTTTCATCTTTTGCTGCAGCTTGATTTGGTTGTCTCAATAGAAGAACAGCTGCTGCTCCCACTACAAGTACTGACGCCACTCCAATAGCAGTAAATAAAGGCCATTTCTTAGCTTTTGACTTTCTTTTCATAGCAATACCCCTTTTATAAATATATATGTTAAGATTATAGCATATATCCTAAAAATGGACAATTTATTTCTCATTATCCAAAAACATTTGCTAAAATCTTTTATTGTTGTATTAGTTATATAATACACTTTCTTTTTTATTTTTGCAAGCATTTTCTTAAAAATTTTAAACGTAGCAGATTTTTGCATTGACCTTCAAAAAAAGATAGAATATGACTAGAAAACAACAAAGGAGCTTTCTATGAGAGAATACGATATTATCGCCATTGGAGGAGGTAGCGGGGGTATTGCTACCATGAATCGTGCTGGTGAGCATGGCGCTAAGGCGGCAGTTATTGAGGAAAAGAAATTAGGTGGAACTTGTGTCAACCTCGGCTGTGTCCCTAAAAAAATCATGTGGTACGGTGCTCAAATCGCAGAGGGTATCCACAAATATGGACCTGACTATGGTTTTACAAGTACTGGGAATCAATTTGATTACGCAAGGCTTCGTAAGAATCGTGAAGCCTATATTGACCGTGCTCGCTCTTCTTACGATGGAAGCTTTAAGCGTAACGGAGTTGATTTAATTGAAGGACGCGCCGAGTTCGTTGATGCTCATACAGTCAGTGTCAATGGTGAGTTGATCCGTGCTAAGCATATCGTGATTGCAACTGGGGCCCATCCTCATATCCCTGCCATTCCTGGTGCTGAACTAGGTGGTAGTTCTGATGATGTCTTTGCCTGGGAAGAATTGCCAGATTCAGTAGCCATTCTTGGAGCAGGTTACATTGCTGTCGAATTAGCTGGCGTGCTCCATACCCTTGGTGTACAGACTGATTTATTCGTCCGTCGTGAGCGTCCACTTCGTGGATTTGATAGCTATATTGTTGAGAGCTTGGTTCAAGAAATGGAAAATACTGGATTAAACCTCCACACCCATAAGGTTCCAGCAAAACTTGAAGAAACTGCACAAGGTATTACCATTTATTTCGAAGATGGCAGCACTCATACTGCCAGTCAAGTTATCTGGGCAACTGGTCGCCGTCCAAATGTTGAAGGACTTCAACTCGAAAAAGCTGGTGTTACCCTCAATGAACGCGGCTTTATCCAGGTTGATGAATACCAAAATACTGTCGTTGAAGGTATCTACGCACTTGGAGATGTCACAGGTGAAAAGGAACTAACTCCTGTTGCTATCAAGGCTGGCCGTACCCTATCCGAAAGACTCTTCAACGGCAAAACCAATGCCAAAATGGACTACACGACTATTCCAACTGTTGTCTTCTCTCACCCAGCTATCGGAACTGTTGGTCTAACTGAGGAAGAGGCTATCAAACAGTACGGCGAAGAAAATGTCAAAGTCTATACTTCAAAATTCGCATCTATGTATTCTGCAGTTACCAGCCACCGTCAGGAAGCTCGCTTCAAGCTAGTTACAGCTGGTGAGAACGAAAAGGTAGTTGGTCTTCATGGTATCGGCTACGGCGTCGACGAAATGATTCAAGGTTTTGCAGTTGCTATCAAGATGGGAGCTACAAAAGCTGATTTTGATGCTACAGTTGCTATCCATCCAACAGGATCGGAAGAATTTGTGACCATGCGTTAATACAAAAAGAGACCATCTTGGTCACTCAGATTGAAGAAAAACCTATTTAGGACCATTTTCTTCAATCTTTTTCTTTTATTAGAGCAAATTATAAAACACTTAAAAATAGCATCCCATCAGGATTCCCAAGAATTTTCACTATATGGTAACCAAGCTCCATAAGGGGACTTTTTTTATTACGGATAAGATCTATCTGTGTTCTGAAAAAAACTAGCCGGCTTTTTTGTCTCAATCGGCCGTTACAAATTTGTAACCTTTATTTTTAAAATAGGTTGACAATCTTCCCCCTTCCAGTATAATAGTTACTATAAATAAAAAAAGAGGTTAACTATTTTGAAAAAAGCACATATTTACGCTATTCCTGCTATTGGAGCTGCTCTGATTGCAGTATTAGCCCAAATCAGTATCCCAATTGGACCAGTACCATTTACTCTACAAAACTTTGCTATCGGACTCATTGCTACTGTTTTTAGACCTAGAGAAGCTGTCCTCTCTGTTGGACTTTATCTATTACTTGGCGCCATTGGTCTTCCTGTCTTTGCTAGTGGGGGAGCTGGTTTTCATGTTTTGGTAGGTCCAAGCGCTGGCTATCTTTGGTTTGACCTTGTCTATGCTGGACTTACGTCCTATCTTATCCATAAGAAAAGTGGCTATATTCGTATCTTTCTTGCAAATCTCTTGGGAGATTCCCTTGTCTTTGTTGGTGGTATTCTCAGCCTCCACTTCCTTGCTGGTATGCCTTTTGATAAAGCACTAGCTGTCGGTGTACTTCCCTTTATCATTCCTGATCTTGCAAAAATCCTTGCCATCAGTTTTATCGGTCGAGCACTCCTTCAACGTCTCCGTACTCAATCCTATTTTTCAAGCAAATAAAAAGAGGCCGGGTTTTTCCCAGCTTCTTTTGGATTATTCTTACATGATTGCTTATTGATTCTTAAAGGCATCGACCATCACTTGAAACTCCTCGTTTGAGAGGGTGATTCCTTTCCCCATCTTAGTGTGGTCTGGACTCCAAGCACGAATGTCAAACTTTGCTGGTGCTCCATTAAAGCTGACACGATTGATTTCCTTGGTCCAACCTTTTTCATTCTCTGAAAGCGTAAGTAAGTGTTCTTCGATTTCAAATGTAAATTCTGCCATTGTATTCTCCTTTTAATTGTCTTCACTTGATTATTCGTAAAATCTTGTAGATTTTTTTAAAATTGTATATAATAATGGTAAAAAGAAGGGAGGCTCCGATGAAAGATTTATTTAAACATATTCAACAAAAATTCCAAGGATTTCTCAACGGACGAGAAGAACCAGATCATTCCAAAGCTGACTCCCTGACAAGTGCCATTAAAGAGGCACTCCTGAAAAAAACTGCTGTCCACATTATTTTTTCAGATACAAGTTTTACAGGGGATATCATCAAATTTGATACGGACCGCCAGCAAATTATCGTTAAAAATTTTGCAAAAAATGTGACCCGCATTATTCGAATCCCAGATATTCAAAAAATAAGTTTTGTTCCCTCAACTGTCCAAACTGCCCAAAAAAATCGATTTAAGAAAGAGTGAGATGAGTTTTCTTCATCTCACTCTTTTCTATTAACGGATTTGTTCAAAATGAAGGTGAACAGCAATATGTTCTCCGTAACCACTTCTCTCTAAATCCCGCTGCAAACGGTAAGAGATATAGTGTTCAGCAATGGTGATGTAACCTGCACCAAGCAAGCGATGTTCAACCATTGATTGAATCATGCTGATCGTCGCACGCTCCACTTTTGCCTCTTCTAGATCCAAGACAACTTTCTTTGTTACCTGAGCTAGATTTTGACGTAAATCATCGGTCAAAACATAAACAGTTTGAGCAGCTTTGAGAATGGCTTGATAGATTTTATCTGGATCAAAGTCGGCAACTTGTCCATCACGTTTAATGACTTGCATAGGCTTCTCCTTTTAATTTGTATTTTCTTTAATGTCCGCTAACATTTTAGCTTCTTCTGCTGTTAATTCGTAATGTTCCAACAAATCTGGTCTACGCTCATAAGTTTTTTTGAGACTTTCATAGAGACGCCATTGGCGAATCTTCTCATGATGCCCACTCATAAGCACTTCTGGAACCACCATACCTCGATAATCATAGGGACGAGTGTACTGAGGATATTCAAGGAGCCCAGATGAAAAGCTATCATCTTGGTGACTGGTTTCCTTCCCAATTACTTCTGGTATCAAGCGAACCGTCGCATCAATCATGGTCATTGCTGCCAGTTCACCACCAGTTAGCACATAATCACCTAGGGAAATCTCATCTGTTACCAAGGTCTTAATGCGTTCATCATAGCCCTCGTAGTGACCACAGATAAAGATGAGTTCCTCTTCTTGTGCTAAATCTTCAGCATAAGCCTGGTCAAACTGCTTACCAGCAGGATCCAAAAGAATCACGCGCGGATTCTTCTTTTGAATAGCATCAAAGGCATCAAAAATCGGTTGCGCTCGTAGCAACATCCCTTGACCACCTCCGTAGGGTTCGTCATCGACATGACGAGCCTTTTCAGCATATTCACGAAAATTATGATACTGGATGTCAAGAAGTCCTTTTTCACGGGCCTTTCCAACGATGGAATGTTCTAGCGGTGAGAACATCTCTGGAAAGAGGGTTAAAATATCAATCTTCATCGTCTAACCCCTCTAAGAGTTCTACATCCACGCGCTTATTGGGAATGTCCACATTAAGCACAACCGGTGGGATATATGGTAAAAGCAGATCACGTTTTCCCTTACGCTTAACTACCCAAACATCATTGGCCCCTGGTTGAAGAATTTCCTTAATGGTTCCAATCAAGTTATCACCCTCGTAGACCTCTAGTCCAATAATCTCGTGATAGTAAAATTCACCCTCATCTAGGTCATTAAGGTTTTCTTCCGCAACCTTCAAACTGTAGCCCTTATATTTTTCAATATCATTGATGTGATACATATCCTTAAATTTGATAATATCAAAGTTTTTATGCTTACGGTGACTTGCGATAGTCACTGTTTTAACAAATTGATCCTTCTCATCAAACAAGGCCAGCTCTGCACCTTTTTTAAAGCGTTCTTCCGAAAAATCCGTCACAGATAAGACTCTCATCTCACCTTGCAAACCTTGTGTATTGACGATTTTTCCAACGTTAAAATAGTTCATTTGATCTCCTGTAATTTCCTTATCTCCATTTTCTTCTTACAATTTTTTAATAATATCTACAATTTTCTCTGATTCGGACCACTGTAAATAATGGTGATTCCCTCCTAAAATAAGTTTAGTATTGGAAGTCCAATATTCTGATTCTCTGTACTCTTTTTCTCTATAAGCCTGACAAAAAATATATACAGGGATATGAGATTCTATCGACAAATTCTCAAAATCTTCCTCAGTAATTTCTCCAGATATCTGAAATTCTGGATCTTGATTTTCCAACTCTAAGCCTTTTTCTTGCATTAATTTCCAGATTTCTTTGTTAGTTTCAGGATTAAATGTGGATTGAGTTAAGTTCTTAAAATAAAGTTCAGGACCAAATTCTTCAATCAGTCTCATTTGCTCTTCCATTTCTGGATAAAGATTTTCTGAAAAATCAGCAAACATAACTTTTTTAGTGGTCGGTTCAAGCGCTACTAAAGCCTGACACTTAATTGGTTTGTTGAGTAATTTGCAAGCTACAATTCCACTCAAACTATGTGCACAAAGTATATATTCAGAAATCGCCAATTCTTCAAGTACTTCATAAACTGCATCTGCAAGATTATCCAGATTTTTTCCAGCTTGGTCATGAATCGGACTTCTACCTGTGTTCGGAAAATCAATTGTCAAATAACCAATTGTAGGAGGAAGTTTTTCAAGTATAAGTAAAAAATTTTCATAACTTGGTAACAAACCTGCGCCACTTAAACAAACTAGCACTTTCTTTTGCTTTTGATAAGTAACAAAGAGACTGCCAATTTCTGTAGATACTTCAAACCTCTTCATAAAGAAACCACTCATTCTATACAATGATTTATTATATACCCTTATCCTTTATTTTATCACGTTCCAGGGATTTTCACAAGTTTGAGAAAAAAGCTAGTTCTGACCTTCGGCTTCTAAATATCCTTCCAAATCTCGTTCATGCTGATATTTGATAGCTGCCTTTTTGTCTTTCTCAAAGATCGTCTTGGTAAGGTCAATATGATTAATAGCTGCAATCGCCACTGTGTAGTGAATGATATCTGCCAACTCCTTTGCCAATTCCTCGTTTGAATCTTGGACACCCTCTTTTCTACCTGAACGTCCATTTAAAACTTCAGCTACTTCCCCAACTTCTTCTACCAACTTGATAAAAAGTCCTTCTTCTGTTCTAGATTGTTGGTAATGATCAAGTAAGTATTCCTCTAGTTGTCTAACTGTTAAATCCTTCATATCCTACTCCTTGCAAAAAAAGCGAGACCTTGTCCCGCTTTTCTTATTTTTCATCAATAACGATTCTTACTTTTTTGTCTTCAGTTGGGACAGAGTAGACAATCGTTCTTATCGCAGAGATAGTGCGACCCTTACGACCAATCACACGACCCACATCGCTTTGGTCAAGATCCAAATGATACTCCAAAAATTCTGGTGTATCTTCAATCTTGATAGTTAAGGCATCTGGTTGTGAAATCAAGGGTTTCACAATCGCAATAATGAGATTTTCAATCGTATCCATCTGTCAACCTACTTTAGAATTATTTAGAGAATTTAGAATCGTGGAATTTCTTCAATACGCCTTCTTTTGAAAGGATGTTGCGTACTGTATCTGAAGGTTGAGCTCCATCAGCCAACCATGCAAGAACGCGGTCTTCTTTCAAGGTTACTTGGTTTTCAGCAACAAGTGGGTTGTAAGTTCCAACTGTTTCGATGAAACGTCCGTCACGTGGTGAACGTGAATCTGCTACGTTAATACGGTAGAAAGGTTTTTTCTTAGAACCCATACGAGTCAAACGGATTTTTACTGCCATTTTTAATATCTCTTTTCTTTTATTTTTTTAGTTCGGTGAAATAGCTGAGCTATTTAGCACATGTTCTATTATAGCAGATTTCTAAGAGGTGTCAAGAAAAAAACTTGACAGACTTTAAAATTTTTAAATTTTTTAGAAATTTGTTAGACTAATAGAGATAAATTAGAAAGAGAAATTTTATGAATACTAGTCTAGAGAACATTTACAAAGACCATCAGGTTAAGCCTTATATCTCTCCTGATCGTGATATAGAGGCTTGGCTACTAAATCCCAAGCCTGTTTCCAAGCGAAATATGGAATTATTAGAAGACAATCTCCTGGCAGGTGATATCCCCTCCTATGGAGAGTCCAGTTTGGCACTTTTACAACCGAAACATGATTTTAAAAACTCCCATTCGAATATGATTCAAAATCCGCTTAAAATCAATGTTTTCCCACTTTTTCAGAAAACAAATTTTCATCTAATTTAAATAACTTTCAATTAAATGGTGTGAACCATGAAGTGTTGTAAATGCTGTATTGTAGCTAGTTCTTAACGTTTAGAGAACTGGCTAGCTTTACGAGCTTTCTTAAGATCTGGTTTGGAAAGTATAGATTTTAATTGGACTAAAAACAGCGAAATATCAAGGATTTTAAGAACGATATCTACTAATTAAATTATAAAACATGAATTAATAGATTCTAAATAGGGGAATAATTTAGTTCTGTAATCATTAAAATAATACACCTAACTTTGGTCACCATTTTTTAGTTATTCACTCTTTTTTCAGATAGTGTTTTTAAAGTTATGATGTAAAATGCCGCAATTAAAACACTATACATCATAATCGGAGGATAGACAATTAAGGATAGAATCAATCCCACTCCTTTAATTATTAGGTCAGGTATCAATAACTTTCTATATTGTGCGGTAGCTTCAAGTAATTCTTTCTGATCTATATTGGGTTTATCAATTACTTTATGTAAAAACCAGTTTGCTACCGTTGAAACAATAACGATCAGTCCATAAAAGAGCTGTGCCGTATGATTCATGAAATGACTACTAACTATTCCAGTAGCATAGGGCATAAATGAAACAAAAAATAAAAGAAATAAATTCCACCAAACAATTTGTTGAGAAATTTTCTCAACCTTTTCCCACAATGTATTTAGTGCCATCCATAACGATCCCAACCAGAAAAAGGAAAGAAAATAAGCAAAGAAATTTTGCCGTAAATCCCAAAAAGCTTGAAGACTTGGTGTCGTTGGTTTTTCTAACTCTAAAATCAAAATGGTCATAATAATTGCTAGAACCGCATCTGTCAATGCAATTAATCTATCTTTCTTCATCAGATTACATCGCCTTTCATTTTGTAGCATTCCATCTCATCGTATAATATTTATTAATCTTAAATATTAGATATTCATTTCATACTTTGAGTACAAACAAGATACACTAAAAAAATGTATCTGTCATATCTTATTTAACTTTAGAAATATTCATCCATCTAATTAATAAATTTTAACATATTTCACAATAAATGACTACTATCAAAGATACATTTTCTTTCAAATTCCTCCCTTTTCACTTGATCACTTATTGTTGCTTAGATTTATCAAGAACAACCAAATTTGTATCAATTTTAAGTATCACCTAGTTACAAAAATTTTGGGGGAAGAGAAAAAGCATCCCGTATTTTTGATACGAAATGCTTTCAATAAATGTAAATAAGTTTTAACGTTTACTAAATTGTGATGCTTTACGAGCTTTCTTTAGACCTGGTTTCCAAAGTATTTTGAGTATACTTATGGAATTGATGCACCAAAACATTTAGAAAAACTTATTGAAAAAGGATATGCTACCATCGAAACCGCCTTTGACTTACTTGACCATCTAAATAGCACCATGAAAAAGAATATCCTGAAGAAGAAGGGAGTTACTGGACTTTCTAAAATGAAGGCTACCGACCTGAATCAAGCCCTTCATGACCATTTTCAGAAGAAGAATTAGCTGGTCACTTTTCGATTCGCGGTTATAAACTAACTCCAAAAGGTGAACAAGCTCTCAAAGACCATCAAGCAATCATTGACCGCCATCCTAAGAAGAATCTTTAATCAACCAAGTCAGGTTGATTTTTTTGTAAATCATTTAAAACACTTATAAATCATTACATTTATTGACAATCACTTACGAAAGAGGTATATTAGTATTAAAAGAGGGAATTCATATGTACCAAGAACAACGATTAGAAGAAATCATTAAACTTTTAGAGGATAGAGGAAGTCTATCAGCAAAAGAAATGGTTGACCATTTCCATGTTTCCAAAGATACCATCCGTAGAGATTTTGCTATTCTCGCAAAGGAGAAACGAGCAAAAAGAACTCATGGAGGTTTATTGCCAATCCCAAAGCAAAGGATTCTTGGTTATAAAGGTCGAGCAGAACAGTCTTCCAAAGAAAAAGAGAAAATTGCCCATTTAGCTACCCAACTTATTTCTGATTCACAATTAATTTTCTATGATGTTTCAACAACTGTACTTGAGTTAGCAAAAATAACAGATAAAAAAGTTACTATTTTCAGCCATTCATTGGATAATGCACTGGTCTTAGGAGAAAATGAAAATGTCGTTTTTCACATTATCGGTGGACGATTTCATAAAAAGAATCGTTTCTATTACTCATTAGAAGAATCCGAATCTTTGAATAGAATTAAATTTGACTTAGCATTTTTTGGTGCAGCTAGTCTTTCAGACGGACAAGTTAGCTTTGAGGATCAAGAAGATGTTCTAATGAAAAAAAGAGCATTTAAAACCAGTAAAATTCGCGTCTTGTTAGCTGAAACCAGCAAGATAAACAAACACTCTCATTATATTCTTTCCGAACTTACTGATTTTGATTATTGGATTACAGACAAAGAACCCGACATAGAAATTCAACAATCTTTAGATGGTAAAACAACTATTCTATTTTAAAAAGGAGAAACATATGTCAGTAATAAAATTAATCATGAGTGATATCGATGGTACCATTTTAGACCAAAATCACCAATTAGACTCTCATTTACTAGAGCTTATGCCACTTTTGAAACAAAGTGAAATTCCTTTTGTTTTAGCTTCTGCTAGATCTCCTCTCGGTATAGCGCCAATTTCGAAAGAACTGGGGATTACAAGTTTTCCAATGGCAAGTTATAATGGTGCTCTCATTAGTATAGGAGATAAAATTCTGAGTCAGCATACTATTAATAAAAAGGAATTACTCTTACTACATGATTTTTTAACAAAAGAATTTCCGACAGTTTCAATTAATGTTTATTCTGGAAAAAATTGGTACGTAAATGCTTTAGATAAATGGGTAGAAATTGAAGCACAGATTACTGGAGAGAGCCCAAAAGTTACTTCACTAGCAGATTTTCTTCAGGAAGAAAAGAATCTTATTCATAAACTTTTACTAATAGATAACGCAGCTACCATCCAGAAACTTAAAGAGACATTAGCAACAATAGATTTCCCTCAAACTGACTTTTACCTTTCGAAGGATAACTATCTTGAAGTCACACATAATCAAGTCTCAAAAAAACAAGCTCTGTTAGAATTAGCCAACTATTATCAACTATCACTCACTGAAATTATGAGTATTGGAGATAATTATAACGACATTCCAATGATAGAGACCGCTGGACTTGGTGTTGCAATGGGAAATGCTCCTACAGATGTTAAAGTCTGTGCAAATAAAGTAACAGATTCTAATGATCAAAATGGGGTAAGTAAGGCCATAAAATTGTATGTACTATCGGAATGATCACAATTGAATATTTGAAATCCACTTTCAATTAGGGTACAATGGTAGAAATGATTTTTGAAAGGATTACCATGAAAAAAATAGCAACACTTCTATTAATCTCAACTTTTGCCCTCGCTGGATGTAGCAGTATCCAACGTAGTCTCCGAGGGGATGACTATGTAGATTCTAGCTTGGCTGCTGAAGAAAGTTCCAAAGCAGCTGCCCAATCTGCCAAGGATCTCAAAGACGCCTTGACAAATGAGAATGCTAACTTCCCACAACTCTCTAAGGAAGTTGCTGAAGACGAAGCTGAAGTCATTCTCCACACCAGTCAAGGAGATATCCGTATCAAACTCTTTCCAAAGCTAGCTCCACTTGCGGTTGAAAATTTCCTAACTCACGCAAAAGAAGGCTACTATAATGGTGTTACCTTCCACCGAGTGATCGATGGCTTCATGGTCCAGACTGGTGATCCAAAAGGGGATGGTACTGGTGGTGAATCCATCTGGCATGATAAGGATAAGACTAAAGACCAGGGAACTGGTTTCAAGAGCGAAATCTCTCCGTATCTCTATAACATTCGTGGTTCTCTCTCTATGGCCAATACTGGTCAACCAAATTCAAACGGTAGCCAGTTCTTCATCAACCAAAATACGACGGATATTTCTGCCAAACTCCCTACAAGTAGCTATCCAAAGAAAATTATCGAAGCCTACAAAGAAGGTGGAAATCCTAGTCTAGACGGTAAGCATCCTGTCTTTGGTCAAGTCATCGACGGTATGGATGTTGTTGACAAGATTGCCAAGGCTGAAAAAGACGAAAAAGACAAACCAACTACTGCTATCACTATTGACAGTATCGAAATTGTTAAGGACTACGATTTCAGTAAAAAATAGGATGACCCCAAAATAAGGAGATGAGACAATGATTTTATTCTGGGGTTCGAAAGGTTACCAAAAGGTCTTAGGACATACTCAAACCACTATCGAGTGTGGTCACTGTAACAATACCGACACTTGGGAAATTTCAGAAACTGGACGTAAGTTTACTCTTTACTGGATTCCACTCTTTCCTTACGGAAAAACTTATTTCGTTTCTTGCCCTATTTGTCACTACGGTAAAGAAATCCAAAAATCTGATATTGAAACCTATTTGAATTACTAGCCAAAAAGCCAAGTCACACAGACTTGGCTTTTTCCTATTCTAGTTTTGCGAGTTTCTCTATTTATGTTAGCTCATTGAAATCCCAAATTTGATCCATCCAGCCTTCATAGAAGTCTGGTTCGTGGCAAACCATAAGGATTGAGCCCTTATACTCTTTTAGAGCTCGTTTGAGCTCATCCTTAGCATCCACATCCAAGTGGTTGGTCGGCTCGTCCAGCACTAAAACGTTGTTTTCACGATTCATCAGGAGACAGAAACGAACCTTGGCTTGTTCCCCACCTGACAAGACCTGAATCTGGCTTTCGATGTGCTTAGTCGTCAAGCCACAGCGGGCAAGAGCTGCACGAACTTCTGCTTGATTGAGTGCCGGAAAGGCATTCCAGACTGCTTCCAGTGGTGTCTGACGATTGCCACCTTCCACTTCTTGTTCAAAGTAGCCAAGTTCTAGGTAGTCACCACGCTCAACTTCCCCAGCAATAGGTGGAATAATCCCCAAAAGACTCTTCAAGAGGGTTGTTTTCCCGATACCGTTGGCACCGATGATCGCAACCTTTTGATTGCGCTCAAAGGTAAGATGTAATGGTTTAGTAAGAGGACGATCATAACCAATCTGCAAGTCCTTAGCTTGGAAGATAAAGCGACCTGGTGTACGTGCAGATTTAAATTCAAAGGATGGCTTTGGCTTTTCGCTTTGGAGTTCGATGATATCCATCTTGTCTAATTTCTTTTGACGAGACATGGCCATGTTACGAGTAGCAACACGCGCCTTATTACGGGCTACGAAATCCTTGAGATCCGCAATTTCTTTCTGTTGACGTTCATAGGCTGCTTCCAATTGCGATTTCTTCATAGCATAGACTTCTTGGAACTGGTAGTAATCGCCTGAATAACGTGTCAACTGCTGATTTTCTACATGATAGACGATATTGATAACGTCGTTGAGGAAAGGAATATCGTGTGAAATAAGAACAAAGGCATTCTCATAGTTCTGGAGATAGCGCTTGAGCCAGTCGATATGCTCAGCATCCAAGTAGTTGGTTGGCTCGTCCAGAAGCAAGATATCTGGCTTTTCAAGGAGGAGTTTCGCTAATAATACCTTGGTTCTTTGTCCACCTGACAAGGCTGTTACATCCGTATCCATCCCAAAGTCCATGACACCAAGAGCACGCGCCACTTCATCAATCTTTGCATCTAAGGTATAGAAATCACGACTTTCCAAACGGTCCTGAAGTTCACCAACTTCTTCCATCAATGCATCAATATCAGCTCCCTCTTCTGCCATTTCCATGTAGAGTTCATTGATACGTGCTTCTGCCTTAAATAACTCATCAAAAGCAGTACGAAGGACATCACGCACGGTTTGGCCTTCTTTTAACACAGCGTGCTGGTCAAGGTAGCCTGCAGTCACATATTTAGACCATTCCACCTTACCTTCATCAGGTAACATTTTACCAGTTACGATGCTCATGAAGGTTGATTTTCCTTCACCGTTAGCACCAACTAATCCGATGTGTTCACCTTTAAGGAGACGGAAGGACACGTCTTCAAAAATCGCACGGTCACCAAAACCGTGACTCAAATTTTTAACTTCTAAGATACTCATTTTAATTCCTTATCTTGTGTTTATGTAGTAGTTTATAGAGGATCCAAGCTAGGTAGCCACCCAAAGTATTGGTCCACAAATCATCAATCTCAAAGACCCGATTAAAATCAAAGAAAAAGTCTAAAGCTAGCTGTGTGCACTCGATGCTTAAGCTCAATAAAAAGCTTAACAAAATCACTTTCTTTGTTTTTCTTAATCTAGGATTGAGATAGAGAAGCTGGAAAATCAATGGAAAAAGCAAGAGGATATTTAAGGCATTCTGCAAAAAAATCCAAAACAGCTGTAAAAGGCTGGTTACTTCTCCAAGTTTCCAAAAGGAGTTAAAAGGCGTCAAAAGAAAAACCAGGCGTCCAAGATGTTGAATACCTGGAGTTTCCACTCCTGTAGGAAGTTGAGGTTGGGGAGTAAAGCAAAAACAGACGATACTAAGACTGTATAAAAGCACTCCAAAGCTTAGTAATGTTTTTCGATTCATCTTATGGATTTACTTCAGCTACTGCTTTTTGACGATCACGCTTCATGGTATTTGAACGCAACTGTCCACAAGCCGCATCGATATCTGTACCATGTTCCTGGCGAACGACACAGTTGACACCTTTTTTCTTGAGTGTATCATAGAAGGCCATGACACGCTCTTTAGGGCTTCGGCTATACTGATCATGCTCACTAACTGGGTTGTAAGGGATCAAATTGACATAAGACAATTTCTTAATGTTCTTAAGCAATTCTGCCAACTCAAGTGCCTGTTCTACTCCGTCATTGACTTCATTTAGCATGATATACTCAAAAGTTACACGGCGGTTGGTTGTTTCGATGTAATACTCGATAGCTGCAAAGAGCTTTTCAATCGGAAAGGCACGGTTAATCTTCATGATGCTTGAACGCAGTTCATTGTTTGGAGCATGAAGAGAAACAGCAAGGTTAACCTGTACTCCTTCATTAGCAAATTCACGGATTTTGTGAGCCAAGCCAGAAGTTGAAACAGTGATATGACGAGCACCGATAGCCATTCCCTTATCGTCGTTGATAGTACGGATAAAGTTCAAGACGTTATTGTAGTTATCAAATGGCTCTCCGATACCCATTACAACGATATGGCTTACACGTTCATCTTGTCCACGTTCGTCAAAATACTTTTGAACCAACATAATTTGGGCAACAATTTCTCCATTATTGAGGTCACGTTGTTTCTTGATCAAGCCTGATGCACAGAAGGTACAACCGATATTGCATCCTACCTGAGTGGTTACACAGACTGATAAACCATAGTGCTGACGCATAAGCACTGTCTCAATTAGCATACCATCTGGCAACTCAAAGAGGTACTTGACAGTACCATCGGCTGACTCTTGCACAATGCGTTGTTTCAAAGGATTTACCACAAATTGATCATTGAGTTTGGCAATCAAATCCTTAGACAAGTTGGTCATTTCTTCAAATGATTGAACACGTTTACGGTAAAGCCATTCCCAGATTTGATCAGCACGGAATTTCTTTTCTCCTTGCTCCAAGACCCACTCTTGCATTCCTTGACGTGTTAAACTATAAATCGACGGTTTCATCTTTTCTCCTTATTTTCTAGTCCTTCTTACGGATAACGAAATGACGTTGCCCCTTATCTTCTTTCTGAGATTTCTGTTCTTTTGAACGGCGTCTATTTCTCTTATCTGTATGATTTTTTTTCTTACTTTGAGAAGTCTTTTTCCCTTTGCGAGAGTCCTTTTCTTCCTCTTTTTTGCGCATCTTTTGGTCAAATGGTGCTCGTTTAGGAACTTCATTTTCTAGAACAAAATAGGCACATCCATAGCTACAATACTCTAGTAGGTAGTCTTGCAAGCGACTGATTTTTTCTAAAGATTCTTCAGCTCGTTCATTCTTATAAAATCCCCGTAAGCGTAACTGCTCATTACTCCAGTCTCCTACGATATAGTCGAACTTGGTCAAAACTTCTGAAAAACGTTGAGTAAAAGCTGTTGCATCAAAAGCATCCTTGCTATTTTCAACTAGAGTAAAAACAAAATCTTCAGCTTCCACTCTGTTTCCAGTCAGTTGAAATTCGGGACCAGGGAATTTATTGTAATTATATAATTCGGGTGCAATTTCTTTACGCATAATCTTCCTTTTCAACGATTACTTAATACTCTATTCTACCATATTTTCGCCACATTTTCACCTTTAGTATTAAAATGAAAAAAATCTGACGATTTTAGCATTGATTAGCTGAAGGTTACTCCATTTTTAAAACAAGAAAAAACTGGGAATTCCCAGTTTTTTAATGATTACATATAAAGGAACTTGAAGAGCATTACTGCTGTAATACCAGCCGCAATCGGTGCAACTACTGGTACCCAAGCATACCACCATTTTGAATCTCCCTTGTGTTCACCAAGGATTGATTTTGGAAGGAAGGCATGAAGGAGACGTGGTCCAAGGTCACGAGCTGGGTTCAAACCTGGCCCTGTAGGTCCACCAAGAGAGGCAACCAATGCCATAACCAAGAAACCTAGTCCTAAGTGAGCTACAGAAAGACCTGCAGTTGTATGTGGTGCCACTTGTGCTTTCACAGCGATTTGTGATAAGTCAAGTGTTTGGCCAGATTGGCTAGCCATTTGTTTCATGTATTGGAGAACTTCAGCACCAAAAAAGTTCTTTGTCATACCAAGTGCTGCAAAGAAGAGAACGAATGAACCAACAAACTCGTTGATAAAACCGTTAACTGTTGCTGCAAAGCGTGATTCTTTTGTACCTTGGTCAATACTTGAAATTGTTGAGAATGTTCCCAAGATATTGTTTGCTTTTTCAGTTTGCAAGTAGTATGGACGGTGAGTTGCAACAACCAAGGCTTGTCCGAAGATTGCTCCCAAGACTTGTGCAACGATGTATGGTACTACTTGTGCCCAAGGGAAAAGTCCGCTAACTGCTAGACCAAGAGTGAAGGCTGGGTTGATGTGGTTACCAGAAACATTACCAAACATCAAGGCAGGGATCATAACCCCCATACCGTAACCAACAGCGATAACGAGCCAGCCACTTTGGTGACCTTTCGTACCTTTAAGTTCAACGTTGGCAACTGCACCATTTCCCAAGATGATCAAGATGGCTGTTCCCAAAAATTCAGTGGCATATTTGACTGCCCATGCGAAATCCATTGATAGATTCTCCTTAATATTTTTTAGACAATCCCTATTCTATCAATTTTTAAGCCTTTTAGCAACAGATTTTCTAAAAGAATACTGCGGGAAAACGCTTTTATTTTGGTTCTTAAAAAAAGACCTAACAAACTAGGTTTGTTAGGTCAAAATTTTGATTATTCTTGACGTTGTCCAAAGTCCTGAATCATCTGCTCCATTTCCTCACGACTTGGTGTCGTTAGCATATAGAGAAAGTCTCCTTGCAATTCAGCAAAGGCTGCAGGCATGATTTTCTTGACCTTGAATTGCTGACCGTATTTGGCAAGCAAGTCTTCTTCTGAATAAACATAGTTGGCATTGGCGCGACGAGATGTTGCCAAGCAGTACAGGGGCTCGAATTGTGAAGCAGGGAATGGCTCACCCGCAACGATCGCTGCATAGCCCTTGTACAAATCAAAAGAGTGGGCATAGTTATAAACATCAATGGTGAAGCCACCCGCTGGACGGTTGTTATACTCAATGGCAATATAATCATCACCCTCACGGAAGAACTCGATATGGAAGAATCGTTCTTTCATACCAAATTCCTTGACAATAGCCTCACCATATTTACGAAGTTTTGGATCCATATCTTTAAGAACATAATAAGAATTGTCCATCTTGTAAATCATGAGATCAAGCGGTGTATGGGCATAGTCAAAGGTCGTAGAAAAGACGATATTTCCATCTCTATCTACCAAACCATCAAAGGTACAGATTTCACTAGAGGTGACAAATTTTTCAAAGAAATAAACGGTTGAATGGTCCCACTCTGCCTTGAAATGATGGATATCCTCTTCTGTTTCAAGCTTGAAGGTTGCTGCCGCTCCCACTCCATTGTCAGGTTTGTCAATCATCGGAAGGCCAATTTCTTTCACAGCTTTGTCAACATCTGCATCAGTTTCAATGACAGCACCTGGAACCACTGGAACTCCAGCTTTTTTGAAGAGTTTCTTCATTTCAGACTTGAACTTGGTCTTTTTGAGGTCGTCTGGTTTGGCACCAAAGACATTAAATTGTTCACGAAGAGCAGCATCCAACTCTAGCCAGTATTCATTGTGAGATTCGATGCGGTCAATTGGACCATGCTTATAAAAGAGAAAGGCAACTGCACGTTTAACTTCATCAATATTTTCAAGATTATCAACACGGAAATACTCAGTCAAGCTATTGCGCAATGGTTCATCTAGTTGTTCGTAGGGTTCTTGCCCAATCCCTAGAACGGTGATTCCTTTATTGGCTAGTTCAATACTAAACTGTTGGAAATTTTGTGGGTAATAGGGTGAAATTACAAGATAATTCATAAGCGACTCCTTTTATAGACTCATGTGACCGAGGAAATATGGCATTTGTTTGCGCCACCAATCCCAATCATGGGCGACATCATGTCCCCATTCTGCAAACCAGGCAGGAATTTGTTTTTGGTCAAAGGCTTCTTTTAACTTGTAGTAAGAAGGCAGGCCATCATGCTCCCAAGCACCTAAGCCAGTACAAATCACAATCTCAGCCTGACGGTAACGGTCAATAAACCAACCATCATTTTGATTCCAGATGTAGTCTACTGGTGAATTTTGATAGATAGAATCATCATTGTAGTAGTCACCTACAAAAAAGCGTGCGTCATAGACACCACTGAGGGCGATTACCTTGGTAAAGACATCTGGATGCTGAAGGAAAAAGTTAAGTGCATGATAGGCTCCCATAGAGCATCCTGTCGTCATCATGCCGTCGAACCAGCCTGTCTTGTGCTTGATAAAAGGAATGGCTTCTTCAATAACGTATCGCTCATAAGCACGGTGCATTTCAGCTTGGTCATGACCATTTTTCCATGTTGCTAGCCAACTCTCACTATCGACACTTGAAAGGGTAAAGAATTGCACTCGACCTTCCTCGATAAAGGATGCACATGCATCAATCATGCCAAAATCATAGTATTCATTGTGGCTACCACCTGAGGAAGCAAAGACAACCACTGGGATACCCGCATGTCCGTAACGATTAACATACATTTCACGGTTAAGATGACCACTCCAGTGGCTAAGATGTTCAATATTCATATCCTGTCTCCTTTATACTAATTACCAATTTTCTGCAAAAAAGCGTAGGCAAGCTGGAAGATTTTCTGACCATGGCACTTCATGGTGAATGGCTCCAGCCTGAACCTTGAGAGAGAGATTTTCCAACTCAACTCCTCCTGCTATTAAATCATGATAATAGCGAAGGGAAGAGTCGATATAGGCCTGCTTAATATTTCCAGCCATGAGGGTCTTGTCTGTATCGTCTGCTTCTTCCGTACCAACATAGATAAAGACACGCTGGTCAGGCAATAGTTTTTTTCGCTCGATATAGCGATCAAAGGCCTCTTGGTGAAGCCAGTTAGCTGATGAGAAAACTCCCAAACATCCAATCTGATCCTGATACTCCAAGCCAATAAACTGGGTAATATTTCCACCCAGAGAAGATCCAACCATAGCAGTGTGCTTGCGATCCGACTTTGTCCGATAGTTTTCGTCGATAAAGGGTTTGACCACTTCCATGACAAACTCAGCGTACTCGACACCTTTACCACCAAATTGTTGGCCAGGAATGTTGGATTCTTGGAATTTCCATGCCGCATACTCGTTCATTCGACCAAGACCATCATTGTCAATAGCCACAACAATCATACGACTGATATCTGGATTTCGCTTGATGGCAGGAATAATCTTCCAAGAATGTCCAACGTAAGATTCCTTACTATAAAAGACGTTTTGTCCATCGTGAAAATACACAACTGGGTAGCTTCTATCCGTGTCTTTATCATAGTTTTTGGGGAGGAGAACACGTACCCGGCGCTCCTTACCTGTGTAAGGAACCACTAATTTATGCTCTCGCATTTTTAGATAAAAATAAGATTGATTCATTGTCAGAAAACTCTCTATATTCAAAATTTTATCTTATTATAGCACAAAAATAGAAAAAAAGTCAGTTTCCGTCTAAATTTAGAACAAAAAACTAACTTTTTCTACTTATTTTCTCTATTCTTCTGGATTTTCTAATTAGAGGAGATCGTCAATTAGCTCATCAACTGCATCCTTCTCAGCTTGAGGCGTAATTTCAGTAATCATGATTCCTGCTACTGCACGTTCAACCAGACCTTCGACATCCATACGTGTTTCATACTGCTCTGCATTCTTAATCTTTGGATTTGTCTTCGGACGATCGGGTGCAAAAATCGTACAACAATCTTCAAACGGCTGGATAGAAATTTCAAAGGTATCAATTTCTTGCGCAATGTCAATGATTTCTAGCTTATCCATAGTCACAACTGGACGGATAATTGGTGTATTAGTCACCGCATTGATAGCCTGCATACTCTCCAGGGTTTGGCTTGCCACCTGACCAAGACTTTCACCATTGATGATGACCAAACCATTTCTCACTTCACGGATACGGTCCGTAATGCGCATCATAAAGCGGCGAGTCAGAGTCATGAGATAAGCTTCTGGAGCCTTGGCCTTAATCTCTTCTTGAATCTCCGTGAAAGGTACTTCGATAAACTGGATATTGCCACCAAATTTAGTCAATTTACGGGTCAAATCTTGGGCTTTTTTGAGGGCACCTGGACTGGTATATGGTGGACTAGCAAAGTGAACAGCTTCGATATCCACTCCACGTTTTAGAGCTAGATAACCTGCTACAGGAGAGTCAATCCCCCCTGACAACATGAGCATGCCTTTCCCTGAAGTTCCAACCGGTAAACCACCAACTCCTCGAATGGTTTCATAAGAAAGGTAGGCCGCCTCTTCACGAATCTCCACCTGAAGATTGATGTCAGGATTTTTCATTTGTGCTTGTACATTGGGAATGGCTTCAAATACTGCACCACCAAGAGTTTGGTTCAACTCACGACTGTCTAACTCAAAGTTGTGGTCGCTTCGCTTGCTTGAGATTTTAAAGGTCATACCTTCCTTGTAGATGTCCTTCATAATCTCTTGGACAGCAGATTTCAGAACTTCTACAGATTTTTCAACCTTGTATACTGGCGAAAAGTTTTGAATCCCGAAAACTTGCTTGAGTGACTCGGCAACTGCTGTGTAGTCGGCACCATTTAGATAAGCATGGGCACGATCGCGGTCTGCTGTCACTTTGACTTGAGGATAAATGGACAAAACGTCTGAGATATTATTACGTAGTTTATTGATGAAACGCATCCGGTTTTTACCCTTGGTTGAAAGCTCTCCGTAGCGAATCATAATTTCTGAATACTGCATGAATGCTCCTATCTTACTTTTTTAGTTTGATTGTAGATTAATTTTAGTTTGGTCAAAAATTGCTCAACTTGACTCATGTCATTTTCTAGGTCTAGGCTGAGGCGTACTGCTGACTGGGCTTTAGCCTTTTCAATACCCATGGCAATCAGGGTCCCAGCAGGTTTCCCAGCCTTGGACGAGCAAGCTGATGTTGTAGAAATGAAAATATCATAGTCTTCAAAAGCATGAACGATGACTTCCCCACGAACTCCCTTAATCCCGAAGGTCAGAATATGAGGCGCAAAGTCTTCCTCATCTGAGAAAACAAAAATATCTGGATAATCAAGAAGAGCCTGACGGATGACTTCCTTCATCTGACTCGTTTTGTTAGAAAACAATTCCAATCTTTCCATAGCTAGACGCAGTGCCTTGGCTGTTGCTGCAATTCCTGCTACATTCTCAGTTGTTGAACGATAGTCACGCTCTTGGCCACCACCAGTTAAAAGCGGTGTAATTTTCTTGCCAGACTTGATATAGACAAATCCAACACCACGAACTCCGTGGAATTTATGACTAGAGAAGGTCGCAAAATCCACTCGGTCAGTCAAATACTTTTCTGTCGGAATCTTAGCTAAAGCTTGAACCGCATCAACATGGAAGGAAATCGTTGGTTTATCAGCTAATAGTTCTGATATAGCTTTAATAGGCTGGATTGAGCCGATTTCATTGTTGACTGCCATAACAGAGACTAGCGTTGTATCAGGACGAAGTAGGTTTTCTAAAGCAGTTACATCTACAAATCCTTTTTCATTTACAGGTGCAAAATCCACTTCAAACCCTTGAGTCTTGAGCCAGAGAACCGACTCCTTGACTGCTGGGTGCTCAATAGCTGACACAATAATGTGTTTACCAAATTGCGCTTTTTCAAAAGCCACACCTTTGATAACCCAATTATCCCCCTCAGTCCCACCAGAGGTAAAGAAGATTTCTTCGCTTTTCTTGCCAATCAAATCTGCAATCTGCTGTCGAGAAGCTTCTAAAATTCTGCTAGATTGGTCTCCCAAACGATGGAGACTTGAAGGATTTCCAATAATTTTTGCAGACACTTGCATATAGGTTTCAAGTGCTTCTGGATAAGGCTTAGTCGTTGCCGAATTATCAAAGTAAATCATGGTTTCTCACGCTTTCTAAAATCACTCCTTCTATTGTATCACGAAACAGTTCAGGCGACAAGAAAGGCAATTCAGGTTCATTTAAGTTTTTTTTAAAGATTTTCGGTATAATGAATTTTAGTAAAGGAGAGATATTATGTCTAATTATCGTAGAACATCAAAACCTAAAACGGAACACATCAAAAAAGGATTTACTGTCTTTCAAAAAACGATTGCTACTATCGGTAGTATTCTGGGGCTAATTACTGCAAGCATCACCATCATGAATGCTATGAATAATAACAACAATAACAACAATAATAACTCTAAAAAAGAAACTACGACAACCCAGACAACTGTCATAAAAGAGATTCAAAAGGAATCCCCTCAAGAGAACACTACTCCCAACAAGGATAATACTTCTACAAAAGAAAACACACAAGAAGAAACAACAACTCAATCTAGTAGCAGTGAAGAAAGCAAGAAAGAAGATACTAGCAGTAAACAAGAACAACCGACTGCTCCTTCTTCTAGCACTCAAACAACAGATACAAAAACGTCTACTACTAATGGAGCTTCCTAAAAGAACTATCTAATACTCTTCAAAAATCTCTTCAAACCACGTCAGCTTCGTCTTGCCGTATATGTGTTACTGACTTCGTCAGTTCTATCCACAACCTCAAAACAGTGTTTTGAGCAACCTACGGCTCGCTTCCTAGTTTGCTCTTTGATTTTCATTGAGTATAACAGCCAGTGATTAAATCGCTGGTTTTTTTCATAGTTCATTATCAATCCCATAAAAAAGCGAACAAGACCAGATTCTGTTTATCAGAAAACTAGTTTTGTCCGCTTTTTATGATCGAGATTAGTCTCTTGATCCAATCTCTATGACTTGGATGCTATAACATCATTTTATTCGTCATCTTTTTTCTTTCCCATTGCAAAGAGACCAAGTAATGTTCCTACAAGACCTACGGCTGCAAGGCCAGCATTTTCTTTAGTACCTGTCTCTGGGAGCTTGTATGGATGACTTGCAGGTGCTTGGTAGGTCTTATCTTGTGACATAGCAAGAGCTACAAGAGACTGCTCATCTGTGTATGCTTGAGTTTCACGGGTAGTTGGAGCTGAACCATTGACACCGCCAGTAAATTCTGGAACTTGGTGAGTTGTTCCTTCTCCACCAGGAACGCCACCTTCAAAGCGTGGAACTTCATGGGTAGTTCCTTCTGATCCATTTACGTGACCAGTGAACTCAGGTACTTCATGAATAGCTGCTGCTGTGCCAATAGCTTCAGTGTACTCTGGAACTTCATGAACAGCTGCTTCGACACCATTTACGCCACCTGTGAATTCTGGGACTTCTACTACTGGTGCTGCTTCATCACCCTTACTTGTAGTTGGAGCTGGTTTCTCTGGTTCTTCCGGAAGTTCTTGGTGGAATGTAGTCATTTCGTAGAACTCTGGTTTGCCACCTTCCCAAACAAGTTTGACATCCAACAATGGCGCTTTTTCTCTAACTGCAAATGTTTGGAAGCTTGAGGTAATTTCACCTAGTTCTGACCAAGCATCTGCTTTATCTTCTTTCAGAGTACGAGCAAGCACACGAGCTTTCACTCCTTGAGGAATACTTGAAACAAGGCGAATATGGTTAGCATCTGTTGGTTCTGACAAGTGGTAGACAAGCTCACCTTGGTCTTTCTCAGCCTTGTAGCTTGTCAATACTTTGCCATCTACAAGGTTCGTGTAAAGGTTGCCTTGGCTTTCACCGCTGTTTCCTTGAACAGTTGGATCATTGATTGGTTTTACGAATTCGCCATCATTGATCACCAACTCAGTGAAGCCTACAAAACGAGCATCATAGTCTGCTGTAAATAGAACACGGAGATAGTTGGCTTTAACTGGGCTTGAAAGTTCACCCTCGATATAGCGATTTCCTGGCATCTTAGAATCATGTGTCCATCCATCTGTCAAGGAATCATCACGTGTTTCATTAGCAAGGCCGTCACCAACTGTCACAACATCTGTCCAAGTCTTACCATCTTGACTGACTTGAATCTTACCATCACGGAGATAGTTTTGAGTGCCGTCTTGAATGTAAGCTCTAATCTTCTTGATGTCACGTTCGCTACCAAGTTTCAAGGTGATATGACCGTCTTTACGAGCATAGTCTGAAAACTCTACAAAGTTATTGTAAACACCATCGAATAATTGATCCAAGTTCTTGATCTTACGAACGTCATTTCGACCGTATGTTGGGTGGATTCCCATTGATGTAGAATCAAGTGTTGTTGGTTGAACTTCTTTTGTCTGAACGAGTAGTGATGTCGCTGTCACTGCTTGTTCTTGGTCAGTCTTATTAATCAAACGAACATAACGTACCAAGGACTTATCTGTCACTTGATCAGCTGGATACCATTCTTGGGCATTTGGAGAGTATTCCAAGTTGAGAGATGGATTTTCTGTACCAAGTGCTTGAATGCTTTCAGCTTGGTGCAGACGATCAAGTTTCATACCCAAGTAGCTATTAGCTGGAAGCTTAGTTCCGCTTGGAATTTGCAAGTCATAACGGCCTAGGCTGTCATAAACTGGAGTTGACTTCAAGCTTTCAACGTTTGTATCAGTCAATTCGCTATTGCCTGCACGTGTTTCAACTGAGAAGTCAGCGATACGCCACCATAAGTTGATATTCTTAGTATTGCGAACACGAACGTAGCGAGCTGAAATTGGAGTTTCGATTTCTTTTGTTTGTTCACCAGTCAAGCGATCCAATTCTTGCCATGAGCTACCATCTGCAGAATATTCAAGAACACCTTCCGCCAATTTATCTCCTGATCCTTGAACCAGACGAACCTTGGTCACAGGTTTGACTTCACCCAAGTCAAGTTGTACCCAACCATTGACTGGAGTTGTGTCTGTTCTATCAGCATTTGCAAGCATGGCTTCAGTATTATCACGTCCATCTGTAATCTGTCCAACTGTTGTGTTGTACTTGTACATAAGATTTGGACTGATTGTCACAGTAGCTGACTGTTTAGTACGAGTAACTTCTACAGGGCGGTTAACAGCAATTTCTCTTACCGCAAACCAAGTGTTTCCACGATCTGAAGTCGCAATCATACGAACAGCTTTGGCGTTGATGTTGAGGTTTTCAAATTTAAGCAGAGGTTCATTACCAGTGTAGCTTGGTTCTGAAAGTGTTACCCACTCATCATTTTCATTGAGGTACTCAACCTTAGCATTGTTAAAGGTATCACGAGGATTTGCTTGAGTTCCCATTGCAAAGGTCAAGTTTTGAACTGAAACAGCCTTATTAAATTTCAAACCAATATAGTCACCAGTTTGGATGCTGTTTGGTGATTTGATAAGGGCATGTGTTCCTAAATCTCCGTCAGTTACTTCAGCAAGTCCACCTTCGACACCGGTACGGTTTGTGATAAAGGTACTAATGACTTGGTCAGGATGCAAGGCTTTTTGAACTTCTGTTGCAAGGATTTCACGAAGTCCAAGCAAGAATGGACGGATATGTTGAACACCCAACTCAGCTCTCTCATCATGGTCTACATAATGGAAGGTATGAGTTTGTGATTGTTCGTAGAGTTTCAAGCCCTTGTAATAGCTATCCCAAAGTTTTGCAGAATCGTTCTTTTCGATAGCTTCTGTACCATCAAGAAGAGCACTCAAGGCGTCCATTTGGTCAATAGTATTATCCAACCAGTAGTGGATTTGAGCACGCATCTTTTCATCACCAGATGCTTTATAAAGTTGAGCTGCTGCTTTTAGTTTAGCAAATTCTGCACGCAAACCTTCACGCTCTGCACCAACATCTTGACCAGCTTTCAACTTAGACATGAAGGCCGCCAATTTTGGTGCGAGTTCAACAGACTCTTCCAATTTCACAACACGACCATCCATGTTTTGGTTGATCATATGTTTACCAAGTTCACGGAAGGCAACAGATGTTTCACTGTCAGTAAATTTACCTGTTTCAACAAAGTTGAAGGCGATGTCATTTACTTTCTTAGCTTCTTCTTCAGACTTCCATTGTTTCCATGCATACTGAGCTGCAGAGAAGAGGGCAATCTTAGAAGGCTCAGATTGTTGCATTGGGTTCAACATGATACCTGAAAGGAGACTTGGATCTACATTTGGATGAAGGAATTTCTCACCGCCACCCAAAATCAAGTGTTGTTTAGAGTTATCTGTAACAGGCCAGTTTACCCATAGAGAAACTGGTCGGTAGGTCTTACCTCCTGCAGTCAGGTTATTCTTAAGGTTAGAGAGGAAGCTTTCAGACACTTCACCCCAAATCTTACCACCAGTAAGGGTCATAGAAGTTGAAGTTGGAAGGTTTTCATTTAGAGATTTCAACTCATCTTCACGTCCATTACCCCAATATTGACCTGGAACGAAGATCATTTCCTTACGAAGACCAACATAAGTTGCTTGTTTTTCAGTCAACCAGTCTGTCATGTCCTTCATCAAGCGGTTGTAGCTATTGTAGCCACCAACTGGACTTGGAGCATCATCGGCCAAAATACCGAACTCACGAACACCGACATCCATCAATTGAGTGAATTTAGCTTTAATAGTTTCAAGGTCTTTTTGGTAGTCAGCATCGTTTCCAAAACGGATACGGTTGTTCATGAATGGGTGGATGGTCCAAACATAACGAGTCTTGTTTTGGTTTCCGACACGCGCCAATTCACGGATTTCAGCTAATTTTTCTTCTGGATAAAGTTCACGCCATTTCTTGTTGTGGTATGGATCATCTTTTGGTGCAAAGAAGTATTGGGTCAACTTCAAGTCACCACCATAACGCATCAACTCAGCACGATCAGCATTGCTCCAAGGGTTACCATAGTATCCTTCGATAAAGCCACGGTTCTTAATTTCAGCAAAGTCTTCAACTGTCACATTACGCAAGACTGGAGCTTCACTTTCATTAAGCATGTGTTTGAGAGTTGTCAAACCGTAGAAGACAGCATCTGTATCCTTACCGACGATCGAGATTGTATTGTTCTTGATTGACAAGGCATAGGCATCAATCTTATCAAAGAGTCCTTGAGAAATGCCAGACACTTCTTTTTCAGCCTGTGAATTTTGACCATGAACACCAAGGTAAATGTTGGTAGCACCTGCCACTGCTGTTTGACTGCTTGTGTATGAGATTTGATGATCTTGTAGGACACTCTTCAAGCGGTTACGAGTATAGATATCTAATTGATCGCCCATGACAAGATTGACTTGTTTATGGAGTTTCGTAACACCTTCATCGTAAGTTACTTTTTGTGGTGTTGGGAAGACCTTGTACTCTTTCTTGAGATAATCCTGACTTTGAGCTGCTGCGGCAACTGCTTCGTCACTTGTAGGTTTCGTAGCTACAAAGCTATCAGCAAGCTCAGTTGTACCATCGCCCATTTCCCCAACTTTAGGTTTTTCTGGAGTTTCAGGTTTTTCTGGTGTCACAGGTTTCTCTGGACTAACTGGCTCTTCCACCTTGTTAGTAGAAACTGGTTTCAGAAGTTGAATTTCTGCAGCACTACCAAATCCTGCAGCACCAGCTAGAACTTTAAATTCTACCTTATCGGTTTCAATGGCATCAAAGTTAACTGTTTTCTCTTTGGCATTGTTTTCCCAAGTTCCTGAAGCAACTTTAACCATTCGACCATCTTTTTGAGCATAGATTTCATAAGATGTCACAACACCATTACCTCCACCTGGACGTGGAAGATAGGTCAAACCATTAACTGTTTCAGCTGCTTTCAAGTTCATTGCCACTGTAAATGGAGCCTGATGACCAGACCATTTTGAATGCCAGAAGGTATTTGGATCATTGTCAAAGGCTTTTTCGACTGGACCTTCTGCATTGGTTCCTGGTAATTCTTGACTAGTTGCAGAAACTGTAAAATGATCATTTGGAATCAAACGTGGGTTTACAAATGCTTCATTTGACAACTCAGCACTATGCAAGATTCCTTTGAAGCCACCGATTGTTTCAAGTGGTAAGACTAAGCTATTATGAGCCAAACGTGGATTAGCTGGATTTGCAATCCGTTCAACCTTTTCACCGTCCACATAAACTTCTGTCACTTGAGGTTTGGTTACGACAGAAATTTGATAGCGTTTATTCTTTTCAAGTTTCTTGTTAAATTGAATATGGAATTGTTCAAAAGTATAGGCAAGGTATCCATCTTTGTCCGCAAGGTAAAGTTGGTTGTTTCCACTTGTTGAGAAGGTTTGCTCGCCATCACCAGTCACTGTCACATCCAATTTTAAGACATGACTTGGTCCAGCATCACCAACTAGGCCTTCGATAGTGCTATCTTTTTCGAAATTCAAACCTGCTTCAGTCTTTTGTACCTTCTTAGCAAGATAATCTTTGACAGTCTCAGGATTAATCTTGAACAAGTCTTCTTCAGCTACGGTCTTATCTGGGTTAGATTGTGGTGCATAGACACTTGCTGGTTGAACACGTTCTGCATAGGTCTTAGCTGCACGATCTGAACCCCAAGTGCGTTCTGCAGTTGATTGCATACTCTTGAAGAAGCGTTTAAAGATATCGTAAGAAGTGAGCCCAGTTTCATGGAGGTCAATATTATCATTCCATACTGCATGACCACCACCAAGGATATTTGGATTAGAGGCTTCTAGACGTGGTCCTCCACCTGTTGAGAAGTCATTTGGTGTCCAGCGATTGTATTGAGTTTCATAGTTGGCATAATCTCCATATCCACCTTGACTGTTGCTTCCACTTGGAACACTATAGGTTGGAATATCTGTGATATTGATAATCTTAGCACCTTGAGCAATTGCGGCAGCTGGACGTTGCCATCCAATGCTCCAAATATCGACTTCTACATCTTTCCAATCGACCGGCGTAGTCCCTTGTTTGGCACTGAGGGAACCCCAAATACGTGGTGTTAAACCTTTTCCTTTGATGTACTGAATCATATCGTTGACATAGCGACGATAGCTTTCTGGATTTCCATAATACTCATCTGTACCGATATGAACAGTAGAAACGCCATGAAGTGGTGCGTCTTCACCATCGAGCAATTTATCATAGACTGATTTGACAAAAGCAAGTGTTTCTTCGTACTTGTTATCCAAATCTAGCATAGCTACGCGTTCTACATTGTGTTTTCTCGCACTAAGCTGACCTTTATACATCAAGTCTGGACGGACCTTAACAAATGAAAGGGCGTGACCTGGTGTATCAATTTCAGGAACAAGGTTGATATGCAAAGCTTTGGCCAACTTGATGATTTCTTGCATTTCTTCCTTGGTGTAGTGCTCTTTTGATGTTAATTTTTCACCATTGTCACCAACAACATCTGTTTCTACACGGAAGCCTGTCTTAGCATTTTTGAGAACATAATCTAGTTCTTCTTGTTTGCTAAGGTGTTTGCCCTCTACATGTTTTTCTAGGAAGATATAGTTATCATTCAAGTGCAACTGAAGATCGTTCATCTTGTAGTAAGCCATGTTGAGCATAATATCTACAAGTGTATCATAAGGGATAAACTTACGACCTGTATCTAGCATAAAGCCACGGTGACTGAAGCTTGGGAAGTCACGGATTTCTCCGTTTTGCAAATCATTTTCTCCCATTTGTAGAAGAGTACGAGTTGCGTAAAAGGCTCCTGCGTTGGTTGCAGCTTCTACAGTGATAACACCATCTTTTACAGTGATACCATAGCCTTCTTTACCATAACCCCTATCTTCAACCTTTTTAAATTCAATCCGTTTTTGAGCTGTTTGATCACCTGTAGCGATTTCTAGCCCACGACTTTCAAGGTCAGTCTGATAGAATTTAGCTTCTTGACCAAATCCAGAATCGCCAACTGAAATCACGGTATCAGCTGTAATAGAAGTTTTGCCTTCAGTTCCATACCATTGTTGAACTGCTGGAGCAACTGCTGGTTTAGTGCCAACACCTTCGTCTGCATGCAAGCCTTTAATGAGGACTTCAAATTCTTTTGTGAAGGTATGAGTATCCTTGACTTGTTGGACCATGACCTTAACAGTTTGATCTGTTAAGGGTTTATAGATTTTGTTATTTAGGTCGACAACACCCTGTTTGTTGCTACCAATCAAGCTGACTTGACCTGGTAATTTAGGCAAGACAAGTGATTTCCCATCTTCAGCAACAGCTAATTCTGTCACTTGGCGAATATCTGTTGGTTTGCTAGCGTCTGGAACGTTTGAATAAGCGCGAATCTCTTGAATTCCAACATTTTTCCAGTTCATTGTACCTGCTTGATAATCTGTAATTTCAAGTTTAAGGTATTTGGCTTGGATAGCTTCTTTCAAGTCAATTTTTTCATCAAGAATAGGATTTCCTGTTCTTTGATAGGCCAACTTCCATTCTTTAACTCCTGATCCATTCACATCATCCTGGCCAGCGTAATAGAGGTTCCATGATTTGATATTTGGATCATTTTGTTCACCACGAACGCGGCGGTCCCAATCAATCTCCACATGCTTAATCACTGTTGTCTTTTCAAGTGTAAATTCGATTGTTGGTTTCTCAACGTTTTGGTCAGTAGCCCAGCGAGTGTCAGGTTTTCCGTCAATTGCCTTTTCTGCTGTGTATTGTGTGTTGGCTTCATGGTTTGATGCTGTAGCAGAAGCTTTTTCTAAATGATTGACATCTGGTGTATCTACTACATCTTTAGTCGCAGGACTTGCAGCTGGTTTCGCCTCAGAAGCTACTTCCTCTTTTGGATTTGTAGCTGGTTTTGAAGCCACTTCTTCCTTAGGAGCAGGAGTTTCAGTTGGTTTTGGAGTAGTTGTTTCAGCTGCAGTTGCTTCAGTTTCTGACGCTGCAGGTTGATCATCTACAGTTCCAGCACTCGCTTCTGCTTTTTCAATAGCTGCTGCTATATCTGCTGGCAGTTTATCCAGAGGCTGAGCCTGTGTTATTGTTCCTTCTGTCTCAGCAGTTCCTTCTGTTTCAGCAGCTTGAACCATACCAGCTCCAAAGATACTGGCACCAATCATAACAGAAGCTGCGCCGATTGTAAATTTACGTATACTGTAATGACACCGTTTCTCAAAAAAATGTTTTCCCATTTTTTCCTATTTCCTTTCATACGCTCACAAGTAGTAAGCGCTCTCATTCCCCTTTAGAAAAAGAGAGGACCTAGAGGGTCCTCTCTGGGTTTTCTTTTTCTCCACGACAATGATTGTGGAGTTTAAGCTCTCTTTTAATGAAAACTTTTTTGTATTTTAATCTTCTTTTCTTTTTGCAAGAAATAGAGCAGAAATTGCTAGACTGAGACTGGCAAGGAAGAAGAGATGCTCTGACTTGCTAGTACCAGTTTCTGGTAGTTTATCCTTCGCTTCTTGTTTAGCTACTACTTCCTTCATTTCTGGTTTAGCAGTATCAACTGATTTCTGATCAAGTTTTTGTACTGCTTCATCCTGTGGTTTATGATCCAGTTTCTCTGTTGATGGAGTCTGTACTTGACTTCCAGGTTCCTCAGTTAATGGAGTTTGTGGTTTATGCCCTGGCTCTCCTACTGATGGCGTTTGTGGTTTAGAAACTTGTTTATAAACTACTGCAAAGTGTCCTAGCTGACTAGTTGTAAACTCAACTACACCTTGACCATTTGTAAAGCTTACTGCCTCACCTGATGCAGTGTAATATACTCCAGCTACTTCACCAGAAACTGGAAGTCGAACGAGCACTACACCCTTCGCTTGAACCTCATGCTTATCTTTATCAACTAAATGAAGAGCATAAGCATCAAATTTCACACCTTGTAGACTTTGGTCTGTTACTTTTTGAACTTTAAGATTAAGATCTGTAGCCAAATCTCTTGCAAGTCCTGCAACTACAATTCCTGTAGTCTTATCTGACAAGACACGAACACCTTCAGTTGGTTTGTCTACTGTAGGTGCAGCTTGGTCACCTGCTGTTCCGATTGCACCTGTATACTCTGGAACTTCGTGTACAGCAGCTTCAGCTGCATTCACACCTCCAGTAAATTCTGGAACTTCATGAACGGCGGCTTCAGCTGCGTTCACTCCTCCAGTAAACTCTGGAAGGTCATTGATAGCTGCTTCAGCGCCATTTACACCACCTGTAAATTCTGGAAGGTCAACAACTGGCGCAGCTTCGTCACCCTTGCTTGATGTTGGAGTTTCAGGTTTAGGTTCTGGAGTTGGTTCTGGATCTGGAGTTGGAGTAGGTATTTGGTCTTTCAACTGATCGAGATAATCTGCAAAGAATTCAAGCATTCTATTTGTCAAGAGATGATTATCTGTTGCAAATTTCATGCTGGCAACAACACTTGCTACTTCCTCTTGATTGCTCTTATCAGTCAATTTTTGAGCTTTAGCCAAGGCCGCTTCATAGGCTGCTGTATCAAGACCTGTTTCAGCAACTTGCGGACGAGCAAAGATCAATTCTGCAGCTGATTGATATTGATTACCACCATCTCCATAAGTTCTTGTTCCAGTTAGAACAATCTTCTTAGCCTTGATAGTCTTACCAAAGTCGATATCTTTTGGTTTGTTATTATCAGCCCAATTAGTTGCATTGAAGGTATGCTCCTTACCTGTTTCATCAGTAACAACAAGAGTCACATCTCTCAAGTTACCATTTGAACCTGAACCGCGTGGAACATAACGGAAGCCTGTAATTTCAGTTGGTTCTTTCAAGACCATGGTTGCTGATTTGCCAACATCTCCTCCGCTCCATGATGTATGCCATAGACTTGACACGTTGCCATCAAAGGCATTTTCAAGACCTTCACCAGCCTGAGCAGGAGCCGAAAGACTTGCAAAGTCATCTGCTACAAGAGCTGTTTTCTTCATCACTAAAGCGTCTTTAAGAGCATTGACCTTAGCAATTTCAGACTTAGCTTCTTCTACACTGATGTCATCGTCTGCTTGGCTGAGGTTGAAGACTGCTTCTTTCAAAGCATCCATTGTTTCTTTGGTGTAGTTAGTCATGGCTACAGTTGGAAGATAATTCTTGACAGCATTTTCTGTCATCATCTTACCAGTCAAGACAATTTCTTCGATTTGAAGTCTGTCCATGATGAAGTCATTGTAACCACGGAAGTTAGCATTACCACCAGAATCTCCACGAGTGTTACTTGCATTTCCTGTAGAGTAGATACCTACCCATGTATCGCCAGTTTCAGCCCCTGTCACGAGGAAGGTTGCTCGTTTCGCTTTCTTAGAATCTGTCCAAGTATTTGGCAATTCATGCACTTCCATATTGCTCGTTTGACCAGATTGGAATTCTCCCTTACCGACTACAAAGGCATAAGTGTTGTCAGAACCAGCTTCATAGTCAAATGTGATACGGTAGGTCTTGCCTGCTTCAAAGCGGAAGTTTTGTGGAATTGTTTGGTAAACCAAGTTTCGACGACTTACGAGACCATTTGTCTTTAGTGACCAATTTCCTTCGATAACGTCATCAACTTTCTTGCCATTCCAATCACGTTGTGTGTATGGACCATGTTTTTCAGACAAGTGAGTACGGTTGTCTTCAACACCTTCGATACCACCGATGACAAATGGGAAGATACCTTGTCCGACATTTTCAAAATCTTGTTTGAAAACGCCTGTTGCAGTATCATGACCATCACCGTACATATTGGATTCATTTTCAAAAGTACGGATTTCATCAAAGTAAGTTGCTTCATCGCCTGCTTCACGACTCAAGGTCAAGGTTACATTTGATACATCTGAACCTGTTGTAAAGAAAGCATACATGTTTTGGAAGTAACTTGTGTTATCAACCGTTGCATTGCTTCGACGAGTATTGTGAGCATAGGCTTTTACATAGTTGAGGGCGAGTGACTTGTTGGTGTAGTTGGTTACTTCTTTTTCACCAGTATTAACAGTAATACTTGCTTTAGCATTACTACGGTTGTCTACACCGACATACACTGCGTATTTAGTATTTGGCTTCAAGCCAGTCAATTTTTGAGTGAGACTAACTTTTTCTGTATTGCCTTGGATGCGGAGCATTTGGTTTGCACCTTGAGACTTCACGATTTCAGCCTTAGAAGCATCTCCAGAAATCTTCCAATGATCCAAAGATTCACTGTTAAATCCTTGGTCATAGATATGCATTCCTTCACTCCATGACATTTCAGGATTTGTTTGTTTAGAACGATAGAGAACATATGGCTGATTTGCAGTGAGGTCAAGGGTAATCTTACCATCTTTCACGGCAACTTCTTTTTCCTCAGTTTTACCTTGGTCAGTTAGTTTATAAAGGTAAACCTTACCATTTGCCCAGTCGCTAGGAAGTGTCCAAGTTGTTGCACCTGCTTCAGTATTGAAGTAGTACATTTTTTCCTTGTCGCTTTCAAGCTTATTACCATTTGCATCCCAGTTCCAAGGTGTCAAGTAGGCTGAACCATCTTGAATCACACGATCGTTAAGCGTAACAATTCGTTCACGATATTGCGGACTGTTGACATCATTGGATTTACGAGTTACAACAACCTTGTTATTTGCAGCATCAACCAACTCGACTTTCATTTCTGGAGTCCATTTATAGGTACTACCATTGTCAGTCATGGTTACTGGTTTGCCATCTTCCCATTTGCTTACTGTGAAGTGTTGGAAGTACTTAGTCATAACGTCATGAGCAAACAAGTTTGTTACATAACCGTTATAGTCACTTCGTCCTTGCCATCCTTCAAAGTCCTTCATGCTATAACCGCCTAGAAGTGGGTAGTCAGCTGCACCACCATAACTTCTGTAGTCACCAACCCAAGAATCTTTTTGGTGGTTACGGATAAAGCGAGTGATGGCACTGTTAATACCTTTATTTGTATAGCCACCATAAGTCAAGTCAGCTGCCCAGTGTTGGAAGGTAGAATCATATTCACCACCATGGCCCCACTCAATAGCAAAGCGCCAACCTTGTTTATTAATTTCTTTCGCAATAACGTGAGTTGCCCAGGCACCGTTGTCACCTGATTGACCGTTACCCCATACGTCGACATAGATGAAGTCTAGACCTTCACCCAATTCCTTCTTCAACTCTTCCCAACGAGCTAGACGCCCATGAGCGAGGTCATAACCAGCATCAATATTGATACCTTGGTCAAGCCAGTTCCAACCGTAGCTATAGCTACCATCTGCATTTTTACGAAGAATATCTTCATTAAAGTATTTAGACTCTGGATAGGTTTCTGAAGCATTAACGTGGATACCAAGGTGGGCACCATATTTCTTAGCTTTCTCAATAAGAGTCTTAAAGTCTTCAACACCACCGATACGTTTACCGATATCCGCATAGTTCAAGTGTCCAGAGTCATGTCCTTCACTTCCGTATCCCTTAAGAAGTACACCTTGACCAAGACCATCGGTGTGGAGGTTAATCTTCTTGATACCATCCAAGGTCATGAGGAATGGATTTTGCGCTTGTGAACCAAAGTTCATAGCGATACGGTAAGCTGTAATGTCTTTAACTTTTTCCCAACCTTGAGGGTTATTCATGATGCTACGGTAAGCGATCGCACCATCTTGCCAGTCAACCTTATGGTCAGCATTGGCATCTTCAGTGATGACAACTTTTGCACTTGGAAGTTCTTGAGTGTATGCTGGGAAGACGACTCCATTGTGGGCTTTTTCCCATTGCCATTCAGAGCTATGAATTTCCACATAGTTGGCATTGCCAATCGTATTCTTGTAAGCTGTCAAACGTGTCCAATCGTAAGAACCACCACCATAGCTATTTTGTGAGTTGCTCCATACACCTGCAGCGAGTTTATCTGTTGAAACAAATCCGTACATGTAGCCTTTAGCTAATTCTTTCATTGGATTTGTTACTTCGATATGGTCATCACCACTGACGTGAGTGTTGTTTGACATGGTTGCCCCATCAAACTTAGCTCCTGCTTGGTCGCTAGAAACAGATACCAAGGCATTTCCTAGGAAGCTGATGGAAGAAAGTAATTTACGTTCGTCATCAATCTTTTGTCCTGGTGTCACTTGGTTATGGTTGACAATCTTAGTCACATCAAAGTGAAGTTGGTTGTCCACTACTTGCAAACGAACGGTCATATCTGCATTGATGAGGTTTTCCTCATCACGGAGTTTCATTTCATACTCGGCAGTCGTTGCGTTGACCTTTTTATAGGTAACTTCAGGAGTCACAGCGTGCTTGTTAATCACCACTTGATTAATTGGTTGCACTTGACCCGGAAGTTTGTTGCCATTAAGGACATATTCTTTAATACGTGGGAAGGCTTGGTCAATGACTGCTTTCAATACTGTAGATTCGATAGTGTCGTACTTGACATTGCTATCATCTACTGTGTCGCCCTTTTCTTTTTCAGCGGCTTCTTGATTGTTTTTCACACCTTCTTGGTCATCAGTTTTGACATTGACAATTGTTCGTTCGCTACTGTTATAAGTTCCAGCTTTAAGAACAATTTTCTTCTCATCTTTGAGTTTGTCATTTACTGCAGATGGCAAGGTCACTGTGTCAAAGAGTTTGACATCATTGTTAGTTGCATTGAGCTGTCCATCTGATTTAAGGCTGACCGTCAAGTGATTCTCAGAACCATTTACTGGAGCTGCAACACGTCCACCTTGGTACCAAAGTCCACTTCCATTTGACTTGTATTCCCAGAACCATCCGCCTTGGTCATAACCTACAAAAACGTTGTTATCAGTGTCTTTGAATTTCATGAAGACACCAAAGCGAGATTTACCTGTTTCAGATTCTTCTTTAAAGGTCAAATCAACTGTGGCATTCCCATTAGCATCGACTGTCAAACCATCTTTTTCAAACAAGGCTGGTTTCTTACCATTGTCATTTTGAGCAGTTGAAGCTAGTTGGTTATAACGAACTCCATTTTCTTCACGGATTGTTACTGTTCCCTGTTGGTCTTTATTCTCAACCGTTTTCCATTCTGGAGTCACTTCTTTTGATTCAGCCGGTTTAGTTTCAGCTGGTTTATTTTCTGCTGGTTTGTTTTCTGCCGGCTTATTGTCAGCTGGTTTTTCTTCTTGAGGTTTATCCTCTTTTGGTTTTTCTTCCTTGTCCTCAACTTGTTTATCGAGAGCATCTAGACCAGCTGGTTTCGTTGTTTCAATACCCTTGATATAGTTTTGAATCCATTCTAGCTGAGCAGGTGAGAAGAGTATACCACCACTACGTTTACCAGATACACCGTTTTGGTGAATACCAATCAATTTCCCATTTTCATCGAAAATGCCACCACCACTGGCACCTGGTTCACTTCCTTGATAGCTAATTCCACGAACACCTTCTCCGTGATTATTAATATCCTCAACAGTTGTATTCAGAATCGGATCAAGCTCTCCTTTTGGATATCCAAATACATGGACCTTATCTCCTACCTTAGTTGTCGCAGGCTTATCAGTCACTTCAACAGGCGCATTTGCGAGAGGTGTACGAAGCTTAACGATTGCCAGGTCATTTTTATACCCTTTGAGGAATCCTTCACGATCCCAGTGTTTCACATCATTTTTACTGAATTTAACGTCTGGTGCCCCTTGATAAGAAATTGTGTAAACATCTTCATCACTTTCAACATTATCAGCTACCTTACGATTATTGCCATCCGGAACATCTTTGATAAAGTTATGAGAAACAGACAAAACGAGATTTTCCCCGATAACGATACCACTACCGAGCCCAGCAGGGCTTTTAATTTCGACAGTCGCACCGTAGTTTAATTCTCCATTTTTTGTTTTAGCAACATCTTCTGGGACTAAGCTTTTATCTTCTTTTTCTAGTTCTTCTTTTGAGGCAGTGCGGCCATTTTCTTCAGCCTTATCAAGTTTTCCACGTAGTTCTTCAGGAAGAGTATCTGAAGCTGCTGAGCTTGTTGCAGTTTCTTTTTCTTTTGCCAGCAATTCTTCTTCAGTCTTTGGTCCTTCAGTTACTTCAGGAGAGCCTTGGTCTTCACCAGGTTTTGGTGCTTCAAAGTCATGCCCATCATCCTCTTTAGCATTGGCAAGAGCTGCCGCCAAATCAGCTGGCATAGTCGCTGTTGAACCTGTTTGTGCAGAATCTGCGAGAACAGTGCTAGTTCCAAAGAAAGCTGCACCAATCATAACAGAAGCAACCCCTAATGAAAATTTCCGAATACTATATTTGCAACGTTTTTCAAATAATCCTTTATCCATCGGTTTTTTTGTTCCTTTCAGTTTACCAAGTAAGCGTTTGCATTTTATTTTAAAAAAATATCCTCCTCAATTTTTAAACACTTCTGGATAAACATATAATTTTTTCTATACCAAATTAATATATCAAAAACAGTTTAAAAAATCAATAGTTTAATAGGTAAAACTAGTAAAAGTAAAATCCGATTATTAGGCAAGTCTGAAACGATTTTCAGATAGCCTTATTTCTAAAGAAATAGCTATAAAAAAGGAAACTTCATCGTAAAAGTTAGACCATTTTGACTAACTTTTCAATAAAGTTTCCATGCATTTTTATACTATTTTTACGTTTTTTATTGTTGTAAAACCTTTCGTGGCTTCGTTCCTTCTGCTGGACCAATAACCCCAGCCATCTCTAATTCTTCCATCAAGCGAGTTGCTCGGTTAAAACCAACTGATAGTCTACGTTGAATCATGGATGCGCTCGCTTTTTGAGTTTCAATGACCAAAGCCTTTGCTTCTTCAAATAGCGGATCTCCACCTTCATCTCCTGTGCCAGACTCACCTTCTGTCTCAGAAACCTCTCCGGGATCAAAGCTTTCATCATAATCAGCATCTGCTTGAGCCTTGATAAAGCTAACAATACGTTCCACATCATCATCCGAGATAAAGGAACCTTGCAAGCGTACAGGGTGATTTTCATCGATTGGTTTGAAGAGCATGTCCCCTCGACCAAGCAATTTCTCAGCACCATTTTCATCTAAGATAGTTCGCGAATCCGTTCCAGAAGATACAGCAAAGGCTACACGGGACGGCACATTAGCCTTAATCAAACCAGAGATAACATCCACCGATGGACGCTGAGTTGCAAGAATCATATGGATACCAGCCGCACGCGCCTTCTGTCCTAGACGAATAATTGCATCTTCTACTTCCTTGCTAGCTACCATCATGAGGTCAGCTAACTCATCGACAATCACGACAATCAAAGGAAGAGGTACTTGTTTGTACTCAGATTGAGCATTGAATTCCTCAACCTTGGCATTGAAACCAGCAATATTCCGAACGCCGACTTTAGCAAAAAGTTCATAGCGATTTTCCATCTCATCAACAACCTTTTGCAAAGCCTTGCTGGCCTTACGAGGGTTAGTCACGACCGGAATCAAGAGGTGAGGAATATCATTATAGACTGATAACTCAACCATCTTCGGATCCACCATCATAAACTTGACTTGGTCTGGACGTGCCTTCATGAGAATACTTGCAATGATACCATTGACTGCAACAGATTTACCAGAACCGGTCGATCCAGCTACTAGCAAGTGAGGCATTTTTGCCAAATCAAAACTACGAGCCGTACCATTGACTGCTTTCCCAAGAGGAATTTCTAGGAGATTTTCAGGTTTAGTTTGCGATTGTTCCCAGAGTTCTCGGAAAGATACGGTCGCAATTTCAGAGTTAGGCACTTCAATCCCGACCAAGGATTTCCCTGGAATTGGAGCTTCGATACGGACATCTTTCGCAGCCAAGGCCAGAGCCAAGTCATCTGCTAGATTGGAAATGCGATTGACACGAACACCAACTGCTGGCTTGACTTCGTACTTGGTAACTGATGGACCGATTTCAGCACGTTCAACCGTTACCTTGATACCGAAACTCGCAAAGGTTTCTTCCAAAATCTTTATATTCTCGCGAACGATTTTCTTTTCCTTGGACTGATCTTTTGGTTTATCGGGTGCGAAGAGTTGCAAGCTGGGGAGTTTGTACTCTAGAGCTTTTTTAGCAGAAAAATCTACCTCAACATCCTCATCATCTAAGAACTCAGCTTCCTCTGGAATATCAACTTCGCTAGGAAGATCGTAGTCTGCTTGCGGTAGAATAATTTCAGGTTCTATCCATTCTTCCTCTGGAAGGGGTGGTAAATCATCAAAGTGAACAGGGGAAGCTTCTAAAATCTCTCCAGTTTCCATATCAACAGGAGGGATATCTAACAAGGCTTGCTCTGCTTGTTCTTTTTCTAGTCTTTCCTGTTCCTCTGCTTCCTTACGCGCTTTTTCTTCTTCTCGTTTGATGAAGCGTTCTTGTTTCTTCAGCTCGCGTCGCTCCATCCAAAGCGAAAAACGTGCTCCAAGAAAATCAGCAACGTCATAGACAGACCAAGGACTGACTAGAAGAGCACCGATCAAGATTAAGATAGCTCCGATAAAGTAAGTACCAATATTTGAAAAAAGAAAGGCGACTGGAATATAAAGGGCAACACCTAGCAGCCCTCCTCCAGCAAAGCTAGTCACACGAAAGCCTGTCAAATCTGTCAAAACTTGGGCTAAAGTTCCCTTAAAGACAGCCTGCTCTAAGCCATATTTCCATACAAGATAAGCTTCAAAAATCAGCAATAAGCCTGAAAAAATGCAAAGAAAACCTGAGATCAGACCTTCTTGCTTTCGAATCCATTTGAAGAAAAAAAGATAGACTAGAACGACAAAAATGACCAGATAGGCCAGACTTCCTACTAATAGACGAATGAGATTATAGAGGGTGAGACCCACTGCTCCTAATTTCAGAGCAGCGAACATTAAGCAAAAAGCTATGACTAAGGAAATTAACATCCGTTGGATAGCTTGCTTTCTTTCTAATTCAACTTTTGACGGTCTCCGTCTTGTTTTACTTGTATTTTTGTTTGCCATGCTTCTATTATACCATATTTCAGAAACATCTAGAGAAATCAAAAAAATGACTGCATCTACTAAACACAATCATCTTTCGTTGATATTTCTGAATTTTCTATTCTATATAATTTTTCAACAACCTTGTCTCACTACTTCTTCAAAAATCTAATTGCTGATTTTCTTGCCTTCTCAATCTTTTCGATTTCCAACTTCTCCACAGCAGATGTAGGAATCCATTTTTTCCCAAATAAAACTTGAGCTGCTTCTATCATCAGAGCACAAGCCCGAAAGTCCTTTTCTTCTGCAATTGCTTCACAAAACAAATCCTTCGTTTTCTCCATCAAGACTTCTTTTTCAACTTGATGAAAAGATAATTGCATCAAACTACTGGCAGACCAGGCACGACAAAGTGCATCTTGGTCAGTCAAGAGATGTTGTCCTAAGATTTCTATCTCACTTGTTGAACCAATCCAACCTAGGGCAATGATTAACTTTCTACGATTCGAAGCTTCCGAACGAGGTAAAAGAGAGATTAGAACAGGAAGTACTTGCTTGCAAGAAGATGCATAAAAATCTCTATGTCTTACTTTGGAAAGGATTTTCGCTAGAAGATATACAATCAAAACGCGTTGACTCTCTGCTTTCTCTTGATCGAGAATTTCCAAAAGATAATCGATTCCCTCCTGCCCATGCTGGTCAAAACTCGCCTCAAAATTCAGGTCAGTTTCTTCCTCCCAATCGTTGCAAATGAGCTCAAAATGAAAGGCAAGTTCTGGGCTCCTACCTAAATCAGCGATAAAATGAATTCGTTTAGAATCAGGAAAATTCTCGTCCACCAAGCTGGCATAGACCTTCTGTAACTCTTCTTTTGCAAGATTTTGGTGAGGGATATTTTCTTTCACTAATTTGTCGATTTCTTCTTTTCTAGAATCACTCATGACACTTTTCTCCTCTAAGGTATTTGTAGAACTTTAGCATTCTGTCATTTAAATTCTCAACGATTTACCTCTATTATATCACTTTAAAGACCTGTCTCTCTAGCTCCATTATCAAAAAATGACCGCCCACTTTCGTGTTCAGTCATTTGAATGTGTTTGTGATTATTTTTCTAATGGTTTACGAAGGTAACCATAAACTACACCACTAACAAGTGCTCCAATCAAGACAAAGACAAGGTAAAGAAGGGCATTTGTTGTAAGGGCGATAACGAAGATTCCTCCGTGAGGTGCCATCAGTTTGATTCCTGCAAGACCAACAAGTCCACCTGCTACTGCTGAACCAAGGATAAAGCTTGGGATCGCACGAGCTGGGTCAGCTGCACCAAACGGAATCGCACCTTCAGTAATGAATGACAAGCCCATAACGATGTTAGTCAAACCTGAGTTACGTTCTTCTTTGGTGAATTTATCTTTGAAAAGAAGAGTTGCGACAAAGATTGCAAGTGGTGGAACCATTCCTCCAGCCATTACTGCTGCCATAGCTACTGAACCACCTGTTGACACTGTTGCTGCAAGCGTACCAGTACCAAAGACATAAGCTGCTTTATTGACAGGTCCACCCATATCGACAGCCATCATTCCTCCAAGAACGACTCCTAGAAGGACAGCCGAACCACCTTCAAGACCACCAAGGAAATTGTTCATACCGGTGTTGATAGCAGCCATAGGAATGTTCACAGCCAGCATAACAAATCCTGTCAAGATTGTTCCAAAAAGTGGCAAGAGAAGGATTGATTTAGCACCTTCAAGAGAACGTGGAACCTTCACGTATTTCTTAACCAAGAGTACCAAGGCACCAGCGATAAATCCACCAACAAGGGCTCCTAGGAAACCTGATGATACACCTGCAAGAGCTGAAGTTGCTTCACCACCTTGAGCGTAAGGGATTTTACCAAAGGCAAAACCTTCTTTGGCAATAGCTCCAGCTACGAAACCTGCTACCAAACCTGGTTTTTCAGCGATTGAGTAAGCAACATATCCTGCAAATACTGGAAGCATCAAACCAAAGGCTGCGCCACCGATTTTCATGAACATAGAAGCGAGTTCATGGTAAGATCCAAGATTTCCGAGGCTATCGTTTGGTACACCCATAGCACCATCAATCAAGAAAGCAAGGGCAATCATGATACCACCACCGATAACGAATGGCAACATTTGAGATACACCACTCATCAAGTGTTTATAGAAGGCCCCACCAAGGCTTTGTTTTTCGTTGCTTGCTGTTGCAGTTTTTGCTCCATGAGTAGCATGGTAAACTTCAGCATCTCCTGATAGAGCCAAGTTGATCAGCTCTTCTGTCTTACGGATACCGTCTGCAACTGGACGATTAACCAAAGGTTTGCCATCAAAGCGGTCCATCTCAACTGCTTTATCTGCAGCGATGATAACAGCTTTAGCCTTACGAATATCTTCTGATGTCAATTTGTTGCCAACACCGCTAGCACCATTGGTTTCAACCTTGATACCGACACCCATTTCCGCGGCCACTTTTTGAAGAGCTTCTTGTGCCATGTACGTGTGGGCAATTCCTGTTGTACAAGCTGTAACTGCTACGATGAAGTCATCAGAGTCATTCGCAGGAACTTGTACTGGTTCTTGAGCTTTTTCTGAAGCTTGGTTAAAGAGTTCAATAACTTGATCAGCTGATGTTACTTGACGAAGTTTGTCAGCAAAGCCGTCTTTCATCAAATATTGTGACAATTCTGCCAAGGCAGCCAAGTGAGTATCATTGGCACCTTCTGGAGCAGCAATCATAAAGAAGAGGTCAGTTGGTTGTCCATCTAAACTTTCGTAGTCAACACCCTTGTTTGATTTAGCAAAGAGAACAGTCGCTTCTTTGACAGCAGCGTTTTTGCTGTGTGGCATTGCAATACCATCACCCAAACCTGTAGAAGTCAAAGCTTCACGCGCTAAGATTCCTTCTTTAAAAGTTTCAAAATCTGTCACGTATCCGTGTTCAACCAAACTATGAATCATTTCATCAATAGCTGCTGTTTTTTCAGTTGCTTGCAAATCAAGCAACATGACATCTTTTCTCAATAAATCCTGAATTTTCATCTTTTTTCTACCTCAACTTTTTCATAAGTTTCTTTAATAAATGCTGCAGTCGCCAAGTCATCTGAGAAGGTTGTCGCTGTTCCACAAGCCACTCCCCATTTGAAGGCTTCTACTGCGTCTTTTGATTTGACAAACTCACCCGTAAATCCAGCAACCATAGAGTCACCAGCACCCACTGAGTTTTTCACTGTTCCCTTGATCGGTTTAGCAAAGTAAGCTCCCTCTGATGTTACCAGAAGGGCACCATCACCAGCCATAGAAATAATCACGTTTTGAGCACCTTTAGCCAGCAACTCACGAGCATATTTTTCAATCTCATCTAAGCTTTCAAGTTTGACTCCAAAGATAGCCCCAAGTTCATGATTATTTGGTTTGACCAAAAGTGGCTGGTAGTCCAAACTATCAATCAAGGTCTGACCTTCAAAGTCACAGACCACTTGAGCGCCTGTCTGACGAGTCAAGGCAATCAAATCTTTGTAAATAACATTGCCTAGATTTTTAGCACTCGAACCTGCAAAGACAACTGTATCTTCTGCTGTTAAACTTGAAAGAATAGCTTTTAACTCTTCAAGTTGTTCAGCTTCAACAGTAGGACCAGTCCCATTGATTTCTGTTTCTTGATCTGCTTTGATCTTGACGTTGATACGCGTATCTTCTGCTACTTGGACAAAGCGTGTTTCAATTTTCTCTTCAGCTAAAGTATCAGTGATAAATTTACCTGTAAAGCCACCGATGAAGCCTGTCGCAGTATTTGGAATATCCAAGCGTTTCAAGACACGGCTAACATTGATTCCCTTACCACCAGCAAACTTATCATCACTGTCCATACGATTGACACTACCAACTTCCACTTTATCCAGACGGACAATGTAGTCAATAGATGGATTTAGTGTGACTGTATAAATCATACTTCGATAACCTCCGTTTTTTCTTTGATAGCTGGCAAGAGTTCGTGACCCTTGCTTGTAATCACAATAGCTCGTTTTATAGGGGCGACCTTAGCGAAACAAGACTGACCAATCTTAGACGAATCCGCCAAAACATAGGTTTGTTTGGCATTTTCTAGAATAGCACGCTTAACAGCTCCCTCCTCCATATCTGGAGTTGTATAGTAACCTTCATCCACACCGTTCATTCCGATAAAGGCACGGTCAAAGTGAAGCTGGTTAATCTGATTAAGCGCAACACCACCGATGCTGGCATCAGTCGTCATTTTAACCCCACCGCCAATAATAACTGTCGGGATTTGCTTATCCACTAATTGAACCGCATGGTGAATGGAGTTAGTCACAACAGTAATGTCTTTTCGCTCCAATTCCTTAATGAGAAAGGCTGTTGTACTTCCTGCATCCACAAAGATAACATCTTTTTCTTTGATGAGGGAAGCTGCCTTTTGCGCAATTAATTTTTTTTCTTGAAGGTTTTTGACAGATTTCTCTTGAATGGTTTCTTCTTCTTGCAAGGAGTGAGGCAACTCTGCACCTCCATGCACTCGGCGAAGTTTATTTTCCGATTCCAACTCATCTAAATCGCGTCTAACTGTTGATTCTGAAGTATCCAGCAAGCCTACTAATTTCTCTAAAGTAACGACTTTATGTTTACTCAGCTCCTCTAAAATCAACTTTTTTCTCTCAGTTTTTAGCACTTACTCACCTCCTGTTAACGATTACAATAATCATTCTATCACAAAAAATAGCAAAGTCAAGCATTTTTTGTCATTTTCTTTCATTTTCTATCATTTTGCCAATTGTTTGAATTTTATTTGCAAGATACTTGCCTTTATGATAAACTATTTTAGTAAGTATTGGAAGATTACTCAAGAGGCTTAAGAGGCCGTGTTGGAAACGCGGTAGGCGTGTGAAAGCGTGCGTGGGTTCGAATCCCATGTCTTCCGTTGCTATAGTGTAGAGAGTGGGACAGAAATCGGTAATTCGTTAGAATTCGATTTCGTCGTCCCACCTCCGC
>NZ_JVFV01000042.1 GCF_001073085.1 Streptococcus pseudopneumoniae
AATAAACCATTTAGAAAGGCTATCTCATGCATATTCACTATAACACAAATCAAACAACTTTACCACTAGAAATCTGTTCTTTCTTGCCACAAGACCATCTCGTTTTTACGATTGAAAAAGTGGTGAATTCATTGGATGATAGTCACTTCCACGCCTTCTATCATGCCTTTGGTCGCCCGTCTTATCACCCTAAAATGCTTGTATCTACTCTTCTATTCGCCTATTCACAAGGGATTTTCTCTGGTCGAAAAATTGAAAAAATGATGATTGAAAATCTAGCTATGCAGTATCTAACAGGACAGTTAGTTGTCAGCTATCGCACCATCAATCGTTTTCGTGTCGCTGAAGGGATGGAAGAACTCATTCGTGATTTTTTTATTGATCTCAATCTTCGTTTAAAAATGGAAGAGTTAGTAACCCTAGATTGCTTGTTTATTGATGGAACTAAGATTGAAGCCAATGCCAACAAATATAGTTTCGTGTGGAAAAAGGCAACCGACAAGTTTTCAGCCAAACTTCAAGAACAGATACAGATCTATTTTCAAGAAGAAATCACTCCCTTTATCCATCAGGCCATTAAGCTGGATGAAGAAGAGCCTATCTCCTCAGAGCAGTTGCTTGCATTCGCTCAATTCCTTGAAGAAGAATTGAGAAAACTGAACCAATACATTGAGGAGACACCCGTTAAAGGGAAGGATGAACGTAAAACCCAGCGTCGTAAACTCAAGAAAGTCCTGCGTAAAGTCAAGGAGGATTTTTCAGTACGTGCTGAAAAATATGAGAAGTATCAAGAGACATTTGAAGGTCGCAACAGCTTTTCAAAAACAGATACAGACGCCACTTTTATGTGAATGAAAGAAGATCATATGAAGAATGTTCAACTCAAGGCTAGTTATAATCTTCAAATCACTACTGAAAATCAATTTGTGCTTCACTATGATGTCTTCTCAAATCCGACAGACACCAAGACTCTTTTACCTTTACTTGAAACCTATCCGCATGACTTGAAGACAGTTGTCGCAGATGCTGGATATGGAAGTGAAGAGAACCTCCTTCGTTTAGATGAAAAGGGGGTAAACCATCTGATTAAATATGCCATGTTTGACAAGGAACAGAAGAGAGGGTATACACAGTCGGCTAAAAACTTAGCGAATTGGCACTATAATGACAAGGAGGATAGCTACACGCATCTTGATGGCTAGTGCTATCGTTTTCACCATACCAAACATCAGAAAACACAGACGGACTTTCAACAGGAAATCAAGGTTTACTACGCTTATGAATCCGAATCAGCTCCTCAAAAGGGACTGTATATTAACGAACGCTATCAGCACTTAAAAACTAAAGAATGTCAGGCGCTTTTATCTCCCGAATGTAGGCAGATTTTCGCTCAACGCAAGATTGATGTGGAACCTGTTTTTGGTCAGATAAAGGCTTGTTTGGGTTACAAGAGATGTAATCTGAGAGGCCAGCGTCAAGTGAAAATTGATATGGGATTCATACTCATGGCCAATAAACTCTTAAAATACAATAAGAGAACTACTCAAAATTAAAAAGCTAGAGTTCCACAATTGGAACCTCTAGCTTTTTTGTGGCTGAGAACTATTTTGTCTCAGACTCTTCTCTATATTCTATTGTATCAATTTCCTTATTCCGATTTCAGTTGTGACAAGTTTAATCATATATATTTCCATTCTCCGGTTAAAATTCTATCTTCTATTGGGCTAACTGTTATTAAAAATATAAGCCCTTTTCCACACTTTCCTGAATCAAGTCTTCCGTCAGTTTCCATAATTCTTCTGATTCACTTTTTATGAACTTTTTCTTTTCTATTACCATGTCTGCACTGATATTATCAGGATTATAATTGAATTCTGACACTTCCAAGTGATTAATCAGTGGTACCAAGGCGTCAATCACTCTTGCATATCTTGCTTCAGCACTCTGCCCTTTTTCAAATTCCAACCACGAATTTTTCATTTGTAAATATTTTTCTTCTGGAAGGAGGCTCATTGTTTTTTCTATAGATGCTAGTTCTCTATCATGAGAATGATGCTTTTTTTCATCATCAAAAACCCAAGTATCTCCGGCATAAATCTCACCTAAATCATGAATCAATAACATAGGAATCACTTTTTCCATATTCAATTTTTTAGGATAATAATCTTGAAGAACCATTGCAGCTATGGCACCCTGCCAGGAATGCTCGGCACTATTTTCAAATCTGCCATCAAGAGTTCTATTAAATCTTGTCACTGACTTTAATTTCTCTATTTCTTTAATAAAATCAACAGAATGTTTCAAATTACTCATTGCTATTCCTACTTTATTCTAAATTACAAATATAATAGCAAAAATTAATCTTTACATCATTAATTTCCCGTATTTGCAAAAAAATAACGCCTAATCCACATGAGATTAGACGCTGATAAAATGACTATTTTAAACTTATTTACGGGTTTAGAATTAAACTTTCAGCCATTCATCAATTCAAGGTTCTCTTATCCATATTTGGCAAAGAGAGTCGGAATTTAATGATGCAGAGTCGAATCACAAAACCAACAATAGAAACAATGATAAAGACAGTGATTCTTGGAAAGTGAAGGACAAAGGCCAACCAATAATAAATAACTCCAATTACGAAAGATAGAAGGGCATAAATATCTTCTTTTAGAACACTTGGTACTTCATTGATCAGGAGGTCTCGGATAATACCTCCACCAGCACCCGTTAAACAGGCTAAAAGACCTGCAGACATCAAATTTAGCTTACTATCCACTAGGGCTGTCGCTCCAATCAAGGAAAAGATAATCAGCCCAATGGAGTCAAAGATGAGATAGGCTTCTCTCAGCCACTTATAGAACTTTTTTTCATGACTAGCATTGGCTTGTTTTGAAGTTACAAAGACATACATGATAACCGCTACAAGGATAGAGACATAAATCGGGCTGGGATCAGCAAGAGAGGAAGGAAAACGACTGATAATAGAATCTCTCAAAATCCCTCCGCCTACTGCCGTTACAATTGCCAATAAACTAATTCCAAAAATATCTAATCGTTTACCAAATCCTTTGATGGCTCCTGAAGCCGCGAAGGCTATAGTCCCAATATAATTACAGATCATTAGGAATAGGTCAAAATCCATGTAAGCTCCTCAATTTATTTTTGTAACCTTTCCGACTTCTTGAAGGTTATTCAAAATACTTTAGCTTGAAATGTTATATTGAAAACAAACTAAGCATCCATATTTTCTAAATCTTTTAGTTTAACAGAGACAATCTTAGAAACACCAGATTCTTGCATGGTTACCCCATAAATAGAGTCTGCTGCTGCCATGGTTCCCTTACGGTGGGTAACAACGATAAACTGGCTATCCTTGTCAAATCGGTTAAGATAATCCCCAAAGCGTTTAACGTTAGCTTCATCGAGTGCAGCCTCTACTTCATCCAAAATAACAAATGGAATGGTCTTGACCCGAATGATTGAGAAAAGCAAAGCAAGAGCTGACAAGGCCTTCTCTCCACCACTCATGAGATTGAGTGATTGGATTTTCTTGCCCGGTGGTTGCACAGAGATTTCGACACCTGCTGTCAATAAATCACCTTCTGTCAGAATTAGGTCTGCTTGGCCACCACCAAACATCTGCTTGAAGGTCACCTTAAAGGACTCACGAATAGCTTCGAATGTTGACTTAAAGCGTTCTTTCACTTCATCATTCATCTCTGTAATGGTTTCAAGAAGAAGATTTTTGGCAGAAAGAATGTCATCACGTTGACTATTTAAGAATTCCAAGCGTTCGTGAACTTCGTCAAACTGTTCAATGGCATCCAAATTGACTGGACCAAGTGAACGAATAGATTTTTCTAAATCCTTGACCTCTTGTTCAGCGACAGCCAAATCTTCTAACGGATTGGCTTGTTCTAAAGCTTCCGTATAACTAATCTGGTATTCTTCAGTCAGTTGACCTTGAAGATAGCGAAGGCGGTCCGTAATCTTCTCTTTGCTTGCTTCTGCACGTGTTTGCTTACGAATCCATTCTTCATTTTGCTGGCGAGCTTGTTCTAAATGACTAGCAATATCATCCAATTGACCTTCAATATCATCCAGTTCAAACTGCTTACGAATGAGCCCTTGTTGAATTTCTTCCTTCTGACTCTTGGCTTCTGCTTCCTGCTTGGCCAAAAGTTCTGTATCAACTTTTTCAAGATTGTCTACCTTTTCTTGGAGAAGACGTTCGATTTCATCTTGCTCGATATTGAGGTTCTCAAGTTCTTTGTTAATCCGTTCAATATCTGCAACTTCGTAACGTTTTTGTCCTATCATTTCTGTTTTGAGCAGACGTTCTTGAGAAAGTTTATCCTGCAAGTTTTGGTAACGTTCCTGGATAGCATTTTTATTGGACTTGATTTCTTCAATTTCTGATTCAAGCTTTTGCTTTTCAGTTGCAATGATCGAAAGACGTTCTTGGCATTTTTCTTTTTCAGCTTGCCAATCTCCACCTCTTAGATTGTTTAATTCTTTTTCCTGAAGTTCTAGAAGTGTTTCGAGTTCTTCAACTTGCTGGCAAGTTTGTTGATAAGCAAGATATAAGCCCTGCTCCTCTATACGAGCTTGCTCTCCTTGAGACTTAATGGTCTCCAAAGTTTGAGCGAGAGCAGTCAAGTTTTCTTGAAGTGATTTCAGTTTTTCTTCTTCCTGACTAAGGAGCTTTTCTTCTTGAGCAATTTCTTTTTGTAACTGCTCCAATTCAGGCTTGATGAAAATGCTGTTATTTTGACGATTGGCACCACCAGCATAAGAACCACCTGTTCGCAATTCTGTACCATCGAGGGTTACCATCCGAACTTGATAACGCACCTTACGAGCTGCATCACGCGCATGCTCCACTGTATCAAAGATAACTGTCGTAGCTAGCAAGTTTTTAAATATTGCTTCATGTTTGGCATCAAAGGTAACCAGTTCATCTGCCATACCAAGAAAACCTGGACTTGAGGCAATCACATCTTGATTCTGCCCAGAAATGCTACGTGCCTTAATCGTTGTCAAAGGTAGAAAGGTAGCGCGACCAGCTCGGTTTCTTTTAAGAAAATCGATGGCCTTTGTTGCTGCCTGTTCATCTTCAACGATGATATGTTGGCTACTTGCACCAAGAGCAATTTCAAGTGCTGTCTGATAACGAACATCAAAGGTTAAATGTTCACTAACAGCTCCAACAATACCTCCTAGGCGATTTTTCTCTTGTAAAACACTCTTAACACCTGCATAGAAATTACTATGGTTTTTAAGAATGTTTTCCAAACTTTGCGCCTTGGCCTGCTTGTTTTTCAGACTATCCAATCGGTCAAAGAGTTGATTTTGCTGGCTTTGATAAGCCTGCTTTTGTTCTTCTTCCTGTTCAGCATTCGTCTGATAGTCAGCAAGCAAGGTCTGTACTTTTTCTTTTGCTGATTTTAGATCAGCCTCTTGTTCACTTGCCTTAGACTTGGCAGAAGTTAATTGTTCCTTCAAGGACTCCAATTGTTCTTCTTGCTTTTGAGTCTGTTGGCGACTATTTTCAAGGTCATTTTCAATTCGTGTCAGCTGGTTAGACACATCAGCTTCTTCTTGCAGAAAGGCAACGAAGCGTTCACGCAATTGCTCAATCATTTGATCTGGATCATCAGAAAAAGCTAATAACTCAGCTTCTAAACGATTGAGTTCCTTCGTATTGACCGCTAAATTTTCTTCTAACTGACTGAGATTTGCTTCTTTTTCTTCCTTCTCCTGAATGAGAGCATTTCTCTTTTCATCCAAACTAGCCAAACGGGTCTGCGCTTCTTGTTGATTGAGGGCAACTTGCTCAGTTTCTAGTTTAGATAAAGCTAACTTACGTTCTAAATCACTGATTAAACTAGTTAAATCCATCAAGCTTGACTGATCTTTTGCCATCTCAGCCTGCAAATCATGCCGTTTCTTCTTGAGAGTTTGATTTTCTTCTTCTAAGTCTTGACGTTTTTGATAATAACCGGTTAAAAGTTCTTGGACTTGGTTTAATTCTTCTTCTGTTAGATCCAATTCAGCCTTATTGGCTTGAATTTGTGCAACCAGAACATCCAAGTAGATCGCTTTACGTTGGCTATCTAGTTCAATAAATTTACGAGCTGTTGTTGCTTGTTTTTCCAAGGGCTTAATTTGATTGTCCAGCTCATAGATGATGTCTTCTAAACGGTCTAGATTGTCCTGAGTTTGTTGGAGCTTGCTTTCTGTCTCTTTTCGACGGGTTTTATACTTCAAAACTCCCGCCGCTTCTTCAAATATAGCGCGACGTTCTTCAGGTTTAGAATTGAAGATTTCTTCGACCTTCCCTTGGGAAATGATGGAGAAAGAATCACGTCCGAGTCCAGTATCTAAGAAAAGGTCATGGATATCACGGAGACGAACTTTTTTCCCGTCTATCTTGTACTCACTATCTCCACTACGATAGATATGACGTTCAACTTTGATTTCCTGGCCTGCATCCTTGATAAAGCAATCTTGGTTATCCAAAGTAACAATAACAGAAGCGTAGTTTAGAGGCTTCCGACTTTCTGTTCCTGCAAATATGACATCAGGCATCTTCCCACCACGCAGACTCTTGACACTAGATTCACCAAGTGCCCAACGGAGGCTTTCAGTGATATTTGATTTCCCAGAGCCATTTGGTCCTACAACCGCCGTCACCCCTTGGTCAAAAAGAACCTTGGTCTTGTCAGCAAAGGACTTAAACCCTTGGATCTCAATTTCCTTTAAATACATGAATCCAGCCCTTTCTCAACTGCATTTTTAGCGGCTTCCTGCTCGGCCAATTTTTTAGAGCGTCCTTTACCTGAACCTAGACTTTGCCCCTCAACAAGGACTTCAACCTCAAACATCTTATCATGGGCTGGCCCAATCTCTGAAATCACCTGATAACGAATATCAACATCTCCATTAACTTGGAGCAATTCTTGCAGGTGAGTCTTATAATCCTTGATCATCTCAAAATCGCCAGCTTCAACCTTTGGAATCATGACTTGGTAGATAAAGGTTTTTACAGTCTTTATATCCTTGTCTAAAAGCAGAGCGCCCAAAAAGGCTTCAAAGGCGTCGCCCAAGATCGTGTCTCGATTACGGCCACCAGACTTTTCCTCCCCTTTACCAAGCTTGATAAACTGGTCAAACTGACAATCACGGGCAAAACCAGCCAAACTCTCCTCACGGACAATCATAGCACGAAGTTTTGACAAGTCCCCTTCTGGTTTTTTAGGGTATTTTTTAAACAGATATTCTGAAATCAATAATTGTAGAACAGCGTCTCCTAAAAATTCCAAGCGTTCGTTGTGTGAAATTTTTAAGAGGCGGTGCTCATTGGCATAACTGGTATGGGTAAAAGCTGTTTCAAGTAAGCTTTTATCTGCAAAAACAAGATCAAAACGGTCTTGTAACACTGATTCTAATTCTTTCATGACTACCTCTTTCTAAATCATTATAATCCTATCCATTATATCAAAAAAAGGCTTCATAGTCAGAAAAGAACAGTGAAAAGCTTATTTTCTAACTTCTAGCTAAAATCAGCCCCCAGCTAGCGGTTTGGGCTTTTTTTTGGTATAATAAATCTTATGGAAATTGAAAAAACCAATCGAATGAATGCTCTGTTTGAATTTTATGCAGCTCTTTTAACTGATAAGCAGATGAACTATATCGAACTCTACTATGCAGACGACTATAGTTTAGCTGAAATCGCTGAAGAATTCGGCGTTAGTCGCCAGGCTGTTTATGACAATATCAAACGTACAGAAAAGATACTGGAAGATTATGAAATGAAGCTCCATATGTACTCTGACTACATTGTTCGCAGTCAGATTTTTGATCAGATTTTGGAGCGTTATCCAGAGGATACTTTTCTGCAAGAGCAAATTGAGATTTTGACCAGTATTGATAATAGGGAGTAATCATGGAAAATCTTGTCGTCTATAAAGGAATACCCTGTAAATTATTAACTGCAGAGGAACCATTTCCTAGTCGACTACAGATTATCTCGCCCAATGATATCTCCAAAGCTATGCAAATAGGTTTTAGCTGTTGGGGATATCCAAATGAAATCATGAAATAAGTCACACCCGAAGAACTAGAGAGTTTGCAACATTTCGGACGATTTCCACTGAATTGAAAAAATAGGAGAAAAATATGGCATTTGAAAATTTAACAGAACGTTTGCAGAACGTCTTTAAAAACCTACGTAAAAAAGGAAAAATCACAGAGAGTGATATCCAAGAAGCAACCAAGGAAATTCGTCTGGCTCTTTTAGAGGCTGACGTTGCTCTTCCTGTGGTAAAGGATTTTATCAAAAAGGTTCGTGAACGTGCCATCGGGCATGAGGTTATTGACACCCTTAATCCAGCCCAACAAATCATCAAGATTGTTAATGAAGAATTAACAGAAATTCTTGGTTCAGACACAGCTGAGATTATCAAGTCACCAAAAATCCCAACCATTATCATGATGGTCGGTTTGCAGGGGGCTGGTAAAACAACTTTTGCAGGCAAACTTGCTAACAAACTTAAAAAGGAAGAGGATGCTCGTCCTTTGATGATTGCAGCCGATATCTATCGTCCTGCTGCTATTGACCAGTTGAAAACACTTGGACAACAGATTGATGTTCCCGTATTTGCTCTTGGTACTGAAGTTCCTGCAGTTGAGATTGTTCGCCAAGGTTTGGAGCAAGCAAAAGCCAACCATAACGACTATGTTTTGATCGATACGGCAGGTCGTTTGCAAATTGACGAACTTCTCATGAATGAGCTCCGTGATGTTAAAGCACTTGCTCAACCAAATGAGATTCTCTTGGTCATCGATGCCATGATTGGTCAGGAAGCTGCAAACGTTGCGCGTGAATTCAACGCTCAATTAGAAGTCACTGGTGTTATCCTTACAAAGATTGATGGGGATACTCGTGGTGGTGCAGCCCTTTCTGTTCGTCACATCACTGGAAAACCAATCAAGTTCACTGGTACTGGTGAAAAAATTACAGACATCGAAACCTTCCACCCAGACCGTATGGCTAGCCGTATTCTCGGTATGGGGGATATGCTGACTCTGATTGAGAAAGCTTCCCAAGAATACGACGAGCAAAAAGCCATTGAAATGGCTGAGAAGATGCGAGAAAACACCTTTGATTTCAACGATTTCATCGATCAGTTGGATCAGGTGCAAAATATGGGACCAATGGAAGATTTGCTCAAGATGATTCCAGGTATGGCCAACAATCCTGCCCTTCAAAATATGAAGGTGGATGAAAAACAAATTGCTCGCAAACGTGCCATCGTCTCTTCTATGACTCCAGAAGAACGTGAAAATCCAGACTTACTTACTCCAAGTCGCCGTCGCCGTATCGCTGCTGGTTCTGGTAATACCTTTATCGAAGTCAACAAGTTCATCAAGGACTTCAACCAAGCTAAACAACTCATGCAAGGTGTTATGTCTGGGGATATGAACAAGATGATGAAACAGATGGGCATCAACCCTAATAACCTTCCAAAAAATATGCCTGGTGGTATGGATATGTCTGCCCTTGAAGGTATGATGGGACAAGGTGGTATGCCTGACTTGTCAGCTCTTGGAGGAGCAGGAATGCCTGATATGAGCCAGATGTTCGGTGGAGGTCTCAAGGGCAAAATCGGTGAATTTGCTATGAAGCAATCCATGAAACGCATGGCCAATAAAATGAAAAAAGCTAAGAAAAAACGTAAATAAAAGGGACTCGCTTGAGTCCTTTTTTAGTTATTTCGAAGTTTTTCCAAAGTCTCTTTAAAGATATCTGGGATATCAGCAGTAAATTCCATAGTTTCCCCTGTTCTTGGATGGGTAAATCCAAGAGTCTTGGCATGAAGAAATTGCCCATGTCCTTTCAAGGTTTTACGAGGGCCATATACCTCATCACCAGCGACTGGATGACCGATGTAAGCCATGTGTACACGGATTTGGTGAGTTCTTCCAGTTTCCAGTTGCAATTCCAGCAATGTATAATCACCGAAACGTTCCAAGACTTGGAAACGTGTCACTGCTGGTTTCCCTTTTGCAGTCACAGCTTGCTTCTTACGGTCTTTTTCGCTACGACCAATCGGTGCCTCAATGACTCCACGGTCGTTGGGAAGATTCCCATGAACGATGGCCCAATATTTACGAAGAGACTTTTTGTCCTTCAATTCTTGAGCTAGTGCTAAATGGGCATCATCGTTTTTAGCAATCATCAAGAGTCCAGATGTATCTTTATCAATACGATGGACAATCCCTGGACGCAAGACACCATTGATGCCCGATAGGTCCTTGATGTGGTACATAAGGGCGTTAACCAAGGTACCACTGGTATGACCAGCGCTTGGATGAACGACCATCCCTTGAGGTTTATTGACTACTGCTACATCCTCATCTTGATAAATGATTTCTAGAGGAATATCTTCAGCTACATACTCCAAAACCTCTGGTTCTGGCACCTGATAAGTAACGACATCGCCCTCTTGGACCGTATACTTGGCTTTTTTGACCTGACCATTGACCAAGACTTGGCCTGATTTGATTTGTTCATTGGCAAGACTACGAGACAATTCTGTCAAATCCGACAAAGCCTTGTCTAAGCGTAGTCCGCCTCTTTCAATTTTAATTTCCATTCATTTCCTCTTTTAGCATTGCAAGCAATAAAACAAGCACTCCTACTGTCAGATAACTATCAGCCACATTAAATATAGCAAAATTAACAAAGTCTAAGTGAAACATATCCACCACAAAGCCTTGACTAACGCGATCGATAAAGTTCCCTAGACCACCTGCAATAATCAAAACCAATCCAAGAACTGTCCAGAAGGAATCCTCTATATGCTTATGCAGATACCAGATAGCCCCTGCCATAACTACAAGAGTTATTACTGCAAAAAACCACTGCTGATCTTGGAGCATTGAAAAGGCTGCCCCCCTATTTTGCAGATAGGTTAAACTGACTAGATTTGGGATCCATGATTTAATTTCACCAAGAGCAATATTCTGAACGACGTAAGCCTTTACCACTTGGTCTAATACAATCAAGGCTGCTATAATCCCTGCAATAATTCCTCTTTTTTTCATGCTTTCCTCTTCTGATCAAAATACTCTTGCATAACCTCTACAAATAAAGTCCCTGCCTGGCTCAAGTCTACTTCTTCACGTTTCACATAAACCATGCGATTATTGAGATTATCATTTAATGGAATAACGGTAATCCCGTTCACACTGTCGCTATCTAAGAATCCAGAACCAGTCGCATAAGCATTTGTTCTTTCAAGGATTCCATTTAAGGTAGCACGGTCAGTTACGTTAAACATTTGAGAGCTAGCACTTGTATCTACAAAGTTCTCTGAGTAATAAAGATACTCATCCTTTTCTTGAGTGAATCGAACTGTTGGTAAATCAGCCAAATCCTCCATAACCAACTCTTTTTTTTTGGCTAAAGGATGCCCTTCACGCAGATAGATATGGGTTTGGAAAGGAATCAACTCAATCACTTCAAGTCCTAACTTTTCAACCCGTTGCATGATTCCCTTTTGGTTTTGATTGTTGAGATAAATAATCCCAATCTCACTATGTCCTTGAGCTACTTCATCCAAAATCTGAACAGTTGTTGATTCAAAAATACGGAAATTCTTATAGTCAGGATATTGTTGCGAAAAAGCTGTAATGGTTGGTGGCAAGAAATCATAGTGCTGGCTGGCTATTGAAAACTCATCTTTCTCCTCTTCAGGATTGGCATACTGATTTTGGAAAACATCAAATCCTTTAACCAACTCTTGTGCCTTTTCATAAAATTCCATCCCACGACGTGTAAGAAAAGTTCCTGAACTGGTTCTGCGGAAAATCTTAAAGCCAAGCTCTTTTTCCAAGTCTCTTACAGAAATAGATAGACTCGGCTGGCTAACGTACATTTTCTCAGCCGCTTCACGAAAAGTACCACTATTAGCAATAGCTACAACGTAGCGTAATTGTTGAATATTCATGATTTCTCCTTCGATTTCTATCTTATCATTATACCATAAATCAAGCCTATCCAACAAAGGAAAATCATAAGACAGTTACTTCTAAGAAAAGCAAACAAAAAACACCTATAAAGTAAGATGAAATTCTAACCCCAAGGTGTCGTTATTAAGATTATTTAGCTGCTGCGTAAAGCTCGTCTACTTTATTCCAGTTGATAACTGAGAAAAAAGCTTTGATGTAGTCAGGACGAACGTTACGGTATTTCACGTAGTAAGCATGTTCCCAAACGTCCAAGCCCAAGATTGGTTTTTTACCTTCTGAGATTGGTGTATCTTGGTTTGCTGTTGAAGTTACTTCAAGTTTACCTTCTTTATTAACAACCAACCATGCCCATCCAGAACCAAAACGAGTAGTTGCTGCTGCAGTGAAAGCTGCTTGGAATTCTTCGAATGAACCGAAAGTTTCATCGATTGCTGCTGCAAGTTCTGCTGAAGGAGCTGTTTTTTCAGGAGTCATCAATTCCCAGAAAAGAGCGTGGTTCAAGTGTCCACCACCGTTGTTGATAAGTGCTTGACGGATATCAGCTGGGATAGATTCTACGTCAGCAAGCAAAGCTTCAAGGTCTTCACCGATTTCAGGGTGTTTTTCAAGAGCTGCATTTGCATTGTTAACGTAAGTTTGGTGGTGTTTGTCATGGTGCAAGTGCATTGTTTCAGCATCGATGTATGGTTCTAATGCATCGTAAGCGTATGGAAGATCTGGTAAGATAATAGCCATCTGTAATACCTCTTTTTCTTTCTATATAAAGATGATAACGCAATCATCCTATTTTTTCAAGTTATTTGCTCAATTTGACTGGCTGGCAATCTGCAATAGAGCCTTCTCAAACAGGTAGCCTTTCTCATAAACTCCTGTCTTAATTTGGTAATCAGCTTGGATGAGATAACGAATAGCATTCTGGAGAAAATCAAGGGATAGTCTTCGAGAATCACGAAGGGCAAACTTGATTTGATAGGGATTCGGATTGCGACCAAGATAGTGACCCAAACTGCTGACCATCTGGGACTCTGTCTGACCAGATTCTTGCAATATTTTAACCTGGGTATAGAGTCTAAACTGCCCCAACATAATGGCAATCAGTTTAATCTCATCTTCTCCTTGCAAAGTCAAATCTTTTACTAAATCACGTGACTGATCAATCTTCTTAGTCAATATTAACTGAGTTAAATCAAAGATATTATCCTGCAAAGTCTTTGGTATGGCTTCAACAATGTCTTCTTCGGTTATGACACCAGTATCTTTGTAGGACTTTAAGAAGAGTAGATTTTTCTGAATTTCACTAAATTGAAAACCAGATTTGATAAGTAACTGTTCAAAAGCTTTCCCCTCAAATGTCAGTCCTTGTTCCTGAGACCACTTTTGAAAATATGATCGCATCTCTTGTTCTTTTAGCTCAAGAGCTTCAAAAATCTTGGCATCCCTCTTTAGAATTTTAACTAGACGTCTCTTGCTATCTAGTTTACCTTCAGCAAAAATGACTAATTTGCTCGTCGGAGATGGGTTTTCCAAATATTCTTCAAAAGCCTTAAGCTCATCATCAGATAGATAGCGTTTTTTAGCTGTTGTTAAATCAAGAAAATGATCTAAAATAACAATTTTTTCATCCGCAAAGAAAGGAAGACTGACCAGCTCTAGTTCCAAGCTTTTGTAGTCTACTTCTTTCATATCAAAATAAGCAAAGTTCAAATCAGCAGAATCGTAGCCGATTTGCTTTAGCACCTGAGTTTTCATGACTTCATACTGTCCTTGATCAGCGCCTGTAAACAAGGTCAAACTAGGTAAGTTTGATAAAGATAGCTTTTGGCTTTCTTCTATTGCTAGCATCCTTTCTCCTTTCTTTTTAATTTCGCTTTTATTTAATCAATATAATTCAATTTACCACGGAAATCTTCAAGGCTTTCATAACCTTTTTCCGTCATAATTTCTTTGAGTTCGTTTGTAATGCGATCAAAAGCACCTACACCTTCTTTGTGCAGGGTAGTTCCTACCTGCACCATGCTGGCACCACATAGGATATGTTCAAAGGCATCACGTCCTGTTAATACTCCACCTGTTCCGATGATTTGAATTTCTGGATTCAAGCGTTGATAAAAAGCATGGACATTAGCAAGGGCTGTTGGTTTGATGTATTCTCCACCGATTCCACCAAAGCCATTCTTAGGACGAATCACGACTGACTCATCTTCTATATAAAGACCATTTCCAATAGAGTTGACACAATTGACAAACTTGAGCGGATATTTGTTAAAGATCGCTGCAGCCTGGTCAAAATGAACAATATCAAAATAAGGTGGAAGCTTAATTCCTAATGGTTTTGTAAAATACTCAAAGACTTCTGATAAGATACGGTCTGTAGTTTCAAAGTCATAGGCAATCTGAGGTTTACCAGGAACATTTGGACATGAGAGATTGAGTTCAGTTAGACCTCGAAAATCACTTTCTTGAACCTTTTTCAAAATGGTATGAGTTTCCTCTGGAGACATTCCAACTAATGATAAAAAGAAGGTACGATTTGCTTCCTTTTCTTGTAACTCTAAAAGATAGTTTAAGTAATAATCTAAACCATTATTTGGTAGCCCCATAGAGTTGATAGAACCGAGTGGAACATCTTGATAACGTGGTTCCGGATTTCCCTGACGAAATTCCAAGGTTGCTGTTTTAGTGACAAAGGTTCCTGCTGCTGAGTTTTTGACACCTTCCAACTCCTCAACTGTCATACAAGCAACTCCTGCTGCATTCATCAAGCAATTGTCAAACTCAAAACCAGCAATCTGTGTTTTAGTTGATACCATGATTCTGTTCCTCCAGATTCCTTTTTATGTCTATTATTATACCATACTTTGACTTTTGCTTTTCAATAAAACCATTTCCATAGAAAAGGTTCGTTTTTTAGCATGTTTTGAATCAGTCATTTTAAATTGAAAGAATTTTTAGAAAATTTATGTTTTTTTCTTTACACTGAAAAAATTTTCTGCTATAATGTCTCATGTAATAAAATATGACAACAAAAAGGAGAACGATATGACATCTGCTAAAGAATATATCCAAAGCGTGTTTGAAACTGTAAAAGCTCGTAACGGGCACGAGGCTGAATTTCTCCAGGCGGTTGAAGAATTCTTCAGCACTTTGGAGCCTGTCTTTGAAAAACACCCTGAGTATATTGAAGAAAATATCTTGGCACGTATCACAGAACCTGAGCGCGTGATTTCTTTCCGTGTTCCTTGGGTTGACCGTGATGGAAAAGTTCAAGTTAACCGTGGTTACCGTGTTCAATTTAACTCAGCTGTTGGACCATATAAAGGCGGACTTCGTTTCCACCCAACTGTAAACCAAGGGATCTTGAAATTCCTCGGATTCGAACAAATCTTTAAAAACGTTTTGACTGGACTTCCAATCGGTGGTGGTAAAGGTGGATCAGACTTCGATCCTAAAGGCAAAACTGATGCTGAAGTGATGCGCTTCTGCCAAAGCTTCATGACTGAATTGCAAAAATACATCGGACCATCTCTTGACGTACCTGCTGGTGATATCGGTGTTGGTGGACGTGAGATTGGTTACCTTTACGGACAATACAAACGCCTCAACCAATTTGATGCTGGTGTCTTGACTGGTAAACCTCTTGGATTTGGTGGTAGCTTGATCCGTCCAGAAGCAACTGGTTACGGTTTGGTTTACTACACTGAAGAAATGCTTAAAGCTAACGACAACAGCTTTGCTGATAAGAAAGTTGTGATTTCAGGTTCTGGTAACGTAGCTCAATACGCTCTTCAAAAAGCAACTGAACTTGGTGCAACTGTTATCTCTGTATCTGACTCAAATGGTTATGTCATTGATGAAAATGGTATCGACTTCGACCTTTTGTCAGATGTTAAAAACAACCGTCGTGCTCGTTTGACTGAGTACGCTGCAGAAAAACCAACTGCTACATACTACGAAGGTTCTGTATGGACTTACACTGGAAACTACGATATCGCTCTTCCTTGTGCGACTCAAAACGAGATCAACGGTGAAGCTGCGAAACGCTTGGTTGCTCAAGGAGTTATCTGTGTATCTGAAGGTGCTAACATGCCTAGCGACCTTGAAGCTATCAAAGTATACAAGGAAAATGGAATCCTTTACGGACCTGCCAAAGCTGCCAATGCTGGTGGGGTAGCTGTATCAGCTCTTGAAATGAGCCAAAACAGTCTTCGCCTTTCATGGACACGTGAAGAAGTTGACGGTCGTTTGAAAGATATCATGACTAACATCTTTAACACAGCTAAAACAACTGCAGAAACTTACGGTCTTGGTACTGACTACCTTGCAGGTGCAAACATTGCAGCCTTTGAAAATGTAGCAAACGCTATGATTGCTCAAGGTCTCGTGTAAGATTCAATTATAAAATCCTCAATCGCTCTGATTGGGGATTTTTCTTGGTTTGAAAAGACTCACTAAACGTTTTAGTGAGCTTAAAATTCATAGTTATTTTTCTGTAACTAAAGCAAATGAAAGACATTCAACAATTTCACTTGTTACTTTATCAATGTTTATATCTTCTTTGTCATTTATAATTATAGGAACAATATAAGAAAGACTTAAAGCTAAAATATAGCGAACGATCCTTTCATTTGACCAATCTCGAATAACACCATTTTTTTTAAACTGATTCAAAACTGGTGTAATTGGATTAATGATAGAATGAACAATAATATTTCCTAACTCTTCAGAAATAGATTTATCAATCAGTGAACGACTCAAAAGGATTTTAACTTGCATTTTATTGTTATGAATAAAGACTAACCTATCCTGAACGATGCTTCTTAGAAAAAGTGAAAAGGTTTCTTGCCCTATTGTAAATCTCTTATCTGAAAAATCAGCAATGACCTCTGGAATGACTTGTTTTAGAAATCTAGATAAAATAGCATCTAGGATACCTTCCTTGGTTTTAAAATAACTAAAAACTGTTCCTTCTGAGACTCCAGCGTGTTCAGCAATAAGATGAGAAGTTGTATTTTCAAACCCAATCTCTGAAAATAATTTTAGACTTGAAATTAAAACTTTACGTTGTTTTAAACTTAAGTTACTGCTTTTTAATGTCTCAGCAAACTTATATTCTATACTTTCCATTCCTGCCCCCTCTATCTACTCTCTTATTTTAATAATTCTTTTACCACGAGTATGTCCTAATTTCAGACTACGATATGCCTCTCTAACTGACTCCAGAGAAAAACTATACTCTTTCTCAATATTTAGCTGAACTTTTCCATCTGAGACCATCTCCTCTAGAATTTTTAAATCATCATATGTAGAATGTCTTGGCCCAGTGAACTGAGCCCCTTTTATCATAACAAATGGTGAAGGTACTAAAGTTCCAATATCAGTTCCGTTCAATCCAAGATGGAAGGCTAACTTAACGTAATCACCACCATAGCAATCCAAGAATTTTGTAATAGGTTTTGGAGCTACTGATAAAAGAGACTTTTGGACATCCTCTTCATAAGATACTGGTATAGCACCTAATGATTCTAGATATTCTGCATTTTTCTTGCTCGCAATACCAATAACAGTTGCTCCCTTAGCAACCGCATACTGAACTGCAATGCTTCCAATACCACCTGAAGCCGCCGAAATAACTACAACATCTTTTGAATTTAAATGAATTCTTCTAAAAGCGCCACCGACCGTTAAAGAGGCCACACCCATAGTAGCAGCATGATTCATGTCAATATTGTCTGGTTTCAATGCGATTTCCGATTCACTAATACAAATTTCTGTTGCTAACGCACCCCTCTTAGTACCAAGTCCAGGATCACTTATTATTGTTCCAAAAACCTTGTTACCTACTGAAAAACGGCTCACTCCTTCACCAATTTCTGTGATAACACCAGCAAAATCCCTAGCGACACCTCTTGGAAATAAAGATGATTTTGATTCAAACCAACGACCTGGTTGTTTTAATTTTGTCAAAAAACTCAAAAAACAAAGTGGCTTCGCCCCCTCGAAAGTTTTGTAATCAATAGGATTTAAACCAACAGCAAATACTTTTACTCTAACTTGATTCATTCCTAATGATTCAGATATAATATTTACTAAATCTAGAACTTTTTCATCACCAAAACGATTATACTGTATTGCTTTAATAACCATTATCTAATTCTCCTAATCCCTAACAAAATTGAGTGAGCACTCAATTAATTTTGTTATATTATACGCTTATTCTTCAAAGAAATCAACTGCTCTATGACTTTAAACAAAAAAATCTACCAAAAATGGTAGATTTTTTCTTACAATTTGCCTGCTACGGCATCCAACAATTCTTGAATTTTTGCTTGGTTGCTTCCTCCTGCCATGGCCATGTCTGGTTTACCACCACCACGTCCATCAACGATTGGAGCCAATTCTTTGATGACATTACCTGCGTGCACATCTTTTGTCTTGCTGGCTACAAGGACATTCACCTTGTCACCAATGGCTGCGACAAGAACAAGCACATCAGAGTAGTCTTTTTGCTTCCAGTTATCTGCAAAGGTACGAAGGGCACCTGCATCTGATACAGAAACTTGACTAGCAATGTAACGGTGTCCGTTTGCTTCTTGAACATTCTTGAAGACATCACCTGCCGCTGCTGCTGCCGCTTTTTCCTTCAATTCTGCATTTTCTTTTTGCAATTGACGGAGTTGTTCTTGAAGTCCTTCAACTTTGTGAGGTACTTCTTTGAGTTGAGGTGCTTTCAAGGTTGCTGCGACTGCTTTCAGTGCGTCTTCTTGTTCACGATAAGCTTCAAAGGCCTCTTTACCAGTCACTGCCAAGATACGACGAGTTCCTGATCCGATACCTTCTTCTTTGACAATCTTGAAGAGACCAATTTCAGAAGTATTGCCAACGTGAGTACCACCACAAAGCTCTACTGAATAGTCCCCGATAGTGACTACGCGAACTTCCTTACCGTATTTCTCACCAAAGAGGGCCATAGCTCCCATTTCTTTAGCTGTGTCAATATCAGTCTCAACTGTTTCCACTGCGATGGCTTCCCAAATCTTCTCATTGACTTGTTGCTCAATAGCACGCAATTCTTCTGGAGTCACGGCTTGGAAGTGGGTAAAGTCAAAGCGAAGGAATTCTACTTCGTTGAGAGATCCTGCTTGGGTTGCGTGGTTACCAAGGATATTGTGAAGAGCCGCATGGAGCAAGTGAGTTGCAGTGTGGTTCTTCATAACACGATGACGACGATTGGTATCGATAGCCAAGGTGTATTCTTGGTTCAAAGCAAGAGGAGCAAGAACTTCAACGGTGTGCAATGCTTGTCCGTTTGGTGCTTTTTGAACGTCTGTTACAGTCGCTACGACATTTCCTGCAGCATCCAAGATTTGACCATGGTCCGCAACTTGTCCACCCATTTCAGCGTAGAAAGGTGTCTCTGCAAAGATAAGTGACGCAGTTCCTTCAGCTACACCTTCTACTTCAGCATTTTCAGCTACGATAGCAACCAACTTAGAAGACAATTGACTAGCATTGTAGTTGAAGACACTCTCAACAGTGATGTTTTGAAGGGTTTCATTTTGCATGCCCATAGATCCACCTTTGACAGCAGACGCACGCGCACGTTCTTGTTGTTCCTTCATGGCTGCTTCGAATCCTTCACGGTCTACAGTCATTCCTGCTTCTTCAGCGATTTCTTCTGTCAACTCTACTGGGAATCCGTATGTATCATAGAGTTTAAAGACATCTTGACCAGCAATGACAGATTGTCCTTTTTCTTTCAAGTCTGCTACGATTCCTTGGGCAAAGTGTTGACCTGAGTGAAGAGTACGAGCAAATGATTCTTCTTCGCTCTTAACGATTTTCTCAATAAAGTCACGTTTTTCAAGCACTTCTGGGTAGTAGCTTTCCATGATTTTTCCAACAGTTGGAACGAGTTTGTAAAGGAAAGGCTCGTTGATGCCCAATTTTTGACCATGCATAGAGGCACGACGGAGGAGACGACGGAGGACATAACCACGACCTTCATTCCCAGGAAGGGCACCATCACCAATCGCAAATGAAAGCGAACGGATGTGGTCGGCAATAACCTTGAAGCTCATGTTGTCGCCATCTTGGTCGTAAACCTTACCAGATAATTTCTCAACTTCACGAATGATCGGCATGAAGAGGTCAGTTTCAAAGTTTGTCTTAGCCCCTTGGATAACCGCCACCAAACGCTCCAAACCAGCGCCCGTATCAATGTTTTTGTGTGGCAATTCCTTGTACTCGCTACGAGGTACAGCTGGGTCAGCGTTAAATTGTGACAATACAATGTTCCAGATTTCGATATAACGGTCGTTTTCGATATCTTCTGCAAGAAGACGAAGACCAATATTTTCAGGGTCAAAGGCTTCTCCACGGTCGAAGAAGATTTCTGTATCAGGTCCAGAAGGTCCCGCACCGATTTCCCAGAAGTTGTCTTCAATTGGGATCAAATGACTTGGATCCACTCCCACTTCAATCCAGCGGTTGTATGAATCTTTGTCATCTGGATAATAAGTCATGTAAAGTTTGTCTTTAGGGAAGTCAAACCACTCAGGACTTGTTAAAAGCTCATATGCCCATGTAATTGCTTCGTCACGGAAGTAATCCCCGATTGAGAAGTTTCCCAACATTTCAAACATAGTATGGTGACGAGCAGTCTTCCCTACGTTTTCGATATCGTTTGTACGGATGGCTTTTTGCGCATTGGTAATCCGTGGGTTTTCAGGGATAATAGTTCCATCAAAGTATTTTTTAAGAGTGGCAACCCCTGAGTTGATCCACAAAAGTGTTGGGTCGTTTACTGGAACCAAGCTAACGGATGGTTCTACTGAGTGGCCTTTTGTAGCCCAGAAATCAAGCCACATTTGGCGGACTTGTGCACTAGATAATTGTTTCATATGTATCTCCTTTTTACTAATTTGATTGGCTTTCTAGCATTTCCACATAGTCGATAGCGACACAGAGGGAAATGACTAGGTCTGCATAAGATTCGTCATAAACGGTTACGGTATAGGTAGAGGTTAAATGGAAAAGTTCCTTAGCAATCTCTGCAATTACTTGATCGCGGTCATCTAGCAATTTAAAATTCAAATCCCAGACATTTCCTTCGATACGAAGACCGAGATTGTCAAATTCATACTTATCTCTAAAGAACGTCAACTTCTTGCGGATATAAAAACTATCGCCGTTACTGAGTTGAATTTCAAAACGAGGTAGGAAAGTTAAGACTTCCTTACTAATCTCACTGACCTGTTCACCAGCAACATCATAGATGGTAAAGGTTTTAGGAATCTTAAAAAATGAACCTTCAACCTGATAGGCGACATTGCCCAACTCATCCTTGATATCAAAACGTTCACCACCTAGGCGAAATTTCTGTTTGACAAGAAATGTTCTCATAAACACCTCCAAAAATAAAAGACAAATCCATATCACGAAGGGCGAAAAACCGCGGTACCACCTTCATTCAATGAACTTGTCATTCTTTCGTTCTTATGCAATTGTTAGATTGAGTAGCATGATTTTCTATCTTAGATGGCTCGCAGCACCGCCAATTCTCTGAACTAAGATGGAGAGAAAACCAATTCTCAACTTTCTTATTATATCGTTTTTGAAGAGGTTCGTCAAGCTTAATAACCATGAAGTAAAACTCATTTTTTTAACAGTTTACCAAATATTATATAGGCGATAGACCACAAGAAACATCCAACCAATAAGAATTGACCTAAAACAATGAGATAATCCAAAATTGAGATCAACTTATACCATCCACTAAATAGAAGACAGGGAAGAACAGTAAATAGCATAATGATAAAATGTATAATAGATTGTTTAAATAGCGACCATTTTTCAATTTCATAAATTACCGAGGCTGATGCTATCGAGGTAGCAATAATGCCAACCAAAAATGTACTTTTAACCTGAAAAATATCAGTCCCTTGAAGTCTCATAAAAATTGCCAAACTGGTCATAATGACAAAAGGAATCATTCCTCTAAAAATAGCTTTTTTAATCATAGCTACTACCTCAATCATAAATTAAAATGCCTTTAACTCTATCGAAATTATAGCATAGTTAAGTATATTTTTCTACTAATTCATAATCTATTTTAATAAATAACCTAGCCATAAAATGGTTAATTTTCTATGGCTAGGTTTTATTTTTTTGTCTGATTGAAATTATTTCCGATAGCAGATAATCTCCTACTTCCGATACATCTTAAATTGTAGGAAGAGGTCACTGTAGATTCCTGTCCATTTATGGTCAAATTTTTCATAAACTTCTAGGTGTTTCATTGTATCTGCATCGGGATAGAAGGACTTGTCTTCTTTGGTCTCCTCAGGGAGCATTTCCTTAGCAGCATTGTTTGGTGTTGAATAACCGACATATTCTGCATTTTTAAGAGCATTTTCGGGCTTCAACATGAAGTTGATAAAGGCATAGGCTGCATCTTGGTTCTTGACAGTTTTAGGAATAACCATGTTATCAAACCAGAGGTTACTTGCTTCTGTCGGCACAACATATTTGAGGTTAGGATTCTTTTCCAACATCTGGCTAGCTTCCCCTGAGAAGGTCACACCAATAGCAGCATTGTTCTGAATCATGTAACCCTTCATCTCATCGGCTACAATTGCCTTGATATTAGGAGTCAGCTCATACAGTTTATCAACCGTTTGTGACAGTTGTTGAGGATCTTTTGAGTTAAGGCTATAGCCTAGTGAGTTAAGACCTAACCCAAGCACTTCACGCGCCCCATCAAAGAGCATGATCGAATCCTTGTATTCTGGTTTCCAGAGGTCGTCCCAATGTTCAGGTGCTTCTTCCACCATGGTTTCATTATAGACAATTCCCAAAGTTCCCCAGAAGTATGGGATAGAATACTGGTTATTTGGATCAAAAGACTGGTTGAGAAATTCTGGACCAATATTCTCAATTCCCTCAATTTTACTATAATCCAATGGAACTAAAAGGTCTTCATCCTTCATTTTGTTAATCATGTACTCACTTGGGATGGCAATATCATAGGTTGTCCCGCCCTGTTTAATTTTCGTGTACATGGCTTCGTTAGAGTCAAAGGTTTCGTACTGAACTTGAATTCCTGTTTCTTCTGTAAATTTCTCCAGAAGTTCAGGGTCGATATAATCTCCCCAGTTGTAGATAACCAATTTTTGACTATCGCGACTATTGATTTTACTGTCAAGATTATAGGAAATTCCCCACAAAACAAGGATAATCGCTAGAATTCCTGCTAAAAATGAATAGAGTCGTTTCATGCTTGCTCCTCCTTCTCACGTGAAATGAAGTAATATCCGACAACTAGGATAATACTAAAGAGAAAGACCAAGGCTGAAAGAGCATTGATTTCTAGAGAAATTCCCTTACGAGCTCGAGAGTAGATCTCAACTGACAAGGTTGAAAATCCATTTCCCGTTACAAAGAAAGTCACAGCAAAATCATCTAGGGAATAGGTGAATGCCATGAAGTATCCTGCAATGATAGACGGCGTTAAGTAAGGAAGCATAATTTCCTTAAACATCTGGAACTGACTAGCTCCAAGGTCATAGGCCGCATGAATCATATCCCCATTCATCTCTTTCAAACGAGGAAGAACCATGAGCACTACAATTGGAATTGAAAAAGCCACATGACTAGAAAGAACGGTCAAAAAGCCAAGTGAAAACTTGAGTTGGGTAAAGAAAATCAAAAAGCTAGCACCAATCATAACGTCTGGTGCAACCATCAAAATGTTATTGAGTGATAGGAAGGCTTCTTGATATTTTTTACGTGATTGGTAGATGTAGATGGCACCAAAGGTACCAATCACTGTCGCAATCAAGGCTGATAGGAAGGCTAGTAAAAAGGTCTGAACCAAGATGAGCATGAGTCTTCCATCTCCAAACATGGTTTCAAAGTGAGACAAACTAAAGCCTGTAAAGCTATTCATATCATCCCCGGCATTGAAGGCATATCCGATCAGGTAAAAGATTGGCAAATAAAGGACGATAAAAACAAAGGCTAGGTAAAGATTCGATAATTTTTTCATCGTTCTCTCCTTTCCTTAGTCACCCACATAGTGATAAACATAGTTAGGATAAGAACCACACCGATAGTTGAACCCATACCATAGTTGTCATTGGTCAGGAAGTTCTGCTCGATGGCAGTCCCCAAAGTAATCACTCGGTTCCCCCCAATCAAACGGGTCAACATGAAGAGACTCAAACTTGGGATAAAGACAGATTGAACCCCACTTCTTACCCCATTCATTGACAGAGGGAAGATGACATGGCGGAAGGTTTCCCACTTGGTCGCACCTAGGTCATAGCTGGCATTGATGAGATTGTTATCCATATCGTCCAAGACATTGAAAATCGGCAAAATCATAAATGGAAGCTCGATGTAGCTTGCGACAAAGATAAAGGAGAAATCCGTAAAGAGCAACTGCTGAGAACCAATTCCGATAAACTCTAGGAATTGATTAATAGAGCCGTTTTGACCAAAAATTCCGATAAAGGCATAAGCCTTAAGGAGAAGGTTGATCCAAGTTGGTAGGATAATCAGCATGAGCCAGAGTTGACGGTGTTTAAGACGAGTCAAAAAGAGGGCTGTTGGATAGCTAATCAAGAGTGTCACTAGAGTCACAAGCCCTGCATAGAGAACAGAGTTGAAACTCATTTTAAGATAGGTCAAGTTTTGTGACGCAAAGTAGGATTTATAGTTTTCTAAACTGAACTGGCCTTCGATGTTGAAAAAGGATTGCCCAAAAATCAAGATCAAGGGTGCCAATACAAAGAGTGCAATCCAAAGCATGTAGGGCACTACAAAGAGTTTAGAGGTTGTTTTCTTCATCTCTTTCCTCCTCGATAGCGTTAATCAGACCTGCTTCATGCTCTTCGATTTCTACGTACTCTTCGATACGAGCATCGAACTCTTCTTCTGTTTCATTGAGACGCATGATGTGGATGTCTTCTGGTTCAAAGTCCAGACCGATTTCCTCACCAACGATGGCCTTACGAGTCGAGTGAATCATCCATTCATTGCCGAGTTCATCATAGGCGATAATCTCATAGTGAACCCCACGGAAAAGCTGAGTATCAACCTTAACTTGAAGTTTTCCTTCTTCTGGAAGGGTAATGCGCAAGTCCTCTGGGCGAATCACGACTTCGACTGGTTCATTTGGCTTCATCCCACCGTCGACCGCTTCAAATCGTTTGCCATTGAACTCGACCAAGTAGTCCTCAATCATGGTCCCTGGCAAGATATTTGATTCACCGATGAAGGTTGCAACAAAGTGGTTAATGGGCTCATCATAGATATCAACTGGTGTACCAGACTGAACAATCTCACCGTCATTCATAACAAAAATCCAGTCACTCATGGCCAGAGCTTCTTCCTGATCGTGAGTAACAAAGACAAAGGTAATCCCCAAGCGTTGTTGCAGTTCACGTAGTTCGTACTGCATGTCTGTACGCAACTTCAAGTCAAGTGCTGACAAAGGTTCATCCAATAAGACCACACGAGGCTGGTTGATAATCGCACGCGCAATAGCTACACGCTGGCGTTGTCCACCAGATAGTTTACGAATCGAACGTTTTTCAAAACCTTCTAACTGTACCATCTTGAGAACTTCTAAGACACGTTGTTCGATTTCTTTTTTATCGACCTTACGCAATCGCAATGGAAAGGCAACATTTTCAAAGACATTCATATGCGGGAACAAGGCGTAAGATTGGAAGACCGTGTGAACATCGCGCTTATTGGTCGGGATATCATTGATTCTTACGCCATCCAGTAAAATATCACCCGTCGTTGCATCCAGCAAACCGGCGATAATATTGAGAATGGTTGATTTTCCTGAACCAGAGGCTCCTAGCAGTGTATAAAATTTTCCTTCTTCCAACTCAAAGTTAATATCCTTGAGAACCTTAGTGTCACTATCTTCAAAAACTTTAGAAACGTTTCTGAATTCGATAATTGGCTTTTTCAATTCTTCTAAATTCCTTCTTCTTCGTAAATTAACAGATTGGGACCTTGTTAGAATGCTAGAAACTAGTGTAGGAAATAAAATGACCTAAACCTCATTTAGCGATAAAATCCCAATCTTTTAATGCTATGTAAAAATAATGTTATTCGTGTTCACCCAAGATACGAACCTCTCGCTCAAGGGTAACACCTGAATGTTCTTTAACTTTTTCAATGACAGACTCAATTAAGTCTTCATAATCTCTTGCAGTCCCATCAGCCACGTTTATCATAAAGCCTGCATGTTTTTCTGAGACTTCGACACCACCGATACGGTAGCCCTTCAAACCAGCTTCTGCAATCAATTGACCTGCAAAATGACCTACCGGACGTTTAAAAACTGAACCACAAGAAGGATACTCTAAAGGCTGCTTGAGTTCACGAAGGTGGGTCAAGCGGTCCATTTCTTGCTTGATGACTTGGTGATTACCTGGAGCTAAGGCAAACTTAGCAGATAGGACTACTGCCCCTGACGCTTGAATGGCTGAATGACGATAACCAAAGGTCAAGTCTTTAGCAGATAGGGTTTCGATTTCACCTTCCTTAGTCAAGATTTGACAAGACTGGAGAACATGAGCAATCTCACCACCATAAGCCCCGGCATTCATAAAGACAGCACCACCGACGCTTCCTGGAATACCACAAGCAAACTCAAAGCCAGTCAAACTATGACGTAGGGCAATACGAGTAGTTTCAATCAAGTTAGCTCCAGCTTCTGCCTCAATGGTGTAACCATCAACCGAAACATTATTAAGCTTATCACACATGATTACAAAGCCACGAACTCCGCCTTCTCGGACGATAATGTTACTTGCATTTCCAAGAACCATCCAAGGAATGTTTTCCTGATTGGCAAACTTGACTACACGAGCCATCTCATAGCGATTGCGTGGAAAAACTAAATAATCTGCCTTCCCTCCAACTTTGGTATAGGTATAAGTTTTTAGCGGTTCATCGAATCGAATATCGATTCCTTCTAGTGTTTCTTTTAGTTTATCTAATACGGTCATTTTTCTAATCCTTTTATAAAATTCATTCCATTATATCATTTTTAGCTCTATTTTTCGATGATTTGGTTAGCTTTTTCAAAAGCTCAAACTAAAAAGAGGATGAACCTCTTTTTTGTATTATTGCTTTTTATAAAAGATCGATTTTGTAAAGTAAATAAAAATAATAACTTCCACTGCTAACAATCCTTCTACGAGAAGGGGATTTGACAACCAGCCAACTTGAGATAGGCTCGGAGCCAAATCAAATAGGGCGTGTAAACCATAAGCAGCTACTAGGTAAATCCATTTCTTTTGGCGAACTGCTTGATAAACCCAGAAAGAGAGACCGATTTGCATAACAAGAGCAAGCACACGCTCAACACCGAGTAAATAAACCTGCCATCCAGATAGAGATTGTACTGTTTCAAGTGTATTTTTGGGAAGGAGATTTGCCAGATCTGGATTTGAAGACTCTAATAACGAAAAGAGGATCAAAAGACTAATCAAGCTTCCCATTCCGAGGTAGAGCAATTCTAAGCCACCATGCCCCAATCCATAAGCAAGAGCATCTGAATCTTCCAAAGTTCTTTTCTTCTCTAACCATTTAAAGAAAATAAGTCGAGCTGTTTCTTCAAACAAAGCAGCCATACAGATCCCGTAAATCACATAGAGAAGGGGATTTGCCGTCATGAGTGGAACTGTCCCATCCTTTTGTGGATGAAGAACCAAGAGATGAACGATTTTCTCTAAGACCTGAGATGAAGCAAAAAATGCAACTGCCCCAAGTCCCAAAACTGCAAAATTAATCTTGTATTTCTTTCTTGCGTACCAAACTGCTGCAATGAGGACGGCAAACATGGCCAGCATCGTTATTATTACATGAATTTTCATATTTGACTCCTATTATTCTGCCTGATCGATATCTTTTTTCATCTCGTCAACGTTAAACTTAGCAAAGAGGTACTGACGATCCTGGACAGGGAAACGTTGATCCAACTGATCGACAGCTCCAACCTCTACGATTCCTTCCTTGATGACAAAGTCCATGACATGACCTCCAAAGGTTAGGTCATCTGAGATAAAGTGTAGATGGTAACCAGCAACACTAACTCCATGGAAAATTTCAGGTGTCCAAAAACCAACGATAGTTCCTGAGACATTGTCGCAGCTATATTCAGGCTGATGCGTCGCAACCTCAGCAAACTTCGTTTCAGTTGTTGATTTTGGAATCATTCGAACATGCATGTGTTTAAAATCACCATGAATCTTGATGGAACGGAAAAGATTCTCTCCATCATAATAGGACTCAATACGTTTTTCAAGTTCCTGATCAGTCATTTCAAAACGCTGACGGAAAATAACTTCTGCCTGGTGGGGTACAACTGCTGCATAGGGGATCAAAGCATCTGGTGAAACTTCCACAATTTCAGGTTTCTCACCTGATCCCTTAGCCTGATAAGCTTTCCCATCTAAGACAATCAATTCTCCATCGATAGAATCTAGGGTTCCTAATCCTAAATCACCATGTTCAAGCAATTCACCAACGGTCATGGTTCCTCCGTAAAGTCCCGCCATCAAGGCTCCCAAAGTATTATATTGGAATAATTTTACTGGTTCTTGCACCTTCATCATCTCACTCTTCTTTGAAAATTTTACTTACTAAGTATATCACATTTCTGATTAGAATTGAATGCTAGACTGCCTTTTAATACTCAATGAAAATCAAAGAGCAAACTAGGAAACTAGCTGCAGGTTGCTCAAAGCACTGTTTTGAGGTTGTAGATGGAACTGACGGAGTCAGCTCAAAACACTGTTTTGAGGTTGTGGATAGAACTGACGTAGTCAGCTCAAAACACTGTTTTGAGGTTGTGGATAGAACTGACGTAGTCAGTAACCATACATACGGCAAGGCGACGTTGACGCGGTTTGAAGAGATTTTCGAAGAGTATAACATTGCCAAACTTCTAAAAAAAAGGTACAATGTAACAAAATCGAGAGAGGTCTGGGATGAAGCAAGAAAGCAAGTATGAACAAGTCGTTCACTATCTAAAAAATGAGATAGAATCAGGTAGATTTCCCACTGGAAGTCGCCTACCATCTATCCGAAAACTCAGTCAAGATTTTCACTGTAGCAAAGACACCATACAGCGCGCACTCTTAGAACTCCGATACGAGAAATATATCTACTCAAAACCTCAAAGTGGTTATTATGTATTGGAGCAACAAACCAGTCATGAAGACTTAATTATCTCAGTTAACGATGAACACGCAGCAGCCTATGATGATTTTCGTCTGTGCGTCAATGAGAGCTTGATTGGGCGAGAAAATTATCTCTACAACTACTATGAACACCAAGAAGGCTTAGAAGAATTACGTCAGTCCGTTCAGACATTACTCTTTGATCAAGCCATTTATAGTAAAGCAGACCAATTAGTCATGACATCTGGGACCCAACAAGCACTGTTTATTCTTTCCCAGATTGATTTTCCAGGTCAAGCTCAGGAAATACTGGTCGAACAACCGACCTATCATCGGATGAACCAGCTACTACTAGCTCAAAATATTCCCTATCAAACCATTGACCGTCGAGTAGACGGCATTGACCTAAACGAACTTGAGGAACACTTTAAAAGCGGAAAGATTAAGTTTTTCTATACTATTCCCCGTTTCCACTATCCTCTGGGGCATTCTTATTCTGAAGAGGAAAAACTTGCTATCCTTGACTTAGCTGCAAAATATCAGATTTATATCGTTGAGGATGACTATCTGGGGGACTTAGATCCTAAAATGGGACAAACCTTTCATTATTTAGACCAACATAATTTGGTCATCTATATCAAGTCCTTTTCTACCAGTCTTTTTCCTGCCCTTCGAATCACTGCCCTTCTTCTTCCAAACGCTATCAAGGAAGCTTTTGTCACCTATAAAAACATTCTCGACTACGATAACAACCTTATCATGCAAAAGGCTCTATCACTCTACATCGATAGTCAACTCTTTGAGAAAAACAGACTAGCACGACTGGCACTGCAAGAAAAAAGTCAGGAGCACATCCAACAGCTCTTACAAAGGTATCCCATTTCCCTACCGAGCTATCCACTTCATGATGGGCTTTTGCTTGATCTCAGGAACTATCCTAGCATCGCTAGTCTTAAACACAGCCCTCTAGAACTCGACTTCTTCGAATCTTCCTATCTAGCGAACTGCCCTTATCACTTTGCAAAAATTTCCTTAGAAAATATTGAAGAAACATTAAGCTATTTAAAAACAGAGCTGGACTGAAATCCAACTCTGTTATTTTTTATTGTTCTACTTCTGTTAGCTTAGCAGCTTTTTCAAGATAAGTTTGGTAAGTTCCGTCATCTTTCAGTTTTTGGATGACCTTATCAACTACTTCCTTCAAATCTGAGTTACCTTTTTTGATAGCTACAGCATTTGCTTCGCCTTCTTTCATAGTCAAGTTTACTGTAGCCACTGCCAAATCTGAGTTCTTAGCAGCATAGCTTAATGCTACTGGCTCATCCATATGAACGGCATCTACTTTACTAGATTGAAGCTCGTTGACTGCTTCTCCCATGTTTGTCAAAGAAGTCAACTGTGCCTTTGGAAGTTGCTCTTTAACCATAGATTCAGGAACAGTTCCTTTCTGAGCTGCAATATTAGCACTTGCTAGAGAATCCAAATCCTTGTATTTTTCAAGATCTGATTTTCTGATAAGGAAGCTAATTTTATTTTCATAGTAAGGAATTGAGAAATCAAAGACTTCTTGTCTTTCTTCAGTTGCACTGATTCCCGCAATTGCTAGGTCTGCTTTTCCTGTTTGAAGACTGGTCAAGACATTATCAAAACTCATACTTGAAATTTCCAATTTCACTCCAAGTTCATCAGCGATTGCTTGCGCCATGTCAATATCCGCACCTACGACTTGGTTTTTACCATCCACAAGTGCTTGAAACTCAAAGGGAGCATAGTCGGGACTAGTTGCGACCACTAATTTTCCTTTTTGCTTGATGGCCTCCACTGCAGACTGCGAGCTTGAACTAGACGATTGGCAAGCTACTAAAAAGAAGCTTGCAAGAAAACTACATAAGACAAATATCCATTTTTTAAAATTCATAAATAAACAACCTCTCTGTTAATTTTGTATAATTATAACTCTATCTACTTCGTTTGTCAAGCATATTCCAAATTTTTATGAAAAATTTTCAATTTTTGTTTCAAAAAAAGAGCTTTTACTTACTAACAAGCTCCTTTTTTTGCATAATTAATCAATCTTACAATTCAACAATCTTACCTGTTTCAAAGTAAACAACCCATTCACAGATATTTTTTGCATAGTCACCGATGCGTTCCAAGTAAGAAATAACTTGGAAATAATCACGACCTGTGACGATAGCTTCTGGATGTTTTTTGATTTCTTCTGTAGCTAGGTCTCGAATATTATCAAAGTAATGGTTGATAGTTTCATCCATGGTTGCAACTTCATAGGCTTGATCCACAGAACCATTCAAATAAAGATCTAAAGCGGCTTCAACAAAGTTTTTTACTTCACGACCCATTTTTTTAATTTCTTCTTCAACTGCAGGGATACGCTGCTCACCCTTCATACGAATCGTTGCTTTTGCGATAGATACTGCATGGTCCCCCATACGTTCTAAGTCTGACACAGCTTTTAGAACTGTTAAAACTGTACGTAAGTCTTGTGAAACTGGCTGTTGTAGGGCAATCATTTCAAATGATTTCTTTTCAAGTTTCACTTCGTATTCGTTTACTTCTGCATCTTCCTCAATGACTTCTTTAGCCATGTCACGGTCATGCGTTACAAAAGCACGTACGGTACGATTGATTTGGGAAAGAACTTCTTGTCCCATAGCATAAAACTGATTATGCAATTTCTCTAAATCTTCTTCAAATTGAGATCGTAACATCTTCTCACTCCTTATCCAAATTTACCTGAAATGTAGTCCTCTGTCTCCTTATGTTGAGGATAGAGGAACATATCCTTGGTATCGTTAAATTCAATCAAATCTCCATTGAGGAAAAAGCCTGTCTTATCAGAGATTCGAGATGCTTGCTGCATAGAACGAGTAACCAAGAGCATGGTGTATTTGTCTTTTAGACCATACAAAGTTTCCTCAATCTTACCAGCAGAAATAGGGTCCAAGGCTGAAGTTGGTTCATCCAAGAGGATGATTTTAGGGCTAGTCGCCAATACACGTGCCACACAAACACGTTGTTGTTGCCCACCTGAAAGACCGATAGCAGAATCATGCAAGCGGTCCTTGACTTCATCCCAGATTGAGGCACGTTGTAAAGCCTTCTCCACTGCTTCATCTAAGACCTGCTTGTCCTTTTCTCCATTTATACGGAGGCCATAAACGACATTTTCATAGATAGACATAGGAAAAGGATTGGGTTGTTGGAAGACCATACCAATTTCTTTACGTAATTCAACTGTATCCGTACGAGGACTATAGATATTGTGACCGTTATAAACCACTGATCCAGTTGTCGTCACTTCAGGATTAAGGTCACCCATTCGGTTAATAGACTTTAGAAGTGTTGATTTCCCAGATCCAGACGGACCGATAAGGGCTGTAATTTCCTTGGGTTGGAAAGATAAGGAAACACTATTCAAGGCCTTCTTTTTATTGTAATAGACTGACAGGTCTGAAACCTGTAAAATCGGTTCTGTCATACTGTTTCCTCTCTAACCAAAGTGTCCAGTTACATAGTCATTTGTTGACTGTAGCTTGGCATTTTGGAAAATATTTGCAGTTTTATCATACTCAATCAAGTCACCCAGGTAGAAGAATCCTGTATAATCACTAGCACGCGCAGCTTGTTGCATACTGTGAGTTACGATGATAATGGTAAAGTCCTTCTTCAACTCAAGCATGGTTTCTTCAAGTTGAGCTGTCGCAATCGGATCCAAGGCTGATGCTGGCTCATCCATTAAGAGAATGTCTGGTTTTACAGAAATAGCACGCGCGATACAGAGACGTTGCTGCTGACCACCTGAAAGCATCAAGGCTGACTTATGAAGGTCGTCTTTAACCTGATCCCAGAGGGCGGCCTGACGAAGTGAAGTTTCTACAATTTCATCAAGAACCTTCTTATCCTTAACACCTGCACGTTCATGTGCAAAAGTGATGTTGCGGTAAATAGATTTAGCAAATGGATTTGGACGTTGGAAAACCATTCCGATGTGTTTACGCATTTCATAAACATTGATTTCAGGACGGTTAACGTCAATACCTCGATAGAGAATCTGTCCTGTCACCTTTGCAATATCAATGGTATCATTCATACGGTTGAGACTGCGTAGGTAGGTTGATTTCCCAGATCCCGACGGACCAATCAAGGCTGTAATTTTATTTTTTTCGAATTGCATATCGACGCCCTTGATGGATTCATTTTTACCGTAGTAAACATGTAAATCCTTAGTAGAGAGGGCCACTTTTTCTTCTGGAAAAGTAATAATATGCCTTTCATCCCAATTATATTTCGACATGGCTTCTCCTTTAGGCAGCAGTTAATTTCTTATGTAGATAGCTTCCGAGTTTTCGTGCTCCAAAGTTAAAGATTAAGATAAAGATTAAGAGCACCGCTGCAGAACCTGCTGAAACAAGAGTTCCATCAGGAATAGTTCCTTCACTGTTAACTTTCCAGATATGGACGGCCAAGGTTTCTGCTTGACGGAAGATTGAGATTGGACTGGTTACGCTGAGTACATTCCAGTTTGACCAGTCAAGAGCTGGTGCTGATTGTCCTGCCGTATAGATAAGAGCCGCAGCTTCACCAAAGATACGACCTGATGCAAGGACGATACCTGTTACAATACCAGGTAGGGCTTCGGGGATAACAACATGAAGAACTGTTTCCCAACGAGAAAGTCCAAGTGCTAAACCAGCTTCACGTTGCGTATGGTGAACGTGCTTCAAACTGTCTTCAACATTACGTGTCATCTGGGGAAGGTTAAAGACGGTCAAAGCCAAGGCACCTGAAATAATTGAAAATCCATACTCAAACTGAACTACAAAGATGAGGTAACCAAAGAGACCAACAACGACTGATGGTAGAGAAGACAAAATCTCAATACAGGTACGAACGAAGTTGGTAACACGACCTTTTTTGGCATATTCAGCCAAGTAAATCCCAGCTCCCATTGACAAAGGCACAGAGATGAACAAGGTAATGACTAAAAGGAAGAAGGAATTATAAAGCTGAATCCCGATACCACCACCTGCTTGATAAGAAGATGATTTTCCTGTCAAGAATGACCATGAAACATGAGGTAAGCCTCGAACCAAGATATAAAGAATCAAGGAAGCTAGAATGGTCACGATGATTCCTGCGATGGTATAGAGGACAGCTGTAGCAAGTTTATCTAATTTCTTAGCGTGCATAGTTTTTCTTTCCTCTTTCTTTCGTAATCAATTTAATCACACTGTTAAAGGCCAAGCTCATCAAGAGCAATACTAGGGCCAGTGACCAAAGAACATTATTATCAACAGTTCCCATAACGGTATTACCAATTCCCATGGTCAATACAGATGTTAAAGTCGCTGCTGGTGTCGTCAATGAAGTTGGAACAACTGCTGAGTTTCCGACAACCATCTGAATCGCAAGGGCTTCACCAAAGGCACGCGCCATCCCAAAGACAACAGCTGTAAAAATACCTGAACGAGCAGCCTTCAAGGTTACACGCCAGATGGTTTGCCAACGAGTCGCTCCCATGGCTAAACTTGCTTCACGGTAGTGACGAGGCACTGCACGTAGACTATCCGTTGTCATAAAGGTTACAGTCGGCAAAATCATAACAAAGAGAACGAAAATCCCTGATAAAATACCGAAACCTGTTCCACCAAAGACACTACGTACAAAAGGTACGACGACCTGCAATCCGATAAATCCATAAACTACTGAAGGAATCCCAACTAGGAGTTCAATGGCAGGTTGCAAAATCTTTGCCCCTTTTGGTGATACTTCTGTCATAAAGACTGCAGCCCCAATGGCAAATGGTGTTGCAATAAGAGCTGATAGGATGGTAACAATAAAGGAACCCAAAATCATGGGAAGGGCACCAAATTGTTTCCCTGAAGGATTCCATGTTTGGCCAAGAAGGAAATCAAAGATATTAACCCCATTGACAAAGAAGGTCGACAAACCTTTTTGGGCTACGAAAATCAAAATCATGGCTACAATGATGACAATCAAAGAAAGGCAGGCAAAAGTCAGACTTTTCCCTAATTTCTCAAGACGAGAGTTCTTTGACGGAGAGAGCAATTTTTTAGATAATTCTTCTTGATTCATTATTGGCTCCCTTCTATTGCTGTCACAGTACCTGCAGCATCTTTTTCAACCTTCATTTCCTTAACTGAAATATAACCCATTCCTTTAACAATTCCATTCTGCGCTTCGTCCGAAAGAACAAAGTTTAGGAATTCGGCGACCAATTCATTTGGCTCACCAAGTGTATACATATGTTCATAAGACCACAAAGGCCAATTATTCGTGGTTACATTCTCTGAAATTGGTTCATAACCATTGAGTTTGATAGTTCCCACCGAATCATCGACATAGGCAAAGGCTAAGTAGGAAATGGCACCAGGGGTCTGGGAAACAATTGATTTGACCATCCCGTTTGAATCTTGTTCCTGACTTTGCATTGCTGATTGCCCATCCATGATCACACTGTCAAAAGTCGCACGAGAACCTGAACTTGCCGCACGGTTAATAATTGAGATGGCTAAATCTTTCCCACCGACTTCTTTCCAGTTGGTAATTTCTCCTGTGAAGATTTGTCGGAGCTGATCCGTCGTTAGATTATCAACATCTACTTCTTTATTGATAATAACAGCCAAACCTGCAACAGCTACCTTATGGTCGACCAAGGCTGAGGCATCAATACCGTCTTTTTCCTCCGCAAATACATCGGAGTTGCCGACATCTACTGCTCCTGACTGAACCTGCGACAGTCCAGTACCAGAACCACCACCTTGAACATTGACTGTTTTTCCGATGTGAGCTGATGCAAATTCATCTGCAGCCGCCTCGACTAAAGGTTGGAGAGCAGTTGAACCAACAGCAGTCATAGACTCCCCACGATCAATCCAACTTGCACATCCTACTAACGAACCAGCAAGTAAAAGAGTCGCAAGAGAGAGTGTGAGTTTTTTAAATTTTTTCACTATTTGTCTCCTTGAAAATAATGATGAATCGCTTGGAATTTCGCCCTATTTTTCTATGTTTTATGCAAAAAATCCATACTTCCACTATAACATAGAATACTGATTTTGACTAGTTTTTCACCTTAAACCTCAAGCCCTTAGGGAAATAATTCTTCAATGTATTTCCTGTCACTTTTGCAAAACCTAAACCATTTCCAGCAACCAAAACTTGGTACCACCCATTTGGCAAAGTTTCAGATAATTGAACTGTTTCACCAGCTACATACTTGACAAAGTCCTCTTGATGAATTTCAATTCCTTGATTGACTTGACTTGATTTCAAAGCTAGGCCAAGTGCAAAACTTGGTTCAAAACGTTTTTTCTTAAAGGTTCCAAGATGAAGTCCGTTTCGTGCAATTCTTAGTTTTCCTAAATCTGGTAGACTTTCTGGCAATAAATACAGTTGGTCTCCAAAAACCTGTAGGACTCCAGCCAGTTTCTCTTTTAAATGTTTCTTCTCAAAATCCTGCCATAAGGAAATCTGTTCTCGAGAGAGGTTGGATTTAGAAGGTTTGAACTTCCCAGCCTTGTTTTGACCTTTAAACTGAAGATGGGCCACGAACTGACCTTCTCCCTTAAAGTGATGAGGGTACATTCTAGCTGTTTCAGGTAAATCAATCCCAGATACCATTCCATTGATGTGTTGGATTGGAATCAATTCAAAATTATAGCTATCTAGTAACCATTGGACGATTTCTTCGTTTTCTTCTGGCGCCCAGGTACAGGTTGAATAGACTAGTCGACCACCATCAGCCAACATGGTGACCGCATCCTCTAGAATTTCACGCTGCAAGTCAGCACATTGGCTTGGATATTCTACACTCCAATAATCCATAGCATCTGGCTGTTTTCGGAACATTCCTTCTCCAGAACATGGAGCATCTAGAACAATTAGGTCAAAATATCCCTTAAACACTTTAGCCAAACGATCGGCAGATTCATTGGTCACAACTACATTTGACGCTCCAAACCGTTCCATATTTTCAACCAAAATCTTTGCTCGCTTGCTAGAAATTTCATTGGAAACAAGAAGACCTTCGCCTGCAAGATAGGCTGCAAGTTGAGTGGATTTACCACCGGGAGCCGCTGCCAAGTCCAAGACCTTCATACCCGGTTTTGGTTGAGCTACTTGTGCAACCATTTGTGCAGCAGGTTCTTGGGAATAGACCAAACCTGTTACATGCTCAGGTGATTTCCCTGAAACCTTGCCATAATAGCCCCAAGGTGTATGTGGAATAGCATCTGAAAAAGAAACTTGGCTTTCTTTTAAGGGATTGATGCGAAAGGCGGAAACTGCCTCATCATCAAAAGAGGCAAGAAAAGCTCTTGCCTCATCTCCCAATATTGCTTCATATTTTTTTACAAATCCTTCTGGAAATTGCATGTAAGTTTATTTCCTTTCATAGATATAGGATTGGATTTCTGCCAACTTGTCTGTTGGAACCATCATAATTGGTTGTCGTGTCTGAAAATCCACCGGCTCTCCAGTTAAGGTTACAATCTGATAACCTAAACTTTTTCCTATGATACTAGCCGCAGCATAGTCCCAAGGTTGGAGATAGGTGATATAGGTCAATAGCTGACCAGATAATATTTTTGAAAAACTAATAGCCGCACTTCCATATATTCGTACACCAAGTGAAGCATTAGCCAATTCTGCTACACCCCAGGCGTTTGTTTCCAACATGCCAGCGTTACTCGCAATTAGAAAATCTCGCAAGGGCTTATCCTTAAAACTAGGCAAGGGTTCTTCATTGAGACAGGCCCGAAAAGCACCTCCTCCATGATAACAATGACCTTTCATGACATCATAAATGATTCCAAACTGACCCACACCATTTTCAAAATACGCTACCATAATGGCAAAATCATCACCTTGGGCGACAAAGTTGTTGGTACCATCAATGGGATCAATGACCCAAACAGATCCATGTCCAACTGAAGCACGTAGACATCCCTCTTCTGCACAAAATTGGTCATCAGGAAAACGCGAACGAATTTTATCAACTAAAAAATTCTGAACTTCCTTGTCCAAACGAGTCACCAAGTCTGTAGGAGAAGACTTTCTCTCAATATGTAAATCTTCCTGCATGTGAGCTAGAATATAGTCTCCTGCTTCCTTGACAATCTCTTTGGCAAACATAAATTTATTTTCCAAGCGAAATCTTCCCTTCCCCTTGTTCTTTGGCCAATTGGACAGCTCGATAGAAGGAGTAACCACTCGCAGTTTCAAATTCACGGCCCAAGCGTTTTTCTTCACTCTTGCTAGGAACAACTGTTTTGAATTCCTTATAGGAATCTAGTAGTTTTTTTGCCTCTACCTTAGTCTCATAGGCAGCTTCAACATCATTAAAAAAAGAAAGCACTGAAGCAAGTTCTTCAGTGCTCCACGACAAATCTAGTGGGTAACTATACTGTTTATTCATCTAATTAATACCAGCTCTCAATGTAGCTTCTTTCAGTTCTTGTTTACGGTAACTACGAGGGAGAAAAGCACGAATCTCATCTTCATTAAAACCGATTTGCATCCGCTTTGCATCAATAATAATCGGACGACGCAAAAGACTCGGATACTGCTCAATTAAATGAAGCAACTCCGATACTGAGATACTCTCTACATCAATATTCAATTTTTGAAAAATCTTTGAACGAGTCGAGATGATGTCATCAGTACCATTTTCGGTCAAGGAAAGAATGTGTTGCAGTTCTTTTCTCGTTAAAGGGCTGGTCATAATATTATGCTCTTGGAAGGGCACTTTATGCTTCTCGAGCCAGGCCTTTGCTTTACGACATGATGTACAACTCGGTGATAAAAATAGTGTAATCATGCTTTCCTCTTCTTTACATACTTTTCTATTCCTATTATACAAAAAAATAAAGCGCTTGACTAGTTATTTCCGTAAAAAAACCTACTTTTTCAAGAAAAATAGGTTTTTTAGAATCACATATGAATGTTTTGCTTAAATGTAGAAATATTCATGTTACAAACGATAGTTTTTTCCTAGATTTTATTTGGAATCAGTAATACTTTACTTCACTTATCTATTTGTTTTTCGACTCTGTAGGTACAGAAATCCAAAAATCAATTCATACAAGCAGAAAAATAGGAGAAAGGCATGGAAGAAAAAGTCCTCTGGTAGGATAAGAATGACTGGATCCTTTGCCGGATCAAATAGCCAGGTATCATCACCTACAAAAAGAATTTGATGAAATAAAGTAAAGAACTGCTCAAATCCAATGAAAACTCCAACTAAACCAAGAACCAAAGGTAGCGAGAGCATGATTAAGAGACCTCTACGGTACAGAGATAGAAATCCTTTCTGAATGACTTGCTTCCAAAAAAGATAGAAAATCGGTAGAGTTACTACTGCTACTCCTTGAGCAAGATGGAAAAGTCCCTTTACAACCACAAAGTGGTGAATACCAGAGGCAGACGAAGGAAAATCCGGCATTTCCAATACTTGACTCAATGGATTGGTCAAATAATCCATCAAAACATTAAAATTATGCTGGATGGTCTGAGGTTGCAGATGAACACGATTTGTCAAGTTTAACCAAGAAATTTCCTGAGGATAGACCAACCAAGCCAGATAAATGGTCAATAAAATAGCAAGCGAGAGGAGAAAGAGAATACTTCCTACAAAAGTAAACTTAGTTTTCATCGAAATCCCACTCCGCTAGACTTGAAAGGACATGAGTTGGTGCAATTGGTAAATCCGCTACTTCTTCAGGTTTTGTAAATCCTGTCGTCACCAAAAGGCTAGGAATGCCATTGTCAATACCAGCTCGAATATCAGTCAGGTAATTATCACCCACCATGACAATTTCTTCTCGCTCAAGTCCTAGGTGTTCAACAGCCTTGTCCATAATAATCGCATTAGGTTTTCCAATATAAACTGGTTTTACGCGAGTTGCTGCTTCGAGCAGAGTAACCAGTGAACCAGCACCAGGCAAAAGACCTCGTTCCGTCGGGATGTTCAAATCAGGGTTGGTACCGATAAAATGAGCTCCTTTATGAATAGCTAGGGTTGCCGTAGCAAATTTTTCATAGTCTACTTGCCAGTCCAAGCCAACAACCACATAGGCTGGATTTTCTTTATCTTCAACGTATCCTGCTGCTTGAATGGCTTCCTTGAGCCCTGATTCTCCGATGACATAAACTGTCTTATCAAGTCCTAGATCATTCATGTAATCGATAGTCGCTAAGGTTGCAGTATAAATGGTTGATACAGGCGTGTCGATGTTAAACTGATTGGCTAGCATCTCTTGAACACTCTCAGGTGTACGAGTGGTGTTGTTTGTCACAAAAAGATAAGGAATCTCTCTTTTTTGTAACTCATGAACAAAAGCTTCTCCTGCTGGGATTCTATCTTTTCCCTTATAGATTGTTCCGTCTAAATCAATTAAATATCCTTTATAAGTCATATCTTTCTTTCTAATCTTTGTTAATTTCTTGCCAAGTTATCTTTGCCTGAGCATTGATGTCGCCATCACTTGTAACTTGGTGATTGCTGTCTAGTCCATTCAATTCGTAACTAGAAGTGATCATACCACCTGGTCGAACTTCCTTGACATATTTGAGGTTGATTTTTTTAGGAACATGATTGGTCAGAAAATCTGCTCCCATGACCTCAAAAATCCAATCTAAGTATTTGCTGTTATTGACGTGACCATTCATATCCAAGTCATAAAAACGAACGTGGTAGTCCTTGCTTATCGCTTCTTCCAGCTCTGTATATTTTGGCCCACGGACCAGTTTCTTAGAAAACTCAGATTGATAAGGAGCGACAATTTCTGGTACTACAGGATGAACCTTTCGACTCTCACGATCCATAAGGACAAAGGTAGCTACCATATGAATGATTTCTTGACCATTTTCATCATAAATAGTAAATCGGCGGTAGCAAAAAAGACGATTATAGGTCAAGGCTTCAGTTTCAATAGTGATTTCCTCAGCAAAACGAGGCAAACGAACCACATCGATATCATAATCTGTGATAATCCAGACCAGATTATACTGTTCTAAAACATCCTTGTCACTCACTCCCAGTTCAATTGACTGCATTCCTGATACTTGCAGGGACAACAAAATAACATCTGGCAACTTGATATGGCCATTCATATCAGCCATATCAAAAGGAATTTTCATCTTCATTTGATAAGTTAAGCCCATAATTTTACTCCAATATAAATCGTTCTGCTACTGTATCTCCTAAAAAGAGACCTTTTTTTGTCATTCGTATTTGTTGACCTTCTACTTGTAAAAAACCTTGATGACACAAATCTCTTACAACTTGACCATATAAATTTTCAAAAGATGTACCAAATTTTTCTTCGAATCTTGTTTTTGAAACTCCTGACTTCTTGCGAAGGCCGAGAAACATCTCTTCTTCCATTTGTTCCCTTAGACTCAGGTGTTCTTCATTGATACGAGCACTTCCCTCTTCTACCGCCTTTAAATAATGGCGAATCGGACCATGGTTTTTATAGCGAACACCGTTTACATAGCCAGATGCCCCCGCACCGATACCATAATACTCGGCATTATCCCAGTACATGAGATTATGTCGACTTTCAAAGCCTGGCTTAGAAAAATTAGAAATTTCATAGTGCTCAAAGCCAGCTTTTTCTAGCTCGGAAATGATATACTCAAACATCTCTGCTTCTAATTCTTCCTTAGGAAGAGGTAATTTCCCGCGTCTCATACGGTTCATAAAGACCGTATGATTTTCCAAAATCAAACTATAGAGGCTCATATGAGGAATATCAAGGGCAATAGCCTTGGCAACATTATCCCTAACCTGATCCATGGTCTGACCAGGAAGTGCGTAAATTAAGTCAATAGAGATATTATCAAAACCAGCTAGTTTAAGGCGATCGATATTTTCATAAATATCCTTTTCCGTATGACTACGCCCAATCTTTTTCAGCATTTTGTCATCAAAGGTCTGAACTCCTAGTGATACACGATTAACTGCAGAATTTTGCAAGACAGCAATCTTATCAGCATCCAGGTCACCAGGATTAGCCTCAATGGTCAACTCTTCCAACATTGATAAGTCCAGATTTTTAGTCAATCCTTCTAACAAAACTTCCAATTGAGAAGCAGACAAGGCTGTCGGTGTCCCACCACCAATATAGAGTGTACGCAATTTGTGAATGTCATAAGAATGAAATTCTTGCAGTAGATGCTCTAGATAGCTGTCTACTGGCTGATTTTTAATAAAGACCTTGGAAAAGTCACAATAATAACAAATTTGTGTGCAAAATGGTATGTGCACGTAGGCTGATGTCGGTTTCTTCTGCATAGTATTTATTATACCACAAAGAGTTCACTCAAGAAAAAAATCACCATTCTTGATTTTCTAGAAAACAAAGAATGGTGACTCTATTTTAATTTTCTTGAAGCTCAATGACAATTTCTTGACCATTTTCTTTTTCTTCCACAACTACTTTTTCTTCCAGTTGTGATTTAAAATGATTCAAGGTTTCTTTTGAAGCTTCAGTCGCTTGTTGAGCATGATATTTTGCTTTATCCAAGACAGTGTCAAGAGTAATTTCCCCAGATTCAATCTGATCTTTTGTTTTAAGAACAAATTCTTTGGTTTGTTCTTTGACATCCGTTAATTTTTCACAAACCTGCTCTTTCGCATACTCAGGATCTTCTTTTAGATCTTCTAAAAATTCTTGTGCTTGGCTTCTAACTTGTTTTCCTTTGTCACTAGTTAGAAACAAGGCAGCTGCAACACCTGAAACAGTTCCTAAAAGGATAGATGATAGTTTTCCCATTAGTCAACTCCTTTTTTATTTTTTAAAAAATTTACTTGCAACACGAATGGCAGATAAACCTGCACCAGTTTTTATAGTTTTTGATCCAGCAGATGATGCTTTTTTACTCAAAACACGTGCTTGCTCATTTAGGTCAGAAACAGAAACAGAAAGATCTGCAACAGCTGTAAAGAGGGGATCAATTGTAGCAACTTTGACATTGATATCATCAACAAGAACGTTGACTTTTGTAAGCAATTCATTTGTTTGATGAAGAGTTACATCTACATCTGATGTTAAAGTTTTAACAGTTTTTTCAGTTTCATCAATTACACGACCAACTTTTTGAAGGGTAATAATCAGATAAACTAAAAATACAACCAAGGCAATTGCCACAATAATATAAGCCACTTCTAACATTTTAATTCTCCTTTTTTACATTATAAAATGGTGCTTTTTTCCGATTTTGATAAAAGATGATATAAATACCAAGGCCAATCAATAGCGCGGACAACCACTGGGATACTCGGAGTCCAAAGAACATGAGACTATCCGTACGCATACCCTCGATAATCATACGTCCAAATCCGTACCAAATTAGATAAAAGGCAGTGATATGACCACGACGCACGCTCTTTAATCGACGTCTAAAAACGACAATCAAGACAAAACCGATCAGATTCCAGATAGATTCGTATAAGAAGGTTGGTTGACGATAGGAGCCATCAATATACATCTGATTCTTAATGAAACCAGGTAAGTAATCAAGATTTTCAACGACTGCTCCATAAGCTTCTTGGTTAAAAAAGTTTCCCCAACGACCTAGACTCTGAGCAATCATGACGCTCGGAGCTGCAATATCTAAGAAATCCCAAGTATTGATTAATTTGCGGTCAGCAAAGATATAGAGAACAATTGCTCCAGTAATTAAACCACCATAAATCGCAAGACCACCATTCCAAATAGCAAAAATCTCTCCCAGATGTTGGCTATAGTAATCAAATCTAAAAATAACATAGTAGAGTCTAGCACCAATGATGGATAAAGGAAAGGCAATTAAGATGAAGTCCAAAATATCATCAGATAAAATCTTCTTTTTAGGCGCTTCTTTACTGGCAAGATATACCGCTAACACAAGACCTGAAACGATGCAGAGTGCATACCATCTAACAGCTAAAGGACCAATTTGAAAAGCGATTGGATCAATCATCTTTCACCTCGTTCTTTGCAATCAGATTTGTCAATCTTTCTTCAAATAGTCGAGTAGCATCAAAGCCCATTTCCTTAGCACGATAATTCATCGCTGCTGCTTCGATAACGACAGAAATATTACGTCCTGTTTTTACAGGAATGCGGATACGTGGAATAGCTACTCCAGAAATCTCCAATTCCTCAGCATTATTGCCTAGGCGATCAAAAGTCTTTTGCGTGTCATAATTTTCTAGATAGACAGCCAACTGAACTTGTGAAGAATCCTTAACTGCACTGGCACCATAAAGACTCATCACATCTATAATACCAACACCACGAATCTCAAGTAAATGCTTCAAGATTTCAGCTGGTTCACCCCAGAGAGTCATTTCATCCTTAGCAAAGATATCTACACGGTCATCAGCCACCAAACGGTGTCCTCGTTTCACGAGTTCTAGACCTGTCTCACTCTTACCAATACCACTGTCACCCTGGATTAACACACCCATCCCATAGATGTCCATCAAGACACCATGTACACTTTCACGCTCAGCCAAACGAGAATCTAGGTAACTTGACAATTCACCAGACAGACGACTTGTTGCTGTACGACTTGTTAAAATAGCGATTTTACATTCTCTAGCGGCCTTTAGCATTTCCTCTGGAACCACTAAACCACGCGCAACAATAACTGCAGGTGTTTCCGGTTGGAACAATTTTTTCAATACCTGGTAGCGGTTATGAGAAGACATGCTAATCAGATAAGACCACTCTTTCATCCCCAATAGTTGAATCCGCTCTGGGGTATAGTAGTCAAAATAGCCTGTCATTTCGAGACCTGGACGACAAATATCGCCCGTATTGATTTCCTTTTCAAGTAATTCTGGCTCACCATAGACAATATCTAGTCTGAGCTTATCAATCACTTCTTTGACTAAAACCGACATAATTTTCTCCTTCAATCGAGTTCTCCCTACTATTATATCAAATTGTAGTAGGAAGTTTATGTTTTTAACAGTGTTTGGGGTATTACTTTAAAATTAATTATAAAAAGCTTCAATAAGTACGTCTTCTAGTACTTTGTTAAATCAGTTGAGCCAAATCTTCCGCAAATCGATCAACATCTATCACCAAGTCCCTCCCTGATTTTTCTATGTGAATTCTTGGAAGTTCTTTTGTGAGTATTCGGTTTGCATCAGCCATATCTTGTGGATAGACATAGAACTGTTGTCCTTGTGGAAACTGATTTTGAACTTGCCATTTTTCAAAATCTTGCATAAAAGTCTTATGAGATGGCATCCTGACTGCTTCAAATAAGGCATGATCAAAGAATCTTAACAACTGATAAAGACCATGAACCTCATCAGCAAAGCATTTATCAATCTTGTCACAGGGATAACCCCGTCTCTGATAAGCACAACATAAGTTTTGTAAAGCCATGCTTAGCCCATCTACATCCTTTCGTACTAAACTTATAAAGTACAGAACTGAAAATTCTTCCATACCTGTTCTTTTTTTCTTCTCTAGAAACTGTTGTGCCAGTATGAGAGCCTCAGACACTCTGTCTTCATCTTGATAATAAAGAGCATATAACAGATTGATGACATTTTCTGGATAATAGGTTCCTTTCAAAAAGGGTAAGTCTTCTGGAATGAAAGATGGAATGAAAGATGAAATGACTGAAAAATCATTACAAGCAAAACAGTTAAATAATCCTCTCAAAATTCTAGCTGTATAGATTGTCCCACTTGCAAGCAAACCGCCTTTAATTAACTCTACTCTTCCTGTTTACCACAAAGCATTATTTAACAGATTATAGTCTCCATCTAAAAATGATACATAATATGAAAAATACTTGATATCATCTAACAATAAACTACTGTACAACTTTGTCCTTAAAATATCATCGGAAATTACTTTCTAATTGTTCAAATACTTCTCAAATATTTTTTGGTTCGACTCTTCGAATTCTAGCAAATTTATCGGATCAGAATAATAGCCCCAATCTTTAAAATGATTTTCACGCATCTTTTGATATTCTTTTACATACTCTCTCATAAGAACCACTTTCCTCTATCTACTGTACTAAAAAAGACTAGATCTCTCTAGCCTTTCTTATTAATTAGAATTTTTTACGTTTACGAGCTGCTTCTGATTTACGTTTACGTTTTACAGAAGGTTTTTCATAGAATTCACGTTTGCGTGTTTCTTGAAGAGTACCAGCTTTAGTAACTGCACGTTTGAAACGACGAAGAGCATCGTCAAGAGATTCATTCTTACGTACTACTGTTTTAGACATTTTTTTCACTCCCTTCAAGTTCAAGATCTACTCTATTTTACACGGAATGAAGAAAATTGTCAAGAAAAAAATGAAATTCCCCCCAATCATTCCATTTATTTTTTAAAAAATGAGGATTATATATTCTTCTTTTCAAGGGATAATCTATCACGCACTCTTCTATTAGAACTATTGTATCACTTTCAGACAAACTGTATTCATTTTTTAAACATATCCAAACCAAAAAACCACCCAATCCATAGGATCGAATGGTCTTCAATGATTAAAATCTTATTTTTTTAACAAGCTGAGTGCTGCTGCATCTGCGATAATGGTCACATCTGGATGGTTTTGTAGGCTACTTGCCGGTAGACTTTCTGTCACAGGACCTTCAACAGTTCCAGCGATAGCTTCTGCTTTTGATTCACCATAAGCAAATAGAAGGATAGACTTAGCATCCAAAATGTTCTTAATCCCCATTGAGATAGCTTGTGTTGGTACATCTTCAATCTTATCAAAGAAGCGAGCATTTGCTTCAATAGTAGACTGATCAAGATCTACAAGGTGTGTTTGACTATCAAACGGAGTTCCTGGTTCATTAAATCCAATATGTCCATTTCGGCCAATTCCCAATATTTGCAAATCAACTGGATGATCTGCAAGAATTTGGTTATAGCGTTCTACTTCTTCTTCTGCATTATCTTTTACACCACGCGGTAAAAAGCTTTCTTTGAATGGCTTTTTATTGAATAGATTTTCTTGCATAAAGTAACGGTAAGATTGAGGGTTGTCCCCATCAAGACCTACGTACTCATCCAAGTTCACACTTGTAAGATTTGAAAAATCAAGATTGCTCTCAACGATTTGTTGATAAAATTCCAGAGGGCTACTTCCTGTTGCAAGCCCTAATGTTTGTGCACCGTTTTCCAATTTTTCTTTTAAGATATCAAAAGCAACTTTTCCACCTTCAATTGGATTTTCCACTTGAATAACTTTCATAATTTTGTCCTCCATATTCTTTATTTCATTATATGGTATAGACCAATTTTTGTCAAGTGAAAACGGTTTATTTTTATTGAAATTATAAATATACTAAACAAATCAATTAAGAGTTCTACCCTTAAGCAAAAAAAGAGAGGAGTTTGACGTCCTCTCTTAAATCTTATATCAGAACCACTTCCTAATTATATTTTAGAAAATGATTCTTTTTCTTATATTATTTTTTACGTTTTGCAACCAAACCTAGACCTACCAGACCAAGTGCAGCACCAAGTGCAACAAGTCCAGATTTAGATTGTTCACCAGTGTTTGGCAACTCAGGACCTTTAGGTTTTTCTGGTGTTGGTGGTGTTACTGGTGTTACTGGTGTTGGTGGTGTTGGTGGTGTTGGTGGTGTTGGCGGTGTTGGCGGTGTTGGTGGTGTTGGTGGTGTTGGTGGTGTTACTGGTGTTGGCGGTATTGGTGGTGTTGGCGGTGTTGGCGGTGTTGGTGGTGTTGGCGGCGTTGGCGGTGTTGGCGGCGTTGGCGGTGTTGGCGGTGTTGGCGGTGTTACCTTGTTGTTAAACTCAGTATCTTCAGGCATTTGTGAAGTAAGAGTCAATACTTTACCGTCCTTCGTCACAGTAACTCCAACAGTCGCTACCATCTTATCGTACTCAACTCCAGCCTCTGTACCTTTCACTTCTTCTACATGATAAATATAAGTACCTTCTTGACCACGTTTGAATTCAAGAGCTGAGAACTTGATCTTACCTTCAGCATCGTTGCTTACGGTTTCAATCACGTTACCATCTTTGTCTTTCAATACGAAGCTGAATTCACCAGCTTTCAACGCACGACCTTCCAATTTCTTCGTGAAGTTGAATTCAACCTTCACTGGGATATTAACAACACGTTTCTCAGTTGGTTTTTCTGGTTTTTCAACTGATTTCTTAGTTGGATCATATTGGTGAACAATTTGAGAAGCTGTATTTTCAATATCTACACCTTCTTTAGCAGTTCCCTTGATACGTGCTGGAATATCAAACTTGTAGTAACGGCCAAATGCTAATTTAGCAGTGTCGATTACTTGAGTATTTTCTGCATCTCCAAGTGACTTAGTCAAGTCAGCCTTAGATGTAGCAGTAATGACACCATCCACAATTGAGATATCAAACTTAGCTGTTACATCTTCACCAGTTACTGAATCATAAGCCTTAATTTCAGATACGTTAACATCCAAGTTTTCGCTATCATATTTATCTGTAATACCAACAGATTGAATATTGTGAGCTTCAGTGAATTTAGTTGTATCTAACCATACTTGGTAAACAACCTTATCACCCTTATGGAGTGTTTGAGTATTGATATTTTGCTTTTCATTATTATCAACTTTGTCCACGTATGGATCTTTGTTGGTATCAGCTACTTTATCAGTCAACTCTTTATCATCATCAAGGAGTTTATTTCCAGTGATATCAAATTTCTCTTCATTAAGAATATATTTCTCTGGATTGAACTCAGGAGTTTCTGGAGGAGTCACCTTGTTGTTGAACTCTTTGTCTTCTGGATCAGTTACGTTAGTGATGAGAGCTTTCGCTGTTCCGTCATGTTTAACTTCTACAGTTACTACTGCTTTCATCTCATCATAAGTGACAGTTCCATCAGTACCTTTCACTTCTTCAACAGTGTAGTTGTGAACGCCTGCTTGTTCTTTCTTGAATTCGATAGCTGAGAACTTAACGTTTCCAGATGCATCGTTCGTTACAGTTTCAACAACTCTACCTGTTGAATCTTTAAGGACGAAGCTAAATTCGTTCGCTTTCAATTCACGGCCTTCAAGTTTCTTAGTGAAGTTGAAGGATACTTCAACTGGTACGCTGTTCACACGTTTTTCAGTTGGTTTTTCAGGTTTTTCAACTTTCTTAGTTGTTGGGTTGTAATAGTTTACAACTTGAGCCGCAGTATTTTCGATATCTGCACCAGCTGCCACATCAGCTTTCACTGTTGTTGGGATGTCAAACTTGTAGTAACGTCCGAAGGCGAACTTAGTTGTATCGATCACTTGAGTGTTTTCTGCATCGCCAAGTGACTTGGTGAAGCCAGCTTTAAGGGTTGCAGTGATCACACCATTGTTCACAGCGATATCGAATTTAGCTGTGACATCATCACCTGTTACTGAATCGTAGGCTTTGATCTTAGTAGCGTCAAGATCCAACTTAGTTTCATCGTAGTCATCTGAGATTCCTACTGATTGGATGTTGTCCTTGTTAGCTGCGTCAAATTTAGTTGTATCCAACCATACTTGGTAAACCAACTTGTCGCCACGTTTCACAGTCTTCGTATTCAAGTTTTGAGCTTCGTTGTTTGATGCATCGTCCGCATATGGGTTCGCATTGGTATCTGCGACCTTGTCTGTCAACTCTTTATCGTCATCAACGAGCTTGTCACCAGTGATATCGAATTTCTCTTCAGAAACAACGTATTTCTCTGGTTGGAACTTAGGAGTTTCTGGTGGAGTTACGCGGTTGTTGAACTCTTTATCAGAGATGTCGCCAACAGTTGCTACAAGAACTTTAGCCGTTCCATCGTGAGAAACAGTGACTGTTACAACAGCCTTCATATTGTCATATGTAACGGTTGAGTCTGTACCAGCAACTTCTACTACTTTGTAACGGTAAACACCGAGATCATTGTTTGTGTATTTAAGGCTAGTGAATTTAATCTTACCATCCTTATCATTAGTTACTGTTTCAAGAACATTGAATTCATCATCGTCTAACAATTGGAAAGTAAACTCATTCGCTTTCAATTCACGACCTTCAAGTTTCTTAGTGAAGTTGAAGGATACTTCAACTGGTACGCTGTTCACACGTTTTTCAGTTGGTTTGCTTGGTTTTTCAACAGTCTTGCTTACTGGGTTGTAGTAGTTGACTACTTGAGCCGCAGTATTTTCGATATCTGCACCAGCTACAACATCGTCTTTCACTGTTGTTGGGATATCAAATTTATAGTAACGTCCGAATTCGAATTTAGTAGTATCGATAACTTGCGTGTTTTCTGCATCGCCAAGTGACTTCGTGAAGCCAGCTTTCAAGTTAGCAGAGATCACACCGTTGTTCACAGCGATATCGAATTTATCAGTTACTTCTGCACCTGTTACAGAGTCGTAGGCTTTGATGTCAGCTGCATTAAGATTTAATTTCGCTTCATCATAGTTATCTGAAATACCAACTGTTTGGATGTTGTCCTTGTTAGCTGCATCAAATTTAGTTGTATCCAACCATACTTGGTAGACTAATTTAGAACCACGTTCAACAGTCTTAGTATTTAAGTTTTCCACTTCATTATTGATGGTATTATCTGCGTATGGATTCGCGTTTGTTTCACCATATTTATCTGTCAACTCAGAATCGTCATCAACGAGCTTATTACCAGTGATATCGTATTTCTCTTTAGAAACAACGTATTTCTCTGGTTGGAACTTAGGTTCTTCTGGAGGAGTAACTGTATTGTTGAACTCTTTATCAGCAGCATCTGTTACGTTGGCAACAATTGCCTTTGCTGTACCATCGTGTGATACAACTACTTTAACAGTAGCAACCATTGTGTCATAATTGACAGTTGCATCTGCACCAGGAGTTTCTTCTACTGTGTAATCGTAAGTCTTACCAAGATCTTCATGACCAAATTCAAGAGTCTTGAAGACGATCTTACCAGCAGCGTCATTCTTCACGCGCTCAACCTCAACGCCGTCTTTCTTCAATACGAATTCGAATTCGTTAGCTTGAAGTTCACGACCTTCCAAACGTTTAGTGAAGTTCATTTCCACTGTAACTGGAACGCTGTTCACACGTTTTTGTGTTGGTTTTTCAGGTTTTTCAACTGTCTTGCTTACTGGGTTGTAAACGTGAACAGTTTGGTTGGCTGTATTTTCAATATCAACACCAGCTTTAACAGATTCTTTCACAGTTGCTGGAATATCAAATTTATAGTAACGTCCAAATTCGAACTCAGTTGTGTCGATAACAGGAGCATGCACTTTGTCTTTGATAAATTCATCTTTTGAAGTTGCAGTAATGGTACCATTTTCAACTTTGATGTCGAATTTATTGGTTACTTCTGCACCAGTTACTGAATCATATGCTTTGATATCAGCTGCATTTACGTCTAATTTATCAGCGTCGTATGTATCAGATACACCAACGTATTGGATGTTATTTGCTTCAGTGAATTTAGTAGTATCAAGCCATACTTGGTAAACTAATTTAGAACCACGTTTAACTGTCTTGGTATTCAAGTTTTCTGGTTCGTTGTTAGTGGTCTTGTCTACATATGGATCTGCATTTGTTTCAGTGTATTCATTTGTCAACTCATCATCATCGTCAACGAGTTTTGTACCAGTGATGTCAAATTTTTCTTTGTTAAGAACGAATTTTTCTGGTTGGAACTCAGGTGTTTCTGGAGGAGTTATTTTATTGTTAAACTCTTTATCTTCCGTTCCATCTGTTGATTCTCCATTCTCATTCACACCATCTGCTGAGCTGACATTTGTTACAGTTGTTAGGGTATGTCCATTTTTTGCAACTTCCACAGTAAGCGTTGCTTTCATGGTGTCATAAGTCATTCCTAATTCTTTAGTAGCTGGGATAACCTCTTCTACTGTATAAGTATGGGTACCAACTTTTGTATTATCGAATGATAATTCATTGAATGTTACAGTTCCGTCAGCTTTATTTGTTACTGTTTCAAGAGTTTGACCAGTTGAATCTTTCAGAACAAAGCTAAATTCGCCGTCTTTAAGTTCACGACCTGCTAATTTCTTAGTAAAGTCAAATCTTGCAATGACTGGAGCCACATGATAGTTATTGAACTCAGTATCATCCGGCATTGTAACTGCTGCATTCAAGAGGCCAGTTGAAGCATCTTTCGTAACTGTTACGGTTACTTCTGCATTCATTGAATCATAGTCAATGTTTGTGTCAGTACCAGCTACTTCACGTACAGTATAGGTATGAGTACCTTCTGCATCGTATGAGATTGCATCAAATTGGATAGTTCCATCAGCCGCGTTTTTCTTCGTTTGAATAACATTTCCATTTTCAAGCAATTCAAATGTGAAGGCATCTGCTACCAGTTCTTTACCTTCGAGTTTCTTAGTAAACTTGAATTGTGCTTGTGTTGCAGTTGGTGTGAAGGTATTGTTAAATTCTTTATCTGCTGGAAGTGCTGCTACAGCAGTAAGAGCGTGACCTGATTTTATAACAGTAACTGTCACGTTTGCCTTCATGGTATCGTAAGTCATGCCAGCTTCTTTTGTTTCTGGAATAACTTCTTCTACAGTGTAGTTATGATCACCGACTTGAGCATTCGTAAATGTCAAGGCGTCAAATTTAACGTTACCAGCGGCATCGTTTTGTTTTGTTTGGATAACAGTGCCATCTTTGTCTTTCAATACAAAGCTAAATTCACCAGCCTTGAGTTTACGGCCTGCAAGAGCTTTGCTGAAGTCAAATTGGGCAGTTACAGGAGCCACAACGTGGTTGTTAAAGACTTTATCATCAGTACCAGTTGCTTCACCACCTGTTGAAGTCATTTCAGTATTAGCTACCAAGAGACCTGTATTCTCATCTTTTGTAACTGTTACTTTAACTGCGATAGTCATTGCATCGTAGTCTACATCAGCTTTATCGCCTTTAACTTCTTTAACAGTATAGTTGTAGACACCTACTTGGTCAAATGACAATTCGCTAAAGTTAATCTTACCATTAGCTTTATTAGTGACTGTTTCATTAACATTGTTATCACCAGTCAAAGTGAAGCTAAAGTCACCTGCATTCAAGTTACCATTTGAGAGTGATTTATCAAACTCAAGGTTTACTTTAACAGGAGATGGTGTGAAGGTATTGTTGAACTCTGTATCTGCAGGAAGTGTGTTTGTTGCTTTAAGAACATGACCTTCCTTGGTAACAGTGATTGTTACTTCAGCCTTCATTGTGTCATAAGTCATGCCAGCTTCTTTATTTTCTGGGATAACTTCTTCTACAGTGTATTTGTGAGTACCAACTTGAGTATTATCAAATGTCAAGTCATCAAAGGCTACAACACCTGCTTTAGTATTTATCTTAGTTTGAATTGTTTTACCAGTTGAATCTTTCAAAGCAAACGTAAATTCGCCATCTTTCAACTTACGACCTGCGAGAGCCTTGCTAAAGTCAAACTTAGTCTTAACTGGAGCTACGACATAGTTGTTGAAGACCTTGTCATTTTCACCTTCAGCATGACCACCTGTTGACTTATAAACTGCTTGAACTTCAAGTTTATCTTGAGCATTTTGTGTAACGGTAACTGTGAGAGTAACCTCCATACCATCATAGTCAACATTCCTATCTGAACCAGCAACTTCTGTAATCTTATAAGTATAAGTACCTGGTTTTTCGAAAGTTAGTTCACTAAAGGTTGCCTTACCATTTTTGTTTGTAACAGTTTCTTGGTGTGTACCACCTTCTTGTTTAAGAGTAAAGCTAAAGTCACCATCGTTCAAGGTACGACCATCAAGAACTTTACTTACCTCTGGTGTATAGGTTATTGGATCTACTTTTTCATAGTAGTAAACTGTTTCCGTATATGGCATCAATCCATTAAGCAAGTCAACGTTTGTACCAATACCGAAATTTCCTCTTTCCAACTGTGCATTTGGAGAAAGGTGTCCTATATTATCTCCTAAAAATGGTACAAAGACTGTTTTTTTAGGAACATAGTTAGCAGCTGTTTGGAAGCCAAATGGAGTTTCCTTACCGTTTGGATAGTTTACTCCGTTTGTAGTTGTGAAAGGAATTGTGTACAGAGGTGTCTTCTGGACAACCAGATCTTCTGTATTTACCTTTCCAGGTTTTATAGGTTTGGTTTCTGCTAGTAGCATATAGCCATCTGTACTTAATGAACCGTTCGAACGCTTACTCTGTTGCTTTGGATCAAGAAGATAGATACGAACGACAACTGAACCATCTTCTCCAACGATTTCTTTGATACGCTTGATGCCCGCACGCTCCGCATCCATAAATTTAGTCCCAACAACATATGGACGAGAAACATAACCCGTCATACTATCAGCAGGAGCTTCTTGATAGAGTTTGTAACCTGCAAACTGACGTTTACCTGAAGCAGTGAAGTTTTGACCTTCTGTAGCTGTCAAGGTGTACTTGGCTAATTCAACTTCATTACCGTTCGCCACATAATCTTGAACAGTTGTGTCTGTTTTACTAGCATTATAGGTAGGATTGGCTTTGTCAACTACTTTATAGTGAGTGGTTTTGGTAACAACTCGTGGAATTTTGAAGTTACTATCCGTAATCGGGCGTCCATTATAGGTAGGCTCAACTACGTTCATAATATCAGTAGTTGTACGAGCAGCATAAACTGCGTCAAAAAGTGCTTGTTCTGTCGGTGTAAGTTGATGACCTGAATTTACTAGCGATGCAATTCTATCAGCCACCTTATAACCTGTTTGTAGAAAAGGCTGAACTGTTTTATCTGCTGCCATAGAAGTCTGATAGTCAACTTGGAAGGTCAACTCAGAATTTGACTTGGTTGCAGTTGTCGTAAATTGTTGAACACCACTAGTAGCAGTGATGGTCTTCGTTTCAACTACTGCACCAGTTGTCTTATCAATCAATTCCGCAACAGAATCAGTTGAGTCACTAAAGTTCTTATAGATACGAACGTAGTAGTTAGTATTGTAGCGTTCATTGAATTTTGTAAGGTCTAAGATACTAAATGTATAGTAATCTCCAGCTTTTCTTTCATAACCAGCAGGCACATTCTGTGATTTAACAGTTGCACCAGCAGGATCTGACATATCTGGATCCGCTACTTCACCGTCCTTAAGTGTAGCTGATGTTGCTATTGCTTCTGTATTATGGTCAGTTGCAGCACGACGGTTACGGCGACGACCACTATTTGTAGCCAAAGCACCGGCATTTACAGTATTCTCAGCTGCCAAAGCTAGTGTTTCTGTATCTACTAGTGGTTTTGCTTCAACATTTGCTGCACTAGCAGTTGTATCCAGGCTAGTTGCCTCGGCTACAGCTGAAAGTTCTGCTTTAGGCTCAGATTTTTCCTCTGGTTTAGTTTCAATCTTTTCTTCTGCCTTAGGCTTAGTTGCTACAACTTCTTCTACTTTTGAAGCAGTTGCTGCTACTGGCTTATAAGACTCTAGTTTTGCCTCAGGAATAACAGATGTTTTTTCCTCAGCTTTTTCAGCTTTTGTTTCTTCGGATTTTACTTCTTCAGACTTAACTTCAGGTATTGATGTTTCTGGCTTAACTTCTGAAGTTTCGGAATTAGCTGAAGTTACCACATCCGTTGATGGCTCTTTCAACTTTTCCTTGTCGTCCTTGTTGCCGACTAGTTCAGTATTCTCAGCATTTTGTTTTGCTACAATCTCAGCAGCATTTACAGCACTACCGTTAGCCATCATGAAGCTAAGGGTTGTTCCTAAGAAAACTGATGCGACACCAACTTTGTATTTTCTTAAAGAAAATCGTTGTTGCTCTCTTCTTATCATGTGATAAGTTCTCCTTTTTTAACATTTTAACTAATAATATGTAAGATTATTGAGTTTTTCTAAAATAAAATACTCTTCCCCATACTAGCAGTAACGCCAATAGTATACCATATCATAGCCTTTTAAATCAAGAAAAAGGAAATTAACTTCATCCTCTTTTTGTAATTATTATTCACTTTAACGACAATTAATTCGATTAAAATAAATGTTTGTTGATGTCGTTTTTTTTATCTAACCGTATCATTACAACTTTTATATCTAAATATCAACTTCATTCAATGATGTTTTTTATATAAAAAACTCTAAACATTTGAATTAAATATTTTTTTATTCAAATGTTTAGAGTAAATTTTATTTTTGTAAAATTACTGATTACAAGATAGATATCTGATATAGACTGATCCTAAAATATATATTTTTTTAAAGTGTTTGATAAAGCTTGATAACCAGAAACACTGAGGTGAAGACCATCTGTTGTATAGTCTGATTTGAGTTGTCCTTCCTGATCAAGTAGTTTGTCAAAAACCGATACATATTCTACCTGCATGTAGGCCGAGGCCAGTTCTTGATAGGCTTGATTCCATTCTTTGATTTTTCCATTTGTACGAATATAAACGGTATGTTTGTATTCATCACCTTCATGGACCGGCAAAATGGAAACTAGCTTTATCTGTGACAGTGGATAGTCGCGAGAAATAGTTTGAATCACGCTTTCAAGATTGTTTAGCGCTTCATTCATTGGAACATCTTTTCCAATATCATTTGTCCCAATCAAAAGTACAATTTGATCCACTGCATCACCATAGAAGTGAGCATCAAGGTTATCTAGTAAAAGTCCGGTCTGATAACCACGAATACCTCTATTCACAATGGTCTTTGTTGTCCCTAGTAATTCTTGCAAGGGAAAATACTCAACAATAGAATCTCCAATAAAGATGATATCTGGTTCAATCACTGAGATTTGATTAAGTTCACGATACTTGGTTTGAATTTTTTCCTGCTCTTTTAAGAGCCAGTTTTCTAATAGTTGTACTGCCAAGTTATTCTCCTTCTTCTAGCCAGTTTTCTAAAACTTTGTAAACACCTGCCTGACTGTTGGGTGGAGCTACTTCTGTCGCAATTTCCTTGACTCTATCCTCTGAATTTTCCATGGCGTAAGAAATACCTGCCAACTCTAACATTTCAATGTCATTTTCACTGTCTCCAAAAGCCATGATTTGTTCAGGTTTTAAGTTCCAACGTTTGAGCAATTCTTCTAAGCCCCAAGCCTTATGAATCCCATCTTGTAAGATATCAATACAACCATATCCACTAGAAACAGCTCGCACATGCCCATCAAATAATTCATTAATTTCCTGTAAAACCGAATCGGATCGTTCTTCACCAACTACCATGCTCATCTTGAGAACACCACCGAAGAGATTAGAGTCAAATTCATCGACGAATTGCATTCGTTGATAGAGCTTTTCAATCATCTCTGGAGTCATGAATTTATCAAGTTCTGTAAAGACAGTACCTTCCTTGACAAAACCGCCATTCATAGCAGTTACGACAAACTGATCCTGACACTCTCTGCCTTTAAAATGACCCAAAGCCCTATCAACCATAGCATCGTCCCAAGTCTGAGCTTGAATCAATTTATCATTTTCGAATATACGAGCACCATTAGCAACCACGAGAACTACTCTATCTGCTAGATGTTCCAGTAATTGTCGCATTCGATGAACTTCATTTCCCGTTGCAATGACAAAACGAACTCCACGCTGATCTAGCTGATCTAAAATTTTCTCTAGTCGAGGTAGATCCAGTTGTCCTTGAGGATCCAACAAAGTACCGTCCATATCCGTCGCTATTATCTTAATATCCATCTTGCTCCTCTTTTAATGTCACTACCACTTCAAACCTACATGCTCGTTCATTTCTTTATAGGCTGTATCAATCCGTTGCTTGGTGGCCTCGTCTAACTGACTACGGTATTTTCCACTCTCAATAAAGTCTTCCAGGATATAAGTTTGGTAAAGATAGAGTGGGTAGCCTTCTGGAGAATAGCCTCCCTTTGGAGTACGACTCACCCAGCTTGGATGGGCTTGGGCCGTCTCAATAGTTGTTTTACCGGATTTCTTCTTAATAGTCACATCCATGAGGACTCCACGTTCCGTCCACTTGGCATTTTCCACATCCTGCATGGTTTCAATCCGTTGATTTGAGATGAAATTCCCCATAGAGTAAATGATAAGCTTTTTATCACCTTCTTTTTCAACCGTTTCAGCTGGTTCAACAACGTGAGGATGACCACCAAAGATAATATCAGCTCCCCAATCAATCATTTTATGGTAAAGTTTCTTTTGCTCCTCAGTCGGCTCAATTTGATACTCAACTCCCATCTGAGGCATGATAATTGTAATATCCGCCTCCTTTTCTGCTCGTTCAATTTCAGCCTTCATTTTATCTTCGTCTAAGTCTGAAAGATAACGATTATAATCCTCTTGAGAAATGCTCTGTTCAATGCCGTTAAAACCATAGGAATAAGCTAAAATAGCAACTTTAATACCATTAACTTCCTTGATAACTAAAGGCGCCTCACTTCTAGATTCATGAGTATAAACCCCGACTGGTGTCATTCCTGCCTTTTCAATAGCATCCGCAGTTGATACCACTCCCTCAATCTGAGAATCCAAGATATGATTGTGAGCCAAGTCTAGCACTTGATAGCCTGCATCTTTTATAGCATCCATAACTTCACCAGGTGCATTAAACAAAGGATAACCTGCAAGATAGTGGTCTTTATTTACGGTTCCTTCAAAATCACCAAGAACTAAGTCAGCTTGCTTCAGCCAAGGTTTTACGTATTCAAAGTTTTCATGAAAATCGTAGGTACCGTCTGATTTTTTGGCTGAAATGTAGATAATGTCATGATAGAGCAAATCACCATTTGCCATGATACGCGCACTCGTTTCTTGTTCCGGCTCTGCATTCTTTGCCTGAGAACTTGACTGTTGGTGTGCGGAACTTGGATCACTACTGCTTAAAGAAATCCCTCGAGCTCCTTCCACTAATAAAGTAAGCATCATCGAGACAGCTACCGAAGCTAACAAGACCACAATAAAAGTACGATTATTCCACTGCTTATAGTTCCTGAAAAACCGAACGGAATGTCTAATAGCTTGTAAAACGGGACCATTTTTTCTTCTACTACTACGTTGTTCCATAACTTTTCTCCCATAATTTTAAAGTCATATTTCTTATTCTATTATACCACAGACAAATAGGTATTTCCTTTTATTCTATAATTTTTTAACAGCTTCTGTGACTTTCTTTCTCATCTGTTTTGTGTTATCATGTAATTGTAATGGAAGGAAAGGAAAGAATATGTCTGCTATAGAACGAATTACCAAAGCTGCTCATTTAATCGATATGAAAGATATTATCCGCGAAGGGAACCCTACTCTTCGTGCCGTTGCCGAGGAGGTCTCTTTCCCCTTGAGCGACCAAGATATCATTCTTGGAGAAAAAATGATGCAATTTTTGAAACACTCACAAGATCCTGTTATGGCTGAAAAATTAGGTTTACGTGGAGGTGTTGGGCTTGCTGCACCACAGCTAGATATCTCAAAACGCATCATCGCCGTACTGGTACCAAATATCACTGAGGAAGGTGAAACTCCTCAAGAAGCCTATGACTTACAAGCTGTTATGTACAATCCTAAAATCGTCTCACATTCAGTCCAAGATGCTGCTCTAGGCGAAGGAGAAGGTTGCTTGTCTGTTGACCGTGCTGTTCCAGGTTATGTTATCCGCCATGCTCGAGTGACTGTTGACTACTTTGACAAGGATGGTGAAAAACATCGTATCAAGCTAAAAGGCTACAACTCAATCGTTGTCCAACATGAAATTGACCACTTAAATGGCATTATGTTCTACGACCGTATCAATGAAAAAGACCCATTTGAAGTTAAAGATGGTTTGCTCATTCTTGAATAAAGAAAATCCCGTTGCAAGACGGGATTTTGTGTTATAATGAAGATATGAAAACAAACGATATTGTCTATGGCGTTCATGCCGTCACTGAAGCTCTTTTAGCAAATACTGGAAACAAACTCTATCTTCAGGAAGATTTACGAGGAAAGAATGTGGAAAAAGTTAAGGAATTGGCTACTGAAAAGAAAGTATCCATTTCTTGGACTTCTAAAAAATCACTTTCTGAGATGACTGAAGGAGCTGTTCACCAAGGTTTTGTCTTGCGTGTTTCTGAATTTGCCTACACTGAACTTGAGCAGATTCTTGCTAAGACACGCCAGGAAGAAAACCCACTACTACTAATCCTTGATGGTTTAACGGACCCACATAATCTTGGTTCTATCTTGAGGACAGCGGATGCAACCAATGTTTCAGGTGTCATCATTCCCAAACATAGAGCTGTCGGTGTTACTCCTGTCGTAGCCAAAACAGCAACAGGTGCGATTGAACACGTTCCTATCGCCCGTGTTACCAATCTCAGCCAAACCTTGGATAAACTTAAAGAAGAAGGCTTTTGGACTTTTGGAACTGATATGAATGGAACTCCTTGCCACAAATGGAATACCAAAGGAAAGATTGCTCTCATCATTGGAAATGAAGGCAAAGGTATCTCTAGCAACATCAAAAAACAAGTGGACGAGATGATTACTATTCCAATGAATGGGCACGTACAGAGCCTCAATGCCAGCGTCGCTGCAGCCATTCTCATGTACGAAGTTTTTCGAAATCGACTCTAATAAAAAGTGAGGTTGGGACAAAAGATCCCGACCTCACTTTTTATTAGCAATCAAACTTTGACGCGGTAACTGATTGAACTTTTTGTTCTTCTTTTAGACTCCAAAAAGCTCCTAATCATCCTCGCGGTGCTGGAACTACGAAATCGAGACTTTGTCTATCGATTTCTGTCCCACCGCCTTTTTAACTATGTTCAGTAATATATTTATAAGCTTCTTGACCTGCAATAGCGCCATCTCCAACTGCAGTTGTGACTTGACGAAGGTCTTTCTGACGAACATCCCCAACTGCAAAGACCCCTGCAACACTTGTCTTCATGTGGTCATCTGTCACAATCCAACCTGCCTGGTCTCGAATCTGTAACTCTTGGACGAAGTCACTAACAGGGTCCAATCCAACATAGATGAAGACACCTCCAAAGGCTTGTTCGGTCACTTGTCCTGTTTTAACATTTTCAATGACAACTGATTCCACACGGTTTTCACCCTTAATTTCTTTGACAACCGAGTCCCAAATGAAGTTGATTTTTTCATTGGCAAAAGCACGATCTTGCAAGACCTTTTGGGCACGTAGTTCATCCCGACGGTGAACAATGGTAACAGATTTTGCAAACCGTGTTAAGAAGATAGCCTCTTCAACCGCGGAGTCACCTCCACCTACAACCAACAAATCTTGGTCGCGGAAAAAGGCGCCATCACAAACCGCACAGTAAGAAACACCACGGCTATTGAGTTCTTCTTCCCCCGGAACTCCCAAGAGACGGTGTTTGGAACCAGTCGCTACGATAACTGTGCGAGTTTCATAAACTTGGTCGTCTGTTACGACTTTTTTGAATTCGCCATGATCCTCAACAGCTTCGACAAAACCATAGAGGTGTTCTACTCCAAGATTTTCAAGAGGTTCAAACATTTTTTCAGCTAATTCAGGACCACTGATATTAGCATAACCTGGATAGTTTTCAATGTCAGAAGTATTATTCATCTGACCTCCTGGAAGGCCCCCTTCAATCAAAGCCACTTTCAGATTACTGCGTGCTGCATACAAGGCTGCAGTCATCCCAGCAGGGCCTGCACCGATAATAATCGTATCGTACATTCTCTTTCCTTCTTTCTTGTTGTAACTATTTTTATTCTAACGAATTAAATCCCATTTTACAACTATTAAGCCTTGAGAACCAACAAGATGCTCATGGTTGCAAATGACAATACTGGAATGGTCAAAACTCCAATCATAATCATATCGTAGAGATGGGCTTGACGTGCTTTAGCAGTTTTGTCAACCCCCGACAGAGCTCTAAGTCCAATCCAGAGTCCCAAAATAATCAAGACCAGTAGAATTGTCAACACTAAACTCTCTAAATACAAAGCAAATAGCTGAACTAGCATGCTCTCTCTCATTTCTATTAATTTTAAAGAGCAAACCCAGTTAGCTAGGCTAACTGAGTCTTTCTTATCTTCTATTATATCAAATATAGGTCCGTTTGTAACTAGCAAAGAATTCTTTTGTTCGTTCTTCTTTAGGATGATTGATAATCTCATCTGGTGTTCCAGACTCAATAATCTTTCCTTTATCCAAGAACAAAACCTTATCAGCTACTTGAGAAACAAAGGACATATCGTGACTGACTAAAATCATGGTTTGACCTGATTTAGCTGCATTAGCGATAGATCTTTCTACCTCACCAACTAATTCTGGATCAAGAGCTGAAGTAGGTTCATCCAAGAGCAAGATTGCTGGCTTCATGGCTAAAGCACGCGCCAAAGCTACCCGTTGTTTTTGTCCACCTGATAAGTGGCGAGGATAGTGCTGTTGACGATCTGAAAGACCAACCTTAGCCAACTCTTCTTTGGCAATCTTAGTTGCTTCTTCGTCGGAAAGTTTTTTAACAACTACCAAACCTTCCTTGACATTGTCTAAGGCTGTTCTACGTTCAAATAAGTTGAACTGTTGGAACACCATGGACAACTTGCGACGAAGAGTCAAGATTTCATCTTGAGTAATTTGAGAAAAATCCACTTTGAAATCATCAATCTGAATACTTCCACTATCAGGTGTTTCCAGATAATTTAGGCTACGAAGAAAGGTTGACTTCCCCGCTCCTGAGGAACCAATCAAAGCTACTACTTCCCCTTTTTGAATATCTAAATTCAGATGATCCAAGACGGTTTGACCAGAAAAGGATTTGCTTAAATTTGAAATCTTAATCATTAGCGAAGGTCTCCTTTCACATCTGTTTTCGTATTATCTGGTGCTTCGATTGCCATTTTTTTCTCAATAAAGCGGCCAAGATTTTCAATAGCGATATTTACCACCCAGTATACAAGGGCAACTGAGATGAAACGTTCGAAGTAACGATAGTCGGCACCACCCAAAATCTGAGCTTGAGCAAAGACTTCTACAACACCCGCACTAAAGGCTAGGGAAGTCCCCTTAGTCAAACCGATTAGGGAGTTAATCAAGGTTGGAGTCGCTACTACTGCTGCATTTGGAATAATCACACGACGGTAAACTTGTGCACGTGTCATTCCAAGACTACGAGCGGCTTCAATCTCTCCAGGATTAACAGAAAGAATAGCGGCACGGATAGTTTCACTAGCGTAGGCTGCTTCATTAAAGGCAAAAGCTACAATGGCAAAAGCTGCAGCCGGAATCGCATTGATATTAAAAGCAGTCCCCCATTGTTGATTCAACGCTTTTAATGCTAGAGGAATTCCATAGTAAGTCAACATCAGCTGCACTAGGATTGGTGTCCCTTTTAAGAAACTAACAAAGAATGCTTGTAATGGATAAAGAATTCTAACGCGATTAATTTTTACAATAGCAAAAACCAAGGCCAAGATTATACCAAAAAAAGCACCAAATACTGTCAACATCAATGTTGTTGGCAATTGTTGTACAATTCTTGGAATCCCATCAAAGACAGAACGAAAACTAAACAGTTTGCCGTCTGGAATATACTGCATCAAGTTTTGGTACCAATCTGATGCTAAAATTGTTGTAACATTCATAGAAACATCCTCTCCTGATAATGAATCATTCTATCATACTTCTGCCTAGATTTAAAATATTTGCTACGAGCAGAAGAGACTTTGTCTACCTACTAGTTTATCATACTTTAAAAGTGTGAGGTTATATATTTTACCTATCAAGGAGATAGAAAAAAACTATTTCAAATCCAAGTTGTCGTAGGTTTTACGATAACCAATCTGCTTCACAGCACCATTCTCCACTAATATAGGACGTTTTAATAACATACCATCACTGGCCAAGAGTTTGGCCGCTTCTTTTTTGGATAAAGTTCCAACCTTGTCTTTTAAACCCAGTTCACGGTATTTAATACCACTAGTATTGAAAAATTGCTTCAACTCAAATTCTGAAGTTTCAAGCCAATTTAAAATGACTTCTTCACTCGGAGTTTCTTCTACAATATGAACATCTTTATACTCTAATCCGAGTTGATCTAACTCTTTTTTGGCTTTTTTACAAGTTGTACATTTTGGATATTCGATAAATTCTAACATTTTTTCTCTTTCTATTTTTTATTTTCTTGATAACTTGCACCTTCATGATTCAAGAGCCAAGCCTTCTTATCAAGTCCCCAAGCATAGCCTGTCAGACGTCCTCCAGCACCTAGCACACGGTGACAGGGGACAAGAATAGACCAGGGATTGCGCCCTACTGCTCCTCCGATTGCTTGGGCAGAAGCTACTTGCAAGTCCTTAGCTATTTGTCCATAAGTAACAGTCTGACCGAAAGGAATTCCCCGCAAGTAGTTCCAGACTCTTTTTTCGAAATCACTACCGACAGGAGCCAAAGGTAACTGAGACAAATCTTGATTTTGTCCTTTAAAATAAGCATCTAAACAGCTAGCAATTTGATTTAAAATGGGATGACTTTCAACAGCAGTTACATCATTTTCAGATAATCCCTTCTCAAAATCACTCTCTTCCTCAACCCATATCCCAAACAGATAGTGATCATCTGCTACCAAAGATAAGATTCCAATCGGAGACTTATACAGCATCTTTGCATACTTCTTAGACATTTGATTTTAATTTTTGGTAGGCCAAGCGTTCTCCATCTACTGGAACTTTACCGACCTGTTTAAAACCAAGCTTTTCAAAGATATGTTGCATGGCCTTGTTTTTAGCATGTGTATCTGAACGAAAATCTAGGTAATCAAAGCCTTCAATCAAGCCTTCCAAGAAGGTCTGGGCAACACCTTGGCCTTGGACATCTCTAGAAACCGCAATCCGATGAAATACAAGGTATTCCGGTTCTCTTCCCTCCCAACTTCCATTATAAATGGCTTCATAAGCTTTTTCTGGACTTTTAGTCACTGCTGCATAGGCTAAAAGTTCTCCTTCGTCCAAGGCTACATAAGCCTGACCAGAGATGATATCTTCAATAATCGTGTCGGCATTTGGGTAATCATTTTGCCACTGGGTGCTACCAGCTTCCGCCAAGCATTTTTTAGCATCCTCAATCACCTGCATAATTGCATCTACTTCGTTTGGAAAGGCTAAACGAATTTCCATCTTATCTCCTCTTTTCTGACTAGTTTCTCTCATCATAGCATAATTTAAAGCTTTCGACAAGCAGTTAAAACTTGACTTTTTATTTCTATTATTTTATAATCTAGTTATCAAAACCAGATAAACAGGAGTTGGAAATGAAAACTACTTTTTCCTACCCAGAATGGGACGAAATTCCAAATATTGATCTCTATTTGGATCAGGTCCTACTTTATGTGAATAAAGTTTGTTCCCCTATTTCTCATGCTAAAGAGAAAGGTTTAACTGCATCAATGGTGAACAACTATGTGAAGCACGGCTATATCAGTAAACCTGAAAAGAAAAAATACCAACGCAAACAAATTGCCCGACTGATTGCTATTACCACTCTCAAGTCTGTTTTTTCTATCCAAGAAATTGCTCAAACCCTGAATACCCTACACACAGAGACTAACTCACAAGAACTTTACAATGCTTTTGTGGACTATATGAATAAAGATATTGATCCAGCTAATCCAATCATTCAAGCAAGCTGTCAAACGGTCAAACTTTATCATCAAACACTTGCACTAGTCTATACAGAAACCCAAGAGGAGGAAACAAATGAATACTAGTTTCAAACTTAGTAAACGACTTAGTTTTGGAGAAGAAATTGCCAACAGTGTCACCCATGCTATAGGGGCTGTACTTATGCTCATCTTACTTCCTATTTCATCAACCTATAGTTATGAGGCGCATGGTTTCTTATCGTCTATCGGTGTATCCATCTTCGTTATCAGCCTCTTTCTCATGTTTCTTTCATCGACCATTTATCATTCTATGGCTTATGGTTCCACTCATAAATATGTGTTACGAATTATTGACCATTCTATGATTTATGTTGCGATTGCAGGTTCTTATACTCCTGTCGTTTTGACCTTGATGAATAACTGGTTTGGTTATCTGATTATCGCCATTCAGTGGGGAACAACTATTTTCGGTATTCTTTATAAAATCTTTGCCAAAAAAGTCAATGAAAAATTTAGTCTAATACTCTACCTCATCATGGGTTGGCTAGTTGTGGCTATCCTACCAGCAATCATCAGTCAAACAAATCCAATCTTTTGGACCCTTATGGTATCAGGTGGGCTTTGCTATACAGTTGGTGCTGGTTTTTATGCTAAGAAGAAACCATATTTCCACATGATCTGGCATCTCTTCATTCTGGCAGCTTCAGCTCTCCAATACATCGCCATTGTTTATTACATGTAAAAATAGGCCGGGAAAATCCCGACCTATTTTTATTTGCACATATTGATAAAGTATTGATGCAAGCGAAGATCATTTGTTAATTCCGGATGAAAGGAGGTCACTAGCATATTCTTTTCTTGAGCAGCAACGATTTGATTGTTCACTACTGCCAGAACATCAACACCCTTACCAACTTCACTAATAATAGGTCCACGGATAAAGGTCATGGGAATCTTGCCAACACCCTTGCAGTCTGCTTCTGTATAAAAGCTTCCTAGCTGACGTCCATAGGCATTGCGCTCCACTACTATGTCCATGGTAGCCAGATGAGTCTCTTCCTGAGAGGTAATCTGTTTCGCTAGCAAAATCAAACCAGCACAAGTCCCAAAGACTTGTAAACCATTGATAATAGCCTCTCTTAGAGGAAGTAGCATCTGCTGGTCACGTAGGAGTTTTCCCATAGCTGTTGACTCACCGCCAGGTAAAATCAAACCTGACAAGTCACTCTCATGCTGTTGAAAGTCTTCTAGATTTCGCAGTTCAATACTTTCAACTCCTAGTTTGGCAAGGACTTTCTCATGCTCTACAAAGGCGCCTTGCAAGGCCAATATTCCAATTTTCATCTATTTTCCTCGCTCAGCCATGAGAATTTGGATTTCATTCTCATTGATACCAACCATGGCTTCTCCCAAATCTTCTGAGATTTGAGCTAAAATTTGAGGATTTTGATAGTTTGTAACTGCCTTGACAATTGCTGCTGCACGTTTAACAGGATCACCTGATTTGAAAATCCCTGAACCAACAAAGACACCTTCTGCACCTAGCTGCATCATAAGAGCAGCATCTGCAGGTGTTGCTACACCGCCTGCTGCGAAGTTCACGACTGGTAGTTTTCCATGTTCGTGAACGTATTGAACTAATTCTACAGGTACTTGGAGTTCTTTTGCTGCGACATAGAGTTCATCCTCACGGAGATTTTGGATGCGGCGAATTTCTTGATTCATCATACGCATATGGCGGACTGCCTGAACGATATCTCCTGTTCCAGGTTCCCCTTTTGTACGAATCATAGAAGCTCCTTCAGCGATACGACGTAAGGCTTCACCCAAGTCTTTAGCGCCACAGACAAAAGGAACTTGAAATTCTTTCTTGTCCACATGGAAACGGTCATCAGCTGGAGATAGTACTTCACTCTCATCGATATAGTCAATCTCGATGGCCTCTAAAATCTGTGCTTCGACAAAATGCCCAATTCGAACCTTGGCCATAACTGGAATACTGACTGCTTCTTGGATTTCCTTGATCATCTTTGGATCGCTCATGCGAGAGACACCACCAGCTGCACGAATATCCGCTGGGATTCGCTCCAAGGCCATAACTGCTGCAGCGCCTGCAGCTTCTGCAATTCTTGCTTGTTCAGGGTTTTGAACATCCATGATAACGCCACCCTTGAGCATCTGTGCCAAATTTTTGTTTAATTCATAACGATTTTCAGTCATTTTCTCTTCCTCAATAGTTGTATTGGTAGCTACAGTTTTATTGTAAGGTAGAAATGACTCAAGAACAAGATAAAAAAAATCGATTTGTCTGGGTACAATTATCTCAATCATCAAAAAAGTACCCATATAAGGTACTCTTACTTCTTAGATTTTTTAATGCTTTTCACAAGATAAAACAGATATCCTGAGACCATGTAAGCAACAAAGATAATGGCTGCCCATCTAAAGACAAAGCCCCAACCATGTTTGGTAGCATTCAAAAAGAAATAGGGGAAGGGATTGTCCTTAGCATTTGGAATATTCATTTTAAGAACTAAACCGTTGAGAATAGCAAATCCCATATAGAGCAAAGGCAAGACGGTCCACACAATAGGATCAAACCACTTATATTGGCGATTCTTATCAAACAAGAGCGTATCTACTAGAAACCAGAGGGGCACAATATAATGGCAAAGGAAATTTTCCAAACGGTAAAAATCTGTTGCGATCGGTGCTAGCATAAAATGATAAATGACACAGGTGATCATGATACTCATGGTAACGCCACCTTTGAGTCGTAAAATACCTGGGTTTTGCCAACTATTATCGTCACCACGCATCTTTAGTAACAGATAAGCTGTAAAAAGTGTTACCAAAAGGTTAGAAAGCACTGTGTAGTAGAGCAACATCCCAAAACCACCGTGCTTGGTTATTTCCAAATAAACACCAAGAAAAGCAGCGATAAATAGAAGAGCACGACTATAAAATATAATTGTTTTATTTCTCAACATCATTAAATCTTCTTCACAAATTCTGATTTAAGTTTCATTGCGCCAAAACCATCAATCTTACAATCGATGTTATGGTCACCTTCAACAATACGAATATTTTTCACACGAGTTCCTTGCTTAAGGTCTTTTGGTGCGCCTTTTACTTTGAGGTCTTTGATCAAGGTTACTGTGTCTCCATCAGCCAATTTATTTCCATTAGCATCGATGGCAATAACACCTTCTTCAATTTCTGCTTGTTCAGCAGGATTCCATTCATAAGCACACTCTGGGCAGACTAGCAAGGCTCCGTCTTCATAGACATATTCTGAATTACATTTTGGGCAATTTGGTAGATTGTTCATTTTATCTCCTTCTATTTTCATGATGGTTTGATTGTCAAATTTTCGTTAACAAAGACTATTATACCTTAAAATTAAAAATTTGACAAATTGCTAAAAAACCGACTCACCACTATCGTGGTCAATCGGTTAAAATTTCAAATTAAAAATGTTTGACTGCTTCTGATTTAATTTTTTCGACAACTTCTAAAATACTTAGTCCTGTCGTGTCCAGATAGATTGCATCATCTGCCTGCTTAAGAGGAGAAGTTTCACGATGACTATCTTTATAATCACGCGCAGCGATCTCTTCTTTCAAAGTTTCCAAATCTGTTTCGATCCCCTTTGAAAGATTTTCCTTATAACGTCGTTCTGCACGTTCATCCACTGAAGCAACAAGAAAAATCTTCAATTCAGCCTTAGGCAAGACCACTGTGCCAATATCTCGACCATCCATGACGATTCCGCCTTGTTGGGCAATTTCTTGCTGGAGGGCTACCAATTTTTCACGAATAGCTGGAATGGCTGCAAAAGCAGATACAGCATTAGTTACTTCATTTTCTCGGATTGGATTGGTAACATCAACGTCTCCAACAAAAACAAGCTGTTCTCCTGTTTCGGCACGACCAAAACTAATCGGATATTGTTCCAATAATTCAAGAAGTCGAGATGACTCTTCTGGGCTTACTTGGTTGTTTAAAGCAATGTAAGTCGCAGCACGATACATGGCACCTGTATCCAGATAAGTATAGCCAAAGTCCTTAGCGATAATCTTTGCTACTGTACTCTTACCACTTGAAGCTGGACCATCAATAGCGATCTGAATTGTTTTCATTCTAACTCCTATCTTGTCTTAAGGACATCACCAGGATTTGCAAACCAAGTTCCTGAAGACATATGACCAGGGTTCAAGGCTTCAAGCTGGGCAATAGAAATGCCTGCTCTAGCTGCAATAGCTGCCTCACCTTCACCTGCAAGGACAGTAATGGTTCCCTCAGCATTTGTATGTTCCTCTGAACTACTTGAAGAAGTTGATTCTGCTTCAGAACTTGATGCTTCAACTGAACTACTTGATGATGTTGAAGAAACTTCCTCTACCTTAGGCGCAGAAGAATCATGAAAATCTTTCAAGGCTGCCGTACGATCACTTCCACCGGATGACAGGTAGATTAGAATAGCAATCATACCGACAACGATAACAAAGAAAATACAAGCCAAAATCGTTAAAATACGATTAGCTCCTACTCCTGATTCCTTATTTCCTCTGCTTCTGCGTTCCGAACGACTTTCCTCGATATCGTAAATATCTTCTTGCCATGGTTCCTTTTCCATACCTTACTCCTTGTTTTTTTTCTAATTTCTTATTACAATATAAATATGAAAATCACACTTATACCTGAACGATGCATTGCCTGCGGGCTATGCCAAACCTATTCTGATTTATTTGATTACCATGATAATGGTATTGTGCGTTTCTATGATGATCCTAATCAACTAGAGAGAGACGTCCCAGCTAGTGAAGAGCTACTGGAAGCTGTAAAACAGTGTCCTACTCGCGCGCTCATCAAAGATTAATTTGTCATCAGTGGTGATTCGATTTCCAAATACCACTTCCTCTAGTTTAGCATATTTTTCCAGAAAATTATAGTCTTTTGAAGGACTTATTTTTAGCAAATCTTATCTTGACTCACTCTGTTCTTTTACTAGATAGAGGGGTCTTTTTTTCGTTTCCAGATAAATTTTACTGATATATTTTCCGAGAATCCCAATCGTCAATAATTGGACACCACCAAGAAATAGAATGACAGCCATCAGAGAGGTCCAACCAGAAGTTGGATTGCCAAGTAAGAGGGTACGGACAACTACAAACAGTGTCATCACCAAAGCCAGAAAACATGATGAAAGACCAGCAACAAAGGCTAATATCAAAGGAAAATCTGAAAAATTCACAATCCCTTCAATAGAGTAGAAAAAGAGTTGTCTAAAACTCCAACTAGTCTTACCCGCCCGCCTTTCAACATTAGGGTATTCTAGATAGTGAGTGCGAAAACCAACCCAGGCAAAGAGCCCTTTGGAAAAGCGATTGTATTCTGTCAATTCCAACACTGCATCCACAACTGATCTTCTCATCATTCGAAAATCACGGACACCCGATGGAAGAGCTACTGGGCTAATTTTTTGCATGAAACGATAAAAAAGATCGGCGCAGAAACTACGTAAAACGGGTTCCCCGTCTCGACTAGTTCTCCTAGTTCCAACACAATCCAAGTCTGGATTTTGATCTAGTAGTTCTTTCATCTCAAGCAAGAGGCTTGGTGGATCCTGAAGGTCTGCATCCATAACCACCACCAAGTCTCCACTTGCTTGTTGTAAACCTGCATATATGGCCGCTTCCTTCCCAAAATTTCGCGAGAAAGAGATATAATGTACTGCAGAATTTTTCTCTCGATAAACCTTTAGAACGTCCAAAGTCTTATCAGTCGAACCATCATCTACAAAAATGTATTCGATTTCTGTTCCCAAATCTGGGATCAGTGCTTCAAGAGTTTGATAAAAAAGAGGAAGTACTTCCTCTTCGTTTAAACATGGGACTATGATTGAAATCATCATCTTAGTCTTCAAATCCGTTTGGATGCTTGCTTTGCCAACGCCATGCGTCTTGACACATCTCTGTAATACCAAGTTCTGCTTCCCATCCTAGCTCTTCCTTAGCTTTTGCTGGATCTGAGTAGCAAGCTGCAATATCACCTGGGCGACGTTCAACAATACGGTATGGAATAGGACGTCCGACTGCTTTTTCCATATTTTGGATAATTTCAAGAACTGAGTAGCCTTTTCCTGTACCAAGGTTGTAAATGTTTAGTCCTGAACCTTTTTGAAGCTTCTTAAGTGCCGCAACGTGCCCTTTTGCTAGGTCAACGACGTGGATATAGTCACGTACACCTGTTCCATCTTCAGTATCGTAGTCGTCTCCAAAGACCTGAACTTGTTCCAACTTACCAACTGCAACTTGTGTCACATATGGAAGGAGGTTATTTGGAATACCGTTTGGATTTTCTCCTAGGTCACCACTCTTATGCGCACCGATTGGGTTGAAGTAACGAAGTAAAACAACGTTCCACTCTGAATCTGCTTTATAGATATCTGTCAAGATTTCTTCCAGCATTAGCTTGGTACGACCATATGGATTTGTAGCTGAAAGAGGGAAATCTTCTAGGATTGGGACTGTATGAGGATCTCCATAAACAGTTGCTGATGAACTGAAGATGATATTCTTACAGTTTGTCTCTTCCATAACTTTCAAGAGACTGACAGTTCCAGCGATATTGTTATCATAGTAGGCAAGTGGGATACGTGTAGACTCACCTACAGCTTTCAAACCAGCAAAATGAATCACACCTGTTGGTTCTTCATGTTTGAAAATATCACGAAGTGTATCTGTGTCACGAATATCTGCTTCGTAGAAAGGAATTTCTACCCCAGTGATTCTTTCGACTACTTCAAGACTTTTACGACTACTGTTTACCAAATTATCCACGACAACTACTTGGTGTCCAGCTTGGACCAATTCAATGACAGTGTGAGTTCCGATAAAACCTGCTCCACCTGTTACCAGAATTTTTTCTTGCATTTTATTTCCTCAATTCTTGGATTATTTTTTTCATTTTACCATTTTTGATAGGGAAAGTCATTTACTTTCCTAAGACTATCGTAAAAACTAGGTAAAAGGTTTACTATTGTTTCTTTTTAATGTATCTTTCAGTCGGATAATCTGCTGGATCCAATACTCCTTTTCTCCCTTGAAGCATTTGAGCTAGATGATAACCGATAATAGGACCAGTCGTTAACCCTGAAGATCCTAGACCACTTGCTGTATAGACTCCTGATAAGTTTGGAACCTGTCCGAAAAATGGAGAAAAGTCACTCGTATAAGCCCGAATTCCTACACGTTCACCAGATAAAACTGCATCCTTTAAACTCGGATAAAATGGATTCGCTGCCTCAGCCATTTGTTGGAGCAAATTTTTATCGACTGTAAGATCAAATCCCATGTCATTCTCATGGGTAGCTCCTAGAGATAACTTGCCTCCAGGAAATGGTATCAAATCCCACTCACCTTCCGGCATGACAACAGGATAGCTTGCCATGTCTAAATCAACCTGATAATCTCTAAGTTGACCTTTTTGAGGACGAACATCCACCTCATAGCCTAAAGGCTCCAAAATGTGTCCAAGCCAAGCTCCCGTAGATAAAATTACTTGATCAAATATTTGATTGTCTATCTGATAGCCTGATAATAAAGGGGTTAGACTAACCTCTTTATTTACGACCTTAACCTGACTGGCATCCAGTAAACGACTCACTAGGAGTTGCCCATCTACTCGAGCTCCACCAGAAGCATAAAGCAATCTCTCAAATCCCTTTAGACCAGGGAATAACTTACTCGCAGACTCTTGATCCAGAATGGCTAATTTCCCTATCAAGGGAGATTCATCTCTACGTTGCAAGGCTAGTTGATAGAGTTCCTCTAGTTTGGACTCATCTTTTTTAAGAAGAAAGACTCCTGAGCGTTGGTAAAAATCTACCTTTTGACCAGATTTTTCTATATCAGCTAATAAATCTACATAAAAATCTGCTCCTAGGCGCGCCATCTTGTACCAGACCTTATTGCGTCGTTTAGAAAACCAGGGGCTGATAATCCCTGCCGCTGCCTTGGTCGCTTGTCCGTGCCCATGATCAAAGACAGTTACTTCGATATCAGTTTCTTTAGAAAGATAGTAGGCAACCGTTGCCCCTACAATTCCTGCTCCTACAATGGCAACTTTTTTCATTGTCTTCACCTTCTAACTAGATATGATGGAATGGATTTGTCGATGCCTGACTTGCGATAACCTCTAAAGGCCAATCATTTTCTTCCTTCCATTCGTTCAGGAACGCTGCAATTTTTTCAACAAAGAGAACTTCAATATAGTGGCCTGGATCCAGAGCCAACAAGCCGTCTGACAACATATCTTGGGCAGTGTGGTAATAGATGTCACCAGTAATGTAGACATCTGCTCCTTTTGCTATTGCATCAGAGTAGAAAGACTGCCCACTGCCACCACAAATAGCTACTCTTGAGATTGTTTTTTGCAAATCAGTCTCTTTATAATACACCATACGAAGACTATCTAGACTAAATACTTCCTTAACATGACTAGCAAATTCTTCAAACGTTTGAGGTTTAATATTGCCAATACGTCCGATCCCACGTTCAGGACCTGTCTCCTGTAAATACGTTGTATCCTTAATATCCAATAGTTGGCAGAACCAGTCATTAAGGCCGTTTTCAACAATATCAATATTAGTATGGCTAACGTAGACTGCAATATCATGCTTAATAAGATCAATATAAATCTGATTTTGAGGGCGACTAGCTACCAAGTCCTTTATCGGACGGAAGATAGGCGCGTGCTTAGCGATAATCAAATCTACACCCTTTTCAATAGCTTCTGCCACTGTATCTTCACGTATATCAAGGGCAACCATGACTTTTTGGATGTCCTTGTCTAAGGTACCAATCTGCAAACCACGACTATCGCCTTCCATAGAAAATTCTTGTGGGCAATAGGCTTCATAACGCTTAATCACTTCACTTGCTTTCATGGAGCACCTCCTTGATGGCTTGAATTTTATCAGCCAGAACCTGACGTTCTTCTTGATTTTTTTCTGGAATTTGACTAAGGGCAAATCCTAGCTTACTTGCTTCTTTTTGCCATTTCTGAACAAATACGGGACTAAGTTCTTTAGATAGAAAAGGACCAAAACGGGTGTCACTTGCTGACAATTTCATTTCTCCAGCTTCCACAACTAGAATCTCGTAAAATTTTCCAGCTTCTTCTAGGATACTTTCTGCCATAATTTGAAAACCATGTTCTTGTAACCAACTACGCAACTCGTCTTCACGATTATTGGGTTGAAGAATCAATCGCTCAACATCGGCTAGTTTGTCCAATCCTTCTTCTAATATCGTAGCAATCAAGTGACCTCCCATCCCAGCAATAGTGATAACAGAAACCTGGTCACTTTCTTCGAAAGCTGCTAAACCATTGGCTAAACGAACCTGAATTTTCTCAGTTAAGCCATGACTTTCAACATTTCTAACTGCAGATTGATAGGGTCCCTCTACAACTTCACCCGCGATGGCAGCTTCAATATGACCTTTTTCAACTAATTCAATAGGTAAATAAGCATGATCGCTCCCGACGTCCAGCAAAACAGCTCCTTGGGGAACAAAAGAAGCTACTGTTTCTAATCTCTTTGAAATCATCTTCTCTCACTTTCAAAAACTCTATTTCCCTTTATTATACCATATTTTATCTGGCAATCCTGCACCTAAAAAAGACAGCAATCATGGATTGCAGTCTTTCTCTATTTTCTAGATTGATAACGACTCGTCAAGATAAAAATCACAATAAAGATTAACATCATGATGCCATAGACAGGTAATGTTTGTCCTGTCAGTGTTGAAATTTCAAGTAGTTTTTGGATTCTTGGAAATAGAGCAGTTCCAAGGAAGCCACCAACTGACCAAACAATCAAGAGCACACGCCATAGACTAAATGGCAAGCAAGCTCTAACTACAGACATGAAACCAATCGATGCTAACAGATAATACAAAAGTGTCGAAATTTCAATGGCTGACCAACCTTGACTGGTTCCAAAAATTTTAACAAAGAGAACACTAAAGACTACCATCAAGGCACTTGGTAAAGCACGGAGCATGGATTTTCTGAGAAAGTTTTGTTCAACAGGTTTGATGTTTCTCTCAAAGGTCAATACGAACGGTGGGAAGCCTTCCACGAACTGGTCAATCATAGTTATCTGAATCGGAATGAATGGGAAAATTAAAATCCATTCAGTACGTCCCAACAATGCACTCGCAATACAAATGACTGCGAGCAGGAAGGAATAGATGGTCTTAATCAAGAAAATTGGAGCAATGTGGGCAATGTTATTGACCACACGACGACCTTCAAAAAGAATCTCAGGAACATCATTGAAGTCTGAGTTCAAGAGGACCAGATTTGCAATCTGACGAGTTGCTGGGTCTCCTTCAGCCATAACAATGGAACAGTCTGCCTCACGGAGAGCTAGGATATCATTGACACCATCCCCTGTCATAGCAGTCGTATGACCTGCTTTTTTCAGAGTTTGGATGATTAGTTTCTTTTGATGAGGCGAGACACGTCCGAAAATGGCTGTTTCCTCAGCCATGGCTATCAATTCTTCATCATTAATTTTCGAGCAATCTACGTAGCTGTGGTAATCTGCAAAACCAGCTTTTTGAGCAATACTTGAAACGGTAACTGGATTATCACCAGAGATAATTTTCAGCCCCACTTCCTGAGAACGAAGATAGTCTAGCGTCTCAGCAGCACCTTCTCGAATCGGATCTAGAATCTCAAGCAAAGCCAAAGCCTGAATATCAGATGGCTTGTGATGGTCAAGTTTTTCTTGACTGAGCGCTAACACCAAGACACGAGATCCTCGTTCAAGAGCTTCTCTAGCTTCAGGAACTTCAGCATCCAACAACATTTCCGGTGCACCTAGGAAAACAGTTCCGATACCTTCTAACTCCATTGCTCCCCATTTTCGATCGCTTGAAAATGGAAGACTAGAAATCATCGGATAAGCTACTTCTCCCACAAAACGCTTTCGAATAGCTTGAGCAGTTGGATTTTTATCCTCACTGTTAGCCATATAGCTGGTTAGTATTTTAGCAATAGCATCTTTATCAAAAGCCTGAGTCAGAGGAAGGACAGTCTCAACCTGCATCTTACCTTGGGTGATGGTACCTGTCTTATCCAAGCAGAGCATATCGACACGTGCTAAGGTCTCAACAGAATACATCTCCTGTACCAAAACCTTTTTCAAACCAAGCTTGATAACAGCGGTTAAGAGAGAGGTGATAGTCAAGAGCGCGATTCCCTTAGGCAACATCCCCAAAAGGGCTGTAGATGAATTCACTACAGAAGACTTCAGTGGTAAACCTTTCAAGACCAAAGCTTCAAGCAAAAGAGCAATTCCAAATGGAATAATGATTTTCCCAGTAAAGCCAGCTAACTGGTCTAGCGATTTCATGATACGTGAGTTAATCGGTTTAACAGTTTTAGCTTCAAGCATGAGTTTGGCTGCATAGTTATCTGCCCCTACATGATGAACTTGAGCAAAGACAGAGCCACTTGCAAGAAAGCTACCTGACAACATTAGGTCTTCTACTTCTTTTTGCACCAAGTCGCTCTCACCCGTTAACATGGCTTCGTTGACTTCTGCAAAACCTTCTAATACAATCGCATCACTTGGAATCTGATCCCCTGCTGACAAGCGAATCACATCGTCCAAAACAAGCTCCTCAGAATCCAGAGCTATCTCTTGTCCATCACGAATAGTGATAATCTTTTCTTTATTCAAGAGATTGAGCTTATCAACCATATGTTTGGCACGTAGCTCGGTTACAATCCCAGAAAATGCATTAAAGCAGATAACCGCAAAGAAAACTAGGTTACTCCAGGCTTGAACAAAGGCAAGTGCTAAGGCAATAGCAAAGTTTAAAGCATTGAAGAGAGTAAAAACATTTCGTTTTACAATCTGCCAAGTACTGGTACTAGCTGACGCTTTGAAATCATTGACCTGCCCCTGTTTCTGACGTTCATTAACTTCTGATTGGCTTAAGCCTATAATTTTATTTTTATCCATAATCTTTATCATATCATTTTTTTTAAAATAATTCTAATTTCATATAAAGAGCTTTTCCGCCTATACAAAAAAAATTTGCCTGTCCTACAACGATAAGGTATAATAAAAGAAAGAAATTTGAAGGAGACACCATGTTTTATACTTATCTTCGTGGGCTCGTTATGTTGATTCTCTGGTCTATCAACGGTAATGCTCATTATCATAATACCAATAAAATTCCGAGTCAAGATGAAAACTATATCCTAGTTGCTCCCCATCGTACCTGGTGGGATCCTGTCTACATGGCATTTGCGACCAAACCGAAACAGTTTGTGTTTATGGCTAAAAAGGAACTTTTCTCCAACCGAATCTTTGGTTGGTGGATTCGTATGTGTGGTGCCTTTCCTATTGATCGGGAAAATCCTAGCGCTTCTGCCATTAAGTATCCTATTAATGTACTTAAAAAGAGCGACCGATCTCTCATCATGTTTCCAAGCGGCAGTCGTCATTCTAACGATGTCAAAGGTGGCGTAGCTCTGATTGCTAAAATGGCCAAGGTTCGCATCATGCCAGTTACTTATACTGGTCCAATGACCTTAAAAGGACTCATCAGTCGTGAACGTGTCGATATGAACTTCGGAAATCCTATAGATATCTCAGACATTAAGAAAATGAATGATGAAGGAATTGAGATTGTTGCTGAACGTATTCAATCAGAATTCCAACGTCTGGATGAGGAAACAAAACAATGGCACGATAACAAAAAACCAAATCCTTTGTGGTGGTTTATTCGCATACCAGCACTGATTCTTGCTGTCTTAGTTGCAATTGTTACCATCATCTTTAGCTTCATCGCAAGCTTTATCTGGAATCCAGAAAAAAACAAAATCAATTAGGTTAGAATAAAATGGCTGAGGGATATTCTCTTAAGCCATTTTAGTTTGACTGATAGCTGATTACTTTTAAATAAAACATTTTATTGACAAAGATTTGATTCTATAGTATACTTTTTAAGTAAGCTGATTTAGCTCAGTAGGCAGAGCGCATCCATGGTAAGGATGAGGTCGCCGGTTCGATCCCGGCAATTAGCATTGTTTAACAGTTCCTTTTTATAGGAACTTTTTTATTGACTTTTTTTCGACCTTATAGTAAAATAAGTTTTGCGATGAGTCGATATGTAGCGAGAGCTACTATTGAGCAAAGGAGGTCATAACGCAGGAGCGGACCTTGAGAAATTGTGTGAACCGATTTCTCACATGGAGATGCCTCTCAAGCTTTCTGGTTTTTCCAGAGAGCTTTTTTTATTTTCCTAAACACTACTAAACCCTATCTTTTAGCAATCCTTTCTGCACAAACAGTAATAAGCTCAAGCCTCAATTATACACTTATAGACTTATTATCCAAAAAATCCTAGCTAGGTTTAGTCATAATGATAGAAAGATGACCATTGCAATCTATAATTACAGCAAAAGTTATAGGGCAAACTGTATTATATACCTTAGTATTGAAAGGAAAATGATATTTTTGCCCCTCGTCACAAAAAAAGACCTATCACACAAGCTAGAAAGCTTGATATGATAGGCTTTTTAATGTTAGATTAACGTACAGTGCGGATACGCATTGTGTTAGTACGAACTGCTTCACCAAGTGGCACACCTGCAACGATAACGATATCGTCACCAGATTGTACAAGACCTGCTTCAACTGCTTTACGTTCAGCAATTTCGAACATGTCATCAGTTGATGATGGAGCTTCTGTCAACATTGGGATAACACCCCAGTTCAACATCAATCCACGTTCTGTCAATTCGTCAAATGTCAATGCCAAAATATCAGCATTTGGACGATATTTAGAGATCAAACGTGCTGTGTGACCAGTCTTAGTAAGAGTTACAACCAATTTAATGTCCATTGAGTTTGTAGCATCTTTAACAGCTGAAGCCATAACTTCTGTCTTAGAGTTACGTTCGAAAGTATCTGAGTTCAAACGTCCGTATTCGTTAAGAAGAGTTTGTGCGTTCTTATCGATAGTTGCCATTGTACGAACAGACTCAAGTGGGTATTTACCATTTGCTGACTCACCTGAAAGCATTGTAGCATCAGTTCCATCGATAACAGCGTTAAATACGTCTGATACTTCTGAACGAGTTGCACGTGGTTTTTCAGTCATTGTTTCAAGCATGTTTGTTGCAGTGATAACAACTTTACCAGCAGCGTTCACTTTAGTAATGATCATTTTTTGGTAAACTGGAACCATTTCAAATGGTACTTCGATACCCATGTCACCACGAGCGATCATGATACCGTCAGCAGCTTCAATAATTTCATCCAAGTTTTCGATACCTTGTTGGTTTTCGATTTTCGCAAACAATTGAACGTGACCATTACCAGTTTCTTCACAGATTGCACGAACTTCATTCACGTCTTTTGCAGTACGTACGAATGAGATCGCGATGAAGTTGATACCTTGTTCCAAACCGAAGCGGATATCAGCGTTATCACGTTCAGCAAGAGCTGGGAAAGGAATTTTAGTGTTAGGGATGTTTACACCTTTTTGTTTAGCGATAACACCGTCATTTTCAACTTCAACGACAAATTCACGAGTTGCATCGTCTTTTTCTACAACACGAAGACCAAGTTTACCATCGTCAACCAATACTTGACGACCAACTTCAACATCATCATAGATGTCAAGTGCTCCAGCAACGTTCAAAGCAATCACTTCACGAGTTGATTTGATTCCTTGTTTAGTTGCAACGCGGATTTTTTCACCAGTTTTGTATGAATACTCTTTAGCTTCACCTTCGAACAATTCAGTACGGATTTCTGGTCCTTTAGTATCAAGAAGGAAACCAACTTTTTTACCTGCAAGTTTTTCTGCAAGTTTAACAGTCGCCATACGGTCACCTTGTTCTTGGTGGTCACCGTGTGAGAAGTTGAAACGGAAAGTGTTAGCTCCAGCTTCAATCAATTGAGCAATGTTTTTTGCTGATGCTTCAACATCAAGCTTTTCACCCCAATATCCGTCATCACCAAATTTTTTACCACCACGGATTTCCACCGCAGGACCTAAAGTTGCAACGATTTTTACACGTTTATTCATGATTATGAAACTCCTTTATTTTTTAGACCTTTTATGGTCATTTTACCAGATTAGTTAAAGTTGATTATGACAAGCTCTTGTTCAAGTCAGAAAGTTCAATATCAGCTTTGTGAGGGTTATTGACAACAATCTTACCATCAGCTGTTAGGCTAAATAAAGCTCCTTCTTCTGCAGTTCCAAGAATTGGATTTTCAACCATTTTCTCATTGCGAATACCAACAGCGACACCACCGATTCCTTGTTTAAGGAGTTTAACAGCATGTGCACCCATGCGTGACGCCAATACACGGTCACGAGCAGTTGGTGATCCACCACGTTGGATGTGACCAAGTTCAGTTACACGAAGGTCGCTTGTATCTCCAGCTTCTTTTAGTTTTTGACCAAATTCTGCCGCTGACATAACACCTTCTGCCAAAACGATAATGTTGTGTTTCTTACCGTGTTCATATCCAGCCTTGATACTTGCTACGATGTCTTCCATCTTGAATCCTTCTTCAGGGATGATAATTTCATCAGCACCTGTTGCAATACCAGCCCAAAGAGCGATATCACCAGCGTTACGTCCCATTACTTCAACTACAAAAGTACGACGGTGACTTGATGAGGTATCACGAATCTTATCGATGGCATCCATAGCAGTCGTAACTGCAGTATCAAATCCGATTGTGAAATCAGTACCTACGATATCGTTATCGATTGTTCCTGGAAGTCCAATAGCAGGGAATCCATGCTCAGTCAAGCGCATAGCTCCGTGATAAGAACCGTCACCACCGATAACTACAACACCTTCGATACCGTGTTTTTTCAACTGCTCAATCCCTTTAAGTTGACCTTCGAGTTTTGCAAACTCAGGGTAACGAGCAGAGTGAAGGAAAGTACCACCACGTGAAATGATGTCTCCTACAGAAGCAGCATCAAGTGGATAAATTTCACCGGCAACCATACCTGCGTATCCATCATAGATACCAAAAACTTCCATTCCTTCTGAGATTGCTTGACGAACTACCGCACGGATAGCAGCATTCATACCAGGGGCGTCTCCACCACTAGTCAAAACAGCAATACGTTTCATTTGGTTTTGCTCCTTTTTCTTTAACATTCTAACTGATTATACCATAATTAAAGTTAAAATTCTTTTATTTTCATTGATTTTTAACGATAAATCGTTTTCATAACTATCTGACTTAAAGATTCCTGTAAACTAACATCTTTTGCAACAAAATAACTCGGTAAAAGGACATTTTTTTGTTCATTTTCGTAGCGAATGATGACTGGAATTTCTCCCTTATATTGCTCTAAAATATGATAAATTTCAGAATCGTGGTCATGATTGGGAACTTGAATCCAAAAACGCTCACTCACTGCCTCTTTTAAATTATTTAAAACTAATTGAAGACGACCATCTCTGGCTTGCACTTTTCCATTTAGGTAATAAAAACTTCCTTCATGTAAGTGATTTTTAAATTGGCGATACTGGTCAGAAAAAACTGTGACTTCAAGCTTAGTTTTACTATCACTAACTTTCAGAAAGGCCATGTTTTCACCTTTTTTAGTTCTGATTACTCGGATAGACTGAATCTCAACGAGTACTGTAGCTGTCTGTCCTTCAAATAGTTCAGACAAACTCACAATTGGGTACAAAGGATTCTTTGCTAAGATCAATAAAGGATGCGGACTGATACCTACTCCAAGCCACTCCTGTTCCTTACGGAACTTTTCGACTTGTGTAAAATCCTCACTCTCAAGCCAATTGTAGCTATTATCTGCAAATAAACTACCCAATTCTTCCACAAAAATAAATAAAGTAGGTAAGTTGGATAAGATTTTTTGGCGATTTTTCTCGAAACTATCGAATAAACCAATCTCGACTAGGGGAGTTAAGAGACTCAACTTCTGATAATTTTTAGGCAAGCTAGTGACAAAATCTTCGACACTACTAAAAGGACGATTCTCTAAAATCCAATAGGCAAAATCTCGAGGCATCCCCTTGATGCTCTTAAGTCCCAAGTAAATAGTCTGGTCTGTCAATTTATCCTGATATGGGATTGTATTGATAGAGAGTGGTGTTAGTTCAAAACCCATTTCAAGGGCATCGAGAATATAATCTCCACTAGCATAATTGAGCATGACTTGATAAAAGATTTCTGGATAATGTGTCTTAAAGTAGGCAAGTTGAAAAGCTAAAGCCGCATAAGCATAAGCATGCGATCGGTTGAAACCATAACCAGCAAATTTTTCCATGACAGCAAAAACTTCTTGAGCCTGTTCTTTGCTATGGCCATTTTCAAGTGCACCTTGGATAAAACTCTCCTCCATTCGGTGCATCTCAGCCGCATTCTTTTTCCCCATAGCACGACGTAACATATCGGCTTTCCCAAGGCTAAAACCAGCATAACGCTGTGCGACTTGCATCACCTGCTCTTGATAAAGCATGATGCCATAGGTTGGAGCTAGGATATCTTGCAAAACTGGGTCAAGCACTGTAACTTTTTCTTTGCCATGTTTTCGAGCCACAAAGTTGTCGATATAGTCACTCGCACCTGGTCGGTTCAAGGAAGTCGTCGCCACTACTTCTTCAAAATTTTGTGGTTTCACTCGTTTCAATAAGCGAATGGCCCCAGGTTGTTCAAACTGAAAGATTCCCTTGGTCTTCCCAGCTGCAAAGAGGGCTAAAGTTTCCCTATCCTCAAGGTCAATTTCCTCAATCCTTAACTGAATTCCTTGAGTTTCAAATAAGAGCTCCTGCATTTTTTGAGCAAAAGTTAGGTTTCGTAAGCCCAAGAAATCCATTTTGAGCAAGCCATTTCCTTCAACTCCATGCGCATCATACTGGGTAATGAGCATATCCTCACCATACTTAAGAGGAATATAGTCCGTTAGATTTTTATCACTAATCACAACACCAGCTGCGTGGATGGAAGTTTGCCGAGGATAGCCTTCAATCTTCTTAGCAATTTCAAAAGCCTTTTGGTACTCAATCTTACCTTGAATCAGTTGTCTAAATCCTAGATTTCCTTCATAGGCACTTGTTAAGGTATCTTTGAAACCAATTTTTTTTGTTATGGATGTCAACTCATACTCGGGAACACCATACCGTTTAAAAACATCTCGGATAGCCTGTTTGGCACCAAAAGTCGAGTAGGTGACTATCTGAGCAGCGTGAATACTACCATAACGGTCACGAACATAGCGGATAAATTCAGGACGATAGATATCGGGAATATCAATATCGATATCGGGCATGGTATAACGTTCACGATTTAAAAAGCGCTCAAAGATGAGATTCTTAGCCACAGGGTCAATACCAGTGATATCTAAGGCATAGGCCACCAGACTTCCAACTGCAGATCCACGTCCCATACCCATATAATATCCTTGAGAACGTCCGAAACGTAAGAGATCCCAGACAACCAAGAAATAGTCATCGAATCCCATGTCATGAATCACAGATAGTTCTTCTTCCAAACGAACCTGATAAACTGAATCTAGTAAGCCTTTCTGTTCCAAGCCCTTGATAGCTCTTTCGCGCAACTCTTCAACAGCCGGACGCTCCGGGTTGAAGCGTGGAAGCTTGAGGCTACTATCAATCTCATAAGTAGTTGCTCCAATCAGTTCAGATAGATTGTCTAAAGCTTTTGGAAACTTTTCTACAAAAAATTGTTCTAGACGGTCAGCAGGTAAAAACAAGCCTTGTTGCGATTGAACATCCACCTCTCGCAAGGTCACATTTTCCTTAATCGCCTTGAGCATTTGGAGCGTTTCTAAATCCTCAGCTTCGAAAGAATTAACACGATAAAGTGGGAGAATGGGGTAAGAAAAATTCGATTGAGGTGTATCTGGATACACTCCGATATAGTAGTCATGCCCTAGGTCCAAGGAATCAATTTCAGGATAGTAAGGAACAATGATGCAAATATCTTCAAGGTAAGGAGAAAAATCAGTCCATTCCTTTTTACCTGTCATTTTTTGACTCGAAAGTTTCATGAGATTTCGATAACCATGATTTGATAGGGCTAGAAAGCGCAGATTAAGCAGTTCTTCCTTATGATGAACGGTCACCTCAAGACCTAATAAGGGCTGGAGCCCTTGCTTTTGGCACTCTTTGATAAAATAATAAGCCCCATAGAGATTATCAATATCCATGATTCCAAGTGCTGAGTAGCCGTATATTTTCCCTTGGTCAACATACTTCTGAATGGAAATCATACTCTCCATGAAACTATAAACCGTTTTTGTATCAAGTTGTGCAATCACTCGCTATCACCTCCCTTTTTCTCCTTATATTATACCATTTTTAAAAATAGAAAAACAATTTCTTTCTTCCCTTGGAAAAAAAGAACCACAGTTGAATTAACCGTGATTCCCATTCATTATTCTACCTCTAGGATAGGATTTGTAGTTATCAAGTAACTAATCTTGCCACTAACACCGAAATATTTACCAATTTTAGTATGTAATTCTAGCATTGCTTCCCGAGCTCGTGATGCCTGCTCTTCATTGATAGCTTCAATGACTAAAACAGCATCTTTAGTTTCTTCTATTAACATGGTTCTTTGGGCTTCACGCCAGTTTAAACAGCGACAAATCGCATCTTGTTCTTCAAAATAAATCATTTCATCAGCTAATGCAGGAGCATCACTTTCAGTCCCTAGTGGAAGAAGGATTCATTCCTTCGTGCTCCTCCAAGAAGTCACCAACAATCTTAGCTAAATCCTCTCCCCCCACAAGGAACTGCGTAAGAAAGTGAACGCTATTATAGATATCTACCAAATGATTTATTAGATTAAATTCTCTTCCTTGACTCACACGTTTTAATAAAGCCTCAATAGAAGAACGAGTACCTTTTTTGGTTTTAAATTTAGTGAACACCTGACGCCATTCTTTTTCTTTCATTCTACTACAAATTCAAAAAATGAGTAGCCTACAAGCTACTCGATATGAACTATAATGAATTCTCACGAATCACTTCTACCTTGTATCCATCTGGATCTTTGATAAAGTAATAGTTTGGTTGAGTCCCTGGAAGTCCATTAGGCGCTGTTACTTCATATCCTTTGTCGCTATGTTCTTTGTGAAGAGCCTCAAGGTCAGGTGTACTTAGGGCGATGTGAGCAAAACCGTCACCAACAACATAAGGTCCGTGATCATAGTTGTAAGTCAACTCCAATTCATAATCATCACCTTCAAGTCCAAGATAAACAATAGTGAAAGCATAGTCTGGAAAGTCTCTACGACGCAATTCCTTAAAACCAAAAGCATCTTGATAAAAAGCGATTGATTTTTCAAGATTTTCAACTCGCAAGCAAGTGTGTAGCATTTTAGAAGCCATTTTTTTCTCCCTTGTTTAAAAAAGACTGGGACAAACTTGCACCAGTCTTATGAATAATTATTTACCAAGTTTTGCTTTAGCTGCATCTGCAAGAGCTGCGAAAGCTGCTGCATCGTTAACAGCCAAGTCAGCAAGCATTTTACGGTTAACTTCGATCTCAGCCAATTTCAAACCATGCATCAATTGTGAGTATGAAAGTCCGTTGATACGAGCTGCCGCATTGATACGTGTGATCCACAATTTACGGAAGTCACGTTTCTTTTGACGACGGTCACGGTATGCATAGTAGTAAGAGTTCATTACTTGTTCTTTTGCAGTACGGAACAAGATGTGTTTAGCTCCATAGTAACCTTTTGCTAATTTAAGAATACGTTTACGACGTTTGCGTGATACAACGCCACCTTTAACACGTGCCATTTATATTTCCTCCAAATATTTCCTAGAATTGTTTACTTACAAATACGCGATTATTTCAAGCGAGTAAGCATTGCTTTGATACGTTTGAAATCTCCTGAATGCACCATAGATGCTTTACGAAGATGACGACGTTGTTTTTTAGTTTTTCCGTGGAAACGGTGAGAAGTGTAAGCACGGAAACGTTTAAGTCCACCAGAACCTGTACGTTTGAAACGTTTAGCTGATGCGCGGTGTGTTTTTTGTTTTGGCATGATTTTTTCTCCTTTATTTAACTTTCTGACAATTATTTTTTGTCAGTTGCTGGCGCCAATTGCATGAACATTTGGCGTCCATCCATTTTAGCACGTTGTTCAATGATAGCAATATCTTGAGTTGCTTCAGCGAACTCGGCTAAAACTTTTGCACCAATCTCTTTATGGGTGATCATACGCCCCTTAAAACGAATGGATACCTTCACTTTATTTCCTTTTTCAAGGAATTTGCGAGCATTGCGAAGTTTAGTTTCGAAGTCACCCTTGTCAATAACCGGGCTCAAACGAACTTCTTTCACGGTCACAACGCTTTGTTTTTTGCGTTGTTCTTTTTGTTTCTTCTGGTACTCAAATTTGAACTTGCCGTAGTCCATAATTTTTGCAACAGGAGGTTTAGCTTGAGGTTGAATGAGAACCAAGTCCACATTAGCTTCGTCCGCAAGTGCTTGCGCTTCGCTTAGTGGTTTGATACCCAATTGCTCACCTTCAAGACCGATTAAGCGAACTTCGCGTACACGAATTTCATCATTGATGAATAAGTCTTGCTTTGCTATGGTTTTCACCTCTTTTTTTAATTTAGAGAAAAACAAGAGCGGACTTGCTAACGCAAACCCGCACTACATGATTGTATTTCATTTCTGAAATTTGATCCGTAGGGGCCAGACAACGTTAGTCGCAAGGCGAGAAGTTCTCACTTCTGCTTTTCTCAACTTTTATATGATATCAAGTTTTCCCCTACTTGTCAAGATTAAAACTATCTTTTTTTAATTTTTTCTAAATATTTGCCGACAATGACCTTACTGGTTACGAGAATAGTAAATCTCATGTGGCTTCACACGATTCCCTAGTAATTCAGAGACTGTAACAAAACTATAACCTTGTCCCTGTAAATACTCAATTACTTTGGGTAGTGAGTTAACAGATGTTTGATGGATATCGTGCATTAAAATGATAGATCCATTGCTTACCTGGCGTTGAATTTCTGTCAAAATCGCTGCTTCATTTTTACTCTTCCAATCCAAACTATCCACATCCCACATAATAAAGCTTAAATCAAGGCTATTGCGAATATCATCTGAGATTGCACCGTATGGCGGACGCATCAATTTAGAACTTTTTCCAAGAACTTTTGTAATAGCGTCTTCGGTATCTGTGAGCTGTTTCTTAGCATCTTCCAGTGACAGTTTTGTTAAAATTGGATGATTCCAACTATGGTTTCCAACTTCATGACCTTCAGACTGCATACGTTTAAGAATTGACTCATTACCTGCAATATTCTTTCCTTGGACAAAGAAAGTTGCTTTAATCTTGTATTTAGCCAAGATATCCAATGCCTGTGGTGTTGTATTTCCGTCCGGTCCATCATCAAAGGTAAGAGCTACTACTTTTTTATTTTTCTCAGCCTGAGCCTTCTTATAAAGCTCTGCATCCTTTTCAGTTAGATAGGAGGATTGGATAACATCAAAGAAGTCTGAAATAGGTAAAGCTATTTCTTCTACATTATTAGTTGCTTTGACTGGATATAACACCAATTGACTATCTTTGTATGCGAACTTCCAAGATGATAAATCGCTAGCTGAAAAATCGGCTATTACTTGATCAACAAGAGTTTGTTCAAGCTTTTTATCTTGGAGCGTTGACTTGATATTCTCAAGAAATGTTTCTTTGGCTTTGCTAGCATCTGTAAAGAGCTGATCTAAAGTAAACAGGGTCCCATCTTCCTTAAGATAAAGCTGATCTAATGATGTATTTTCTAATTCTACAACAGTAGAATTACTCAAATCATAGACCTGTTTTTTCACAAGATGACTCTCCATACCCTTGATAGCAGAAGAATCTTTCTCAGAGTAGTAAAAGATCAAATCTTCCTTATCTTCTACCTTATCCGTGATATCTTTTACAATGATATCCTGAACAGGGGTAATGACCTTGTCCCCCGTCATAGGATAGTAGGTGATGATTTCTGCCTGCCCTTTACGAAAATGATCTTTCTGACTTCCTTGTGAATAGGAGTCATCTTTTTCTTTTTTCAGTGCTTCAATTTTTTGCTCAAAAGCTTGCCTCGTCAAGACTTTATAAGCAATACCTGCTCCTAATGTTAAGATTGTGAAGAATAGAAGCCCCACAATAATCCACAAATTTCTTCTCTTTCTGTCGTTTACTTTACGGCTTGTTCTTTTTTTTGTCATAGTCTTATCATATCAAATCATGCCTATAATTTCAATGATAAATAGGAAAATGTCCATTTTTTAGAAAAAGATCGGTAAAAGAAAGAGGTTGGGACAAAAGATCCCTACCTCACTTTTTATTAGCAATCAAACTTTGACGCGGTAGCTGATTGGACTTTTTGTTGGTCTTTTAGACTCCAAAAACTCCTAATCATCTTCGCGGGGCTGGGACTACGAAATCGAGACTTTGTCTATCGATTTCTGTCCCACCGCCTTCACTTGATTAAAATCGAATGATTTCTCTTGTTTTTTCATATGAAGAAACAAAGCGATTTGTTACTCCTGGTTCAGCAACTTCCAAAGCTTGGGAAATCTTTTCAAAAGATGCTTGATAATCAAAGGCATTTTCAAAGATTTCTAAAGATTCATGGAAGGCTTGTTGAATTCCTTCATCAAATGATCTGTAGCGATTAGAATATTGAAGCAACTGTTCTGTCAAGGTAGCATATTGCACGATACTGTATGTTTCTGTTTCCAAAACTTCCATATCATGTGACGCGATTTCTAGGATACGATTGACAGACTCAATGTTGACTTGTGACTGTTCCAACTCTGCCATCAAATCCTCAGTACTATGGCTAGCAGCAAAGAACAATTTCAAGAAGTTCTGTGGGATTCCTGGAAGATTTCTCTTTTCCATGTAGCGCTTGATCGTGTGAAGGCGATTGACGTAAACATTTGCCTTTTGACGAGCATTAACATCATCTTTTTCAATCTGTACTAGACGTTCGCTCACTGAAACTTGATCATCTTCAATTTCTTTTAATGTAGCTTGAACATTTTCTAAACGTTCTTCCAATACAGAGTAAGCTTCTGAATATTCCTCTTGTTCTGAAGTCAAATCACTAACTGTAAGTTCTAGGGAATCCAAATCCACTTGAAGACGACGAACATGATTTACATCACTCTCAGCCATCAAGTAGGTCTTGCTCAAACGCTCGATATCTTTCACCAAGACCTGATTATTGTCTTTTAAGTGGTCAAGATAAGTTGGAAGTGTTGACAACAAGTTTTCAACAACTTTTTGAGAAGCAATCTCTCGTGTGAAAATATTATAGAGAGCATTGATTTCTTCTTGAATCTGAGTGTTTTCATATTCAGCATTGTCCAATTCCAATTTTTTAATATTTTCTTGGTTATTTTTCAAGGCTTCATACAACAACTGTAAACGTGATTCAATGTCAGTTTCTACAAAGTGATAATTGGCATCAAGCAACTTACGATAGCCAGCCTCTAGATCTTCAAGTTGATCAGGGAGTTCAGTCGTTAGTTTAGTAACAATTGCTGGAATTCTCTCCACGATATGTGTCAAAGCGAGAATATGGTTTTCAGCATTATCTAAAATTCCTGCTGCTTCAACTGGATCTCCTGAAGAGTTTAGCGTCACAAATTGAGAAAATTCAGATTGGATGTTCTCCAATTGTTTTTCAATTTCAGGAAGTGCTTGACCATATTTCTCAGAATCTCCTGCGACTGTTTTCTGCAGGCTTTCAAATAAATCTAAAGCATGCAAGACACGACCACTATTTTTGGATTCTTGTTTTTCTAGATCTGCCAAAGCATTTCGAATGGAAGCAATATCTTCTTCGATAAGGGTAATCTGGCTTTCAATTTGATCAATTTTGTGTTGAGCTTTCAAGAAGCGAAATGAATTATTGTACCCTTCTGCTTCAAACAGATTATTCTCAATATCCGCAAATGAGTTGAGTGATAGGTCTACCCATTTTTGGTTCCACTCTCTAAATGCAATCTGACTTTGACCAATCAGATGCATATTCTTAACAGCTTCTACTTCATCGTTAACTGGAAGGTTATACAACTCTTCCTTTCTTTCTTCTAATACTGCCAGCCTCTTTTCATTGCGTTTGCGTAACAAAACTGCCACAACATATGCAATAATCAGAAGAGCCGCGATTGCAATCATAGTAATAATCAACAGATTATCAGACATATCAAACTCCTTTTTATACATGAAACAATTGTAATGATTATATCATATTTTTCAAACCATGGGAACTATTTCCCAATTTTTTTAAACGTCAAGCGTACTGTAGACAGCATTTTCTTCGATAAATTCTCGACGTGGTTCTACGCGGTCACCCATGAGCATATCAAAGATTTTATCTGCTTCTGCAGCATCATCAACTGATACACGCGCCATTAGACGATGTTCTGGGTTCATGGTTGTTTCCCAAAGTTGATGATCATCCATTTCTCCAAGACCTTTATAACGCTGAATAGTTGGTTTTGAACGTCCTTCACTATAGCGAGCTAAGGCTTCCTGTAGACGGGTTTCTTGATCTGCTCCAGGTTGGATGTATTCTTTAATTTCACTGCCGACCTTAACACCGTAAATTGGTGGTTGAGCTATATAAACATAACCTGCTTCTAAAACGGGTTTCATATAACGATAAATTAATGTTAACAAGAGGGTACGGATGTGGGCTCCATCAACATCGGCATCCGTCATGATAACGAGTTTTTGGTAACGGGCCTTGCTGACATCAAATTCAGCACCGAAGCCTGTTCCCATAGCTGTGAAAAGGCTTCGGATTTCTTCATTGGCAAGGATTTTATCCATGCTGGCCTTTTCAACGTTGAGAATTTTACCGCGAATTGGTAAAATCGCTTGGAATTCACGGTCACGACCAGACTTTGCAGAACCTCCTGCTGAATCTCCTTCGACGATGAAAAGTTCAGTTTCAGCTGAATTGTTTGAGGAACAATCTGCTAATTTCCCTGGAAGGTTTGAAATCTCTAAACCAGATTTCTTACGAGTAACCTCACGCGCACGCTTGGCTGCGACACGCGCCTTAGCCGCCAGAATCCCTTTTTCAACGATACGCTTAGCAATCTGAGGATTTTCCATTAGGAAATCTGAAAATGCTTCACTAAATAGTCGGTTGGTAATCTTGACAACTTCACTATTTCCAAGTTTAGTTTTCGTTTGTCCTTCAAACTGTGGGTTTGGATGCTTCACAGAGATAACAGCAGTCAATCCTTCACGGACATCCTCACCTGTTAGATTATCTTCATTGTCTTTGAGGAGTTTGTTTTTACGAGCGTAGTCGTTAATGACACGGGTTAAGGCTGTACGGAACCCTTGTTCATGGGTTCCACCTTCATGAGTATGAATGTTATTGGCGAAACTCATGACATTTTCATGGTAACCAGTTGTGTACTGCATGGCTACTTCGACTGTGATATCATCCATTTCTCCATCAGTGTAGATTGGATTTTCAAAAATGACATCCTTGTTTTCATTGATAAACTCAACGTAACTCGCAATCCCACCTTCGTAGTGGTAGTGTCTTGTTTGTTCAAGTCCCTCACGTTTGTCAGTGATGGAGATTTGAAGGCCACGGTTCAAAAAAGCTAGCTCCTGAATTCGCTTGTTTAATTTATCAAAATCAAAAGTTGTTGTTTCTGTAAAAATCTCTGGGTCTGGCGTGAAGTGTACGGTTGTACCTGTTTTATCTGTATCTCCAATCACCTCAAGGTCAGCAACAACATGTCCACGACGGTATTCTTGGTAATAGATTTTTCCATTTTTATGAACACGAACATCTAACTGAGTTGAGAGGGCATTTACAACCGATGAACCTACACCGTGGAGTCCACCTGAAACCTTGTATCCGCCACCGCCAAATTTACCTCCAGCGTGAAGAACGGTAAAGACAGTTTCAACGGCAGGACGGCCTGTCTTTTCTTGAATATCAACAGGGATACCACGTCCATCATCAACAACCGTGATAGAGTCATCTGGCTCAATAAAGACCTGAATATGACTAGCAAATCCCGCCAAGGCCTCATCGATAGAGTTATCAACGATTTCCCAGACTAGGTGGTGAAGACCTTCTTTTGAAGTCGATCCGATATACATTCCAGGACGCATACGAACGGCTTCCAAACCTTCCAAAACTTGAATCTGACTGGCATCATAATCCTGTGCCTGTTGGTTTTTGATTTCTTCTGTCATTTTTTCCCTTTTTCTTACATTTCTAATACTTGTCTCAATGTCACGATATTTTCAAAGAGATGCGTCGCTAAGCCAGCCGCTTGTCCAGCTTCAATATCGATAGGACGATCACCAATAACGATGCCAGAGCTTATCTTGTACTTATCTCGTAAATAGATCATAGACTCTGGATTTGGTTTTCTCTTAAAGCCAGAGCTAGCTGTTACTACTTCTGTAAAATAGTCAGCAATTCCAGTCTTTTCAAGGATTTCCAAAACTTGGTCATTGCGATGCGAAACTAAAAAGTTCCGTCCTCCCTGATCTGAGATTTCCTCCAATAAAGCAGGTACTCCCTCAAACAAGGCAGGATGTTCAAGCTCTCGCGCTTCATTTTCCTTATATTTTTCTAAAAAATGCTCTATTGTTGGGGCAAATTGGTCAATCGCAAAAGCAGTTGACACTTTCAAGGCATTGTAAACTTTATCATGTTCTTCTTCGATTCCAAATTGAGCTAATGTTTCCACAAAAGCAGCGGTCGAAGTCTCATAATTATCAAGTAAAGTTCCACCTAAATCCCAGATGTAATCGTGATATTTCATACCCTTCATTATAGCATTTTTTTATCAAAAAAGCGACGATTTCCTTCTATTTTAACAGTAAAAAACGAGAAGAATCCCCTAATTGATAGATTCCTCTCGTTTTAGTTAATCTAATCCAAACACATCACTATAGAGCATGGCTTCTCTCAAAGCATCTGCATCTCCACCAAGTTGTTCCACTAGGTTATAAGCAAAGGCAAGGGCAGTTGCTGGCCCGCGACTAGTAGTCAGCTGACCATCAACAACTACTGTTTCCTTGCGATAGTGACCATCAGCAATTTGCTCTTGGACACCATCATAGCAGGTGAACACTTTATCCTTGAGGAGACCAGCTCGATTCAGTACAATTGGTGCTGCACAAATGGCTGCTACTTTTTTACCAACTTGCTCAAATTTTTGAAGTTCAGCAATCAATTGCTCATTATCACGCAAGTGAGCTGAACCTGGCATACCTCCTGGTAAGACAATCATGTCGTACTCAGATAAATCACCATCAAACACACGATCTGCTTGTACTTGGATGGTATGTGATCCCGTCACTCGGGCTTCAAAACCAACCATATGACAAGTAATATTGGCACGACGTAATACATCCACAACTGTTAGGGCTTCGATTTCTTCAAAGCCATCTGCTAAGATAACTGCTACTTTAGCCATGATTTACTCCTTATTTAACTTTTTTCAAAACAACTTTTTTCCGTTTAAATCTTGTCTTACCGCTCTTTTCTTCAGCTAGATGCGTTTGATAACTCATCGATAGAAGCAAACCAACACCAATCAGATTACTGATAATGGCTGATCCCCCTTGGGAAATGAACGGTAGAGGAATCCCCGTCAGAGGAAGGAGACCTGTCACTGCACCGATATTTTCAAAGATATGGAACAAGAGCATCATAATAAATCCAGTTGAAATGTAGGTATAAAATTGATTATTGGACTTCAGAGTGATTTTTAACATTCGATAGATAAGTAGGAGATAAAGCGTAATTACGAGGACAGAGCCGATAAAACCAAAATCTTCTGCAATAACTGTAAAAATCATATCACTCTCACGAACGGGAATAAGGAGATTGGATACATTAAATCCTTGACCAAATAAGCCTCCACTCCCGATGGCGATTTGCCCTTGGGCCTGTTGATAGGTGGTCGTCTGTGCATAATCAAAGGGATTGAGCCAAGCAAGGATACGGTTTATCTGATAGGTTGGCATCCCAATCTGATGCATGAAAGCACGCCCATCTTTTGTGATGAAAATTGCCAAAAATCCTGCAATTCCTGATACAACTGTCGCAAAAATTGGAATGATAATTTTCCAAGAAACGCCAGAGAGCAAGACGAGTCCAGCAAAGATGGCGACAAAAACCAAAGCCGTTCCTAAGTCACTCTGCAAGGCCAGTAAAACTAAGACTGGCAGTGTGAAGACAATCATCCACAGTATCAAGAGGAAGTCTAAAGGAATCGTTCGTTCACTTTCCTTGTGTTTCTGTGTGAATTGAACAATGACCCGAGCCAAGATTAAAATATAGGAAATTTTCATGAATTCGGAAGGTTGGAAAAGTGTCACTCCTCCAATTGACACCCAGTTTTTAGCCCCTGTTGCCGCCACCAAATTGGGATTGTAAAAAATCAAGGGTAAAACCATAAGGACTAGACCTAGGGCATAGAGATAGGGAGTCGATTGCCATAAAAATTTTGTATTAAAAAACATGACTACAAAGCTGATGATAATTCCTAAGACGATCCATGCTAGTTGCTGACCGAGAATAGGCCAAATATTATGTGGATAGTCATGACTGACAGCTATGTAAATAGCCGCAACTCCAATCACCAGCAAACAGAATACTGGTAAAATCAAACTATAATCGACCCGAGAGTCGAGAGAACGTTTCATAAAGGTCTCCTTCATTCTTTCAGATGTTTATTTTATTTTTTGTGTAAAAATTCTTGAACTTTTGAGAATACTTGCTCTTTGCCAACTTCTCTCACTAGACTAGTCTGTGACAAGGCCTTGCTAATCTGCTTTCCATATCGTTTGCTTGTCATTCGGCTATCCAAGATAAGGACAGATGAGCGCTGTCCAAGACGACGCATGGTTCTACCAATCGCTTGTTTGAGGCGAATGATAGCCATTGGCAGTTGATAGTCGTAGAAAGGATTTTTCCCTTCAAGACGCAGTTCCTGATTCATTTTTTTCGTAAAGGGATCTTCTGGATTTTGGAAGGGCAGGCGTGTCACCACTTCAATCACTCGAGGGTGAGTCGCAAAATCAACTCCCTCCCAAAAACTTCCTGTCCCTAGTAAGAGTTGAGAGTCTCCTCTTTCAAATCGTTTCTTGAGTTGAGCCGGATCTCCGTTTTTATATTGGGCTAGATGAGAAAGAGATAGAGAGTCTGATACCTGCAACAAAAGGTCTTTTGAAGTAAATAAAACGAGCATGGGTTCCTCAAGATAGGACAAATCTTCCAGCACTTCCACGAGAGCCTGAGCATAGTCTTCTTGGGAGGTTTCTGTCACCAATGGAAAATCTTTAATGACCAAGATTTCTTGATTTTCTTGAAAATTCTCATCCAGTCTGTCAAAGGCTGCATGCGGGAATCCCATTAGTTCTGGTAAAGATACTCTGCTACTAATTTCCAAGGTTGCAGAGACAGCTAAGAGTTGACAAGTCTCTGGAAAAATCTGTGAAAAGAGCAGACGTTGATTGCGACTGGAAGAAATGACAACCTTCTTGCTAGACAAGTCTGAGGCTGATAGCCAAAATTCTCCATCAATGCAGAAAAATCGCTGATAGTCCTGGAAACCTTGAACGTCTAGCTCAGAGAAATCCTGTTGGAGTTGTGCCATTGTAGTCGTCGGGCACATTCTTCGTTTGCCAGATAGGAACTGATCCATCAAGTGACAAAGCTCAAAGCGAATACTCTCCATCAAGCGTCTTTGAAGCGTTCCTTTTTCTCGAACTAAGGCTTGATCTAGCTGGTCAACTATGTCGTTTAATACGAAACTCTTCTGAGAAAGATTTTCCAAAGTTAATAAGATCTTCTGGGCCTCATCCAAGATCAAGAGACGGCCCTCTAGTAGACTGGGATCGTCCTCAAGTCGGGTAACGAGATAAGCATGATTGGTCACAAGTAGCTGGCAAGAGCGAGCTTTTTTCTGCCCCCGTCTCCAAAAATCCTCCAACCAAAAGAGAGAAGCTTTGGGAAGATTACCATCATGCACCAAGTTTGGCAAAAATTGCTGGTAACGGTAAAGCTGGCCAATCTCATCTAAATCTCCAGTTTCAGTTTCAGTCAACCAAACTAGAAGTTGCATCTTGAAACGTGTGTACAAGCGATTGGACTCTTCTTCCTCTAGCGCTGCATGAAAGGAATCTAGTTTTAAGTAATTTTGTGGTCCTTTGAGATTATGAATCGAAAGGTGAAAGACCTCTTCCAATCTACGAGCCTCTTCTTGCATCACTTGATTTTGTAGAACTTTAGTAGGAACACTGATGAGGATTCCTTTTTCGTTCTCTAGTGATAAGGCTGGCAGGAGATAGCCGTAGGTTTTTCCAATTCCAGTCTGAGCTTGCACAAAGGCAATTTTCTCATTCTGTAGAAAATCTTGAACCTTTTGAGCAAAGCTAGCTTGCGGGGCTCTATCTTCCAAATCCAACAAGGCAATATTGGTTTGGAAATCTTTTGAGAGTTTTCGTGGAGAAAGGGCTGGCTTTTCTTTTCTTAAAAATAAACCTTGCACCTCTACCAAGTCATGTTCAACTAGGATGGACTGCTTCTGATAAACTTCCTCGATGACTAGGTAAGATTCATAGAGTAAGCTGTCTGATAAACTCAATAAGCGCTCCAATAAGCCTTTTGGCAGTTGAAACATTTTTTGTCGCATACAGAGAAAGAGCTCTGCTGTTGCTTGGGCATCTGATAGAGCAGTATGGGCTTTTTCTAATGAAATTCCCAACTCTTGACAGAGAATCCCCAGATTGTATTTTTCAAGTTGAGGATAAAATACCTGAGCCAACTCGACTGTATCGATACGAGGAGTGCGCAATTCATAACCCTCGAAAAAGAGGAATTCTGCCAACAAATTGGCATCGAACTGGACATTGTGCGCAACAAAAACACCGTCCTTGACCAAGTCAAAAATTTTTCCAGCCACCTGAGAAAATTCCGGTGCCTCTGCTAGTCGCTGATCGGTCAAGCCCGTTAATTCTTTGATATGAGAATCCAAGGGTTCGTGGGGATTAACATCCGTTGCAAATTGGTCAACAATCTCGCCATTTTCAATGACCACGATTCCCACTTGGATAATTTTTGCCTTGCTTCCGGTACTGGTCGCCTCTAAATCTACGACCACGTACCGATCATTTCTAAAATTCATCATTAAAAATTATATCAAAATTTACACAATTTGACATCCATGAACTTTATTGGAAGGGTCAAGTTTCTTGCAAGTTTTTCTAAAAAATGATTGAATAGAAGTTTAGAAAAGGAGGGGCATCATGAACCCATTAGATTTGTTTAATCAAGTAAAAGAGCTAATCGAGAAAAAAGATTTGGTTGCCGCAAAAACCTTTGTCGAAGAAAATAAGGATCAACTCGGTGAGTACCTTAGCCAAGCTCAAGCTTTGGTTTCTGGCTCAGAAGGAATCGGTAATATTGTTGATAAGGTCAAAGGACTCTTCTAATCCTTAAAAGGCACCTGAAAACCTCAGGTGTCTTTTTGTATTTTTTTCATGAAGGCTGGGATATGTTGACTAATCGTAGTTGGCATGACGACATAATTGTCCTCAGCTAGTTCTTGGGCAATTGCTGAATGTAAATAGGTCGCTACTGTCACTCTTTCATAGAGAATTGCTTGTGGGAATTGACCTGCAAAGCCAGCGATCATACCAGCCAGAGTATCCCCCATGCCGCCAGTCGCCTGATAGGGACCGCCAACACCTAGCTGATAACAATCAACTTGTCCAGCTTGCCAGATTCGAGTAGCTGGACCTTTTTGAACCAAAATCGTTCCTGAAGGAAAGCTCTTCAAAGCCTCTCCTGTTTCCTTGCTTCCTTGGGAATCCAAATCTAAGCCTGACAAGACTTGCCATTCCCTCTGGTGAGGAGTTAAGACAAGCTGGGCTTTAGGAAATTTCATTCCCGTCTTCGCAAAAATGGATAAGGCACCACCATCCAGTATGAGAGTCTGGTCTTGATTTGAATGATGAAAAACTGTTTGGAGAAGCTCTTCTCCACGCTCATCATCCACTAGTCCAGGTCCGACCAAGACAACACTTGCTTTTTCCAACTGTTGCTCAAGCAATTGCTTATCGTCAAGAGCAAAAGCCATAGCCTCCGGCAGATGGCTATGTAGAGCTGGAATATTCTCCTTATCTGTTGCTACTGTCACTAAGCCTGCGCCACTTCTAACAGCCCCTAAGGCAGCCATAATAATCGCTCCCCCATAGGGATAAGTCCCACCAATCAAGAGAAGATGCCCGTAGTCTCCCTTATGACTAGAACGAGAACGCTCGATGATCACTTTTTTCAATAGAGCTTGATCAATCTCTTTCATACACTACTCCTTCATGCTTTCTCTTACTTTCATTATACACCTCACTACCCAATTAATAAAGGAGAAGACTATGCTATCTTCTCCTTTATTTATAATGATTAGTTTTTTAGAGCTGGGAATTATCAGTCCTTATTTTTCTTTACGTTTAACTGTTAGTAGTGCCACTGATAAAACAAGACTGAGACTTGCTAGGAAGGCAGCTGTATCAGATCGACTTTCACCTGTTTCTGGAAGTCTTGCTGAATCTACTTTCTCTGAAGCATTTTCAAGAATCTCTCCATTAACTGCTGGCCCATGAGCTTGTTCTACTGGTTCTTGGTTTTGTTCTTTATAGACAATCGCATAAAGTCCTAGATCTTTGGTTGTAAATTCAACCATATCACCTACTAGCGTCACCTTTTGAACCTGCAAGCCTTGATCTAAGCTCATGTGATAAACTCCTTGAACCTGACCCTTAACTGGTAATCTCACTAGGACAGCACCTTTGAGTTCAACTTCTTGGTTGTCCTTATCTAGTAATTTCACTTGATACGCATCATAGTGTTTACCAGCTAATTCTTGGCGTAGAACCTTCTGCACTTGAAGCTTGAGGTCTTTAGATAACTCTTTAGTTAGCCCTGCTACCAGAACTCCAGTTTCCTTATCAGTCAAGATTCGGATCTCTTCAGCTGGTTTAACAAGACTTGGTGCTGGCTTGTTCCCCACTGTAGCTACTGTTCCTGTGTACTCTGGTAATTCATTCTTAGCGGCTTCTACCGCATTGACGCCACCTGTGTATTCTGGCGCTTCGTTCTTAACTGCCTCTACTGCATTAACACCGCCCTCAAATTCTGGAACTTCTACCACTGGAGCTGGATCGTCGCCTACTGTGCCGATTACATCTGTGTATTCTGGCAACTCATGCTTAGCTGCTTCTACAGCATTGACACCACCCTCAAATTCTGGGACTTCTACTACTGGAGCTGGATCGTCGCCTACTGTGCCAATCGGATCTGTGTATTCTGGCAACTCATGCTTGGCAGCTTCAGCAGCATTGACGCCACCCTCAAATTCTGGAACTTCTACCACTGGAGCTGGATCGTCGCCTTTGCTAGTAGTAATGACTGGTTTAACCTTAACTTCAACAATTCGATCTTGCGCCTCAGTCGTATCGGTATGAACAGTTGTACGGTTAGATCCTAAGACCTTAACATAATCAACTCTTTCACCCTTCTTACCTTCTGAGATTACACGACGTTCATCTTGAGCTAAATCATTGTTTTCACGAATAATTTCCTTAAATGGAATTTCGGTCTTGACAACTTCTAGACTTGGTCGTTCGAGGACAGGACTTTGGTCGCCTTCTTCAGGAACTATACGGTGACTAGGTTTGAAATGAATACGATATTCCTTGACAAGACTACCATCCTTAGCAAGAAGACGAACAAGGCTAGGAAGGTTATCCTGACTAGACTCAACAACCGTTGTCACACCGTTACCACTTGCTTGAGCAGTCACCTGTGGTTTATTACCATTTAAGCTCACTGTATAATCTGAAACCGCTGGATCAAAGTTTTCCAATGCTTTTCCATCAACCGAAATGGTCACTGAAGGAGTTTCCACATCTTTTGCTTTAGTAGGAGAGTAAGCACTAAACTCGACCATTGCGAGACCATTAGTTGTCGATTTACGAGTCATGCGTGCTCGAATAGCTGATGTCTCAATTGGATCAAAGGTAAATTCGATTGGCTTACCAGCCACGATTTCTCCAGATGCCTTATAAGGAATTTCTTGCCAGTTTTCTGCCTTGTTAAATGGATGATCCGCATTTTCTTCATAACGAGAAATAGTACTTGGTTCTGTATAGGCAGGCCCAACATATCTTTCTAGTACCATTGTCGCTGGTGCATCTGTTCCACTGTCTTTAAAGAATTGAATAGCTACTTTTCCAACAGATTGAGGTGTAATCTGACCATTCTTCTTAAAGAGAATTCCCACAGATGTTTCTTGGTCTTTCGGAGTACGAGACCAGTTAGTCCAACGTCCATCTTCGTTAAAGTGCCCATCGTTGATATAGAAAATTTTATCCCGAGAAGCTGCTTGTGTGTCATTTGTAGTAGACGCAAAGGCTTTAGAATCAGTCTCATTATTATTTGCATTTTCTGAAATGACTTGATTACCTTTTGTAACAACTGTTACTTGCATCTTGGTTGTTAAGTCTGTTCCTAGAACATGACCAAGAACTTCAAAGCTACCTTCTTGGGCAGTCGCATGTTCTGGCACTGCATCCCATTGTACAGCAAGGTTAGCCTTAACCCAGCCAGTCTGTGATGGATAGTAGACTGTTACCTCTGCAGGCAATTGAAGTTGATCACCAACATTCAAGGTCTGGGCACTATTTTCTGCAGCTACTGGTTGTGTTGACTCTTTTTCGTCATCACGGAAGATACGATATTCTTTCAGAACAGTTCCATCCTCAGCTTTCAAGATAAGGCGTGTCGCACCTTTTTCACTTGTTGCAGGAACAACTGTCACCACACCGTTGTTGCTGGCTGTTGCAGTGATTTCCTTGCTTGCTTGAGGAATATAATAATCTGTCTTAGACGGATTGAAATGCTCGAGCTTCTTGCCATCTACTTGGATAGAAATTTCTGAGCTGGTAGCACTTGGAACTTTACTTCCTAAAATAGTGATTTCTGTCAAACCAACACCAGCAGTTCCATCTGCTTTCTTCATACGCATACGAACAGCATAAGTTTCAACCTTATCAAATGTAAAGTGGTTTGTTTGACCTGCAGATAATTGTCCTGGAGCTTTGAGATGTTCAACTTCTTTCCAGTTGGCAGCATTGTTGAATGGATGGTTGGTATCACGCTGAGCATTATTGACATCATTTGGAAGATCTGGAACTTCTTGACCGACATAGTATTCAATAACATATTCTTTTGGAAGTCCGATTGTCCCGTCTGTATAGAAATCGACTGATAGATTGTCTACAAAACGTTTGGTCAAATCACCGGAGTTACCAAACAAGATAGACGCCCAGTCATTATCAGTATTTGTTCTCCAAGTTGTCCATCTGTTCTTGACATCTGTAGTAGCTCTTGAAACTGTCAAATCATTCAAAGTACTTGCCGAATCATCACCACCCGTATTGGACACGATAGCCGCTGGCAATTGAGAACCCGTCCATTGTTTAGAGATGTTATTTCCCGCAACAACTTGACTAGAAACACGAACATGAGCCTTGGTAGTCAGATGGCTACCCACTAATTGACCCTTGATTTCATAGATACCTTCAGTCTGACTAAAGCTTTCAGGAACCTTATCCCAAACGACATCTTTATAGACAGTTGTTCCATTAGAATGATAAGCACGGACACTAGCTGGCAATTGAACCGTTTCACCCTTAGGTAGAGTTAAACTGATTTCTTCAGCAACCTGCAAACCTTCAACAGTCACATTGGCAAGAGCTTCAATGTCTGTACCTACTACATGACCTTTAAGGGTAAAGCTATGATAGTAGCTCAAATCTTTTGCATCCACCTTGTCCCAAGTTACAGCTACCTTACGAGGCAATCCCTTATCAAAGTCTGCTCCGATTTGATCAGGCAAATTCGGTTGCTGATTGATATCTGTAGAGATTGAAACAGGATGAAGCTTAACAATTCTCTTGGTTACTTTGTTTTCTTTGATGACCACTACGGTGGCTACAGATTGTGTCTTCTCTGTTTGATTGTCAATACGAGGTGTGAGCGTCACACTACCTTTAGTGTAAAGTAGCAAGTTCTGTCCGTTTACTTCAAGATGTCCACCATCAGTAGAGCTAGCATCCAAGTGAATATCTGATGCTGAAAATTCAGTCTGTGTACCATCTTCGTAATGCCCAATGACATGATAAGGAAGGACTTGGTCTTCTGTTGCATTTTCTTTACCTTCTACACTTACTTCCAAGCGTGTCAAGGCAGGAGCTTCTTTCACGAATTGAATCAAATATGTTTGAACCAAATCGCCCTTCTGGTCACTCAAGAATACAGAAGCTTGATAATCATTAGCTTCTGAAGCTTGTTGAACTGTAACCTGATAGCCAGTAGTTTGTGCACCAACACTTGGGATTTTAGCAGTATAAGGAAGGGATACTCGGTAGTAGGTCTTTCCAGACTCAAAGTTTTCAAGAGTCTTATCTCCAACTGTGAGACCTGTAACAGTACTTTCTGTTTCCTGATCACTTGCGATAAAGGTTGCTGTCACCTCGTAGTCATTTCCAACTAATTTACCAGTTGCTTCAGTACGTCCACCTTCTTTTGTCAAGGCATCAGGATCTTTCAAGGTCCAAGAAACGACATCCACATCAACCAAGTTACCATCTGACAAAACAGCCGTTACAGTTTTATCCAAATCTTCTGCAGCTGTACCAACTGGCACAGTTGCTACCTTAGGCAACCACTTATCGAGTGCAACCACCTTAACAAGGGCTTCAGCCTTAGCTTCAAGTCCTTCCACGCTACCAAGAACTTTTTTCTCACCTGCACTAGTAAGGAGATCATCTGGTATATCCCAAGTTACAGATTTTTCTTCAACACTGCCGTCGCTATAAATAGCTGTCACAGTTTCCGGCAATTTAGGATTTTCGCTGACATCAGTAGTCGCTTTAACAGGGGCAAAAGCAACAAAATGACGATTTTCTTTTTTGCCTGAAACGGTTGTAACCGTCGCCTGATCAGAAGCCAAACCTGCAGAATCCGCATATAGGGTGAATTTACCTTCTTTTTCAGTGGATTTTACAATGACAACACCTTTACCATTGAAGGCTTTTCTCTGCCATGTGCCATCTTTCTGAGCTTTGTAGCGTTCACGGCTAGCTTGTTCTCCATTGTCCACACCAACGATTTGACCTTGACCATGAAGATTGAAATGAACAAGATTGTTAGCTGTTGGAACAACATTGCCATCTTCATCAACGATTTCATAATGGATATAAGACAAATCTTTTCCGTCTGCAGTGATGACATGTTCTTCCTTGGTGAGACGAACTCTAGCTGGCTCCCCTGCTGTTGTCACACTATCACGCGCAATCTCTTTACCATTTTCATCGCGGGCAATAGCTGTTAAGGTACCTGGTTTATAGTCCACCAACCACTCAAGATACAATTCACTTGGTTTAGCTCCCTCGTGATAAGGACGACCATCTTCAGTTGTTTTCTTAACAAATTCTTTCTTACCGAGGGACTCCTTGTTCAAGAACAATTCTACGCTGGCGGCATTTGAGAAGGTCCGAACTGGAACTTTACCATTGACCAGCATATTACGTTCCTTGAGCGTTTCTTCAGTCCAATTCCAGTGAGGCATGATACGAACTGTTGGTTTTTCTTTGGCACTATACCATTCACTACGGTAGAGATAGAAATCATTCTTAGGCAAGCCTGCCGTATCAATGATACCAAAGTAAGAGCTTTTCACTGGTGTATTATCTTGATTATGCCATGGTGTAGGCTCACCGATATAGTCAAAACCAGTCCAGATGAACTGACCTGCATAGCCAGCACGATCACGGTCAAAGGTCCAAGATTCAGTAGCTGTTCTACCCCAGGCTACACGGTCATTACCATAGTCTGATTGTTCATAGTGACGATTTGGGCGATTGTCGTGCCAGAGATTTTGAGCAGGATTAAAGTAAGAATCACGAGTTCGAGTTGCTGAAGAAGTTTCAGAACCGTAAATCAACCAGTCTGGATGCGCTTTACGAACTGCATCATAATTACGCTCACCATAGTTCATACCTACAGCATCCATGATTGCTGCTAATTCTAAGAACAAGCCTGTAGAAGCACGACTGAATTTATTTTCACCCATGGTCACATAGCGCTCGGTATCGATAGCTTTGATGACAGCTTTCAAACGCTTGGCTGTTTCTAGTGAACGAGTTCCACCATCAGCCTCATCAACCTCATTACCGAGTGACCACATGATGATTGAAGGATTGTTTTTATCTCGTTCGACCATTGTTCTGAGGTCAAAATCAGACCACTTCTCACCCTTCTTGGCTTCTGGGTGAGTTGCATCTTGGTCAAAGAAACGTCCATAGTCATACGTTTTCTTACCACGATACCAAGTATCAAAGGCTTCTTCTTGGACCAAAAGTCCTAAACTAGCCGCAGCATCTAACAACTGTGGACTTGCTGGATTGTGGGTTGTACGGATAGAGTTCACTCCCATATCTTTTAGGAGTTTTAATTTTCGGTAGGTTGCCTTATAGTTTTCTTCTGCCCCCAAGGCTCCATTATCATGGTGAATACTAACTCCATGGAATTTCATTCTCTCGCCATTAAGAGAGAAGCCTTCCTTGGCTGTCCAGTTGAAATAACGATAACCAAAAGTATCTTCTGTCACATCAACTAGCTGCCCTTCATTATAAACCTTGGTTTTTAGAACATAGAGCTGAGGATGGTAGCTTTTTGTTGTCCAGAGAGTTGGTTTATTAACCAAAATCGTTTGCTTAAAGTCAGCTGTCTCATTTCCTGATAGACTCTTAGTTACAGAACGAACCAAATCTGAAACAGCCTTACCTTCCTTAGTAAAAATCTGTTGCTCCACAAATACCTTGGCTAAAGTCTTGGCAGTATTTTTGATCTTGCTTTGAATTTGTGTTTCAACATTGCCATCTTTTTGTTCAGCCAATTTTGGAGTTGTAATATGATTTCCATTTTCAGCCACTTGCACCTTATCACGATAGCTCAGAGTCACATCACGATAGATCCCACTTCCTGAGTACCATCGACTACTTGGCTGTTTATTGGTAACTTGGACCGCAATGGTATTTTCACTACCATCTTTATTTAAAAATTCAGTGATGTCATATGAAAAATGATTATAACCACTTGGATAGTGACCTACAAATTTGCCATTTACATAGACCTTAGAGTCCATGTAGACACCGTCAAAGTTGATACGGACGTCCTTGTCCTTGGCAGCTTCATCAACCGTGAAGGTCTTACGATACCAGGCAGTACCACCATTTAATTGACCACCTTCATTTCGAGCAGGAGACTTGTGATCAAAATCAAAATAGATACTCCAGTCATGAGGAAGGTTCAACTTAGACCAGTCATGAACATCAACATCTTTCTTAGAAAAATCACCCTGAGCGTTTAGTTTAAAATACCAGTCTTTGTTGAAATTTTGTTTTCTTTCCTGTAAAAGTTGGTCTTCTTTTTCCTTCTCTTTTGTGGCTTGAGGCAATTCACTTGCCGAAGCTTTTTCTTCCTTGCTTTTATCGTCCGTTACAGGTTTATTCTGATTAGGTGTATCAGAATGTTCTTCTCGAACTGCTGGCTTGTCAGAACTTGCTTCTGAATCTGTAGACTCTTTCCCATCCACTTCAGTAGCAGGTTTTTCAGTTTTTTCAACTTTGTCTTTTTTAGGGCTAACTACTTCTACTTCCTTTTCTTCCTTAGGACTTGTAGCCTCAGTCATCTTTTCTTCAGTTACTGGTTTTGCTGGTTCAACCGTATCATTTTCTTCTTTTTCAGTAGTGGAATCTTGTGCACCATTTTGCTCAGCTTTTGCAATGGCCGCAGCAAGATCATCTGGAAGCTTATCTAAAGGTTGAACTTGATGAATTGTTTCCTCACTGGGGGTTGCTGTTTCAGTTTCAGCAGCTTGAGCCACCTGAAGACCAAATATACTAGCTCCAATCATAACCGAAGCCGCACCAATGGCAAATTTACGAATACTATAATGACACCGTCTTTCAAAAAATCTCTTATCCATTATTATTCCTTTCCAATGTTCTAGTAAGCGATTACATTTTGCTCCAAAAAATAAACCTCCCTCTAGACGCTTACTTATTTTATCCATATAAATATTGATGTTTTTAATATATCAAAATAGTAGAGTTTTTTCAATAATTTGTAGAAGTTTTACTGTAATTTTATTAAAATAAGTGCAAGAAAAAAACAAGTTCACTTTTTAGAACTTGTTTCTTCACTATCTAGAATAAATGCTTGTTCTATCTATCCAAGCTACGCAATGCAGCCTGATAAGTTTGCTCCATTAGCATAGTAATGGTCATAGGCCCAACTCCACCAGGTACAGGCGTGATATGACTAGCGATTGGCGCAACAGCCTCATAGTCAACATCTCCACAGAGCTTTCCATTTTCATCTCTGTTCATCCCCACATCAATAACAACAGCCCCAGGTTTGACAAAGTCAGCAGTCACAAATTTGGCACGACCGATAGCTACTACAAGAATGTCGGCTTTAGAAGCTACTTGGGCTAAATTATGGGTGCGAGAGTGGGTCAAGGTTACAGTTGCATTCTTAGCCAACAGTAACTGGGCCATGGGTTTCCCAACAATATTGGAACGACCAATAACGACAGCATTTTTACCTTCTAAGTCAATCCCATACTCATGAAACATTTCCATAATACCAGCAGGAGTTGAAGGAATCATAACTGGGTGACCAGACCAAAGGCGTCCCATGTTGAGCGGATGAAAACCATCCACATCCTTTTCTGGATCAATGGCTAGTAGAACAGCCTCTTCATCGATGTGTTTTGGTAAAGGCAATTGAACCAAAATCCCATGCCAAGCTGGATCTTGATTGTATTTGGCAATCAAATCCAATAATTCCTCTTGGGTAATTGTTTCAGGAACTCGCACAACTTCACTCTGGAATCCTGCTGCAATAGCTGAACGTTCCTTGTTACGAACGTAAACTTGGCTGGCTGGATTTTCTCCGACTAAAATAACGACCAAACCAGGCACCAATCCCGTCTCTTCTTTTAGTTTAGACGTCTTTTCAGCCAATTGTCCCTGTAACTTGGCCGCCAAGGCCTTCCCATCAATAATCTGTGTCATGTGTTTTCTCTTTTCTAACAAATATCTTCTATTATATCAAAAATATACTTGTCCCTCTAACACTTCTTACCTAAGACACCTTATAGTTTGAAACTATAAGAAAGAAGCTGGGACAAAAGTCCTAGCCTCTCAATTGTCTTTGGATTGTCGAGCAAGACGCAGTGGTTGAGTGGGCTCTACTACGCTGATTTCATCAGCTTTTACAGCCCTACTCAACTGTGCGGAGGTGGGACGACGAAATCGTATTCTAACGAATTACCGATTTCTGTCCCACTCTCTCTAAATTACGATATTCTTACAAAACCTTACTCAAGAAATCCTTGGTTCTTTGTTCTTGGGTTTGTTCAAAGACTTGCTCTGGAGTTCCATCTTCGACAACAACACCGTCAGCCATAAAGATGACGCGGTCTGCCACTTCACGCGCAAAGCCCATCTCATGCGTCACGATGACCATAGTCATTCCTGACTTAGCAAGTTCTTGCATAACCGCTAGTACTTCCCCTACCATTTCTGGGTCTAGGGCAGAAGTCGGTTCATCAAAGAGTAGGACATCTGGTTCCATGGCAAGACCACGAGCAATAGCGATACGTTGTTGCTGCCCACCAGACAAACTTTGTGGATAAGCATCGGCCTTATCTGGTAAACCAACCTTTTCCAAGAGCTCATGCGCTCTCTTCTCAGCAACTTCCTTACTTTCCCCTTTGGTCTTGATAGGAGAAAGCGTGATATTTTCCTTCACTGTCATATTGGGGAAGAGATTGAACTGTTGGAATACCATTCCCATCTTTTCACGCATGGCAAAGAGGTCATTTTTCTTATCCGTAATATCCACTCCTTCAAAGATGACCTTGCCTTTTGTCGCTTCTTCGAGGAGATTCATGGAGCGAAGGAGGGTTGACTTCCCGCTACCTGACGGTCCGATAATCACCACAACTTCCCCCTTTTTAATCTCCAGATCAATTCCTTTTAAAACTTCATTTTTCCCAAAGTTTTTATGAAGATTTTCAATTTTTATAAGCGTTTCAGTCATTATTTTTTCTCTCCTTGTCCCATACGATTCTCAAAAGCTTTCAAGGCTAGTGTCAAGATAGAGGTCATAATCAAGTAGTAAAAGGCTGCAAATAAGAGTGGAGTTAAAGGTAGGTAGGTGGTTGTTGACACCGTAGTAGCTCCATTCCACAATTCCATGACACCAATTGCTGACAAGAGTGAACTATCCTTGATAATGGTAATAAACTCATTCCCCAAGGCTGGCAAGATATTCTTGATAGCCTGTGGCAAGATGACATAGCGCATAGCATTTTTAGGACGAATCCCTAGAGAGTAAGCCGCCTCTAATTGCCCTTTAGGTACTGCATTGATACCAGCACGAACTGTTTCTGATACATAGGCACCACTATTCATAGAGATAATGATAATCCCTGGAATCAAACGTGAAAAATCAACTCCCAAAACACCAATCTGAATTGTCGGAGCATTGATGTGCATAAGAGCAAAAGCAATCATGATCTGTACCATCATAGGTGTTCCACGGAAAATCCAAATATAAACATTGGCAAGCCAAGCTAAAGGCTTCATTTTAGAACGTTGAGCAAAAGCCAAGACTATCCCTAAAATTGTCCCCAAAAAGACAACCAAAACAGAAATCAAGACCGTTACGAGAGCACCATAATTAAAATATGGCAGATATTTAGGTAAAAAAGAAAAATTCATAAATCCACTACTTTCTAATTCTAACTTAAAACTTGTATGAGTATAACATGTTTTGAATAAAAATGCAATCTTTTTCCTTTTATTTTCAATAAAATTTCAAAGAAAACAGAAATAGCGAGAAATCTTAGTTTTTTCTAGTCAAGTGGATACTCTTTATGGTAAAATAGTAACGATAAGAAATGGAGGAGAATCAAAATGGAATCACATTTGGTTAGAATCATCAACCGCCTAGAAGCAATGACAAAAGATGGTGGTAACTTAAAACGTAACTTTGAGCGCGAGGGAGTTGTTGTAGCTGAAGTTGCTTTTAACCATGATGAAGAAAATGGCCCAATCTTTACACTTCGTGATGTTGAAGCTCGTGAAACATATACTTTTGACAGCATCGACTTGATTGCGATGGAAATTTACGAACTTCTATACTAATAATAGATATACAGAGGTTGGGACAAAAGATCCCGACCTCACTTTTTATTAGCAATCAAACTTTGACGCGGTAGCTGATTGGACTTTTCGTTCGTCTTTTAGACTCCCAAAACTCCTAATCATCTTCGCGGGGCTGGGACTACGAAATCGAGACTTTGTCTATCGATTTCTGTCCCACCGCCTTTCACCAACGAGAATCCTTTTTGTATGACAAATAGGATTTTTTTCTTACTATCAAGATTTTCTCATAATTAGCGCTCTACTATTTATAGTGCTAGTATCCAATCTTTTTACTTGAATTGCCCAATAATCATGATATAATTAAATTATATACTTGTTTGACTATTTTTGACCTTTTAGATTTAGTCAAGACTAAGAAAGAAATGAGGTGGCGGTATGCTCTGTCAAAACTGTAAAATCAATGACTCAACGATTCATCTTTATACCAATCTCAATGGACAACAAAAGCAAATCGATCTTTGCCAAAATTGCTACAAAATTATCAAAACAGATCCTAACAATAGCTTATTTAAAGGAATTACAGATTTAAACAATCGTGATTTCGATCCATTTGGAGATTTCTTTAACGACCTGAACAACTTTAGACCTTCTTCTAATAGCAATACTCCTCCTACCCAGTCAGGTGGTGGATACGGCGGTAATGGTGGCTATGGTTCCCAAAATCGTGGGCCGGCTCAAACTCCTCCTCCTAGTCAGGAAAAAGGACTCTTGGATGAATATGGTATCAATGTTACTGAGATTGCCCGTCGTGGAAATATCGACCCTGTGATTGGTCGTGACGAAGAAATCATCCGCGTTATTGAAATTCTCAACCGTAGAACCAAAAACAACCCTGTCCTTATCGGTGAGCCTGGTGTTGGTAAGACAGCCGTTGTCGAGGGCTTAGCTCAGAAAATTGTTGATGGTGATGTTCCCCATAAACTTCAAGGGAAAGAAGTCATTCGCCTAGATGTTGTCAGCCTTGTCCAAGGTACAGGAATTCGTGGACAGTTCGAAGAACGCATGCAAAAACTCATGGAAGAAATTCGTAAGCGTAAAGATGTCATCCTCTTCATTGACGAAATTCACGAAATCGTCGGTGCTGGTTCTGCTGGAGAAGGAAATATGGATGCAGGAAATATCCTCAAACCAGCTCTTGCTCGCGGCGAACTCCAACTAGTTGGTGCTACTACCCTCAATGAATATCGCATCATCGAAAAAGATGCAGCCCTTGAGCGCCGTATGCAACCTGTCAAAGTTGATGAACCAACTGTGGAAGAGACTATTATTATTCTTAAAGGTATTCAAAAGAAATACGAAGATTACCACCACGTTCATTATACTGACGGAGCTATCGAAGCAGCTGCTACTCTCTCTAACCGCTATATCCAAGATCGTTTCTTGCCGGATAAGGCCATTGACCTCCTAGATGAAGCTGGTTCTAAAATGAACTTAACCTTAAATTTTGTGGATCCAAAGGTCATCGACCAACGTTTAATCGAAGCAGAAAATCTCAAGGCACAAGCAACCCGCGATGAAGACTTTGAAAAAGCAGCCTACTTCCGTGACCAGATTGCTAAATATAAGGAAATGCAAAAGACCAAGGTAACGGATCAGGATACCCCAATCATCAGTGAAAAAACAATCGAACACATCATCGAACAAAAGACCAATATCCCAGTTGGTGATTTGAAAGAAAAAGAACAGTCTCAACTGATCAACCTAGCAGATGACCTCAAGGCTCATGTTATTGGTCAAGATGATGCTGTCGATAAGATTGCTAAGGCTATCCGTCGTAACCGTGTTGGGCTTGGAACACCAAACCGTCCAATTGGTAGCTTCCTCTTTGTTGGTCCTACAGGTGTCGGTAAAACAGAACTCTCTAAACAACTGGCCATCGAACTCTTTGGTTCTGCTGATAGCATGATTCGCTTTGATATGAGTGAATACATGGAAAAACACAGCGTTGCTAAACTCGTCGGTGCTCCTCCAGGATACGTCGGCTATGATGAGGCTGGACAATTGACTGAAAAGGTTCGTCGTAACCCCTACTCACTGATCCTCTTGGATGAAGTTGAAAAAGCCCATCCAGATGTTATGCATATGTTCCTTCAAGTCTTGGATGATGGTCGTTTAACAGATGGTCAAGGTCGGACTGTTAGCTTTAAGGATGCCATCATTATCATGACCTCAAATGCAGGTACAGGTAAGGCAGAAGCTAGCGTTGGTTTTGGTGCTGCTAGAGAAGGTCGTACCAACTCTGTTCTTGGAGAATTAGGCAACTTCTTTAGTCCAGAATTCATGAACCGTTTTGACGGCATTATCGAATTCAAGGCTCTCAGCAAGGAAAATCTCCTTCAAATCGTTGACCTCATGCTAGATGATGTGAATAAGCGACTTTCCAGCAATAATATCCATCTCGATGTCACAGAAAAGGTCAAAGAAAAACTTGTAGACCTTGGTTACGATCCAAAAATGGGAGCTCGTCCACTCCGTCGTACCATCCAAGACTATATCGAAGATGCCATTACAGACTACTACCTTGAAAATCCTAGTGAAAAAGACCTCAAGGCAGTCATGACAAGTAAAGGTAAAATCGTGATTAAGTCCAAAAATAAAACGGAAACGGTCGAGTCAAACGACTAGTTCCTCACATACAAAAGAATGTTCTTGCTTGACAGTGAGAACATTCTTTACTATTATAGAAAGAAAGCGCACTCACGAAGGAGAAATTTATGGCAAATCCAACATTTGGAGAAAAAAAAGAGGGAGTAACCTACAAAAATAGATATGGCGTTTATGCAGTCATACCTGATGCAAACCACGAAAAGATTATCCTCGTCCAAGCTCCAAATGGTGCATGGTTCTTACCTGGTGGGGAGATTGAAGCAGGCGAAAACCATCTCGAAGCTCTCAAACGAGAACTAATTGAAGAGTTGGGTTTTACTGCTGAAATCGGCACCTATTATGGACAAGCGGATGAGTATTTCTATTCTAGTCATCGTGATACCTACTACTATAACCCAGCCTATCTCTATGAAGCCACTTCTTATCAAGAAATTCAAAAACCTTTAGAAGATTTTAATCATCTAGCTTGGTTCCCAATCGATGAAGCCATTGCTAACTTAAAACGTGGCAGTCATAAATGGGCAATTGAAGCTTGGAAAAAACAGCATCAAGTTTAAATTAACTTTTCCAATTTTTCCAAAAAGTGCTATAATAGAAATAGAAACACAGGAGGAAAGCCTATGAAGCTCATCAACACTACTAATTCTCACTCAAACCTTGTTAAAAGCCAACTGGAGAGTACCGACGCTACACTCGTAGAAGTCTACTCGGCAGGCAATACTGATGTTATCTTTACTCAGGCACCGCTTCATTATGAAATCCTCATTTCCAATAAACATCGTGCTATCCGCGAACAAGAAATAGAAAAAATCCAAGAATTTTTCTTGAATCGCAAGATCGAAAAGCAAAATATCGATGAAGCTAATATCAAGACCCTCTACTCTGAAAAATTGATTGAAATCTCAATCCCTACAAAATAAAACTTAACAATATTTGAGCTACACTCTAAAAATTCTAACTTTTTAGAGTGTTCTTTGTCTGTCTAATCCGATATTCTGGAATCAGATTCAGTGTTACAGAAAGAGTTTTCTAACAATCCTTCAACTGACTAAATTGGGTAATATTTTTGTAATAACTCGGTACTTAATCATCAAAATAATTAATTCTACTATTATAATTTACTAACATTCAAAAAGGAGCTCATCAATGGAGAAAATAGTATACAGAAAGGCAAGGCTAGACGAATACCAAAAAATTGGAAAAGTTGTAGCCGACAGCTTCTTTGACTATCCATTTTTAACTCTAATCATAGATGATCTCAAGAAACCTGAAAACTATCCTGCTTTTTTAGAACTATTGGAAAGTCTCCTGACTCGCCTCTATATCAAAGAAGAGACCTGTTTAGTAGCTGAACAAGATGGAGAGATTCTGGCTATCGCACTTTTACAACAAAAGGATTTTTCTATCCTATCTTACTTACTAAATGGTGTCATAAAACTGTTTCGCCACATTAGCCCTCGAAATTTTTTGAAGTATCTTGATTTAGTAGACCGTTCCGAAGAACATTTGAAAAAATCAAATAGCTTTGACTGGTATTTGATGCTCCTTGCGGTCAATCCATACCTTAAAGGGCAAGGAGTGGGCAGTGCTTTTCTTAGAGACGCAGTTGAGCCTTATGTCCAATCCAAGGGCTGCAAGCGCTTAGGACTCATTACCAGTACAGAAAAAAATGTTCCATTCTATAAAAAGAATGATTATGTATTGCTAGATTTTATGGAGTTAGAGTACGGGACTAAGTCCATTGGTAACTGGGCTTTTTTAAAGACTATCAATAAATAACAAAAAAGGAGTTTAAATCAACTCCTTTTTACTTTATTTAACTGCTTCTTTCAAGGCATCAACCTTATCCAAGCGTTCCCATGGAAGATCGATATCTGTACGTCCCATGTGTCCATAAGCCGCTGTTTGACGGTAGATTGGACGTTTGAGATCAAGCATTTGGATGATTCCTGCTGGACGAAGGTCAAAGATTTGACGTGCTGCTTTTTCAAGCTTGCTTTCAGCTACTGTTCCAGTACCAAAAGTATCGATACGAACAGATACAGGTTGAGCTACACCAATGGCATAAGCCAATTGAACTTCTGCCTTCTTAGCAAGTCCTGCTGCAACGATGTTTTTTGCAATGTAGCGAGCTGCATAAGAAGCTGAACGGTCAACCTTAGTGGCATCTTTACCAGAGAAGGCACCACCACCATGACGTGAGTAGCCACCATAAGTATCCACGATGATCTTACGACCTGTCAAACCTGAGTCTCCTTGAGGTCCTCCGATAACGAAACGACCTGTTGGATTGATAAAGAATTTAGTCTCATCATCAAGATAAGAAGCTGGAATGACTTCTTTGATAACCTTGTTAATCACATCTTCATGAATTTGTTCATTGCTCACTTCTGGATCATGTTGGGTTGAAATAACGACTGTATCCACGCGCACTGGCTGGTCATTTTCATCATATTCAACAGTAACTTGAGATTTAGCATCTGGACGAAGATAGCTAATTTCACCAGACTTACGTAGTTCTGCCAAGCGACGAACCAACTTGTGGCTGAGTGAGATTGGCAATGGCATGAGTTCTTCAGTTTCATTAACCGCAAAACCAAACATGAGACCTTGGTCTCCAGCTCCAATCAAATCAAGTGGATCTTGATCAGCATTTCCACGAACTTCCAAGGCTTCATTAACACCTTGGGCGATATCAGGAGATTGTTCTACCAATGATGGGTGAACTCCTACGGTCTCAGCAGAAAATCCATACTCTGTATTAGTATAGCCAATCTCTGCAATCGTATCACGTACCACACGGTTAATATCTACATAGGCATTGGTCGAAATTTCACCAAAAACATGAACTGAACCAGTATAAACAGCTGTTTCAGCAGCAACGTGGGCTTCTGGATCTTGCTCTAAAATAGCATCCAAGATAGCATCTGAAATTTGGTCTGCAATCTTATCTGGATGCCCCTCAGATACAGATTCAGACGTGAATAATTTACGTTCTGACATAAAAATGTCCCCCCTTAAAAAATATTCGTTATAGAGTTACAAAGTACTGGTAGAGAATCGATAAACGACCTTCACTACCACCTTATCGGGACCATATAACCTAACTATTATAACACGAATCTTTGAAAAATACTCGTATGATTACTATTTTTCTCAGAAGGAAAACATTTTCTAATCCAAACCAAATAAAAAAAACTCTTAAAGTAGATCTGATTTTACTCCAAGAGTATTGTTAAAACTAATTATTTTCTAGATAAAACTCAAAACGTTCTCCGACGTATTGGCTCTTTACATACTCGAAAGCTGTACCATCATCAAAGTAAGAAACTTGAGTAAGCCCTAAAATTGCATGCCCCTTTTCCACTTCCAGATAATGAGCAATTTTTTCCTTGGCTAAGCGAGCATATATAGTCTGGTGAGATTTACCAATCCGATAACCATGTTTCTGCAAGGTTTGAAAGAAGTGCTTGGTTACTTCTTCTTTCTTAAAAATTTTGATAAATTTCTCAGGAATAGAAGCTACCTCGTAGACTACAGGAACTTGATCTGCATAACGAACACGTTCCATACGGATAATATTTTCAGTGGCCTTAATCCCTAATTTTTCAACTTCTTGCTCATTAGGGATCGTTCGACGATAGGAAATCAGATGACTCGATGGTGTTTTACCCTGAGCTTTTACAATCTCCGTAAAACTAGTTGTCCCACGCATTTTTTCCTGAACACGAGTACTAGAAACAAAGGTCCCGCTACCCACACGACGCTCCAAAACCCCCTCCTCGACCAAAAGGGAGATGGCTTGACGCAGAGTCATACGGCTAACTTCAAATTCCTCAGCTAAATCTCGCTCACTTGGAAGTCTTTCCCCAATTTTCCAACTTCCCTCATCAATGTCTTTCTTGATTTGGTCGTGGATTTTCATATAAGCTGGTAACATGCTTGCTCACTTCTTTTCTTTATTTTTTCCATTGTACCCTATCTCATAGGGAAAAGTCAAACCGCGCTTGTTTGGTTGGTAATTCTAACCCTTTTATGATAGAATATTCAAGAAGATATTTCTTTTAAGAAAGGGAAAAGATGAGCAACATTTCAACTGATTTGCAAGATGTCGAAAAGATCATCGTACTGGACTATGGTAGCCAGTACAACCAACTCATCTCACGTCGTATCCGTGAGATTGGTGTCTTTTCAGAACTAAAAAGTCACAAGATTTCGGCTGACGAAGTCCGTGCTATCAATCCTATCGGGATTGTACTTTCAGGTGGTCCAAACTCTGTTTACGAAGAAGGATCGTTTGATATTGATCCAGAGATTTTTGAACTTGGAATTCCGATTTTGGGAATCTGCTATGGTATGCAGCTATTGACTCACAAGCTTGGTGGTAAGGTTGTTCCTGCAGGCGATGCTGGTAACCGTGAATACGGTCAATCAACATTGACTCACACAGAATCAGCTCTTTTTGCGGGTACTCCAGATGAGCAACTTGTCTTGATGAGCCATGGGGATGCTGTTACAGAAATTCCTGCTGATTTTGTCCGTACTGGAACTTCTGCTGACTGTCCTTACGCATCTATTGAAAACCCTGATAAGAAAATTTACGGTATCCAATTCCACCCAGAAGTTCGCCACTCAGTTCACGGTTATGATATCCTCCGTAACTTTGCCTTAAACATCTGTGGTGCCAAAGGTGACTGGACTATGGATAACTTCATCGAGATGCAAATCAAACAAATCCGTGAAAAAGTTGGAGATAAACGTGTTCTCCTCGGACTTTCTGGTGGTGTTGACTCTTCTGTTGTTGGGGTTCTTCTCCAAAAAGCCATCGGGGATCAATTGATCTGTATCTTTGTAGACCACGGTCTTCTCCGTAAAGGTGAAGCTGACCAAGTTATGGATATGCTTGGTGGTAAGTTTGGTTTGAACATTGTCAAAGCAGATGCTGCCAAACGTTTCCTTGATAAATTGGCTGGTGTATCTGATCCTGAACAAAAACGGAAGATTATCGGTAACGAGTTTGTTTATGTCTTTGATGACGAAGCAAGCAAACTAACAGATGTGAAATTCCTTGCTCAAGGAACTCTTTATACAGACGTGATTGAGTCTGGTACCGATACTGCTCAAACCATCAAGTCTCACCACAACGTAGGTGGACTTCCAGAAGACATGCAGTTTGAACTGATCGAGCCACTCAACACTCTTTACAAGGATGAAGTTCGTGCCCTTGGTACAGAACTTGGTATGCCAGACCACATCGTATGGCGCCAACCATTCCCAGGTCCAGGACTTGCTATCCGTGTTATGGGGGAAATTACTGAAGAGAAACTTGAAACAGTTCGCGAATCAGACGCTATCCTTCGTGAAGAAATTGCCAAAGCAGGTCTTGACCGCGATATCTGGCAATATTTCACTGTTAACACTGGCGTTCGTTCAGTAGGTGTTATGGGGGACGGTCGTACTTATGACTACACCATTGCTATCCGTGCTATCACTTCTATCGATGGTATGACAGCTGACTTCGCTAAGATCCCTTGGGAAGTCCTCCAAAAAATCTCTGTGCGCATCGTAAACGAAGTTGACCACGTTAACCGTATCGTCTACGATATCACAAGTAAACCACCTGCAACTGTTGAGTGGGAATAAAGTTTCCTATAAAATAATAAATAATACTGCTGGAGCATGGACTACAGTGGTATTATTTTTTATAATTTCAATATTAGGAAAATTTCTCGACTCTCAACTCCTCTTTTTAAATCCTTGAAACCATGCTATAATATAGTAAGTATAGCTCCAATAACCTAATGATAAAGATTTCTTACATCATCCGTAAGTGTTATTCTACTCTGATTCATATTATAATGAAAGTAACAAAAGATGGAGGTGTTTCACATGGAAACAATTTTACGAGTAGAATCATTAAAAAAGTATTATGGAAAAGAGCCGAATATCACCAAAGCCTTGAACGGTATATCTTTTCAAGTTGTCAAAGGTGAGTTCTTAGGGATTATGGGGAGCAGTGGTTCTGGGAAAACAACCCTTCTTAACTGTCTCGCTACTATCATCAAACCAACTGACGGCTCCATTCAAATGCAAGAAAAAGATTTAGGTCAGTTAAAAGGTAGTCAGTTAGCTGATTATCGTGGCAAGGAAATTGGTTACCTCTTTCAAAATTTTGAGCTTTTGGACAATCTGACAGCCAAAGAAAATATTTTACTCCCCTTGTCTTTGCACAAGGTCGATGCCAACGAAAGCAAGGTTCGGTTAGAATTGCTTTCCCAATATCTAGATATTTCTGAACTTCTGGATAAGTTCCCATCTCAATTATCAGGTGGTCAACGGCAAAGGGTAGCTGCTGCGCGTGCCTTGATTTTAGACCCTAAGATTGTATTTGCAGATGAGCCCACAGGAGCTTTGGATTCAAAAAATGCGACCATTTTGATGCAAAAATTATCCGAAATGAATCAAGTGGAAGAAACCACCATTCTCATGGTGACCCACGATTCAGTCGCTGCCAGCTTTTGCAATCGCATCTTGTTTATCCAAGACGGAAAACTATTCCATGAAATTCGACGCGATTATCCAAGAGAAAGTCAAGAAGATTTCTACCACAGAATACTAAAGGTCATGTCTGCACTGGCTGGAGGTGATGGCAATGTTTTCTAAATTAGTCTCAAGAAATAGCAAGAGGGATCGAAAGAATAATGGCTTGTATTTCAGTTCCATGGTTCTTTCTATTATCTCCTTTTACATCATCCTTTCTTTGTCCCATCAAGATGTGATGATCTTTCTCAAACAAATAGAGAGTGACGCTATAAATAAACTCTTTAGCATGATTCCCATTCTTTATGTAGCAACCCTCTTTATTCTCTTTTTTCTAGTCTACTTCGCAAGCAGTATGCAGATGGAAAGGAGAAAACATGAATTTGGTGTCTATCTAACGCTAGGGATGCGAAGAAGCAAACTGTTCTTGCTGCTCCTACTCGAGGATTTGAGAAACAGTATCCTTGCCCTTGGAATAGGTCTTCCAATTTCAATCTTGATTTCAGAACTGATTAGCCTAATAACCGCTAAAATTGTTGGGCTAGGGATTATTGAACATCAATTTTCTCTATCTACTACAGCTCTATTCTATACAATCATCGGTTTCCTAGCCGTAAAATTAGCTGTCTTTATTCTTTTAAGTGCAAAAACAGCCAATAAGGAAATCGGAGATCTGCTATCCTATTCTCCTTCTGGTATGAAGAAACTACTCCCCAAGGGTGTGTACCTTCTTGCTTCTGTCCTCGGAATTTTGCTTCTAGGAACAGCCTATTACTTGGGGATGAGTGGACGAGCTTGGGAAAATGTCATAACAATGGGCATCACTGTTCTCTTGGGGACTCTAGGAACTATACTACTCTTCTTTGGTATGCGTTTGTTTATAGACTTTTTGGTCAAGCTTGGAAGCAATCGAAAACTCCACACCTATAATTTTAGACAGATTCAGGAATTAGTTATCCAGCGCTCAACTATACTGGCTATCTGCTCCCTCTTAATCTTCTCTGCCTTGTGCCTCTTTGGAGCAGGTGTTGCCATTGCAAGTGGCAATTCAGGCAATCATACCCATGTTTTGGATTATACATTTAGAGATAGCAAGCAGGAAACAGATGAAAATCTTGATGTAAATACAGTTAAAAAAGAGCTTGAAGCTGCTGGACTGGCATCACAGTTTTCAAAGATTCTACAAATCAAAGTGGGCGAACCGAAAGAACACAAGTCCGTGTCCTTCGAAGAGGTCATCAAGGAGTTGAAAAAGCAAAAAGACAGCAAGAACAAGGAAATTTTGCTCCATAAATTTAAACAGTCTACTACTTCCCACCTCATACCAGTTTCTGAATACAATGAACTTAGAAAGGCTGCCAATCTCCCTCCTCTAGAATTAACAAACAAGGAAGCCTGCTTGTATATGGGAAAAGATTTTCTCCCGGATGAGAATCTAGTTAACTCTGTTCTGAAAACAAATCCTCAAATCAAAGTCATGGGAAATGATGTAAAATTGATTGGAGAGGTTCAGTCTTTACCGATTGTAACGGATCGTGAAATAACCATTTCTGTAGCCCTCATAGTCCCAGATGAGACCTTTATGAGCTATACAGATGGTCGGTATTCAAATTATGTTAGTGGTATCTTGGCTCCTGAGCTAGTCAAGGAAAAAGGCCTGATGAAAGCTATCTCAGATACCAATAAAAAGCTGAATCAAAGCCCTCTTGGCTATGAAAGTTATATACAAAATATGGGAAGACAATTATTTTACATTATCTCTGCCAGCTATATCAGCATCTATCTGGCTATCATCTTCCTTGTTGTCGCAAATACAATTATCGGCGTTCAGTTTTTGATGGGACAAAGACAATCCTACAGACGATACCAGACCTTAATCCATCTTGGAGCAAACTACGAAACTCTTTGTAAATCTTCAGAAAAGCAAATCAATTGGTATTTTGGTCTGCCAATAGCTCTTGCACTTATCAGTAGTAGCTTCGGCGTGAGCTCCCTCCTCACAGGAATAGTACCAGCCAGTGCAAGAATGGCCATGGGGCAGAAATTTATCACAGCCATGCTGATAATACTACTGTTAGCTGGATTTGAAGTCATCTATATAAGAATTGTAAAGAAAAATAGCAACAAGTACTTGTTGTCATTAATGGAACCCAAAAGAGATGAATAAGGTAGAATAAAATAGGAAAAGGAGGAGCCGATATGAAGCATATTCTGGTTATTGAAGACGAAGCTTTGATTCGAGATGAAATTGTCATTTTGTTAGAGAAAGCGGGTTATCAAGTTGATAAGTTGACTGACTTCAAAGATACAAGCCAGCAAGTATTGCAATACGATACAGATTTAATCATACTGGATTTGAATTTACCAGGAGAAACAGGTTTTCAAATTTGTAAAAATCTCAAGTCCAAACGCTCTGTGCCCATATTGGTTCTCACCTCCCGTGAACAACTAAAAGATGAGATTTACGCCCTAAAATTAGGAGCTGACGAGTACTTAACAAAACCTTTCAAGAAAGAAAGATTCTTAGCTCGTATAGAAAACATCTTGAAACGCTATGAAGGTAGACAAAATTTGCTTGAAAAAGATAATTTCCTGCTGGATAGAAATACCTATACTCTTTATATCAACGGACATTCGATTTTACTCCCTCAAAATCAAGGGAAATTGTTAGAAACCTTGTTAGTGGCAACTGATTCTGTCGTCACAAAAGAAGAACTAAGCATGAAACTGTGGAATACAACTGAGTTCATCGATGAAAATGCCCTACAAGTAAACATTGCAAGGCTGAAAAAGGTGATGAAACAGGCTGGCATTGCCCTTAAAGTCAAGTCCGTCAGAGGTATTGGTTACAAGCTAGAAGAGGTAAGTCCAGATGAAACATAATCTAAAATATCTAGCTAGTTATCTGCCTTGGTTACTTGTTCTCTTAGCATTTGATCTATTTACAGCTGTCCTGCTTTGGCTTTCAGATGTGAGAATGTTTCAAGCTCTCATACTTCTCTATATTTTAGCCACCGTCCTGCTTTTTTTCATCCTATCATTCTTACTTATAAGAACAGAAAGAAAAAAAGCCGCTGCCTATAAATCCTTCATAGCCAATCCTAAGATCGATACTGAGCTTGAATTATTGAATTTATCAAGTGCCTCAGAGAAAGAAAGCATTGAAAAAATAGCAGATACACTTTATCAAAAGCAGGCTCAAATAGGAAAACTCAACTCATTACTAGCCGAGTACGAGGACTATGTTGAAAAATGGGCGCATGAGATTAAACTTCCTTTATCGCTTCTTTCCCTCCTTTTAGACAATCAAAGTGACCAACTACCTGAGGATACTGCTTTTAAATTGGACTATGTGAAAAATCAAATCCAAGGAAATGTATCACAGATCCTATTCTACTACAGGGTGAAAAGTGAGAAAAATGATTTTCTATTTGAAGACCTTGACCTAGAAGAGTGTATCCAAGATCTTTTGGAGAACTTTGATCCCTTGCTCAAAGAAAAGAATTTTACGATTAAGTTAGAAAACATACAAGGAATCTGCTACACCGATCAACGCAGTTTTGGATTTATCCTGTCTCAAATACTAGCCAACGCCCTTAAATATAGCTCTGACAAACCAGAACTCAAGATTTCTATGTCAAGTGACAAGGGGCGCAAAACCCTAATTATTAGGGATAATGGGTGTGGAGTTAAAGCTTGCGACCTCCCTCATATCTTTGAAAAAGGATTTACAGGTGATTCAGGAGAGACAAGGAAAAAATCAACAGGCATGGGTCTCTATCTTGTCAAACAATTAGCAGATGCTTTAAAAATCGACATCGTAGTAAAATCCGAATGGATGCATGGATTTGAAATCTCTCTTTCTATTTCGTAATTTTTCGATTAAGAAAATCTCCTAGTCATAGAAAGCACATATTTTATACCAAAAAGGAAAGCTGTACTGCCCCCAAAAAGTTGGACAAATAATTATTGAAAGGATTTAGTTCTGTATTGCACAGGGCTAAGTCCTTTTAGTTTGACTTTAATTCGTTTGTTGTTGTAGTAATCAATGTAGTCCACAATAAAGTATACCTAAGATGGTTAAAACTATTTTTCCGATATTCACTTCTGACCCGATGATCAATAACAGATATATATCAAATAAGCAATAACATTTATTTCACCAATCCCAGCAATAAAATCTTTCATTTACCTTCTCCTAAAATCAACTTTTAATTTAAATATACTATAAACTTCAGAAAATTAAAAGAATGTTCTGATTAAACTTTAAGTTTTCCAATATCATCTACTTATGAATTCTGACAATTCTGATTTAAATCTATAAAAAACAGTAAAACCGACTTGGTTCTACTGTCTTATTCTTAAAATGTTTGGCGTTTGGCTTTTCGCTCTGCACGTCCGCGAGCACGACCTTCTGCTCGCTTGGTTTTACGGCGTTTTTCATCGACGGCCCACTGGATTTTTTTCTTATAACCTGGTTTGACTTTTTTCTTTTTCTTTTTAACCAAGCCAATCATTTCGATGTCCAGCTTTTCCTGTTTCTTCTCACGATTAGCACGGCGGTCACGGTCATAAGTATCTTGGAACTCTCCATCTTTAACCATCTTAGGAGTAAACTTGATTCCTAGTTTTTCCAACTCACGAATATCTGAGTCATCACTAGGCTGGTAAAGGGTAATGGCTGTTCCTGGTAGACCATTACGTCCAGTTCGTCCAACACGGTGGACAAAGAAGGACAAGTCTTGTGGAATAGCATCATTGATAACGTGGCTGACACCCTCAATATCAATACCACGCGCAGCTAGGTCAGTTGCTACAATATATTCAAAATCAAGATTTTTCACCTGATTCATAATTCGCTTGCGTTCACGAGGTGCAATATCCCCATGAATCTTAGCAACCTTCAAGCCTTGGGCTGTTAAGTATGTATGCAATTCATCTGCCCGCGTCTTAGTATTGACAAAAATCATGGCTAGATATGGTTGCATGACTTGAGTCAATTCATAAATCTGGGCATTCTTATCACGACCTTTAGTCGAAATCAACCAGTTATCAATGGTATCTGAGATAACTGTTTTGGTCTTGATTTTTTCCATGACAGGATTTGACAAGTATTTTTTCAAGAATGGTTGCAGTTTTTGTGGGATAGTCGCTGAAAAGACCATAAACTGCAAGTCTTTTGGAAGACTTCCTGCAATCTTATCAACCGTCTCTAGGAATCCCATATCCAAGGTCATATCAGCTTCATCGACTACAAAGGTCTTAGCCTTGTGGATAGCCAAATCGCCAGACTTGACCAAATCATAGATACGACCTGGTGTTCCGATAACAATATGGGGCTGGTTGCTTGCCAGTTTGTCAATTTGGCGCGCTTTGTCTGTTCCACCAACGTAGTTAACGACACGTACTTCTACATCCGAGTGGCCTGCAATTTGACGAGCAGCTTGGTAAATCTGAGTCGCTAATTCACGACTTGGAGCTGTGATAACTGCCTGCACGCTATCGCTCTCTTCATCCAACTGTTGGAAAATTGGAAGCAAGAAGGTATGAGTTTTTCCTGAACCTGTTTTGGATTCACCAACCAAGTCACGACCTGCTAGGACAATAGGAATCAACTTATCTTGCACCTCTGTTGGAGTGGTAAACTTCAACTCCTCCAAGGCTTCTTCTATATATTTTTTAAACTTAAATTTCGTAAATGACATAATATCCTCGATTCTATCTATCTACTCATTATACCACATTTTAATGCATTACAGTTAAACTTTCGATTTGGATAATCACGTGGAAATTTCAAAATATACCCGAATAAAGACAAGAAAAATACTCTCTGTCCATCCTAAACAAAGAGTATTAGATTTTTACGTAAGATTCCACTCTTCTCTCAGCCAATCACAAAAATGATGATAGCGTTGGTCGAGAGCTTCATGATGCCCATAAGCATCAAATGTGCAATAAGTCGAAGGGACTTTCTCTGAAATCAGATCATGAATGTTTCTAGCAAAAATAGGAGCCTTAGACAGACGGTTGGAATGATTAGCACCTTCTGTCTGACCATTTTGTAGATAAATAAGGCTTTGGCTCTGCATCAAGTCATGTTCCCTACAAAAGTCTATAAAGTCTGGATACCAGAAGGAACCACAGATAGAAAAGATACAGGTCGCAGGAAGATAACTACTATAGAGACTATAGACAGCAGCAAGCCCACCCAGTGAATAGCCACCATAGGCAATTCGACTTTCATCAATCAAGTAGTCCTTTTGCAGAGTTGTTAGAATCCCTTGAAAGAGCTTTTGATGGTATCGGTCTAGTCTTCCACCAAAGTCTGATGCCCCTTCTTTCAAAGCACTAGCTTGCCAAGGTGTAAAGTCATCCAGACGATTTTCTGGAATCAAGCCCACCAAAATCACAGATTGGGATAGGTCTGACAAATAGTCCAATTGTCCATCATTTAAAAGCACAAGTGGATAGGCTTGTTGAGGATCATAGTTTGAAGGCAGACTGACCCTAACCTGAATCCCTTCCCAGTTAAACTCCTTATTTCTTGATAAAGTCATTGATTTTTTCAAGGGAATCAATCACTGCAGGACCGTAATCCATCAACTCATCGTAAGAGATAGTCATGATTTTTTGGTTCTTGATTGCTGGGACATTTTCCAAAACAGCATTTGCTTTCATCAAATCCACTGCTTTTTCATCCAACTTTTGATTGCGGTCACTGGTTACATAGATAATCAACTCTGGATCCATTGATACTAGATTTTCCAGGGTCAAGCCAGATGTTCCTGTTGCGACATTTGTGTAACCAAGTTGGTTGAGCAAGCTTTCTTGAAGGGCTGACTTGTAGGCTCCAAAGGTTTCGTCGTTATAAGCAACCATAATCAAAGCTTTTTTCTTTTCACCCTGTGTTTCTGGGTTAGCTTTTTTAACCGCATCGATTTTAGCTTGTAATTGCTCTGCATATTGGTTAGCCTTGTCTTGGACATTGAAAATGGTACCAAGATTCTTCACATCTTCTACGATATTTCCCAAATCCTGTTGGATATTTGAAAGTGAAGCTTTTTGCGTATAAACAGGGATTTTATTTTCATTCCAAGCACTAATGGTTCCCATTGACTTTTCAGAGAACATCATGTTCCGTCCCATCAAGGCATCTGGTTCATAAGAAAGAACAGTTTCTTGTGAGACTGATTTTTTATCACCAATATGAGGGATGGCTTCAATTGCTTCCTTGTATTTACCAGTTACAGCATTATCAGGATTGAGCATACCGGCAATTTTATCCTTCAAACCGAGTTCAAGTAGGATTTCAGTTGTTGAAAGATTGTTGGTGATGACCTTTTCAGGAGCCTTTTCAAAGACTTGTTCGACTTCGTTTCCTTTGGCATCATAAGTTTTGATGGTTACAGGATAACTGGTTTCTGTACTAGCCTTTTGACTTGTCTCTGTGCTTGATTGTGTGGTAGTTTTTTCTGTTGCACTATTTCCACAAGCTGCTAAAGTTAAGGTAGCTACTGTTAGGAGCAATATACTAAGTGATTTTTTCATGTTTTATTTTCCTTTTCATTTTTTATAAATAGTGAATCATGGCTTGCTGATCTTCTGTCCAAGTAATCTGACTTTGGACGTCATAGATAGTCTGCAATGACTCGGGTGTGATGGTCTCTTTTGGAGTCCCTTGGTAAACAATCTCTCCTTCTTTCATTAGGTAGAGATAGTCTGAATAGCGACAAGCTAGCTGAATATCATGTAATACTGCTAGTACATTGATATTGAGATGTTTGACAATGGTTAACAAGTCTAGCTGGTACTTGATATCTAAATGATTGGTTGGTTCGTCTAAGAGCAGGAGAGTCGGTTCTTGTGCCAAGGCACGTGCCAACAAAACCCGCTGCTTCTCTCCTCCTGACAAAGAAGAGTAGAGTCGATTTCTCTTTTCGAGCATATCTACCTTGACCAGAGCATCCTCAACCAGAGCAAAATCTCTGTCTTTTTCCTTTTGTAAGAAAGAGAGATGGGGTGTTCTGCCCAGCATGACAATTTCCTCAACCGTACAATCAAATTGTAACTGATTAAACTGTGTGACGACTGCCATCTGCTTTGCCGTTTCCTTGACGCTCAATTGTTCCAGTGGCTTTCCATCTAGGGAAATCAAGCCCTGATCAGGCTTTTCCTGTCGATAGAGGAGTTTCAGCAAGCTAGTCTTCCCACTGCCATTTGGTCCTAAAATGGTATGAAATTGGTTGCCCTCAAGTTTAAGTGAGATTCCTTTGAGAATTTTTTTCTCTCCGATTCCAAAGTGAATATCCTGGCACATTAAGTCCATATCAGACCCTCACCTCCCTTCGTCTACTTCCAACCATGTAGATAAAGAAAGGTGCACCTACTAAGGCTGTGAAGATACCAATCGGAAGTTCAGCATTCTGAATCAAGACACGAGCAAGAACATCTGCCCAAACGACAAAGAGGGCACCTAGTAAAGTAGCTATCGGAAATAGCCTTCTGTAATTTGTCCCAACCAAACTTCGGGCTAGATGAGGTGTGATAAGGCCAACAAAACCAATAATTCCACAGGTCGATACCAAGATTGCTGTCATTATAGCCACAATCGTCACATAGAGATACCAGTAAAAACACAAGGGAATTCCCAAGGTCAAAGCCGCCTCATCTCCCATCATCATGGCATTAAAAACACGATATTGGGTAGAGAAAAATAAGAAAGCTATTCCCACTACTACTGTTGGCAAAGTTAAGTGAGCCCAGGAGGTCCCCGCTAAGGAACCCATGGTCCAAAACTTGATAGTCATAACGCTATCAGCATTGGCACCAATAGAGATAATAAAGTTTGAAAAAGCCAAAAATAGCGCATTCACGACCGTTCCTGATAAAATCAGGCTGGAAGTTGTCATCCTGCCTTGAATGGAAGCAATCAGAAGGACTGCAACTGTTGCCACAAGCGCTCCTAGGAAAGAACCTAGACCAATCAAAACTTTAAATCCAAGAATAATACTCAAAGTTGCTCCAAAGGTTGCCCCAGCTGAAATTCCTAACACATAGGGCTCTGCGATTGGATTATTGACTGTGGACTGCATGACACTGCCACACATGGAAAGACCAGCACCAACTATCAAACCAAGAAAAACCCGTGGTAATCTCATATTCCAAACAATAGCAAGTGTAGACTTCGAAAGTTCTCCTATATCCAGAGGGGCCCCCATCTTACTCAAAATAATCCGATAAGTATCACTCAAGCTAATTTGAACTGAACCCATAGAAACAGCCAAAAATAGAGAAACTCCCAAAGCTCCGAGCAACAGAAATAGGAGAAAAACATATCGCAGGTTTTGATGGCTTCCAGAAGATTTGGAAATCATGAAACTCTCCCTTAATAAAATTAAAAATTTAGACAATTTTCATAAATAGTATACCACATTTCCAAGGCAGGAACAAGGCTAGAAAGATACAGCTAAAAAGACTGTTAAAACTAGATAGCTGATTGAGCTCAAGCTAAAATCCTAGTGAACAAAAAAATCTCCCCGAAGAGAGACCTTTCTGGTTTATTTTACCTTACAGTGCTAGGAACCGTAACCTAAGATCATACTTGAGTATATCGAGGTAGGTGACAAAAATAAAAAAGCCCTCTGAAGTCAGAGAGCTGATTTGAGCTCGGGCTAAAATCCTAGTGAAAAAGATGAAACTCCTTGTGTTCATCGAACACGGTGTCGTTTCCCTATTTTCATACGGATTTCTTACGCCCTTAGCATCATGATTCTTGTTGGATAAAACGTTTATAGACCAGATGGCAAGCCGAAGATTGTACTTGAGTATATCGAGGTAGGTGACAAAAATAAAAAGACTACTCAATCGAGTAGCCTTACTTTCAAGATATGCTCAATTGAACACGGCCTAAGCACTTGGCAAAAAAGATAAAATCTCCTAGAAACTGAAGTTTCTTCGTCAATTTTCCTATTTTTGCTTTGTGCTTTTGACGGCCTTTGTATCTTGAATTAGCGACGAAGTCCTAGAGAGTTGATCAACTCACGGTAACGGTTAACGTCGTTTTTACGCAAGTATGCAAGCAAGTTACGACGGCGACCGATTTTCTTCATCAATCCACGGTAAGTAGCGTGGTCTTTTTTGTGTTGTTTGATGTGTTCGTTAAGGTGGTTGATTTCCCAAGTAAGGACAGCAACTTGAACCTCTACTGAACCTGTATCACCTTCGTGACGTGCATATTGTGCGATGATTTCATTTTTTTTCTCTTTTGAGATTGCCATGATGTTTCTCCTTTTTATTTGGCTTCATCCGAGTGACAGGTTGGCATGCCTGTAACCAAGAAGAAGTTATTTGTCTTTACGACAATTTCTATTCTACCAATAACTAACTTCTTTGTCAACTGATTTACTATTCTTACTGCAAATATGCTATAATATTCATAGGAAGGATATCTAAGTTGATAGTTTTATAACGAGGTGATTACCATGCGTAAATTGTTCAAATATCTCCCCTACTATCTGGTCGTATTTTTCTTTTATTGTCCACTTTATGAGTTGTTCTTGTTAGTTGTTTCTGACCCCCTTTTGCTCAAGGGTCTCTACATTAATAATATTCTATTCTATACACCTTTAGTAATCCTTATCGTATCGCTACTCTATAGCTACCGTTTCCGTTTCTCACTTTGGTGGTTACTGGGTAACGGACTGCTCTATTGCTTTACTATCATACCTTTTGGTGAATTTATCTGGACTTACTTTTTAGCCTATGAAATCTTTGCCATAGTAGGTATGGCTATCGGTGCCTCTATTAAGAATCTGGTGCAAAAACTGAAAAACAAAAAACTTTCACAAAATCCTTGAAAAATCTAGCAATCATGCTATAATAATGCATAGAGACAAGTCACTTAGAATCTTTCTTTTAGAGAGTGCGTGGTTGCTGAGAACGCATAGGAAGTCTAAACTGATACTACTCTACTGACTTTTATGCAAACATAAAACGGTGGCCACGTTAGAGCCAATCAGAGGTGTCCCTCTTTTTTGAGGAACATAAATGAAGGTGGAACCACGTTGCGACGTCCTTTTAGGAGGTCGCTTTTTGTTTTTCTTGATTTAAAACTGCAAGAATAGGGAAACACCTCTGCTCTAGAAATAATTGATAACTAATATAAGGAGAATATCATGATTAAGATTACTTTCCCTGATGGCGCTGTTCGTGAATTCGAATCAGGCGTTACAACTTTTGAAATTGCTCAATCCATCAGCAATTCTCTAGCTAAAAAAGCTCTTGCTGGTAAATTCAACGGCAAACTCATCGACACTACTCGTGCTATCACTGAAGATGGAAGCATCGAAATCGTGACACCAGATCACGAAAATGCCCTTGACATCTTGCGTCACTCTGCTGCTCACTTGTTTGCCCAAGCTGCTCGTCGCCTTTTCCCAGACATTCACTTGGGTGTCGGTCCAGCTATCGAAGATGGTTTCTACTATGATACAGACAACCAAGCTGGTCAAATCTCTAACGAAGACCTTCCTCGTATCGAAGAAGAAATGCAAAAAATCGTTAAAGAAAACTTCCCATCTATTCGTGAGGAAGTGACTAAAGATGAAGCGCGTGAAATTTTCAAAAACGATCCATACAAGTTAGAATTGATCGAAGAACACTCAGAAGACGAGGGTGGCTTGACCATCTATCGTCAAGGTGAGTATGTAGACCTTTGCCGTGGCCCACACGTCCCATCAACTGGTCGTATCCAAATCTTCCACCTTCTTAACGTAGCTGGTGCTTACTGGCGTGGAAATAGCGACAATGCGATGATGCAACGGATCTACGGTACTGCCTGGTTTGACAAGAAAGACTTGAAGAACTACCTTCAAATGCGTGAAGAAGCCAAAGAACGTGACCACCGTAAACTTGGTAAAGAATTGGATCTCTTTATGATTTCTCAAGAAGTGGGTCAAGGTCTTCCATTCTGGTTGCCAAATGGTGCGACGATCCGTCGTGAGTTGGAACGCTATATCGTTGATAAAGAAGTCGCAGCAGGTTACCAACACGTCTACACTCCACCAATTGCTTCTGTAGAACTTTATAAGACTTCAGGTCACTGGGATCACTACCGTGAAGACATGTTCCCACCAATGGATATGGGGGATGGGGAAGAATTCGTTCTTCGTCCAATGAACTGTCCTCACCACATCGAAGTTTACAAACACCATGTGCACTCTTACCGCGAATTGCCAATCCGTATCGCTGAAATCGGTATGATGCACCGTTATGAAAAATCTGGTGCTCTCACAGGACTTCAACGTGTGCGTGAAATGTCTCTGAATGATGGTCATACCTTTGTGGCTCCAGAACAAATCGAGGAAGAATTCAAGAAGATCCTTCAATTGATCATCGATGTGTATGAAGACTTTAACTTGACAGATTATCGTTTCCGCTTGTCTTACCGTGATCCTGAAGACAAACACAAATACTTTGATAACGATGAAATGTGGGAAAATGCTCAACGCATGTTGAAAGCTGCCGTTGATGATATGGGTGTTGAGTACTATGAAGCTGAAGGGGAAGCAGCCTTCTACGGACCAAAATTGGATATCCAAGTGAAAACAGCTCTTGGTAAAGAAGAAACTCTTTCAACTATCCAACTGGACTTCTTGCTTCCAGAACGCTTTGATCTTCATTACATTGGAGCAGACGGTGAAGAACATCGCCCAGTTATGATCCACCGTGGGGTTATCTCAACTATGGAACGCTTCACAGCGATCTTGATTGAGAACTACAAGGGTGCCTTCCCAACATGGCTGGCACCACACCAAGTAACCCTTATCCCAGTATCTAACGAGAAACACGTGGACTACGCTTGGGAAGTGGCTAAGAAGCTCCGTGACCGTGGTGTCCGTGCAGACGTGGATGAGCGCAATGAAAAAATGCAGTTCAAGATTCGTGCGTCTCAAACTCAAAAGATTCCTTACCAATTAATCGTTGGAGACAAGGAAATGGAAGAGCAAGCCGTAAACGTTCGCCGTTATGGTCAAAAAGAAACTGAAACTATGCCGGTAGACGCATTTGTAGAATTGATTCTTGCAGATATCGCTAACAAATCTCGTGTTGAGAAATACGATTACGATATGATATAATTCTCGATTTTACTGACCAATAATTGAGCAATCCCTATTCGAATTTTGTCATAAGAGATAAAACCTGGGATAAAAATTCCAGCTAAATAAAGAAGCAACAACTGAAAACGTTGTTGCTTCTTTATTTAGTCTGAGCTAGTAGTGATTGGTCAAACCACCACAAATAGTATCCTCATCAATAATCCTTTCTATCCATTAACTTTTGGATATAGGATATCCTCCCAAGATTTGCTTCCATGAGTTAGATAAGTTGACTATCCTCAATCCTTGTCTGCCTCATTTTCTTTTACGAGATCGTTTTGTGAATCTTTTTCAGAGAGTTTTTGATCGATATACTGGTTAATGGTTTCGTAAAATTCCTTGGTCGTCTCACTATCTAATTTTGTCGAATTATGGACTTGATTGACTTTCAATTGAACAGATTGAATACCGTAAGAGGCCTGCTTTTGGCGAATGGTTTCTAATTCTTCTTCTGAAATCGGATCTCCAACAACCGTCAAGACCAATTCATTGTTCCTTGACTTGTAGACTTGATTAATGACCGTATGATTGGCGAACTCTTTTCCTACAAATTGTTTGATCCCTTCTTTTCGTGCTTGATCCATCGTCAGAGTGACTGCTGAATAGCTAGCTGGAAGAACCAATAATACAATCAAGGAGATCAACCCAATTCTCATTTTAATGTTTAGCTCTTTAAATGAACTTAAAGGAGATTTTCTCATCATAATTCTTGTTCCAACAATGTTGGCTAGCATGATAAAGACACAGTTAATCAAGAAAAGATAGAGGGCCCCAAATAAAAATCGTACATTTCCATTAGCTAAACCATAGCCTGCAGTACAGATAGGTGGCATCAGAGCTGTTGCAATGGCTACTCCTGGCACGATATTGTTTGCTTCTTTTTTCCTTGAACCAATTACGCCTGCTATCCCACCAGCAATAGCAATGAGAACATCCCAAATGGTTGGAGAGGTTCGTGCAATCAACTCACTACTTGCATAAGATAAGGGAGAAATCCAGAAATACAGAGTCGAGACAAGCAAGCTGACCAATACTTGAGTAAATAAAACCTCTAGAGATTGCTTGATTAAACGCGTATCAAAAATAGCTAAACCAAACCCCAGTCCAACAATCGGTGTCATAAGAGGGGAAATCAGCATGGCTCCAATAACGACTGCTGTTGAGTTCATATTTAGACCTATAGAGGCAATAAAAATCGCACACATCAAAATCACTGTATCTCTTAATCGAACATGAAGGTCATCATATAGTTTCTCGCGGAATTCACGTGTTGAATAGTTTCCGGACATTGGTTACTCCTTTTATTTCATATAATCTTGTTTCTGCATGGATGATGGTAGAGAGACTTCTGTCCAATCTTACATATTTTTAATTCTTACCTGTGATTCTTTTGAACATTATCTTTTAAATATCCGTCAGTCCATCCTACATATTATATCAAAAATTTTACAGTCTTTCCCTGAAGAAATCAATTAATTTAAAAGATAGAGAAGGGAAGAAATTTTTGTATCCTTATCCGAAGAAGAAAAACGATATCTCCTCTGAAAGTAGATACCTTTTTAATGTTTAAACATGATGAGTTTGTAGCAGCAATCCTAGCTGATATCGCCAATAAATCACCTGTTGAGAAATAAAAGTTAAAACCTGGTACAAAATCCCAGCTACTAAAAAAGAGGCTAGGACAAAAATCCTAGCCTCTCAATTGTATTTGGATTGTCGAGCAAGACGCAGTGGTTGAGTGGGCTCTACTACGCTGATTTCATCAGCTTTTACAGCCCTACTCAACTGTGCGGAGGTGGAACGACGAAATCGAATTCTAACGAATTAACGATTTCTGTCCCACTCTCTTTTTTGATGTTTCTGTTTTTACATTTGAACAATTCTACGATAGCTTCTTGAAGTAATCATAAAGATAAGTACGTAGATGAGGGCAAAGATACCACAAATAGAAAGTGTTACACTTAACATCATGGCTGAATCAACAACACCAACGACCTTGAGAATCAGGCTCAACATGTGATAAGCAAAAGCCAGATGAAGAAAGGCAAAGACCAGAGGTAGGAAGAAAACAGTCAAGACTTGTTTATTAATGGTTTGCTTGATTTGTTTTTGGTCTAAGCCAACTTTTTGCAGGATGACAAAGCGTTCACGGTCTTCATAACCTTCTGAGATTTGTTTATAGTAGATAACGAGAACTGTACCTACCATAAAGATGATAGAGAGGAAAATTCCAATAAAGAGAACTCCTCCAAAGAGAGCGTTCATTTCGACAGTTGACTCACTCGCAATGTTTGCACCGTAAACCATACCATTCTCGTTCTTGAGATTGTGACTGAAATTATCAGAGTAGTTTTCAAAATCATCTGCAAGTTTGAGTTGTTCCTCTTTACTTGCCGTCACATCCATTCCACCATATAACTGAGTGTATATAGCAGAATCCTGGTATTTATCTAAAAAGTCCTGCAAATTTGAGACAACAAGGTAGTTATAATCTGAGATCAAAAGTACATACTGGTTAGCAACATGGTCTCTGAGGAAATCTTGCTGAATTTCTTGCTTGATCGTATAGTTCTGATTGTTAAGACTGAATGCTTTTTGACCTTTAAGGCCATCGTTCTTAGCGAATAGTCCCACCTCATTATTCGTAAGGTTCAGCTTTTGTCCAGTCATTTTTTCATAATCCTTTTGATCAAAGACTAGGAAAACTGTCTTGGGCATAACACTATTTTGACCTTTTTCAAAGGTGGTTAATTTGGTACCATCTTGACTAGAAAGGCCGAAACTTGCATAGCTAAGAACATCCTTAGTGCTGATTGTTAGGTTCTTTTCGCTAGCGTATTGAGTCAAAAGCTTGTCTAAATCCTCAACTTCTACATTTTGTCCTGAAATTGACATATCGTGAGGATACAGGAGTTTTTTAATATTTTCAGAACCATTGTAGATACTGGTTGCTGCTGACATGGTGACCAAAACCATGGTGGAAAGGATGGCAATAGTCGCTAAACCAACCGCATTTTTCTTCATACGGAAAATGAGGTTAGAAACAGAGATGAGATTATTAGGTTTGTAGTAATATTTCTTGTTTTTCTTGAGCATTTTCAAGAAAACTGTAATCCCAGCATTGAACAAGAGATAGGTTCCTAAAATGACCAGTATTACAGCTAAAAAGAAGGTAGAAATAGCTAATAGAGCATTTGTTACGCTTTGAGCTAGATAATAGCCACTACCTAAAGAGAGTAGTCCCAAGATTGTCTGAAACACTAGGAAACGGCCCTTCTTCTCACCTTTTGCTTTCTCACGAGATAGTTGGAGAGCATCCATACGGATAATGCGGATAGCATTTAGGAAGACAATGACTAAGAAGATAAAACCAAATACCAGAAGGATGGAAAGGACTACGGACCATTGGAATGTGGCTACTAACTCCACTTTCATCTTTGAAAGTTTGAGCAATAAAGCGAAAATCAGATTATCAAAGAGGGCACCAATTCCAATCCCAGCAGTGACTGTTACTAGCCCAAATATCAAGAGTTCCTTAAAGGTCATACCAATCAAATGGCGTTTTTCTAAGCCCAACATGCCATATATGCCCAGTTCTTTGGAACGATTTTTCATGACAAAACTATTGGCATAAAGTACGATAATGGCAGATGCAAGTGTCACTACGATCAGACCTAGTTGAAGGGTAAATTGAATAGAAGATCCACCCCGCATTTCTACCATTTTAGGATTAAAAGTTAATGAATAAAATAGATAGCTGATAGTAACTGCAAGGAGAACTGCTAGTGCAAAAGGGTAATAGAGTTTGCGGTTTTTGATTAAGTTGGAGATGGCCAACTTATTGGTTAATCGAAACATACTAGTTCACCTCACTTGCCATAACAGTCAAGGTGTCAGAGATTTCTTGGAACATCTGACGATCTGTCTTTTCACCACGGTAGATTTGATTATAGAGAATACCGTCCTTGATGAAAATGACACGTTTAGCACGGCTGGCTGCAGCTGTTGAGTGGGTTACCATGAGAATGGTTTGACCTCGCTCGTTAATCTCATCGAAGACATCTAGCAGTGCTGTAGATGACTTAGAGTCTAGGGCTCCTGTTGGCTCATCAGCGAGGAGAATTTCTGGCTCTGTGATGATAGCCCTTGCAACTGCTACCCTTTGTTTTTGCCCTCCAGAGATTTCATAAGGGTACTTCTCCTGCAATTGATTGATGCCAAGATTTTCGGCCGTCACGACCAATTTTTTCATCATTTCTGTAATAGGCTTTCTAGACAAGACCAAAGGGAGTAAGATATTGTCTTTAACAGAAAGCGTATCTAACAAATTGAAGTCTTGGAAGACAAAGCCTAACTTTTCCCGACGGAAGCTTGATGCTTCAGAATTTTTAATGGTAGCTGTATCAGTTCCATTCAGATAGACCTGACCACGAGTTGGCTTGTCAAGCATAGCAAGAATATTGAGTAGGGTCGATTTACCAGAACCAGATTCACCCATGATAGCAACGTAGTCGCCTTTTTCAACGGTAAAGTGAATATCTTTCAGGGCTTCTACTTGGTTGCCTTGAAAGCGAGTTTTATAAATCTTTTGAACGTGTTTTACATCTAATACTGTCATTTTAACTTCTCCTTTTAATATCCCATTAATTGAAACTGAGCTTGCATCATTTCGATGCCGATTTGAACTCGCTCGATATCCTTTGGACTCGGCTTACTTGTATGTTTCTTTTGTAAAATTGTTTTCATGGTTTCTCTCCTTTTTCTTTATGCTCTAAGTTTACTCCAAAAAAAGATGGCTTGCCATAACATAACCTTACAAAAGAGGCCTTTAATCTTACATTTTTGTAAGATTACATTTTTATCTAATTGAAGCCTTTTTTCTCACTATATCAAGGTCTAAAGAAGAGCTTGAAAGGTTTCTTCCAAGCTCTTCACAATTCTTTTCATTCAATCAGTAAATTCACTTCAGAGAACTTAATCCTCACAGTTGTTCCTTGCCCAAGCTCTGATTCGATACGGATTTGATGTCCTAATTCTTGGCTGATTTTCTGGGTTAGATAGAGTCCAAGTCCAGATGACTGCTGGGTCATTCGACCATTATAGCCTGAAAATCCGCGTTCAAAGACTCGCAATTGATCACTGTTTTTGATGCCAATCCCAGTATCCTTGATGCAAAGTTCTTGACCATCCATATAGACTTCAATTCCACCTACATTTGTGTACTTGAGGCTATTTGACAGGATTTGTTCAATGACTACCAACAGCCACTTCTTATCCGTCACAATGCTTCTATCCAAGTCATGCAGATTGATGCTAAGACCTTTCTGAATAAAGAAAAGGGCATATTTGCGAATGACTTCCTTGACCAAATCTTCTATATTTTCTTTCTTCAAAACCAAATCATCATGGAAGCTTTCTAAGCGTAGATATTGGAGTACGAGATTGGTATAGGAATCAATCTTAAAAATTTCCTGCTCCAACTGTTGTTTCAGTTGGCGATCTGCCACCTCACTTACAAGGAGTTTACTGGCTGCAATTGGTGTTTTTATCTGATGAACCCAGAGTGTATAGTAGTCCACCAAATCATTGTAGCGGTTTTCAGCATCTGATTTCTTTTGATAGAGTTCAGATTCACTTTTCTCTAATTTTTCAGTTAGAAGGACTTCCATTGGTGACTTAGCTTTTCTTTCGCCATAGAGCAATTCCTTACGATAACGTTGCAATTCTATCAAGAAATCAAATACCAAAAACAAAAATGTCAAAAATGTAGATAGAAAGAAGAAATAGTTAAAGTAGGGCACTTGACTAACAAATAGGACATCAAAAAGAAAGATGAGACCCGTCAATAACAGAATAAAAGTAAAAAAACGGCTACGCGAACGGATATAAGCTAGAAAAAAACTTTTAAGTTCAAGCATGTTTCAATCCGTACCCTATTCCTTTCTTGGTTTCAATAAAACCAATCAAACCTTCTTCCTCCAATTTCTTACGCAAACGAGCGACATTAACGGACAAGGTATTGTCGTCAATAAAAAAGTCACTGTTCCAGAGTTCCCGCATCAAATCATCACGCGCTACGATATTTCCCGCATGTTCAAATAAAACCCGCAAAATCTGAAATTCATTCTTTGTTAAACTGATAGCTTTGCCATTGACATGCACATCCATCGACTTGGTATTGAGAATAACTCCAGCATACTCTAGGAGACTCTCATCCCGTCCAAACTCATAAGAGCGGCGCAATAATCCCTGTACCTTAGCTAAAAGGACCTGCTGGTCAAAAGGCTTGGTCACAAAATCGTCAGCTCCCATATTAATAGCCATCACGATATCCATAGCCTGGTCTCTTGATGACAGAAACATAATAGGAACTTTGGAAATCTTGCGAATCTCCTGGCACCAGTGATAACCATTAAAGAGAGGCAAGCCGATATCCATGAGAACCAGATGAGGTTGAGATTGAACAAATAGTGTCAGAACTTCCATAAAGTCTTCTACCATAACTACTTCAAAACCCCATTCAGAGAGCATTTTCCCAACTTGCTGACGGATTACTGGATCATCTTCTACTAGTAAAATCTTATGCATCTGCTCCTCCTTTTTTTATATTATAGCAAAATTCTTCTGACTACTAGCGAAATTGATGTAAATCTGATATGATAAAAGTTAAGAAAGGAATTCTCATGGCCAATATTTTTGACTACCTAACTGACGTTCAATACGATTCTTTTTATGATCTTCCCTTAAATGAACTGGATATACTTGCTCTGACTGAGTTGACCTATCTTTCTTTTGATAACCTATTGGACCAGCCTGTCAATCGTTTAAGCGATGTTGCAACACGTGTCCCTCGAGAAAGTACCATGTTGACCAATAAAGAACGACTTCAGCTCCTCAATCAGTTATCCCAACACAAACGTTTTAAAAATAGCAAACTTTCTAATTTTGTCAACGAGGTCGACACAGAACTTCAAAAGCAGTTCGCTGCTATGACCTATCGTCTGAACCTAGATACTTATCTGATTGTCTTTCGTGGCACAGACGACAGTATTATTGGCTGGAAGGAAGATTTCCATATGACCTACATGAAGGAAATCCCTGCCCAAAAGGATGCTCTTGAATACTTGGAAGATTTCTTTACCCAACATCCAAAACAAAACGTCATGCTTGCTGGACATTCTAAAGGTGGGAATCTAGCCATCTATGCTGCTAGTCAAATCCAACCTGAATTGCAGGAAAAGATATCTGCGATTTATACCTACGATGCCCCTGGTTTGCAGGCTCATCTGACTGAAACCACTGGTTATCAAGATGTTATTCCAAAAATTCGCCGCTATGTCCCACAGGGATCTGTCATTGGCATGATGCTAGAAGTCCCTGATACACCTATCGTCGTCAAGTCTACAGCTCTCGGCGGTATCGCCCAACACAGTACCTTTAGTTGGCTGACAGAGGGACACCACTTTGTCCAACTAGAGGCCATCAGTAGCGAAAGTCTCCAAATCAAAGACACTCTTAAAGAATGGGTGGACAGTGTGCCCGATGAAGAACTGGAACTCTACTTTGATCTCTTTTTCGGAACCATCCTAGAATCTGGAATCAGCTCCATTAATGAACTGTCTTCTAAAAATGCTATTGACCATGTTCGACAACTTGTTTCTCAAGCTCAGACTCTGGAGCCTGAGCAAGTTGAAATCTTAAAAAATCTGACACAACTCCTGCTGGATGCTCGTTTCCATGCCTGGAAAAATCATTTTTAATCAAAAACAAGGTCTCTTCGCTCAAGGGACTTTCTTCTTGATTCCTTATTTTATGCTTCTATGTTATACTAATAGGAGTATATTCTTTGAAAGAGGAAATCCTATGAAAATCCACAAAACTGTGAATCCTGTTGCCTATGAAAACACTTATTATCTTGAAGGGGACCAGCACCTGATTGTTGTTGATCCGGGTAGCCATTGGGAAGCCATTCGCAAGACTATCGAGACCATCAATAAACCAGTCTGCGCTATCCTCTTGACCCATACCCACTACGACCATATTATGAGTCTAGACTTGGTCAGAGATACTTTCGGAAATCCTCCCGTATATGTGGCAGAAAGCGAAGCTGCTTGGCTCTTTACTCCTGTCGACAATCTTTCTGGCCTTCCTCGACACGACGATATGGCAGACGTCGTATGTAAACCAGCTGAACACACCTTTGTCTTTCATGAAGAATACCAGATTGATGAGTTCCGCTTCACTGTATTACCAACTCCAGGCCACTCTATCGGAGGAGTTTCATTTGTTTTCCCAGATGGACACTTGGTCTTAACGGGTGATGCACTCTTCCGAGAAACTATTGGACGAACAGACCTACCTACTGGTAGCATGGAACAACTCCTTCATAGTATCCAAACCCAGCTCTTTACTCTTCCTAACTACGATGTCTATCCAGGTCACGGACCAGCTACGACCATCGCTCACGAAAAAACTTTTAACCCATTTTTCTAGCAAGCTAAAAACCAAGGATCAAACATCCTTGGTTTTTTGATTACCAAATAATCACACGATCTTCTGGTGAGCGCCACATACCGTCGCCTTCTTTGACATCATAGGTTGTAAAGAAATCATCAAAGTTTGGCACTTGGACATTGACACGGAGTTTAGCTGGCGCGTGCACATCAACACTGGCCATGAGTTTCATCAACTCTGGGCGGCCTTTCATACGCCAAATACGCGCAAAGTTATGGAAGAATTCTTCAGCTGAGAAGTCTGGTTCTCTTTTAGCAGCTTCAAGAGCAGCAGCGATACCTCCTAGGTCCGCAACGTTTTCTGATACGGTCAATTTACCGTTAATAGTTGCGCCGTAAGATTCTTGACCATCAAACTGGTCGATAACCTTCTGCGTTTTCTCTTTAAAGGCTGCATAGTCGCTCTCTGTCCACCAATCCTTGAGACTTCCATTTTCATCAAAGGAAGCTCCGTTAGTATCAAAGGCGTGAGAAATTTCATGGGCAATAACTGCTCCGATACCACCATAGTTGGCAGAAGATGACTGATGCAAGTCATAGAATGGCGCCTGTAAGATAGCGGCTGGAAAGACAATCAAGTTCTTTTGCGGATTGTAGTAGGCATTGACCATGTGAGCAGGCATGCCCCACTCTTTGTAGTCAACTGGCTGGTTCCACTTGCTCCAACTGTGCTTGATTTCCACGCGCGCAAAGGATAGGGCATTCTCAAAGAGGCTAGCGTTTTCGTCTACTACTTTATCCTTGTAGCGAGCTGGCAATTCTTCTGGATAACCGATATAAGGCTTGATGACATTGAGTTTGACGATAGCTTTTTCTCGTGTTTCAGGAGTCAACCAGTCATTCTTAGCCAAGCGTTCCTTATAAACATCAATCATAGTTGCCACTTTTTTCTCAACGTCTGCCTTGGCTTCTGGAGAGAATTTTTCGTGGGCATACCAAAGACCCAGGGCTTGTTTGAATGGTCCTTGAGCTAAATGGTAAGCAGCCTTGCGTTTGTCTTGAGCCTCTGGAACTCCTGAAAGAGCTCGTCCGTAGGCACCTGACAAGATACGAATCTCATCTGTTAGATAACTAGTTGAAAGATTAACCACACTCAAGATCAAGGTTGCTTTGAGCAAAGGCCAAGCTTCTTCACTATAGAATTGCTCTGCTGCTTGCCAGAAACGTTCTTCATCTACAATAACATTGTCTGGAGTTTGTCCAATCACTGCTTGGAAGAAATCATCTAAAGGAAGTGCAGGGGCAAACTTTTTGAAATCTTCATAAGAATATGGATGGTAAAGTTTGGCATATTCTGAACTTTCTTCATTTGAGAGCACTACAGCTGCGATGCGACGGTCCAACTCCAATCGTTTCTCTAGCAAATCTTCTATTTCTTCGTCTAAGAAGTTATAGACTTTGAGGAGATTAGAAGTACTTTCTTTCCAAAGGTTCAATAATTCCTCACGCTGTGGATGGTCTTCCGCATAGTAGGTTGTATCAGGCAAGATAGTTCCTGGAGCACTAGCCCAGAGAACATTGGTTCTAGCATCCATAAAGTCTGGTGATACACCAAATGGAAGGAAGTTTGGTTTGCCAGCTAATTCAAATGCTGCTAGTTTACCTGCGAAGTCCGCAAAACTTTCCAAATCTTGGTATTCCTTCAATAAAGGAAGAACTGGTTTGATGCCATCTACTTCTCGTTTGTCAAAATCTCTGACCATACGATGGTACTTAACAAAGTTTGCCAAGATAGCATCTTCTGGCACATCTTCACCTGCCAACCATTTGTCGGTTGTCGTTAGCATCAACTCTTCAATTTCTTCGTCAAGGTCGATAAAACCACCTGTTCTCGATTTATCAGCTGGAATGACGGCAGTCTTTTCCCACTCACCATTTATGGCGTCATAAAAATCATCTTGATAACGTGTCATCTTGTTCTCGCTTTCCTAATTTCGCTTATTCTTAGCTTAGCAAAAATCCCTGGGGAATGCAATTAAAAATGCCGAGTTGCCTTCTTATTTTAATCATTAATATTTTAAATTTTTACAAAAATTAACTTGACTTAAAAATAAAATTAAGGTATATTAAGAGACAGGAGGTATACAAGTGTATGATACGTATAGAAAACCTCAGTGTCTCCTACAAAGAGACATTGGCACTTAAGGATATTTCACTAGTGCTTCAAGGACCAACAATTACCGGTATCATTGGTCCAAACGGCGCTGGAAAATCAACATTACTAAAAGGTATGCTGGGAATTATCCCACATCAAGGTCAGGCATTTCTCGATGACAAGGAAGTTAAAAAATCCTTACACCGAATTGCCTATGTCGAACAAAAAATCAATATCGACTATAACTTTCCCATCAAGGTCAAGGAATGCGTCTCGCTAGGACTATTTCCCTCTATTCCTCTCTTTCGTAGTTTAAAGGCTAAACATTGGAAAAAAGTAGAGGAAGCCCTTGAAATCGTCGGCCTAGCTGACTACGCTGAACGTCAAATCAGTCAACTGTCTGGAGGTCAATTCCAGCGGGTCTTGATTGCCAGATGCTTGGTGCAGGAAGCCGACTATATCCTCTTGGATGAACCTTTTGTTGGGATTGATTCTGTCAGTGAGGAAATCATCATGAATACGCTGAGAGATCTGAAAAAAGCTGGGAAGACGGTTCTCATCGTCCACCATGACCTTAGCAAGGTTCCCCACTACTTCGATCAAGTCTTACTTGTCAATCGAGAAGTGATTGCCTTTGGTCCGACAAAAGAAACCTTTACCGAAGCCAATCTCAAAGAAGCTTACGGTAATCGACTCTTTTTCAATGGAGGTGACCTATGATTGCAGAATTTATCGATGGATTGCAAAAATTCCATTTCTTACAAAATGCCTTGATAACAGCCATTGTCGTAGGGGTCGTAGCTGGAGCTGTGGGATGCTTCATCATCCTACGTGGGATGTCACTCATGGGAGATGCCATTTCACATGCTGTCTTACCAGGTGTAGCCCTCTCCTTCATCTTGGGTCTTGACTTCTTTATCGGAGCCATTGTCTTTGGATTGCTAGCTGCCATCATCATTACCTACATCAAGGGAAACTCGATTATCAAAAGTGATACCGCCATCGGCATTACCTTTTCTTCTTTCTTAGCCCTCGGTATCATCTTGATTAGTGTCGCTAAAAGTTCAACTGACCTGTTCCATATCCTTTTTGGTAATATTCTTGCTGTTCAAGATACAGATATGTTTATTACTATGGGGGTAGGGGCAGCCATTCTCTTGTTAATCTGGATTTTCTTCAAGCAACTCTTGATAACTTCCTTTGATGAACTCTTGGCCAAGGCTATGGGCATGCCAGTTAATTTCTACCACTATCTACTCATGGTACTCTTGACTCTGGTGTCAGTGACTGCTATGCAAAGTGTCGGAACCATCCTTATCGTAGCCATGCTGATTACCCCAGCTGCAACTGCTTATCTTTATGCTAATAGCCTGAAAAGCATGATTTTCCTTTCCTCAACCTTTGGAGCTACTGCTTCAGTTTTGGGACTCTTTATCGGCTATAGCTTTAACGTTGCGGCAGGTTCTAGTATCGTGCTCACAGCTGCTAGTTTCTTTCTCATTAGCTTCTTTATCGCTCCAAAACAACGATATTTGAAACTGAAAAATAAACATTTGTTAAAATAAGGGGCAAAACCCCAATAAATTGGAGGATCTAATGAAAAAATTAGGTACATTGTTCGTTCTCTTTCTTTCCGTCATTGCTCTTGTAGCATGTGCTAGTGGAAAAAAAGATGCAGCTTCTGGTCATAAACTAAAAGTTGTGGCTACAAACTCAATCATCGCTGATATTACTAAAAATATTGCTGGTGATAAGATTGATCTTCACAGTATCGTTCCTGTTGGTCAAGACCCACACGAATACGAACCACTTCCTGAAGATGTCAAGAAAACTTCTGAAGCAGACCTCATTTTCTATAACGGCATCAACCTTGAAACAGGTGGCAATGCTTGGTTTAGCAAATTGGTAGAAAATGCCAAGAAAACTGAAAACAAAGACTACTTTGCAGTCAGCGAAGGCGTTGATGTTATCTACCTTGAAGGCCAAAACGAAAAAGGTAAAGAAGACCCACACGCTTGGCTTAACCTTGAAAATGGAATTATCTTTGCTAAAAATATCGCCAAACAATTGAGCGCTAAAGACCCTAGCAACAAGGAATTCTACGAAAAAAATCTCAAAGAATATACTGAAAAACTAGACAAGCTTGATAAGGAAGCAAAAGCTAAATTCAACAATATCCCTGCTGAAAAGAAATTGATCGTAACCAGTGAAGGATGCTTCAAATACTTCTCTAAAGCCTACGGTGTCCCAAGTGCCTACATCTGGGAAATCAATACTGAAGAAGAAGGAACACCTGACCAAATCAAGACTCTGGTTGAAAAACTTCGCCAAACAAAAACTCCTTCCCTCTTTGTAGAATCAAGTGTGGATGACCGTCCAATGAAGACTGTTTCACAAGACACAAACATCCCAATCTACGCACAAATCTTTACTGACTCTATCGCTGAACAAGGTAAAGAAGGCGATAGCTACTACAACATGATGAAATACAATCTTGAAAAGATTGCTGAAGGTTTGTCTAAATAAACAATAAAAACGTCATTCTCCTTGAATTGACGTTTTTATCTGTTCAATTTCCGGTCAAATTATTGGGAAAATCTAATGTTTCAATGTAAAATAAAATAAAAAAGATTGGAGTAGCTTATGACTACATTCCTTGGAAACCCTGTGACTTTTACTGGAAAACAACTACAAGTTGGAGACAAGGCACTTGACTTTTCTCTCACTACGACTGATCTCTCAAAAAAAACACTAGCTGACTTTGAAGGTAAGATAAAGATTTTGAGTGTCATTCCTTCTATTGATACTGGTATCTGTTCACTTCAGACTCGTCGCTTTAACCAAGAGCTAGCCAGTTTAGACAACACTGTAGTCCTAACAGTATCAATGGATCTTCCATTTGCTCAAAAGCGCTGGTGTGGTGCAGAGGGAATTGAAAATGCCATCATGCTATCAGACTACTTCGACCACTCTTTTGGACAAGATTACGCCCTCTTAATCAATGAGTGGCACTTACTTGCTCGCGCGGTCTTTGTCCTTGATGCTAACAATATTATCCGTTATGTTGAGTATGTGGACAATATCAATTCTGAGCCAAACTTTGAAGCAGCCATTGAAGCAGCAAAGTCACTTGACTAAAAGAAAGCCCACTTGTGACAAGGCAGAAAGCTAGAGAAATCTAGCTTTTTTTGGTATACTAGATGGAGAACATAAACAAGGAAATGCGAATGACACCAAATAAAGAAGACTACTTAAAATGTATTTATGAGATTGGCATGGATGTTCCTAAGATTACCAATAAGGAAATTGCTGCTCGAATGCAGGTATCTCCTCCAGCTGTAACCGAAATGATCAAGCGCATGCAGTCTGAAAATCTCATCTTAAAAGACAAGAAAAAAGGATACTTGCTAACCGATATTGGTCTAACACTTGTATCAGAGCTTTATCGTAAACATCGTCTGATTGAGGTTTTCCTGGTCCACCATCTAGACTATACCAGTGACCAAATTCATGAAGAAGCTGAAGTATTAGAACATACTGTTTCAGACTTTTTTGTAGAGAGATTAGAAAGTATGCTAGGTTTCCCAAAAACTTGCCCTCACGGTGGTACAATTCCTGCTAAAGGAGAGCTTTTGGTTGAAATCAACAACTTACCACTTTCAGAAACTAAAGAAGCTGGAACCTATCTCCTGACTCGAGTTCACGATAGCTTTGATCTCCTCAAATATCTGGAAAAACACGCTATCAATATTGGAGACATACTCCAAGTTCAACAGTTTGAAGACTTTTCTAATACCTTTACTTTGATTCACAACCATGAAGAACTTCAAGTCAGCTTCGAAATTGCTAAGCAACTCTATGTTGAAAAAATGAACTAAAATCTCTATCAGCAAAAAACCAAGCCCGCGAGCTTGGTTTTTCTTATCTATTTTTGGTGTCAAGGATGATGGTTACTGGGCCATCATTGACCAGTTCTACCTGCATATCTGCTCCAAAGACTCCTGTCTCAACAGGAACTTCCTTGGCTAGTTCTTGGTTAAATTCTTGATAGAAAGCTTCCGCCATATCCGGTTTAGCGGCGCCTGTAAAGGCTGGACGATTGCCTTTTTTGGTATCAGCAAACAAAGTAAACTGAGAGATGGAGAGGATTTCTCCTTGGATATCTTTAACAGAAAGGTTCATCTTGCCTTCAGCATCTGAGAAAATCCGCATATTGACAAGCTTTCTGACTGCATAATCCATATCTTCTTTTTGATCCTCAGGTCCAACACCCACTAAGAGTAAGAGCCCCTGCTGGATTTTCCCATATACTTGACCTTCAATAGAGACTTGAGCTTTCTTGACACGCTGAACGATAATTCTCATAGCAATCCTTTCTGATTATATCAAACAAACTTAACCATTGGTACGTTTGACTGAGTAAACTTCTGGTACACTCTTAATCTTATCAACTACAGTGGTCAGCATTGAAAGGTTTGAAATTCCAAAGGAAACATGGATATTAGCAAATTTCATATCCTTGGTTGGTTGGGCATTAACTGTTGAGATATTCTTAGTCGTATTTGATAAGACTTGCAAGATATCATTCAATAGACCAGAACGGTTGAGTCCGTAGATATCGATGTGAGCCATATATTCCTTGCTTGAGAATTGGTCTTCCCATTCAACATCTAGTAGACGTTGCTCATAGTTTTCCTGTGAACGAAGGTTCATACAGTCTACACGGTGGATGGCTACTCCGCGTCCTTTGGTAATATAGCCGACGATATCATCACCTGGAACAGGGTTACAACATTTGGCAATCCGGATCAAGAGCCCAGAAGCACCTTGAATGACTACTCCACCCTCATGCTTAACCTTAAGCGTGTCCTTGTTCTCCACCTTGACTTCGCCACCCTTAACCAATTCTTCAGCCTCTGCCTTGGCCTTGGCACGCTCTTCTTCACGACGTTCCTTCTCCGTCAAACGGTTAAAGACAGTGATGGCTCCGATTTCTCCAAAACCAATGGCTGCAAAAAGGGCTTCTTCTGTTTTGTAACTAGTTTTTTGAAGGACTTCATCCATGTGACGTTTATCCATAAATTTATTAGCCACATAGCCGTTTTCTTGGAGCTGACTAATCAGCAATTCACGACCTTTATTGATGGACAATTCTTTATCCTGGTTTTTAAAGAACTGACGAATTTTGTTACGGGCCTTGCTGGTCTTAACCATATTGAGCCAGTCACGGCTTGGTCCAAATGAATTTGGATTGGTGATGATTTCAACCTGGTCCCCTGTTTTCAGCTTGGTCGTCAATGGAACCATACGGCCATTGACCTTGGCACCAGTTGCTTTTTCCCCAATCTTGGTATGAATCTCATAGGCAAAGTCAATCGGCCCCGAATCCTTTGGAAGAGAACGAACCGCTCCGTCTGGAGTAAAGACATAAATCTCTTCTGCCAGATAGTTTTCTTTGACCGTATCTACAAATTCCTTGGCATCATCCGCCTGGTCTTGGAGCTCCATCATCTCCTTGATCCAGTTCATCCCAATGGCAGATTCCCTGCTATTAACTTGACCTTTCATTCCTTTTTTGTAGGCCCAGTGAGCCGCAACACCGTACTCAGCAACCTCATGCATTTCCTTGGTACGAATCTGGAACTCAATCGGTCCTTTTGGTCCGTAAACAGTCGTATGGATAGACTGGTAACCATTGGCCTTACGGTTGGCAATATAGTCCTTGAAACGACCTGGCATTGGTTTCCAAAGCTCATGAACGTAACCTAGCATCGCATAGACATCACTCTGAGTGTCTAGGATACAGCGAATGGCAATTAGGTCATAGATCTCCTCAAAGCGTTTTTTCTTGTCCTGCATCTTGCGATAAATAGAGTAGATATGCTTTGGACGTCCATAGATTTTCCCTGTAAGGTGGCGCTCAGAAGAGTATTCCTCAAGTTTCGTCACAACTTCATCGACCAAGGCTTCGCGTTCTTGACGTTTTTCCTTCATCATGTGACTAATCTTGTAAAATTCAGTTGGATTCAGATAGCGGAAAGAGAGGTCTTCTAGTTCCCACTTAACACTTGAAATCCCCAAACGGTGAGCAAGTGGCGCATAGATTTCCATGGTTTCTCTCGAAATACGCTCCTGCTTGTCCTTACGAAGATGTTTGAGGGTGCGCATATTGTGCAGACGGTCAGAAAGTTTGACCAAGATAACACGGATATCCTCTGACATGGCCATAAGCATCTTGCAGTGGTTTTCAGCCAGCTGTTCTTCGATAGACTTGTACTCAACCTTACCAAGTTTGGTAACACCGTCCACAATCACTCGAACATCATGGCCAAACTCACGCTCTAAGTCATCCAAGGTAGCTTCTGTGTCTTCTACCACGTCATGCAAAAAACCACAGGCAACTGTAACAGCATCTAGCTTGAGTTTAGCCAAAATTCCAGCTACCTGAATGGGATGAATAATGTAGGGCTCACCTGATTTACGATATTGACCACTATGGCATTCTACAGCGTAAACCAAGGCCTTGTGTACAAAAGCCACATCTTCTTTCGATAAATATTTTTGCGTTAAAGCGACGACTTCATCGCCTGAATAAATTACTTCTTTGGGCATGCATACTCTCCAATTCTTCCTACCATTTTAACACTTTTTTGAGGATATGAAAACTAGAAAAGCCTCTTCTGTAAGAGTTTGCTAAACTTAATAAAAAAACACTACCAGAAAAAATCTAGTAGTGCTCATTGATTTAAAACTATCTTAGTAAACTGTTTTTTCAGTTTCTACATCGAAGAAGTGTGCTTTGTTCAAGTCAAATCCAAGTTCAACTGTTGCACCAGCTTGTAAGTAGTCACGAGCGTCAACTTTTGCAACGAATTCATCTTTACCAACTTGGCAATATAGGTGAGATTCTGAACCTAGCAATTCTGATACAGAGATCGTTGCTTTCACAACTGATTCTGGGAATGTTTCAAGGAAAGCAGGTTCTGCATTCACATCTTCTGGACGGATACCGAAGATCAATTCTTTACCATCGTAACCTTTTTCACGAAGAACTTTCAAAGCACCTTCTGGAACTTTCAAGTTAAAGCCGTCACCAACGATGTGGTCACCGTTCAATTTAACGTTGATAAAGTTCATAGCTGGACTTCCGATAAATCCTGCTACGAATTTGTTAACTGGGTTTTTGTAAACTTCTTGAGGAGTACCGATTTGTTCAACACGTCCGATAGTACCTGTACCAGCAGGGTTCTTAGTTGCTGACATGATAACGATACGGTCTGCAAGTGTCATCGCTTCTGTTTGGTCGTGAGTTACGTAGATAGTTGTAGCTCCGATACGACGGTGGATTTTAGCGATTTCAGCACGCATTGATACACGAAGTTTAGCATCCAAGTTTGACAAAGGTTCGTCCATCAAGAATACTTTGGCATCACGGACGATTGCACGACCCATGGCAACACGTTGACGTTGACCACCAGAAAGGTCAGCAGGTTTGCGTTCCAAGAATTCTTTCAAACCAAGAATTTCTGCTGCTTCTTGTACACGTTTGTCAATGTCTTCTTTACTGTATTTACGCAATTTCAAACCGAAGGCCATGTTATCGTATACAGTCATGTGTGGGTAAAGAGCGTAGTTTTGGAATACCATGGCGATGTCACGGTCTTTTGGAGCTACGTCATTGACAACAACGCCATCGATAGATGCAGTACCTTCAGTGATGTCTTCAAGACCAGCAATCATACGAAGAGTAGTTGATTTACCACATCCTGAAGGTCCTACGAAAACGATAAACTCTTTGTCTTTGATGTTCAAGTTGAAATCTTCAACTGAATAGTGTTCGCTGTTTGGATATTTTTTGTAAATATTTTTAAGATTTAATTCTACCATTGTGGAGAACTCCTTTTGTCATTTGATAGTTTTATTATAGATGAAAACGTTTTACTTTTCTATGGCAAGGTGACCAAAAAAATAAAAAAGTTCTGTGCAACTTGCACAAAACTTTAGATTATATCTGGTAAAATCAACTGATAACACAAGGTGAGGTCAGTCAATTCTTTCAACTGAAGACCGGTCAATTCTTCCCATTTATCAATCTTGTACTGGAGAGAATTGCGATGCAGATACAGTTGTTGAGCTGTTTTTGTCAGGACTGCACTGTTTTCCCACAGTGAAAGGATGATTTCCTGAATCTGATCCTGGTCCACAATCATCCGATGCAGATATTCCTTGATCACTCGAAGATCCACAATTCTTTCACCCATACTCCACAGATAGAGTTGAGAAAAAGTATGGAAACCTTGATGCCCTTGTCGCCACCAGTTTTTGAACAAGTCACGTTCTGCTTTGATGAGATCTGACAGAGCCTGATGCCCTGTCTGTGACCAGACCTGACCTAGCATGATGGATAAACGTACTCCAAAGTCATATTCTACTGCTTCCAAGGTATCCATCAAGATAGAACGAACAGAGGTGTATTTGTCCTGTTGGAGAACAAAAATGTAATCCTGCGCTCCCACCTGAAGCACTGTTTGACAATTTGGAAAGAGGGTTCCCATCATCTCTAACCAAGACGTCAAATTCTCCTGTTGGAAATAGGAAAGGTGGCAATAAACAAGCTGCAACTTTTTAAAGTTTTGCGGTGCCTGTCCCTTACCTTCGATCAGATAAGTATACCAAGGATTGAGGGAAATGGTTTGCTCCTGTTTGGTTAAGAGAGCTACCAGCTGTTTTTCACGCTCGCTAAGACTAGCTTCCTCAAGCAAAAGCCACTGATAATTTGACAGAGGTAGACTTAGATAACCCTCTTTATCAACTGGCTGATCTAAGATTTTACCATCAGGAAACCAATCTAGTAGTTCTTTTGCAATCATCTCTAGCCCTCCACTTTTTGGATGCACCAAGAAATCAAGGTTTCAAGGCGCTCCACATTTCCTGTCATATGAAGATAGCCCATGACCGCTTCAAAACCCGTAGACATACGATAGGTCACCACATCTGCGTTCTTTGCCTTGGTATGGCTATTGGTGTTACGGCCCCGTTTATAAATTTCTTCTTCTTTTTCCGTTAGGACTTCTTCTTCCAGCATAAGGGAAATCAAGTGTGCCTGAGCCTTGGCCGATACATACTTGGTCGCTTCTTGGTGGAGTTTATTGGGCTTGGTCATGCCTTTAAGAATGAGATGACGACGAATATACATAGAATAAACTGCATCTCCTTCAAAAGCTAGAGCAATCCCGTTAATGAGATTGACATCAATCACGTGTCCACCTCACTCCATCCTTGGTATCAAGCAATTTAATCCCTTGTGCAGCTAGTTGGTCACGGATTTGGTCAGCTGTTGCAAAGTCTTTATTGGCACGTGCTTCTTGACGTTTTTGGATCAAGGCTTCAATCTCTTCATCCAAAACTTCCTCAACAAAGACCACTCCAAAGACTTCTAACATAGCTGCAAGAGTTTCCTTGACAGCCGCATCATAGTTTCCTGAGTTGATCCACTTGGCCATTTCAAAGACAACGGTGATTCCGTTAGCTGTATTGAAATCTTCATCCATGGCAGCCACAAACTTGTCTTTAAATGCTTGCAACTCCCCCTCATCTACAGTTCCAGTAAATGGTTGTTCATAGGTGTTCTTCAAATACTTGAGATTTGTCTCCGCATCACGCACTGCTTTTTCCGTAAAATTGATAGGCTTACGGTAGTGCTGAGTCGCAAAGAAGAAACGCAATACTTGGCCGTCGATCGTTTCAAGGGCATCGTGTACCGTAATGAAGTTACCCAAAGACTTAGACATCTTGACATTGTCGATATTGACAAAACCATTGTGCATCCAGTAGTTGGCAAAGGTCTTGCCTGTTTTAGCTTCAGACTGGGCAATTTCGTTGGTATGGTGAGGAAACTCAAGGTCAGCTCCACCACCGTGAATATCGATGGTATCACCCAAAATCTCCGTTGACATGACCGAACATTCGATATGCCAGCCTGGACGTCCAGGTCCCCAAGGACTGTCCCAAGAAATCTCACCTGGTTTAGCAGATTTCCAAAGAGCAAAGTCTACAGGATTTTCCTTGCGAGCTGTTTCCTCATCTGTACGACCTGAAGCACCTAGTTCCAAGTCTTCTAGGGTTTTATTGGCCAACTTAGCATAGTTATGAGATTTTTCCACACGGAAATAGACATCTCCTTGACTCTCATAAGCATAGCCCTTTTCAATCAAATCAACAACAAAACGAATAATATCATCCATAAACTCGACTACACGAGGATGACGAGTTGCAGGCTTAACACCTAAAGCCGTCACGTCCTCACGAAAGGCAGCAATGTACTTGTCCGCTACTTCTTGAGGTGTGATGCCTTCTTCCTTGGCTCGGTTGATAATCTTGTCATCTACATCGGTAAAGTTGGAAATGTAGGCAACCTCATAACCACGGTACTCAAAGTAGCGACGAATAGTATCAAAAGCCACCGTCGAACGGGCATTCCCCACGTGGATATAATTATAAACCGTTGGCCCACAGACATACATCTTAACCTTGCCGTCCTCAATCGGGACAAATTCTCGCAAATCACGAGACATGGTGTCATAGATTTTAATCATAAAATAATAGTCAGGAAAGCTAAAATTCATAAACAGATATTTTCATAACTAACTGTTCAACTAAATTTTAGTCCGATTGCCTGTCACAAATCGGATTTCCTTGCTCCTTTCTAAACATAAAAGAAGAATACAGTAAAAAGATGAAGGGAGTCACTACGGAAGTTTTATTGCTATGTTTTCCGTTAGGCTCCCTTCCTTTCTTGTTTCGAATTTATCGTAAAGACTAGTCAACTAACTCTTGAGCAATAACTAGGGCTATCTCAAAGAAAGTCATAGCATCCGCTTTTCTATACTCTCGTCTTGCATCCCATTCGTGATTTTGATGGTCGACATAGTCAGCTGTGTAGAAAAACTGATAGACATTGGCTAGTCGATATTGGGCCCAGGCCATGATAGCTGAAGCTTCCATATCTACAACTCTAGCTCCTGCTGCTAGTCTTCGTTTGACCTTAGCAGCTGTCTCACGATAGAAGGCATCTGTGGTCCAAGACTTTGTTCGAATATGCTCAATGCCGGCTTTATCCAAGGCTTTTTCCATAGTTAAGAGTAGAGATTGCTCATAGACTATTTCATCACTTGCTGGAGCATAGTGATAACTAGTACCTTCATCACGTAAAGCCGAGCTTGGTAGGATAATCTTATCTGCTTCAATAGACTGGTCTAGAACTCCGCAAGATCCTAAAACGATAAAGTTCTTAAATCCTCTTGCTTTGAGTTCTTCTAAAAGTCCAACAACCATTGGAGCTCCAATAAGAGCCATAGCAACTGCTACCTTACTCCCATCTTTTTCATAGATATACCATGGCAGTTTACCATTTAGATTGGTAAGATAGCCACCTTCGTAGACACCATCTATCTGCTTTACTCGTTCAAGGATCTCTCCATTAAAAGACAAGATAATGGTATCACAGATTTCTCCACCACTACGGAGGCTTCGATCAGTTGGCTCTATAACAGCAGGTACATTTTCAAATTCTTCTAATAGCATCGACCTAACCTCCTAATTAAAGAGTCACTTCTCATTACAAACCTGACGATCTATGACTGACATCTCTCGCCTGCTCAAGCTTATTGACGTAGTATTCCCGTTTTACTTCAACTTCATGAATAGTAAGCTCATCTTTTTGCCCATGAACGCGGACAATCTTGGCTGGAATACCGACGACTGTTACATCACTAGGTACATCTGCCACAACTACCGCTGCAGCACCGACCTTGGCATTTTCACCTATTTCAACAGGTCCAATGACTTGGGCATGAGCAGAGATGAGAACACCTTTACGAATGGTTGGATGGCGTTTGCCACAATCCTTCCCAGTCCCACCAAGGGTTACCCCATGATAGAGGAGTACTCCCTTTTCAACGATGGCCGTTTCCCCAATGACCAAACCTGCCCCATGGTCAATAAAGACACCTGATTCTATCTGAGCTCCGGGGTGAATCTCAATCTGAGTCCAAAAACGCCAAAACTGGCTGTGCATGCGAGCTAAAAGCTTGAAACCGTGCTTCCAGAGAAAATGGGAGAGACGGTGGGCAGCCAAGGCTTTGACACCAGGATAGGTCAATAAAACCTCTAAAGTGGTGCGAGCCGCTGGATCATTTTCTTTTACGATATCAATGGTTTCACGCCACCATCCCATACATTTCTCCTTTCTTATTCTGAGTCTTTTGGTGCTTCTGTAGTTTCTTTCTTAGGTTTGTGGTCCTTGTGGTGGTGACGAGGACGATCGCCATGACGATGACCTTTATCCCCTTTTTCTTCTGAACGTTCAGGTTTTGGCGGACGTGGCAAGAGTGCCTTCATAGAAGCATCTACACGACCTTTTTCATCGATCTTAAGAACCTTCACATCTACAAAATCACCAATTTGAACTAAATCTTCTACATTATTGGTACGTGTCCAAGCCATTTCAGAGATGTGTACAAGGGCATCTGTCTTGTCAAAGAGGTTGACAAAGGCACCAAATTTCTCGATACGAACAACTTTGGCATGGTAGACTTCGTCCACTTTAGCTTCACGAACCAAACCAGCAATGATTTCTTTGGTACGGTTAATGGCAGCTTGGTCGCTAGAGTAGATAGACACGTTACCTTCTTCGTCGATATCAATCTTAACTCCTGTTTCAGCGATAATCTTATCAATCGTTTCTCCACCTTTACCGATGACAATCTTAATCTTGTCCACATCAATCTTGATGGTATCAATTTTCGGAGCAGTTGGAGCCAATTCTGGACGAACTTCTGGAATGGTAGCTTCGATGACGTCAAGGATTTCAAAACGAGCTTTCTTGGCTTGAGCAAGAGCTTCTGTCAAGATTTCTGCAGTAATCCCTTGAATCTTGATATCCATTTGAAGGGCTGTAATCCCATCACGAGTACCTGCAACCTTGAAGTCCATGTCTCCAAAGTGGTCTTCCAAACCTTGGATATCTGTCAATACTGTATAGTTGTTTCCATCTGAGATAAGACCCATAGCAATACCAGCTACTGGCGCCTTGATTGGCACACCACCAGCCATAAGGGCAAGTGTTCCCGCACAAATAGAGGCTTGAGAAGAAGAACCGTTTGATTCCAATACTTCTGCTACTAGACGAATCGCATATGGGAATTCTTCCAAGCTTGGCAATACTTGAGCAAGGGCACGTTCACCGAGAGCACCGTGACCAATTTCACGACGACCAGGTGCACCGTAACGACCAGTTTCACCTACAGAGTATTGTGGGAAGTTATAGTGGTGCATAAAGCGTTTCTTGTACTCTGGATCCAAACCATCGATGATTTGCGTTTCACCCATTGGCGCCAAAGTCAAGATAGAAAGAGCTTGCGTTTGTCCACGAGTGAAGAGACCTGAACCGTGTACGCGAGGAAGGAAATCAACAACCGCATCCAAAGGACGGATTTCATCAACCTTACGGCCGTCAGGACGAACCTTGTCTTCAGTGATCAAACGGCGCACTTCAGCATGTTCCATTTGTTCCAAGATTTCAGCCACATCACGCATGATACGGTCAAATTCTTCGTGGTCTGCATATTTTTCTTCGTAAACTGCTGTTACTTGATCTTTTACTGCTTGAGTCGCAGCTTCACGCGCCAATTTTTCTTCAACTTGAACAGCTTTTTGAAGGTCACTGTTGTAGGCTGCGATGATTTCAGCTTGCAATTCAGCATCTACATGAAGCAATTCTACTTCTGCTTTTTCTTTACCAACTGCCGCAACGATTTCTTCTTGGAAGGCAATCAATTCTTTGACTGCTTCATGCCCTTTAAGAAGAGCTTCCAACATGATTTCTTCTGACAATTCTTTGGCACCAGACTCAACCATGTTGATAGCGTGCTTGGTACCAGCTACTGTCAATTCAAGAAGCGAACGCTCTGCTTGTTCTTGACTTGGGTTGATGATGAATTGGCCATCTACATAACCCACTTGTACCCCAGCGATTGGTCCGTCAAATGGAATATCTGAGATAGACAAGGCCAATGATGAACCAAACATAGCTGCCATTGGTGCAGATGCATTTTCATCGTAAGAAAGAACCGTATTGATCACTTGCACTTCATTACGGAAACCTTCCGCAAACATTGGACGGATTGGACGGTCGATCAAACGCGCTGTCAAAGTCGCATCCGTTGAAGGACGTCCTTCACGTTTCATAAAGCCACCAGGAAACTTCCCAGCCGCATACATTTTTTCTTCGTAGTTGACTTGGAGTGGGAAGAAATCCCCAGTTGCCATCTTTTTAGACATAACGGCCGCAGTCAAGACAGTTGACTCACCATAACGCACGACAACAGCACCATTTGCTTGCTTAGCAACCTGGCCAGTCTCTACAATCAACTCACGACCCGCAAAAGTCGTTTGAAACACTTGTTTTGTCATTTTAATCCCCTTTGGATTGATAATATTATACGCCTTGCCTACAAAGATCAAGATACCAAGCCGTTAAGCAACTCAAAGGAAAATAGGAAATCGAACGACGGAGCGAATGCTCCTAGGTAGATTTATCTTTTTCCACAGAGTTGTAGGCGTGTTCAATTACTCATGATATTTTGGACATTTAGAGTTGAGTTTTTGCAACCTTAATAACTTAAATACCCTCATCTTTGTATCAAGTACGTACAGAGTCTATTTTATCATATTTTTCTTAAAAAGTGCTGGCTTTTCTATTAAAAAGGAACCATTCCTCCATGAAAAGAAGAATGGTTTGCTTTTTATTATCCTAAAGACTGATGATTGAACAAGGCATGGGTTGCTTGGTGGATATATTGGGCAGTTTCTGCATTGTTCATAGTGTAAAGATGCACACCTGCTACGTCTTGCGTTACCAAGTCCACGATTTGGTCTACGGCATAGGCAAGTCCTGCTGCTCTGAGTGACTCAGGGTCATTCTCATACTTGTCCAAGATAGCCTTAAACTTACGTGGAAGATGAATATTCTCACAAGTCTTCAAGAGACGAAGCGCTTGGTTACGGTTGAGGATTGGCATGATCCCTGCATGAATGGGCACATCAATCCCAGCCAAGGTACACTTGTCTTGGAAATCGTAGAAACGCTCATTGTCAAAGAAAAGCTGAGTTACAAGACTTGAGCAGCCTGCATCCACTTTTTTCTTGAGATTTTGAATATCTGAGATTTGGTTTGGCGAATCAGGATGTCCCTCAGGATAACAAGCACCAATGATATCAAAGTGTGGCGCCTGCTCCTTGATAAATTCAATCAGGTCTGTCGCATAACGGAAATCCTTCTGTGGCTCAACACCTGGAATGATATCTCCACGAAGAGCCAAGATTTTCTGTACTCCCACCTTATCTAAATCTACAATTGTCTCAGCCACCTTGTCCTTGGTCAAGTAAATGGCTGGCAAGTGAGCAATGGTTGGAATCTCCAAATCATTTTGGATATAGTCAGCCAAACGAACCGTCGTCTCTTTGATATTAAATTTATTATTGCTAGCAGTCACACTGATGAAGTGTGGGGCCAAGTCCTGCATATCTTTCAGGGCTGCAATAATTTTGTCATTGCCTACTGCTGGGTTTGGAGGGAAAACTTCAAATGAGAGGGACGGTGTTTGACGTGACATATGTATGAACCTTTTCTAGTTGATTTCTTACTGATCAACCATGTATGGAGAAATGTCTTTTCTTACAATTTCTCACGCGCAGCTTTAGCAGCTTCTACAAGGCGGATCAAGCTTTCTTTAGTTTCTGGAATACCACGTGTTTTCAAACCACAGTCAGGGTTGATCCATACTTTCTTGCTTGGTACTTTAGCAAGGATGGCTTCGATAGTGTGGTCGATTTCGCCTTCGTTAGGCACACGAGGAGAGTGGATATCGTAAACCCCAGGTCCAACTTCTGTTTGGAAATTTTTCGCTTTGAGTTCGTCCAAGATTTCAAGGTTTGAACGGCTTGCTTCAAATGAGATAACGTCGGCATCCAAGTTGTCGATAGCTGGGATGATATCTGTAAATTCTGAGTAACACATGTGAGTGTGGATTTGTGTGTCTGGTGCTACTGTTGAGTGTACCAAGCGGAAGGCTGGAATAGCCCAGTCAAGGTAGTCTTCGTACCAGTCGCTACGACGGAGTGGCAATTTCTCACGAAGAGCAGCCTCGTCGATTTGGATGATTTTCACGCCTGCAGCTTCAAGGTCAAGAACTTCATCCTTGATAGCAAGAGCGATTTGAAGAGTAGAATCCTTGATAGAGATGTCTTCACGTGGGAATGACCAGTTAAGGATGGTAACAGGCCCAGTCAACATACCTTTAACAGGTTTGTCAGTACGACTTTGTGCATAGCTAGACCATTTAACAGTGATTGGGTTGAGACGAGTGACATCACCCCAGATGATTGGTGGTTTAACACCACGCATACCGTATGATTGTACCCAACCGTTTTTAGAGAAGAGGTAACCTGACAAGTTTTGACCGAAGTACTCAACCATGTCATTACGCTCGAATTCACCGTGTACAAGCACGTCAAATCCTACTTCTTCTTGCCACTTGATCCATTCGTCGATGGTTTCAGCAAGGAAGGCATCGTACTCTTCTTGTGACAATTCACCCTTACGGAAGGCCAAACGTTTAGCACGAACTTCTTTTGTTTGAGGGAATGAACCGATGGTTGTTGTTGGAAGAGCTGGAAGTTTGAATGCTTCTTCTTGGATAGCTTCACGTTCTGCAAAGGCTGGCAAACGAGTGTAGTCTGCGTCAGTCAATCCAGCGATACGAGCACGAAGTTCCGCATTTTCACCAACACGTTCAGTCGCAAAGAGTTCTTTGTTAGCAGCAAGTGCTTCTGCACCTTGACCGTTGCGGATAGCATCCAAGTCACGGATCTCATCCAATTTTTCAACTGCGAACGCAAAGTGGTTCAAGATAGCTGGTTCAAATTCTTCGTTAGCAGTTGTAAATGGCACATGAAGAAGTGAACATGAGCTAGTCAAAACGATATTTTCAGCCGGGATTTGCTCAAGAACAGCCAAGCTCTTTTCGTAGTTGTTGCGCCAGATGTTCTTACCATTGACAATACCTGCATAGAGAGTCTTGTCAGCTGGGAAGCCACCTTTAACGAGTTCAAGAGTTTTCTTACCTTCAACGAAGTCAAGACCGATAGCATCTACTGGCAATTTGACAAGGTCAGCATAGACGTCACGAACGTCACCAAAGTATGTTTGAAGCAATACTTCAAGGCCTTTTTTGTCAGCCAAAAGCTTGTTGTAGAGGTTCAAGAAGAGAGCTTTTTCTTCTTCTGTCAAGTCTTTTACAAGAGCTGCTTCGTCCAATTGGATACGAGTCGCACCAAGTTCAGCCAATTTAGCAAAAACATCTTGGTAAGCAGCTACTAAGCTATCTACGAAGTCTTCTGCTTTCACACCTTCTTCATAGTCTGATAATTGAAGGAAAGTGAATGGACCTACAAGGACAGGACGAGTGTTAAGACCAAGTTCTTTAGCTTCTTGGAACTCATCAAAGATCTTATGACCAGCCAATTTGACTTGAGTGTCTTTTTCAAATTTAGGAACGATGTAGTGGTAGTTAGTGTTGAACCATTTTTTCATCGGAAGGGCACGAACATCCCCTTTTTCTCCTTGGTAACCACGTCCCAAAGCAAAGTAACGTTCAAGATCAGACAATTCTAAGTTTTGAACAGATGCAGGAACTACGTTGAAAAGGAAAGCAGCATCAAGGAAGTTGTCATAGTGAGAAAAGTCATTTGATGGGATTTCAGTGATGCCTTTTTCTTTGACGATGTTCCAGTGTTTCGCACGCAATTCTTTAGCCGCAGCCAAGAGTTCTTCTTCTGAGATTTCTTTTCTAAAGTATTTTTCAGTTGTAAATTTTAATTCGCGGAATTCACCCAAACGAGGGAAACCGATAATTGTAGTTGACATGTTTTGTCCTCCAAAAATTGTTGTTGAAACTATCTTAACAAAAAAGAAACTGTCTGTATAATTGTAAAAAATTAGGCTTTGATATAGTTTGAAACTATATCTCGATTTAAAAGACAAAAAAAGATTTGGAGAAGATTCTCCAAATCCTTTGATAGACAATGATTAATAGAGTTTTTAAATATCTACGTTTAGAACAAAATATTAGTGAACCGAGAACTGACTATGGCTTGCTATTAGAAAAGACTATAGGTTGGCTTTCTTTTGTAATTCTGATATTTACCTGAAAAGTGCAGACGGGAGGTAAAATTATCCAGTGGATGATTTTAGCCAACCAAGTAATTTCATCCCTATCAACCTTTTTCCTGTTCAAGTGGAACGACTGCTAGTGTCTTTCCTAAACTGGCAAGAACTTTTAAGACGGTATCCAACTGAGGACTAGTCTTCCCTGTTTCCATCCTAGCAATAACAGGCTGGCTCACTCCACTGAGTTCTTCTAGCTTTTTCTGACTGATACCTTGCTCATGTCTAGCTTCAATTAACTCACTCATGATAGCTACTCGCATATCACTTTCAAGGATTTCCTCCTTGGTGAAAAGTTGAGACCGAACATCCTTCCAATTACTCCCAATAGCACTATTTTTCATCACTTACTCCTCTTTCTTTTAAGTCCTTCAGTTCACGCTTGGCTTTTTCAATTTCTCTCCTAGGAGTTTTCTGAGTCTTTTTGACAAAATGATGTAAAAGAACAAAACTCCCATCAAGCCAAGCTACAAATAAAATCCTATCCCTAAGAGGTCTTAGTTCCCAAATCTCATCTTCTAAATGTTTGATATAGGGTTCACCAGCTCTAGTCCCATGCTGACTCAACAACTCAATATAGTCGTTTAGTTTATTGAGTTTAATGCGACTATCTTTACTTTTACGACTAGCCAATTCTCTCATATAATCCAAGACTGGCTCGTTTCCATTTTTGTCCTTATAAAAGTAAATCGTATGCACCAAGCAACCTCTTTTTAATTTAATTATAACTTAAAAGTTATTAAAAGTAAATCCAAATACTTATAAAAAGAAGACCTTAGAAAAACTCTAAAGGTCTCATCTTTATTATTCGAAAAAATTACGAAAAGAGTTCTAAATTAGAGTTAATCCTGACTCTTACTCCAGCTCTATCCCCTTTTCACGGAGATTAGCCAGACATTCCTCATAGTAGGTATCGTCATGTTCGCTATAGATAGTACTTTTCAGCTTCTCCTCTGCTAAGTCTTGATAAGGAGGGCAGGTCTTACCACGGTAGTTCTTGTCCAGCCACTCTGGACTGACCTTGTAACCACGACGCGCCATCTCCTCCATGATCAAGTCATGATAGGCATAGAGACGATAAGGCGAGTGGGTAAAGACATAGTCCACCGTCTCATGCTTTCTGCCCCAGCCATTGCCACGAAGGGCACAGCACTCTCGATGTTGTCCCAAGAGCTGAGGACGGGGAAGTTGTGAAATCAAAGCCTCATGCCAAAGTCTCATGGAAGTCTCCTTTCAGCAAGGTAGAATGTTTCAGATAAGCATTTGGGTAACGTTCGAGCAACTCTCTCGTCTGAACAATCAAGTCTTGCTTGGAAGCTTGACCAAAGCGGTAGCGATCCAGCAAGAGCATATAGCCCTTGCGCTCATCAGGACTGGCGTTCTTTTTAAAATAGCCCCAAATATGCTGGAAGGCATTGCAAACCTGACCCCTGTGTTCTGGAATCTGGCAGGCACAGTCAATCATCTCTTGAACCTGACTCACCTCCACCACTTCTTGCTTAAGATACTGTCGAATGTCCTTGTAAATATTGCTGGAATGGCTCAAAACAAGGTATTTATTTTCCGCCCAGAGTTGCTGACAAAGGGCACGTTGATTGTTATTTTCCATATTTCTCCTTACTTTCTACTAGTTCCCAGGAAATACGGAAACAAAGTTATTTTTATACAATGAGCGAATTAATTAAGCCCATCACCCTTTAAAGTTTTTCAAAAACTCTTTGAACTCTGTATCGGCTTCCGGTGTGGTTCCGTGTAGTTGACCAAGCATTTCAAGTAGAGAAGCTGTTTGGTTTTGGATTGCTTCATTTGTCGTATTGATCTTGCTGACGATATCTGTCAGTGGCTCGACTTCTTCTTCCTCAAAGGTATCCACATAGCGAGGGATATTGAGGTTGTAGTCATTTTCGACGATTTCTTCATAGCTTGCAAGATGAGCAAACTTATCAATCTCCTCACGAGACTTGTAGGCTTCCAGAATCTTCTCGATATGAGCATCCGTCATGATATTCTGGTTTTTACCCTTATCAAACTCCTTAGAAGCATCGATAAAGTAAACATCACGATTGGTACGATTCTTTTTGAGAATGATAACCGTAGTCGGAATGCTGGTATTAAAGAAGATATTGGCAGGTAGACCGATAACCGTATCAATAGCTCCTTCTTCTAACAAGGCCTTGCGAATAGTCCCTTCCGCATTCCCACGGAAAAGAACACCATGGGGAAGAACGATAGCCATGACCCCATTATCCTGCTTGAGGTGGTAATATCCATGTAGGAGGAAGGCAAAGTCAGCCTTGGACTGGGGCGCCAGTTTCCCAAAAGGAGAGAAACGAGGGTCGGCCATAAAGCCAGAACTTGCTGACCACTTGGCTGAGTAGGGAGGGTTCATGAGAACTCCATCAAAGTTGGTCGGTTCTTGAGTCGGCCAGTCTTCATCCAGTGTATCGGCATTGTGGAGAAATTGATTTTCAACTGGAACACCGTGTAGGATCATGTTCATCCGAGCCAAGTTATAAGTAGAGGTATTGAGCTCCTGATCAAAGTAGACCACTGTCTGCGGTTTATGAGAGTATTTCTTGGCATTGAGCAAGAGAGAGCCAGATCCCATGGTCGCATCATAGATGGTAAAGCCTAGCTGATCCTCACGACCCAAAAAGGCAATCTGAGTCATGAGCTTGGCAACAGGCTGAGGCGTATAGAACTCACCAGCCTTCTTACCCGAGTCAGTCGCAAACTGACCAATCAGATACTCATAAGCATCCCCCAGCATATCGCCAGCATGACCAGCCACATCTAGCACAGCCAACTCTTTCATGACCGCTGCTACCGTTTGGTTTTGCTTTTGCGGAGTTGCCCCTAGCTTTTTAGAGTAGAGGTCGATATCTTCAAAGAGATTTTCATAGAGGTCGTCACTCTGCTCGATATCACGAAAACCCTGAGCCAGATCTTCCAGCTGGAAAGTCCCCTCATTGACACGTGCTACCAGAGCCGTAAAGGTCAAGTCTGGTTTGATGATATAGTTGAGCTCATCATTCATGACAGAGACCAAATCCTCATGAGTATCTGCATCCTCGTAGTAATTGCGATAGACCTCAAGGGCACCCTCCAGACTATCTGTCCCCTCTTCCATGGTCTCAGCCACGAAAAAGAGCATCTTGTCTGACAGATACTTATAAAAGACCATGCCCAAAAGATAGGACTTGTAGTCGTTGGCATCCATCTTAGAGCGGAGAACATCCGCTGAGTTCCACAGGGCTTGGTAGAGCGACTGGGACGTTTGTGTTGTTTCCATAGTGTTTCTTTCTAAGTTTTACAAATATTCTTCAAAAAGTGGTTGTTTAGAAATAACTAACCCTTTAGATAAACATATCCTGCAAGAGTTTCTTTTTGAGTGTTTCTAGCTGAGAAATTTTTTCTTGATAAGCTGTGATGAGGTTATCGAGGTTTGAGAAATAAGAGCCAATGGCACTATTCTTCATCTCTTAGCCCTCTTTCCTTCAAATCTTGAAACTCCCGCTTGGCTTTCTCGATCTCTCTTCTAGGTGTCTTTTATGATGTCTATTCAAATAATTCTATTTATAGATAATACATTTTTTTCATACCTTCTATATTATATAAGTAATTAGTTAATTAAACCACTTAAAAAAGTGTTGGTAATATTTACCTCAAAAGGGATAGTTTTACCGTAACAAATATTATTACTAACAATATAAGCTTCTACGTAATGTCTACCGAAATACGAGGTCTTCTCTTTTAAAATTCTTTTTCCTTTAAAATAATTTCCTCTAAGGCAATTAGCATTTGTCGCTTCCATTCCGGTATTAGTAACCTTCCAATAGATATCGTATGTTGGCGGAAAATTACCTTTTAATTCAAAATCAATATCTCCATTTTTCGATATTACATCTCCACTTTTAATACGTTTCCTAATATTATCTTGCCTAAAAGAAGCACTGATACTTATTGGTAAAATTAATGATTCTGACCATTTACTTTTTTCATAATACGATAGTTCTTTCAAATCTATTCCAATATTAAAATTTTTATTATCTATACTTCGTCTAATATAAAACATCTTCATCGAATCTGAAAATTCAATATTTGTACTAAAATCTGAGTAAAGTTGTTCTAACCAATATAGAAACTTTTTGAAATAACGTTCATCTTCACTCCATTTTGTAGATAAATTTTCTTTTTCATTTACAGGATTAAGTACACATTTACGATTGGTGCTGTCATTATCTATTCCCTCAATCAAATGTAAAATTACATTTTCTAATAATTCTTCAAATGTTTCACTTTTAGAAACAACCTTTTGATAAGATTTAGCAGCTAGCGTAGTAATAATAATTGAGGAAGGTTTGTACTCCAATTCATTCTCAAAACATACTTCTGCATGCCTTTTTAATAATTGAACAATCCTTTGTAAAGGTGTTTTAATTGTATATTCAGGAAATTCCTCGAAAATTTGATTTAATCTTTTATACTCTTCTTTATAATGCTCAAAATTAGACTGAGCCCGGAACCATTTATAATAACCTTTTGGGTTACTTATTTCCCAACTATTAGATAAATTATTAAAATCATGATGCCTCTTATCAGTGATGGCTATATCATCAGTTTGAGAATCGCCATACGGAACGCTAGGTAAAATATCAACATGAAAATTCACATCATCGCTGTATTCAATCGTCCAGCACCTATTACCATTATAAGGTTCCTTCTTCATACTATGTTTTTGCATGTAACTCTTTATATATTTCCCTAACAAATTTTTTAAATCCTCTTGAGCCTGTTCAAGCATATGTTTTCCAGTAAAATTACACACTATATCAACGTCATAGTTTCCATCATTAGTAAGTGGCTTTATAGCAGTACCAAGTTTTATAGATCCTTGTAAAAAAATATCTGGTCTATAATTAGATAATTCTGAATCGGAAATATAATCTACTATGGAATAATATCTATTTGTTGCTTTTTCGTAATTTGCATCAGAAATATCAATACTTTCGATCAATTCTTCAAGTTCAGGAACAGGTCTTAGTTTCTTCAATTTAATACCTCAAATATCTTATAAAATATATTTTGAATGTGCACCGATTTTTTTAGAAAAACCATTAATCTGTACGCACTCTTTTTCAATATCTCGACAATCTATTAACTTGATCGTATTATGCTTACTTTGATAATCGGATATTAGATTCTCATATTCTTTTGGTAAATATATTTCGTAAATATCGAATATTAGAATTTCTTCTTTTTGATAATTTGTTGAAAATCTAATTCTAGGTTCTATTTGTTTAACATACTCAATTCTTATATTCCTTAAGGCTTCTTTAGGAAGAATATTATCTGTTATTATTTCTTCTAAAAATTCTCTATACACTGATACTTCACGATTTTTTCTAGAATTAAACCAATCTAAAATCTTTAATACATACTTACCTTTAGAAAAAAAGCGTAAATCCCCATCCTCATAAAATCCCACTTCATTCTCAAATCTAATTTCAAATCTAGTCTCTAACTCTTTGAATGAATCATAAACTTTATAAACACCTCCAACAGGTTGATATTGATCTATATGCTCCCCTTTTATCAAAAGATACTTATTAGCAATTTTTATTCTATATAAATAAGCAATACTAAATCTGATATCTTTGTTCCAGAAACGAAGCACATCTAAATACATTTTAATTCTTTTTCTGTTTGCAAATGCAAATCCAATTATTACCCATATAACATTTGTTAATAATCCTATAAAAATATCAAACAACAGAAAATCCTCCATTAAATCTATAAAAACATATCTTGCAAGAGTTTCTTTTTTAGTGTTTCTAGCTGAGAAATTTTATCCTTGTGTGATTGAATAAATTTATCAAGATTTGTAAAATAATCTGAAATAGCTATTTGTTCCTCTAATTTAGGGAAAATAACATTTCCTAATAAGGCATTTTCGTCAGAAACTTTCATATCATTCTTAGCACCTTTATTAACTAACGGTTTTAAATATGAATTTAATCTCAAATCATTTTCAAAATATCTCTCAACAAATCCTGGAAATACATTTTCATTAGGTAAATAAACAGCATACAAAGTCGAAACTATCCCTGGAATTCCATAATTAGTTTTTATGATTCCGTACGGATTAGCTTTTAAAGGACTTTTTGTATATACAATATTTCCTGTTTCAACAATTGAATACATTTCTACAGATACACCTGCAAAAGATCGTCCTTGAAATTGTATTTGATTTACAATTCCAACCTCCCCAGATACAGACAAAACATCTTCTTTACCAAATTTCTGTTGATTATTTTTCTTCTTTGAAACAGTCAAATATTTATTAAGTCTATTTATCTCCCACTCACCTTCAAATCCATCCAAACGAATCTCAGGAACGGTCTGCACGGCTTTTGGGAACATCTTGGAAAGCATGGTTGCCTTGAAAGATTGGTAGTTGGTGAGATTGTCTTTATAGCTCGTTAGAAGGTCGTCGAGAGTGCGGAAGAGGGAGCCGATAGCGGATTGTTCTTCTATATCCTGTGGAATTGTGAGAGAAATTCTTGATAAATCCTTTGAATTGATTGATGGATAACTAGTTCCTGTACTTCTTTCTAAAACCTTATTTATAAACCCCTCCTCTTGTAATCTAGCAAGAAGAAAAGCACTATCACATTGTGGTCGTAATTGAGCATATCCAGTAGAAAAAACAAAATCACTTTCGTTTATATCGAATAAAAAGTTATTCTTCTGATATGGACGAACCATTTGATAAAAAACATCTCCTTTTTTTGCAACACGTTGAGCACGTGATGGAGCACTTTCTCTAATTTCCTCTCTATAGTAAATTAGCTTTGTCCCAACAACTGATTCTAAATCTACATACTTAAATTTCCTAGGTAAAAGTGATTTAGGATTAATTTCTACAATATTACCTAGTTTAACTAATTTCCAATTTTTACAGAATCCATTATATCTGTACCTACCTTTTTTCAATTTCACTAAACTCCCTCTAGTAAACTAAAAGCACCACAAATTAATATTGGTGCTTATCTTTTATTATTATGAGCAAAAAGTACATTATTTTTTATTCTCATTTTTGGTCATATATTTTTTAAAATCCAATATGTTTAATTCGTTCCTAAATGATTTAGACTCGAAATATGTATCCTCAATTGTACTATTAGACTTTCTATTAACCATTGATATTCTTGAATTTATTTCAGATAAATCGTTTACTTTCATATAAGAAGAGCTAATTACTACCATCACGTGTCCCTCTCTTTCTTAATTGATAATCTAAATTTTTTTGCAAATCAAAATATTCTTTTCGGTTTATCCATATAGGTCCATCTCCTCGAGTTATAACTAAAACATCAACTGGCCCCCCTACTGTTTCTAACGAATCTGTTATATGACGTTTAAAAGATGTTAAATTTACTAATGTTTCTGCCATATTAGCTAACTCTGCAACTGATAACATACTAACAATATTTAAAATTGGATCTATGAAATTTTCTCTCTGAAAACCAGCTACACTTTTTATAATATCACGCTTTTGCTCATCAGTCAATTCAGAGTCTGAAATTTTATCAACTATTTCAGTATGAAGTGAAGGATCCATCCCTTTTAATATTGTTAAAATCATGTCTGACTGAGCAAAAGGAATTATTGAAGCGCTACATCCTTTTACAGTAATATTAGTACTCTCTTTTGATATATATTTCAATTGATTCTTAAAAGAATAATTAACCTCATAGGAATACAGTGATGGAAATAGATCATTTTTTCCATAGCCAGCAAATACTATTCCAGAAGGACTATCGAACGAATTTTCATAAATGACTAACTCATATAAAAGTGTTACCAATTCATTGAAAATATTATTTATATCAATTGTAAAGTAACTTTTTAAATCCTTTTCAATGAAATCTACAAATTCTGATAAAAAAACTTTTTCCTTCATTTTGAAAGTTATCAATTCTCTATTGATATTATTTTCCCTGATATATAAAATTATCTTTTTTAATATTTCTATTATCTTCCCATTTTCAATCTCATGATTATCTCTTTTTGCTTGCTCCTCATTAATTAGGCCAGATGCCGAATTTGTAATATAATCCAAAACTTTATAGAAGGTTTCTACAATTATAGCTTTCGCAATTTCATCATCATTAAATTGCTTTTTATTTAAAAATTTAAAAAATTTTTTTGCACAAGTTTCTACGTTTTCGAAATTATACGTTTTTGTTTCATTTCTAAACTCTTTAAAAATAATTTCCCAAGGAATTCCCATATACTCTGAGTTCCCATATATCATAAAAGATATATTTTTATTTACTCCAAGTGAAAATAATTTATTTGCTGCATTATATGCTTTGTCTCTTCCAGAATTACTAGAAATAGTTACAGCACTATCTGCAGCTAATACAACTCCATTCTTATTTAAAATAGCTATTTCAGCAGTCATTTTATTCTCCTTAAAATTTAGATTATATTTTACTATCTCCCAACCCTCAACGGTTCAATCACTTCTTCGATTAGTTGGGTATAGGCTTCTTTGATTTGTTTTTTATAGAGGAGTGGGTTGAGGGCATCTGTCACCTCAACTTTATAGTCCTTGTAGCGCTGACTCTTGGTCAGTTGACTTTCTCCTAGTTGTTTTTTGGCTCCCTTGCGGTAGTGATTGACATAGTAGCGGAGTTCATCTTCGCCCACATACCAGGTCTTACTAAAGTCTTGGATATGCTGCTGGATGACTACTTCAATCATCTGGTCAAGGATATTGGCGATGGATTGACCTCTGTAACGGTCAGGATTTGCCTGTACTTCTTGCCAAAGCTCTGAGATGATCTGTGCCAGATTTGGATTGGTCTTCTCCAGGCTTTGGATATAGGTATCCACTGCTTCTCTGTCCTGTGGACTGAGACTCTTTTCTGGACTCTGCTCTTGCTCGAGCAGGCTTTGGATCAAGGTCAGGATATAGGCATAGTTGATCTCATCGACTTGGATAGACTCTAGTTCGTAGTGGATATCCAGTGGCTCCCCATCCTCATCACCATCTTCTGAACGACTTTTAAGTTCAGCAAGGATATTTTGATAGAAGCCTAGATAGGTTTCCAAGTATTCTGAGCTTAGTCCAGTCTCTGCATAGATTTCTTCCTCGTCATACTCTTTATAAACTCGGATAGAAGCCAAGTATTTATCAAAGGCTTGATAGGCTTTAGCTAGTTTTCTTAATTCAGGTGTAGAGATTTGCTCGATTTGGAGTCCTTCTACAGGGTCATCTGTGATGAGATTTTGGAAATCACTGCAACTTCTCAAAAAGTTTCTCTTTTCTTCTTCCCAGCTAGGTGCTAGAACCTCATTTTCTCCACCATTTGAGTAGAGCTTGAGGGCATTATCGACTGCTTCCTTAAAGGCTATAGGCTTTTGGAAAGTGATGATATGACCATAGGTCTTACTAGAATCAAAGATACGGTTGGTACGACTAAAGGCCTGTATCAAGTCCTGCGGTTGCATTGGTTTACGATCGATAAAGAGAGTCGATAGACAAGGGGCATCAAATCCCGTTAGGAGACGATTGACCACGATGACCAAGTCCAACTGTTCATTGCGATAGAGATACTTATCCTGTTTTCTAGCTAGGCGGTTATTGACATCTGTATTGAAGCCACGAAGATCCGCCATGGTAAAGTGAGTATCAAACTCTTGGTTATAGTCCTCTAAGACCTGCTTCATGTGCTCTTGGTTGGCTCTTGAGTCTTCTTCATTCTCCGTAACGGAGTAAGTGATGGTCGCCTTTGGAAAGTCCGGGAGGACCATCTTGACTCTCTCAGATACCTTGACTCGTGTCTGACCAGCCTTGACTCTTTTGAGAAGGTCATAGTAGGCTTGGGCTTGAGGGATGGATTTGACGGTTAAGATGGCATTGTAGGTCTTACCTACTCCCTTTTGGAAACCTAGCTGTTGTCGCGATTTATTGATAATGGCATCCAAGACTTCCAGCATATGCTCCTCATCTTCATAGACACTATCTGGGACTTGATCTTCAGACTCATCTGTGATGAGAGTATTACGGTAATCGACTTTAAACCCTAGAACTGCGCCATCATGGATAGCTTCCTTGACTGTATACTCATGTAGGCGGTCACCATACTGCTGCTGGGTGGTTTGGGCAAGGTCTCCCACCTGTTGGCGTTTATTTTCCTTAAAGATAGGTGTCCCTGTAAATCCATACCAAAGGGACTGTGGGAAAAAGGCTTTAATGTCTTTTTGTGTTTGTGGTGTCACGGCACGGTGGCATTCATCCACGACAAAGGCCACTCGGAGCCCCTTGATTTTGTCCGCATCTCTTTGGTAAAGACCTTGTTCAAACTTGCGCATCATGGTAGTGATTTTCTGGATGGTTGTCACCACGACACGCTTATCATTGCTTCCTAAGCGCTTGACCAAATCATGGGTATTATCCGTCCCATCGATATCAATGACATCATTGGTCGCATAAGAGAGAAAAGATGAAGTAGTCTGCTGGTCCAAGTCCCTGCGGTCAACGACAAAAATCGTCTTTTGGATGGATGGAATCTGGAGGAGATTCCGAGCCACCTTATAAGAAGTCAAGGTCTTTCCTGAACCTGTCGTATGCCAAACATAGCCTGATGCTTGCTGGCGAGAGGCTTCCTGCACTGCTTCGATAGCATGGATCTGGTAGGGGCGCAAGAGAATGAGAGATTTCTTGCTATCATCAATGACCGAATACTGCATGACCATCTGGTGCGCACGAGGTATAGAAAGGACTTCGTGGGCAAAGCTAGTCAGGTTTGTCACAGGATGATTGTCCTTATCCACCCACTTAGTTAGAAATTGCTTGTTGAGTTTATTTTCACGAGCTGCAGCGATATAGCGAGTATCGACTTTGTTAGTCACAACAAACATCTGCAAGCTAGAGTAGATACCACGGAATTTCCCTTCACGGTCATATTTTTTAATCTGATGAAAGGCATCGATAAATGCTGCTTGGGAACTCTTAAGCTCGATTTGAATCATGGGTAAACCGTTGATGAGGAGAGTAACATCCAATCTACGGTCTTGGTCCAGAGGATTTACTTTTTCTCTCTGAACTTGATTGACAACTTCGTAGCTAGACTTTCCTGCTGCGATATTGTCTCGCCAAATGACTGACAAACGGATGGTGCCTAGGCTTGCATCTTCTCTTTGAACCTCGACTTTGGCAATGCCATTTTCTCCGACCAACCACTTGGCAGCATCATAGTAGCTGACAAAGTTGAGTTGGTTCTGAATCTGACGCTTTTCCTGCTCAGTCAAGGGATAGTCTGCTAGCAGAGCAACATTATTTTGGGCTAGTTTCTCAAAGAAATTATCCCATAGTTGTTCTTCTGTTTTTAAGTCTTCTCTATAAGTCCATTGGCTTTCACCAGTTACCAGCTGGTTTATCAGTTGTTTTTCTATTTCCAGTTCTGGTTTTATCTGCATCTATATTTCTCCTTCAGAGGTTGACATTCTAGTTATTATTATATCATAGTCCTATCAGAAAAACTTCTGATTTCACTATCTTCACTTTAATAATACAAATAGTCTTTCTCCTCAAAATATGGTATAGTAGATTCATACTACTCAAGAGGAGTTTACATGTCACACGATAAACAAATGAAAGCTGTTTCTCCCCTTCTACAGCAAGCAATCAATATTTCTTCCATCATAGGTGGAGTTGGTACTTTGATTTTCTGTATCTGGGCCTATCAGGCTGGAGTCTTACATTCTAAGGAAACCCTATCTGCCTTTATCCGACAGGCCGGTATCTGGGGGCCACCACTCTTTATCTTTTTACAGATTTTGCAGACGGTTGTTCCTATCATTCCTGGTGCTCTGACATCCGTTGCCGGTGTCTTTATCTACGGGCATATCGTGGGGACGATTTACAACTATATTGGTATTGTTATTGGTTGCGCCATTATCTTTTACTTAGTGCGTCTCTACGGATCCCCCTTTGTTCAGTCTGTCGTCAGTAAACGCACCTATGATAAGTACATTGGCTGGTTGGATAAGGGCAATCGTTTTGACCGTTTCTTTATTTTTATGATGATTTGGCCAGTTAGCCCAGCGGATTTTCTCTGTATGCTGGCTGCTCTGACCAAGATGAGCTTCAAGCGCTACATGACCATCATCATCTTGACCAAGCCCTTTACCCTGGTTGTTTACACTTATGGATTGACCTACATCATTGATTACTTTTGGCAAATGTTCGCCTGACCACTAAAAAAAGGTTGAGCAAAAACTCAATTTTATACTCAATGAAAATCAAAGAGCAAACTAGAAAGCTAGCCGCAGGTTGCTCAAAGCACTGCTTTGAGGTTGTAGATAAGACTGACGAAGTCAGTCACATATGTAATCCAAGGTGAAGCTGACGTGGTTTGAATTTGATTTTCGAAGAGTATTATCAGAAAATGAAAAAAATAAAACGCATAGTATCAAGGCTTTTCAACACCTGATAGTATGCGTTTTTCTGATTGTAATAACTTTTTGCCCAGCCTCTTTTTGTTAACCTTCTTTTTTCAATAGGAGAGAAACAAGGACTGATGTGACAATCATCCATGCTCCTAGAATGATAAAGGTCATTCGACCATTCGTTGTTACTAAGCCAATTCCTGAAAGAACAAAGGGTGTTAATGACGCACCAAAACTACATCCCAAAACAGTATAGGAAGTTGCTTTGTTGAGGAGTTTTGCTGGGATTCTTTCAGATATCAATTGAAAGACTGTCGTAAGAGCGATACTGTAGGCAAATCCTCCTAAGACCGAACCTGCAACGACTACCCAGAGAGAAGGTGAGAGAGCAATGATGATTTGCCCGATACCAAAGGTTACACCCGCAACCAATAAAAGTTTTTCCTTAAAGGCAGAGATGAGGAAAGAAAAGCTAATTCCCGCCAGAATCCCAATCAACTGCATGGCACTGAGTACCAGGCTTGACAATTGAGCATCTCCAAAGCCTGCCTCAATCATGAGACTAGGAATACGGAAGGTAATGGCTGTATTGGTACATACAATGACTGCAGCCCCGATGGCTAGAAAGAAAATCAACTGTTTCATAGAGCGAGTTAGTTTCGCTGCTTCTTCTGTCTTTTGCTTGGACTCATGAACTTCTTCTTTGTTATAAGGGACAAAGAGAAGGAAGAGTACAAGAACCACTAGACCTGCTGCATAGGCTAGGAAGGTTGCGGTCCACCCAAAGGCCAAAAGTTGACCGACTGCCAAGGTCAAGATAGAGGCTCCCACCACCTCAGCTGAGCCACGAAAACCAAGCATCTGGATACGAGTTTTGCCGTGGTATCGTTCACTGATGATAGAGATAGCCTTGGCGTTTAGCATCCCCACACCAATCCCAAATAGCAAGCGTGTCGCAAAAACAAAGTAATAACCCTGATACCAGAAAGGAGCTGTTCCACTGATTGATAAAATCAAGAGTCCCAAGGTTAATTGGAGACGTTCTGGAAAAATCCGTTCTAAAACTCCATTTAAGAGGAGCATGGCCATAATTCCAAAGGAAGGGAGGCTGACCAAGAGCTCGACCTGTCCGGTCGAATAGCCCTGATAATAGTCAAACATGGCTGGTAGGGCACTTGATATTGAAAACGATGTGATTAAGACTAACGACAGGGAAAGTATACTCACTTTTTCCAAAAATTGTTTCATTTTATCCTCATTCATTATTTATGTTAAGTCAAAAGAGCTAGATATTACTGTAGAGATAAAAGTTATCTTTTATCTAGTCCCTATCACTCTTTTATCAAAAAGGTCCTTTCCTATCATACACTGTTTCCCAAAAATTGGCAAGCAACTGATACTCAATGAAAATCAAAGAGCAAACTAGGAAGCGAGTCGCAGGTTGCTCAAAACACTGTTTTGAGGTTGTGGATAGAACTGACGAAGTCAGTAACAAATATACGCCAAGACGAAGCTGACGTGGTTTGAAGAGATTTTTGAAGAGTATGATTTATAAGTTCAACATAAAAAGTAGGACCATCTGACTCGGTCAAGCCTGATGGTATCCTACTTTTATAGATTTTAGTAAACTATCTTACTTAGATTTTCAAGAATCGACGCATGGAGATTCCTGAACCAAGTGAACCGATACAGATTCCGATGAGGAACAAAAGACCGATCATCAATGGAATAAAGGTATCTGGGGTAATCAAGGATAGGTTTTGTCCAACCAAGGATGGGTTGACAGATTGGAATACTCGGTTATAGATAAAGTAAACCAGAACTGATGGAAGAGCTGCTCCCAACAATCCGATAAAGGCACCTTCTAGCAAGAATGGGCCACGGATGTAACCGTTCTTGGCACCAACCAAACGCATGATTTGGATTTCACGGCTACGTGAAATGATAGTAATACGGATGGTATTTGAAATCAAGAAGACTGCGATGAAGATCAAGAGTCCTGCGATGACCAATCCCCAAACACGGATGAAGGAAGCCAACTTGAAGAGACGCTCCGTATTGGCACCACCGTCTTGAACCTCAGAAACTCCTTCGATTTTCTTAGCTTCTTCAGCGACTGGTTTCACGTCACTTGGTGAATTGGTATCGACAATGTAGGCATCATGAAGTGGATTGGCATCTCCTTCAAAAACCTTCCACTCTTCACCCATGGTTTCAGTCAACTTTTGGTACTGCTCTTCTTTACTTGAGAAGGTTACATTTTTAACGGCTGGCATAGCCTTGAGAGCATCATAAACCTTGTGGTAGTCATTGTTAGTGACTGTCTGGCCTTCTTTTACGATGGTTTCACTATTGTCTTCAACGTCTTTACGGACATAAACCATGACGCGTACGTTGTTTTCGATATCCGTTGCCAATTTTGCAGTATTAAAGATAACTGAGGCAAAAATAGCAACCAAGGTCAAGGTAATCATTACTGAACTGACAGCAGCAATGGTCATCCACCCATTACGCTTTAAACTCTTTAAAGCTTCGAATAGGTGGCGGAAAAATCTACTAATCATCGTATCCGTACTCTCCTTTCGCTTCATCACGTACCACGCGACCATTCTCGATGGCGATAACGCGGTGGCGCAAGGTATTTACGATTTGGCTGTTGTGGGTCGCCATCAAAACAGTTGTCCCTTGAAGATTAATACGTTCCAAGAGGTTCATGATTTCCCATGAGTTATCTGGGTCCAAGTTTCCTGTTGGTTCATCGGCAATCAAAACCTTAGGATTGTTTACGATAGCGCGAGCAATGGCGATACGTTGTTGCTCACCACCTGAAAGTTCATTCGGGAATGAACGAACCTTGTGCTTCAAACCGACAAGGTCCAAGACTTCCATAACACGTTTTTTGATATTGCGACGACTTTCACCAACAACCTCCATGGCGTAAGCAATGTTCTCATAAACGGTTTTCTTTGGCAAAAGTTTGTAATCCTGAAAGACTACTCCAACGTTTCTACGCAAGAACGGAATATCTTTCTTTTTAATCTTAACCAGGTTATAACCTGCAACTTGCAAGCTTCCTTTGTCGATTTTGACCTCACGATACAAGGCACGGATAAAAGTTGATTTACCAGCACCTGAAGGTCCTACGATGTAGGCAAATTCTCCTGCATCGATATTTACAGTGATGCCACGTAGGGCTGTTGTCCCGTTGTCATACTTTTTGACAACATCTCTCATTTCAATGATCGACATGTGACTTCCTTTCTTTTAACTAATACGCCATTTTAGATAGGCATCGATGAAACCATCTAAGTCTCCATCCATGACCTTATCTACCTGCGCAACTTCAAAACTGGTACGGTGGTCCTTCACCATGGTATAAGGGGTGAATACATAGGAGCGAATCTGGCTTCCCCATGTGATTTCTTTCTTATCCCCCTTAAGGGCATCTACCTCCGCAGCTTTCTTTTCCTGCTCCATCTGATAGAGTTTTGCCTGAAGCATCTTCATCGCACGATCACGGTTTCCGTACTGAGTACGGTCAACAGTCGATGCAACAACAATCCCTGTTGGAATGTGGGTCAAGCGGACACCTGTTGAAACCTTGTTGACGTTTTGTCCACCTGCTCCACCCGAGCGGAAAGTATCCATCTTGATATCATCTTCTCGGATGTCAACTTCAATAGTATCATCCAACTCTGGCATAACTTCTACAGAAGTAAACGAGGTGTGACGACGCTTAGCTGAGTCAAATGGTGAGATACGGACCAAACGGTGAACTCCCATCTCTGACTTGAGAAGACCATAGGCATTTGGTCCTTCAAAAGACAAGGTCACCGACTTAATTCCTGCTTCATCACCAGCTTGATAGTCCAAGACTTCAACCTTAAAGCCTTTAGCGTTACCATAACGAGTGTACATACGAAGGAGCATATCGCCCCAGTCTTGGGCTTCTGTTCCACCAGATCCTGGGTGAATCTCTAAAATAGCATTATTATGATCATAAGGCTCTGATAAGAGCAAGGTCATCTCGTAGCTAGTCATCATCTGATCTAGCTCAGCTAGCTTCTCCACCAACTCATCCTTAACAGACTCATCCTCTGCTAAAAAGTCTAGTAAGATTGCAACCTCATCCTGCAACTCTTCCATGGTATGGAAGGTATTGTAGGTATTTTTTAGTTCGTTTAATTCTTGCGACGTTTTTTGGGCCGCAATATTATCGTTCCAAAAATCAGGTTCTGTCATTTTGTTTTCCAAAATGGCAATTTCTTCTTCTAACCCTTCGAGGTCAAAGAGACCCCCTAAAAGAAGCTAATTTTTCACGATTGGCGTCAATTTTTTGACGGATTTCTGAAATGTCCATATATACTCCTTTTTTGTATCGTTTTATTATACCATAATTTTTCTTATTTATCTAATCGGGGGTTTTTAAAATTTCTTATCAAAATATTTCGATTTGAAGACTAAGAGAATGTTTTCAACAATTTAGGGTGTATAGAATCAAAAAACATCCCAAAGCTGATCAATATTCTCATCCTAAAAACATTGATAAATTCTTTGAGATGTATATAAATACTATTTCATGAGAAAACTAGGTTGTGAGTGAAACACTAGCACAGAGGGAGTTTTCTCGAAGACATAGTAAGAGGTAGAAAGCACTTATTCTTTATCTGCCTTCAAAGTCGAAGTTTCTTGGGCATCTGCTGATTTTTCTTCCTTATCTACTGGCTTATCAGAATCCTTCTTAGGGTCTTCTTGATTTCCCTGAACTTCTTCCTCTTTTACAGGATTTAAGCTCCAAATACCATCTTGATTGACCTTGTAGCCATCAGGTGTTGTTCCATTTCTTAGAAGTGAACCATCTGCTTGGAAATAGTACCAGTTGCCATTCAACTGTTTCCAACCAGTCTCCATTGCGCCGCTAGTATTGAGATAATAACGAGAGCCATCAATCTCTTGAAGACCTGTTAGCATGATGCCTTCCTCGTCTAGATAGTACCATGTGTCCTTATCTTTGAACCAACCTGTCTTCATAGCTCCGCTAGTTGCAAAGTAGTAGTAATGATTATCAAGCCATTTCCAGCCGGTCTGCATAGCTCCACTTGCATTGAGGTAATAGCGAGTGTCATCAATTTCTTGAAGACCAGTTTGCATGATACCTTCCTTGTCTAGATAGTACCATGTGTCCTTATCTTTGAACCAACCTGTCTTCATTGCTCCGCTAGTTGCAAAGTAGTAGTAATGATTATCAAACCAGTTCCAACCTGTTTGCATAGCCCCACTTGCATTGAGATAATAGCGAGTACCTTCAATTTCTTGTAGGCCAGTTTGCATGATACCTTCTTTATCTAGATAGTACCAAAGCCCCTTATCTTTGAGCCAACCTGTCTTCATTGCGCCACTGCTTGTGAAGTAGCTATAATGATTATCGAACCACTTCCAACCTGTTTGCATGGCTCCACTTGCATTTAGATAATAACGAGTTCCTTCAATCTCTTGTAGGCCAGTTAGCATAACACCTTCTTTATCCAAGTAATACCAAGTATCTTTATCCTTGATCCAGCCTGTTTTCATCGCTCCGGAACTAGCAAAATAGTTCCAATGCCCTTCAATCGAGACCCAACCGGTTTGCATAACTCCCTTATTATCAAAGTAGTAGGTTACTCCATTGATTTCTTTTTTACCAACTATTTGTTTTCCTTCTTCATCAAAGTAGTACCAGTTTGATTCAATTTTTTGCCATCCAGAGCCTGTCTCATCTGACTGTAATGCCCCACTACTTGCAAAGAACATTTTCTTACCATTAAAGACTTGTGAGCCAGTAAGCATTTTACCATCTTTATCAAAGAGGTACTTTTGTCCACCGATTTCAGCTAGCTGATCATATCGTCTTGCACCATCAGATTGAATATAATACCAAGCATTATCATGATAGAACCATCCACCTGTTTGCATTTTACCATCATCATTAAGGTAATACCAGTTACCTTCAAGATTTACACCATTATTTTTTAAATGGAGCCATCGACTCGTTTGTTTTTGACCTTTTCCATTAAAGAAATAGTAACTACCATCAATTTCTTGCCAACCAATAGCCATTTGTCCATCTGAAAGACGATATTTCCAATATCCACCTTCCTGATACCAATTCGCATCAACTTTAGGAATATCAGGGAAAGCATTTGAGACATTAGTGAATCCTTGATTACTAATATCAAATACCGTTGCGTCTTGAGTATTGCTAGAAGCACGGACAACCTGAATATTTTTCTCTTGAAGATAATCCCTTGTCGAAGCAAGGTTGATCTCTCCTCCAGTAGTTTGGATAATCATGCTTGGTGAAAGATTGTCGATAAAAGCTTTAGTATTTGATATTTTTGCATCATAGTGGTGATTCCATTTCATCATGTCCACTTTTCCAATAACTGGACCTAGCTTATCCTCAGCTCCCTCAGCGTTGTCTAGGTCGCCACCAAGATATATCTTTTTACCTGCCACAGTCACAACAGCTACAATTGAGTTGGAATTATCATCAAGTACCCTTTTGAGTTTCCCGTCTGAACCATACTCATTCTTATAATTATAGAGTTGTATATCCATCTCTCCCAATGTGAAATGGCTGTCTTCGTCCTTTATATCTTGGACAACTGTAACCCCGCGATTTTGAGCAGCACGAAGAGCATTATCATAATTGAAAAGGTTATCCCACAGTCCCCAATTACTAGTAATTCTTTCATCTGAATATTTTTTCAAATAAAATTTGTCTACTTGATAACGATTAAGTATTTCATCCGCACCACCTATATGATCGCTATGAACATGAGTTCCTAGGACAAAATCTAATTTCTTCACTCCAACCTGATCTAGATGTCGCATTAAACGATCTTCCAAAACTTGATAATTTCGCATGGAAATTCCCCAGCGATCTGGATATCTCGGATCAGTTCCGTCAGGGAAATCATAATCTTCGCCCATGTCAATAAGGGCATAATGACCATTACTCTCTAGAAGAATAGCATCGCTTCCAGATTTAGCTTTTGTATTGATAAAATGTATGCGATTCCCTGCACCTGCTGAGATAGTATCTGCATTTACTGTTTGCGCTTGAATTATTGTGGCCGATAGAAACAAGGCACTAAGCAATATTGATTTTTTTAAACTTTTCATAAGGCATTCAACTTTCTTAATTAATTTTATACTATTTTGTTAATCAATCCAATAATTCTTTTCATTTCCTGGAATTTGTTTGTCAACAGGAGGTGGAGTCATATACTCTTTACCAAACTCATAGACAAGAATCTCATGATATCTTCTCGGTACTTTTAGGATTAGATTTTCATATGGCATATCAATTGTATCATACAACCATTCTGTTTTAATACCAGCTGGATAGTAAGAGTCATAAGTTGAGCAAACCAGGTCTGAAGAATTTTCAACACTGTATTTTAAAGCAAGTTGTTCAAGTTTTTGATTCCAGAATTGAGGAGATGTAAATCTGAATATTGCTGACGCAATATAACGAGGAAGATTTTTAATCCCTCCGTTTTCGTACTTAATTCCCTTAAAGTTTAAAGACGATAGACGAATTAATTGTTTGTAGAGTTTCATTTTCTTACGATCTTGTTCATCTGTAACAAGACCATCGTACGGGAAGACATCTACACAAGTTCCAAGAACAACACTTGGATCTAAAAGATTCGAGTCTCTCCTTGTTCGAATATCGTAAACACGCATATAACTATATGGATATCCCTTAGTTTCTCTAAAAGAAATCAACTTATAGTATGGGTGGTTATCGTTTTTTAGAACAGCGTATAACTTTTCAAATTCATCTCTAGCTAACGAAATGTCTGTATCATCATCCCAAGGAATAAAACCCTTATGACGAACGGCTCCTAATAAAGTTCCAAAATCGATAAAATATTTGATATCGTGTTTTTCACATATCTCATGTAAGTACTCTAGGATACCAAGCTCAACTTGCTTGATTTCTTCAAGGCTTAAGATTTTTTCAGACATTATTTGTCACTCCTAATCTCTACTTCTTTGTTTAAATAATAATCTATTGGCTTTCAGTAATCTTCCACAATTTGAAGTCATGATGCGAAACTTGTTGCTCAACTGGTGGTAACTGCATATAATTTCCATAATCTGAAGTTAAAATTTCATGATAATGTTTTGGAATCATAAATTCCTTACCTTCAAAGCTACCAGCTTCAACTTGTTCTAACCATTCACGTTTCCAAACGGGCTTATTCATATCCTTATAGACAACATAGTCCACCAATTCATAATCTTCTACTTTTCTGGATTTAGCTAATTCATCAATCTGAGAAACATACTTATTTGTGTTAGTGAAATAAAAGATAATAACAGAAATATAGCGGATCATTGAATTTACTACACTTTTAGTATTCGTAATTCCTTTGAAAGTATAACAACTTAACTGGCGTTTCTTGATGATTTTAGTCATTTTATCCTTAAACGCCTGATCATCTTCATAACCATCTACAGGGAAAATATCTACATAGATACCCATATTCGAATCAATTCGCACATCCTCTTCAACTAAGTAAGTCTGATTGTCTTGAATCTTCATGAAAGGATAGACATAATTGACATTATTTTTATAAGACATGACTTCGTATCGCTCGTCTGGATGTGCAATCAGATAATTTTGTAATTTTTCATAATCGTCTCGTAACATACAAATGTCCATATCATCATCCCATGGAATAAAACCTTGATGACGAACTGCACCAATTAAGCTACCATAGGACAAGAAATATTTGACACCAATTTTATGACACACTTCATGGATATACTCCATGATTCCTAACTCCATCTGTTGAATTTCAGAAATATCAGTTACTTCCTTGTAACGAATGTTTTTTTCTTTTTCACAGATCATTAGACCATATCCTACCACTAACCAGAAAATGATATTGATAAAGTTTGTCGAATACATGATCTGACTTTCAAACAATTGTCCAAATAAGATTCCAAAGAATAGAATCATGACTAGTTTTTCACTATTTCTCTTTGATTTAATCAAGTAAGAAACAAAGCGGAAACTTACATAAGCAATGATGAGTATGAAAGAAGAGAGACCTAATAATCCTGAACTTACAAAAATGGTAACAAAGATATTGTGGAAATTACCTCCAATAAGTGAGTTTGTAATTTCAAATTTACTAAAGTACTCTGTATAGTAATCGGTAACATTTCGAACACCATAGCCAAATAACGGTTTTGCACTTCCCATTTTAATAGCATTTTTCCAAATATAAGTACGTCCACTTGGTGTCGTCTCGATTAGGTGAAGTTCCCCGTTTTTCTTGGCTACGTCCGAATCTGTCTCTGAATATGATTTGCCTTTATTTAAGTCAATTACAGTTGCCTTGGCTGCTGAAATATATACCGAAGTTACATAACTAATACCAATATTACTACCTGTGAGTAAGATACTAGCTACTAGAAAAGTAAGCCATTTTTTGAGTAATTTTCCTCTAGAAATAAAAAGACAATAAATCCCAAGCATCAAAATGACTGATAAGAGTGCTCCTCTACTCTGCATGGTTGCAAAATAGATTAACTGAATCAGATTGTTTATCTTTAGATAAACTGAGTATTTACTTCCTTTATGAATGAGGTACAAAGCAAAAACAATGCTGATGTAAGAAAAAATAGCACTTGCATTTGGATTAACAATTCCCCATAAGCGTCCATTCATAACACCATAATAATAGGATTGTTCTCCAATTTTAAATAATATTAAAACTCTTGAAAGTAATAAACCAAAAGCAAATAAGGCCGAAGTAAATGAGACAATCTGTATGGTTCCTGCAATCAATCCTAATAACTTCCTTAACTGCTCTGGTTTTACCATGGTAAATAACAAAACATAAGTTAGCATAAAGAAAATTTCAACCATATTTCCGAATAGGTGTCCAGAACGATTAACGAGTGCTGATAAAAAGTGACTGCCTACTAAAAGACCAAATAGGGAAAGAAACTTCTTATCTATCTCTATTCGTTTCCAATTAAAAAATAAAGTTAAACAAATAGAAAGAACAACAATTGCTGAAAGCCCTTTATAAATCGGATTGGTTACTTTATAAATTAGCGAACTCATACTTAAAATCGAAATAAAAACAAAAAGATATGAAATCCACAGTTTTGATTTTTCAAAGCTTTCAATCGTTTTTGAAAAATTCATCTTCAACTCCTTTAAATGACATTATTAATTCAAGCCGACAATTTGTCTATAGATCCATGGAGAAACAAGGAGCGACAAAACGGCTATTTTTCGAAAATTAGTAAAATAAGGATCTTTTAATATCTCAGATAAATGATTGATAATCCACTTTCTCAACGTATTTTTCTCTGTTCGATATTGACTAGGATCCGTAAAGATTATTTTATCGTATACCGTAATATATGACCAACATTCTCTGTTCACTAATTCAGTTTTTAGTTGTGGGAAAATTTGAAAAACTTCAGAAATAATAATATTATAGACCTCTATGGTATCAAATACATGATTGTTGACAGAAGTTGTCGCACTCCCCTGTCGATGATCATAATAGTAGATTGGTTTATCAATAAATACGCTTGTACATTTGGTTTTTAATAAAACTTCTGTTAAAAACAATGCATCCTCAGCCAAATGATAGTCTGTATTGAATATAAAACCTGAAATAACCTCTCTTTTAAACAATTTTGCAACAGGGAAAAAAGAAGTCCGAGTTGTCATCAATAATTCTCTCATTGTCTGCTCTGTCGACCACTTCTCTGCTTTTCCTGAAAAAACTGGTAGTTCTGTAATTTGACCATTTTTTATATGATGGAGACGTGCTATACTAAATCCGATTGAATCGTCACTATCAACTACACTTATTAAAGTTTCCAAATAATCTGGTGTAATAAAATCATCACTATCAATAAAAGTAATCCATTCTCCTCTTGAATGTTGAATACCTATATTTCTAGCATTCGAGACTCCTGCATTCTTAATATGAAAAACTTTGATATTTTCATTTTTAGATGCCAACTGATCGCACAAGGCACCACTCTGATCTGTTGAACCATCATTTATAAGGAGCAATTCAAAATTCGTATATGTCTGTTTTAAAATAGACTCCACGCAGCGTTCCAAATAAGCTTCTACATTATAGACTGGAACAATGATACTAATTTTTTCTTTCATTGTATTCTCCCATATATTCTCTATAACTCTTATCCATATCTGCTATAAGGGCATCGTGGTGAGGCACTTGCTTGTCAGCCGGAGGTGGTGTCATGTAGTCACCAAAAGCTGTGCTGAGATAGGCATCATAACCAACTGGAATAGGCATTTCTGTTCCTTCAAAAGGTAAGAAAATGTTGTCTTCAAAGGCTTGAATTGGGTATTTCTTCTTCATGTAACCTGGACCTGAGCATAACTCTGTGATGCCATCACTTTCAGCTGGTCCATACTTGGTCATTTCTTTCTCAGCCATTTTCCAGATACGATAGCGAAGGGCTTTAGGAGTCAATCCTAGTAAAATGGTACTACCCCACTTCATGAGAGCTCCGTGCTTTTCTGGAATGGTTTGTGCACAAAAGAGAGAATAAATCAAAGCCCAACGTACCTGTTTCTTACGTTCAGCTGGGTTTTTAGGGTAGTAGTCTAAGGGAAGAACATCCAAGGCCAAGCCGTGTGGTAGATCCAAATCTTGTTGATAAGGCTTGATACAAGTCGTCTCCTTATCTCGAATAGTGATAAAGAGGTTGCGGTCAACAAAGTCTCTATCACTTTTTGATAGGAAGTAACGCTCGTCCGCATAACGAGGCCATAGCTCTGCTAGTTTTTCATAATCCTTGCGAGGCATAAAGAAGTCTAAATCATCATCCCAAGGGATAAAACCTTTATTTCGTAGAGCTCCAATAGCTCCTCCACCACACAAATAACAGAGTAAATTGTGTTCTTTACAAAAGGCGACAAAATATTCAGCCATCTCTAGGCTACGAGCTTGAATTGCCTTTAAATCACTCATCTCATTCTCTTCCTCTTCTATAGAATACATCATTCTATTATACCATAAAAATAGTTTATAAATCCATCTGACCATGTGAAAAATCAAAGCCCACGATACCCATTTTCATAGGTACCTCAAGCTCTGATTCATTTTACATGTTATCTAAATCCCATTTGGGCCAATTTATTTTGGTAAGCTTTTTGATCCACTCGAAGGGATTGACCGCCGTATACGTCAAAGTCGTCTACCCAGTCTCCAAGTTCTGGGACTGTCAATCTTTCAATACCATTCTGCGCACCTTCAAGGACTGATAAGCCATTGGTCAATAAGAAGGTATATGGAAGGTTTGTGGAGGTCATGGCGAATACTTTACCAAGAGCTTCCGAACCAGTGAAAAGTTTTGTCGGATCTTTAATTTGTTGTAAAACAGCAGTCATGACTTGTTGCTGTCTACGAGTACGGCCATAGTCCCCTTCATCATCATCACGGAAACGTGCATAGTTGAGAAGAGTCGACCCATTCATCTGTTGTTTCCCAGCTCGAATGGTTTGAGTCGGTGACTCAGTTTCCGTTGCGTGCAAGTCATCGCCTACAGTCGCTTCTGTAACTGGGACCCCATTTAGAGTTGAAAACTGAGCATCAATGGTCACACCATCAGGGAAAAGCGTATCAATGGCTGTTGCAAAGGCTTGGAAATCGACAAGGGCATAATATTTGATGTCCAGATCAAAATTATCCTTGAGCACCTTGCGGACCATTTCAGCTCCTTGTTTACCTTCTTGTTCCCCTAATTCATAGGCCAAGTTTAATTTATGGTCTGTCTGTTTTTGACCATTGATGACTTGGCTATACCCATCAATATAGACCAGGTTATCACGCATAAAGCTAACGAGCTTCAATTTTTTATCTTTGCCACTTACATTCAAAACCATAATGGAATCTGTCCGTGTTTCTGCACTATTCTGTCCAATACGGCCATCCGTACCCAAAATAAGAATATTAACCCCATCACGCGTATCTTGTCCATTGAAGACTTCAACCTGAGCAGCTTTGGCATCTTTGGGCCCATTTGAACTATTAGGGTTCGCCGATTGGAAGCCCTTTAAGAACATGACGATCATTCCTACTGCTACACAAAGCAATATCATCCCTAACCAAGCAAATAAGCGTTTAAAACGAAAACCTCTTTTTTTCTTTTGCTTCTTAGCTTTTGGAATCTTCGTTTCCAGTTGATCTCCACTACTACGGCGACTAGAATGACTACGATTAGCATAGGTTGGCAGGTCGATACCAGAGTCTGAAAGAAGTTGTTCTTTGGCTTCTGGATTGAAAACTTCTGCTGAATCTTTTTGACCTTCTAACTTGGCTTGTAAAAAGGCAAATTCTCTCTTTTCTTTCTCATTCAAATAATGAATGTTTTTCAAAAGATAGTCATATCTCAGTTTTTCATGATGTGTCAAAGGATTCTCTCTAGTCATTCCTTCTCCTTCCCTTTATCCTGTATGGTATAGATAGGGTAAGCTCCTAGTATTTTATACTGGATTCCAATCGTTTCTAGTTCTTTTTGAGCAAAATGGACCAGTTCTTTATCAGCATAGTCCACATCAATGATAAAAAAGTACTCACCTAGTGCTGTTTTTAGGGGACGACTTTCTATCTTGGTTAAGTCAATCCCTCGCCAAGCAAAGGTCGAGAGTGCCTTGTAAAGTGCACCAGGTAAATTGTCTGGCAAGGTTACTGCTAGGCTCATTTTTTCAGTTGCATCTTGTAAAGGAATCTGTGGCAACTCTGCACCCAAAACCCAAAAGCGAGTGAAATTAGCTTCCATCTCTTGAATATCTTGAGCGATTAGCTCCAGCCCGTATTCTCCAGCAGAACTTTTGGGGGCAATGGCAGCAAAAGGCTGATCTGGATGCTCGGAAACATAGCGCGCAGCGTAGGCTGTACTGGTAGTGACCTCCAGTTGAGCGTCTGGATAATGCTCATCAATAAATTTCTTCCCCTGTGCCAAAGCTTGTGGGTGAGAAAAGATTTTCTCAATTTTAACTTTCCCTGGCACCGCCATCAACTGTTGATGAATTGGCTGTACAATCTCCGCCACAGCTTGAATACGAGCTTGATGAAAAAGATAGTCTAAGGTCTCATGAACACTACCTTCTATAGAATTTTCAACTGGCACTACCGAATAGTCTACCAAACCTTGTTCATATGCTTTGATAACGTCTGTAATATTTGAAAAAGGCTCTAGTTCCTCATGAGGAAAAGCCGTTTGCACCACATGGTGCGAAAAAGATCCTTTAGGACCTAGATAGGCAATTTTCATGTCAATTCCTCTATAATTTCCTCTGGACTTAGCTTGGACACATCGATAACTTTACTAGCCACTTCCTCATACCAAGCCTGTCTTTCTTTAAAAATCGCAGCCAAATCTTCCTTGCTATTCTTTAAAAATAGTGGGCGTTGATTGTCCTTATCAGCTGAAATTCGCTGGTACAGGGTCTCAAAATCTGCTTTTAGGTAGATGTTGTCTGGATTTTGCTTGAGCAAGGCACGATTACGAGGAGAAATGACTATTCCCCCTCCTGTGGAAATAACTTGATCTGTCTTTAGCAAATCAGCTAGGACTTCTTCTTCTATCTGACGGAAGGCTGCTTCTCCTTTTTCTTCAAAGAAACGAGCAATTGGCATCCCCAGTCGATCTTCAAGCAAGGCATCCATGTCTACAAAGTCAGGATCTAATCCTCTAGCAATAGTAGATTTTCCTGCCCCCATAAATCCAAGTAAAACCTTAGCCATGAATCAAAGTCTCCAAATCATCAAAGAAGCTTGGGTAGCTAGTATTAATAGCTTCAGCACGATCTAATTCGACCTCTCCATCTGCCACTAAAAGAGCTGCAATGGCTGTCATCATGCCGATACGGTGGTCACCAAAGGTATTGACTTTGGCTCCATGAAGAGCAGATTTCCCTTTGATAATCATGCCGTCTGTTGTAGGAGTAATAGCTGCTCCCATGCTATTTAAAGCGTCTGCGACAACTTGAATACGGTCAGTTTCTTTAACCTTGAGTTCTTCTGCATTTTTGATAACCGTTTGACCTTGAGCTTGGGTAGCAAGAAGGGCGATAATTGGCAATTCATCAATCAAACGTGGAATCAAGGCTCCACCAATTTCTGTTCCTTTTAGGTCTGAGGTCTCAACAGTCAAAGTTGCAGACTTAGCAATTGGGTCAACATCAGTAAGTTCTAATTTCCCACCCATAGCACGGATAACATCAATAATCCCAGTACGAGTTTCATTAATACCAACATTCTTAAGTACCACACGAGAATTAGAAACAATCAGACCTGCCACCAACCAAAAGGCTGCACTAGAAATATCTCCTGGTACGACAACTGTTTGTCCACTTAGTTTCTGTGGTCCTTGGACAGTGATTGTCTTACCATCAACACTCAAGTCTCCGCCAAATTGATGCAGCATATCTTCTGTGTGGTTACGAGTGCACTCCTTTTCGACAATGACTGACTGACCTTGAGCCTGCAAAGCTGCAAAAATCAAGGCTGACTTGACTTGAGCAGAGGCAATTGGCAATTCATAATGAATAGGTCTTAAGTCTTTCGTTCCTTTTAAGTGTAAAGGTGGCAAGTCTCGATCTGTTTGACCAGAAATGGTAACTCCCATTTTTTTCAAAGGAAGGGTCACACGATCCATGGGGCGTTTAGAAAGACTATCATCTCCAAACATCTCTACTTCAAAGTCTGCACCAGCAAGGACACCTGAAATCAGACGAATAGAGGTCCCAGAATTACCCATATCCAGAGCATTCTGAGGTGCTTTCAATCCATCCATCCCAACACCTTGTATGGTAACGACACCGTCTTTGTCCTCAATCTCAACGCCGAGATCGCGAAAAACTTGCATAGTTGATAAGACATCTTCACCACGCAAGATATCATAAACCTTCGTTTCCCCCTCAGCCAAGCTTCCAAAAATAATAGAGCGATGACTGATGGATTTGTCACCTGGTACGCGAATGCTACCATTCAAATGGTTAACGTTTGTTTTTAACTTCATACTAGACCCCATACTGACAATACTTTTTCTTATTTTATCATAAAAAGTCAGAAATTTCTTAAAAATTCCTGACTTTATGAGGTAAATTCTTATTTTAAAAGTTCTGAAATTGGTTCAAAGACAATTTTTTCAATATCAGATAGATAAATAGAAAGTTGTTGCTGTTTGGCAAAGAAAGCTGATAAAAGAGAGTTGCCTTGAATCTGCTTACCATAGCTTTCCATTTTTTCTTGGAAAGAAGCGTCGGGCATTTGACCAGTTTGTGCCATGACTTGGATTTCATGTTGAAAAGCAATATAATCTGCAAAGATTTTACTAGCTTCTGCATCGGCTTGGATAGCATCTCTAGCTTCCTTAACCGCCTTGTATTCAGGCAATTCGCGTAGTCCACGACTAAGTTCGTTTGCACTATCATAAATATTTGACATAATTGTCCTCCTTATTTAATAACGACTGTGTAATTCGTATTTTCTGTAATGACTTGCTCAGCACGTTTTAAATCCTGAGCATTCTTAAAGGAAATTTGCAGAATCCCGTGAACATCCTCACGGTTTTCCTCATTGATATGGATATTGACCAAGGAAGTTCCTCTTAGCAATTCCAAGATGCGCAAGATAACATCTTCTTCATCGGGAACATCTACATAGAGGTCAAATGAGCTATCTACTCCGCCACGTTTATGGATTTCCATAGCTTGACGTTGTTCACGCGCTTGGTTGAAAAAATTCCAGATTTGGTTTTCGTCACCTACACTGATTGCATGACCTATCTCGTCCAAACGCCCCTTGAAATCCTCAATGCGTTCAATAATGGTATCCCGATTGGATAAGAGGATAGAAGTCCACATACCAGGCTCACTTTCGGCAATCCGAGTCATATCACGAAAACCACCTGCCGCAAAACGTCGTGCCATTTCATGCTCTTCAGCATAACTTACAGTTTGTTCCATCAGGCCTGATGCTAAGATATGCGGAAAATGGCTAATCTGAGAAGTCACTCGGTCATGCTCTTCAGCATCGATTTCAATGAAACGAGCATGAAGACCTGACAGCAAGTCCCTCATTTCTTCGAGCGTATCCGGAGTTGTCAGACTAGATGGCGTCAAGATATAATAGGCATTTTCAAAGAGGTTGACATCTGCAGAGGCCGCTCCTGTCTTGTGGCTCCCTGCCATGGGATGGGCCCCCACAAAGCGAACGGACTTATCAGCAAAAAATTTTTCAGCTGTAACTACGATAGCTGACTTGGTCGATCCAGCATCAGAAATAATGACATCTTCTTTTAGTTCCAAAGTTGCCAATTCTTGTAAAAAAGCAATGGTTTGCTTGATTGGCAAGGTAAGAATGATGACATCTGCAAGTGGAGCAAAACTAGCAAAATCATCCGTCGCCCGGTCGATCATTCCTCGCTCCAAGGCAATATCTCTGGACGCCTGACTACGATTGTATCCCAAAATCTCATAATCAGGATGATCTCTCTTAATCCCCAGTGCCATGGAAGCACCAATCAAACCCAATCCTGCGATATAGATGGTTTTAGCCATAAGAACTCCTTAATAATTCTTTGTATACTCCCGATGTTTAGCAACAGCTTCTTTTAATTCCTCCAGATTATCAGAAGAGAATTTCTCTAGAATTTCCTGGGCCAAGACCGTTGCTACGACTGCTTCCATAACAACACCTGCCGCTGGAAGAGCGGTTGGATCACTTCTCTCCACCGTTGCTTTATAAGGTTCATGGGTTTCAATATCGACACTCATTAATGGCTTATAGAGAGTCGGAATTGGTTTCATGACCCCACGAACAATAATCGGTTGACCATTGGTCATACCACCTTCGAAACCTCCAAGGTTATTGGTCCGACGAGTATAGCCATCTTCTGGTAACCAGAGAATTTCATCCATGACTTGGCTACCCTTGAGATAACCTGCTTTAAAACCAAGTCCAAACTCCACACCCTTAAAGGCATTGATGGAGACAACCGCTTGAGCTAATCTTGCATCTAGTTTGCGATCCCATTGGACGTATGAACCCAGACCAACCGGAACACCACCGACAACAGTTTCAACAACACCACCAATGGTATCACCATCACGTTTGATTTGGTCAATATAGTCCTTGATTTCCTGCTCACGTTCTTGGTTGACGATAGAAACTTCTGACTGGGCAGCTAATTTTTTAATCTCTGCGACTGTTAAATTTTCTGGAACATCGATTTCCTTACCACCAAAGACAACAACATGGTTGGCAATTTCAATATCAAGCTCAGCCAATAAACGCTTGGCCACAGCCCCAACTGCTACTCGCATAGTCGTTTCACGGGCAGATGAACGTTCCAGGGAATTTCTCAAATCATCAAAGCGGTATTTGATGCCCCCAACCAAGTCTGCGTGACCTGGACGAGGATGAGTGATTTTTCGTTTACTTTTAAGTTTATCCTCAATATCCTCAGCAGACATGATATCTAGCCATTTTTGATGGTCTTTGTTAATGACATCCATGGTAATGGGAGCCCCTGTCGTCTTCCCGTAGCGAACACCAGAAGTAAAGACAACTTGGTCACTTTCAATCTTCATACGACCACCACGTCCGTATCCACCCTGGCGACGTTTGAGATCCTCATTAATATCTTCTGCAGTTAAAGGAAGACCTGCTGGGATTCCTTCAATTATTGCTGTCAGACGAGGACCATGTGATTCTCCTGCTGTTAAATATCTCATACATTCTCCTTATTTTACTAAGTAATCTTTCATTTCTTCGAGTGAGACAGGGTGAATAGTGGCTGAACCAAGCTCTGGTACCAAGACTAATTTCATAGTGTTGCCACGCGCTTTTTTATCGTGAGTCAAAGCCTGATAAAGCTTATCAACATCCCAGTTGTCATAATCCACAGGAAGCCCAAATTTCTGACACATTTCTCGGATAGACTGAGTGATTCCAGCTGGCATAAGGCCCTTTTGTTCTGCTACCTTAGAAACCTGAACCATTCCCATCGCTACTGCCTCACCATGCATGACACGTCCATAACCAGCAGTTGCTTCAATAGCATGGCCAATTGTATGACCAAAATTGAGATACAGACGAATGCCATTGTCCAATTCATCCTCAACTACCATCTTGCGCTTCACCTGGCAAGAATGCTCAATCAAACTTTCTGAATGCTCCAAAATACTCTCTACAGAACCATCCATTTCAGATAATAAGTCCCAAAGTTCTGGATCTTCAATTAAGCCATACTTGATGACTTCACCCATTCCTTCAATCAATTCTCTCTTCCCTAAGGTTTCAAGAACGTTTGGGTCAATCAAAACACCATCTGGCTGGGCAAAAGTTCCCACCATATTCTTGGCAAAAGGAGTATTCACTCCTGTCTTACCTCCGATTGAAGAGTCAACTTGAGCTGTCAAGCTAGTCGGAATTTGAACAAAGTGAATACCTCGCATATAGGTTGAGGCTACAAAGCCAGCCAAATCACCAACTACACCACCACCTAAAGCTACAATTCCGTCACTGCGAGTCAAGTCTTGCTTAACTAGAAATTCATAAGCCTTTTGAACCGTGGTTAGATTTTTTCGCTCTTCCCCCTCTAGAAAGTCAAAAACTGCCACTTGAAAACCAGCATCCTCTAAGCTCAATTTTACTTTTTCTGCATAGAGAGAAGCCACATGGTTATCGGTAATGATAACGACTTTTTGTGGTTGCCAAAGTTCCCGCAACCATTTTCCTGCTTGAGACAGGCATCCTTTTTCAATCTGAATATCATAAGGATGGTGGGGAAGGTCTATTTTGATTTTCATAGCAGGTCTCCTTTTTTCATTTTTGATACTTTTGTTTTAGTAATTCCCAGATTTGATCGGTTGGCATTTCCTTGCTGGTCCATAACTGAAAAGCTTCAGCTGCTTGGTAAAGCAACATGCCCAGGCCATTAACAGCATGATTGCCCTGGTTTCTTGCCCAATTTAAAAATGGTGTCTCAAAGGGTTGATAAATCACATCAGCTACCAAAAGCTGCTTTGGTAAAACGATGCTAGATGGGATTGGCAGAGATACTCCGTCCATGCCAACACTAGTCGCATTTACCAGTAAATCCGAATCAATTATCCTTGCTTGCAGTTCAGAAACATCTTCTAAAGCAAATAAATCTACTTTAAACCCTGTTTCATTTTGTAGTTTTTCTAAGTAAGGTCTTGTTTTTTCTATTGAAGCCGAACGTACAAAGACAGAAACTTGACTGACTCCATCCAAGATTGCCTGCGCCAAAATTGCCTTGGCTGCACCGCCTGCTCCTAACAATACCATTCTTTTCCCAGATATTTTAAAAGAAGGCAAGCTCTTAAAGAATCCCTTGCCATCTGTGTTATATCCGATTAAAGTTCCCTCTCGATTCACCACTGTATTGACAGCACCAATCAACCGAGCTTCTTCACTCAATTGATCCAAATAAGGAATCACCTGCTCCTTGTAAGGCATGGAAAGATTGATCCCAAACATCTGATAGCGACGAATATTTGCAACTGTTTCTGCCAAGTCAGTCGCTTCTACTTCCCAAGCAAGATAGACCCCATTGGTATTGGTTGCCTCAAAAGCTTGATTGTGAATGAAGGGTGAAATGGAGTGTTTGATAGGATTGGCGACTACAGCTGCTAAACGTGTGTAGCCATCAATCTTCATTTAGTATCTCCCGAATTTTTTTCATGCTAGAAAGTGAAATCTGTCCTGGAGCACTGGCTTCGTCCAGACTTGCAAAAGACCAGCTAGAACCTGTCACATCTGAAGTGACACGAGAAACCTTACCCACTTTCCCCATAGAAATCGTCACATATTCTTGTTCTGGGTTCAATGTTTTAAAGCCACGTGTAAAGTTCATAAGGTCCAATACATCTTGTTCTGTATGAGCCATAACCGATACTTTAACTACTTTCGGAGTTAGACTGGTTAGCTCGGATAAGATTTCCATCATGTTTTCTGGAGTTTCTTGAAAGTTATGATAACTCAAGACTAGATTTGGAAAATCAAGCATCTCTTCAAAAACATCCTTATGGGAGAAATACTCAAAATCAATATATTCTGGTTGATAGAGTTGAGCTACATCTTTGATAATTTGTACATACTCCGCCGAATCCAAATCGATCTCGCCTCCCTCAGCACGAGTACGTAGGGTGAAGAGGAGTTCGCGGCCTGCAAATTTTTCAAAAATAGCTGGAGCTACCTGTAAAATAGCTTCCTTTGGTAGGAAGTCGGCACGCCACTCAATGATATCAGCATCGATATACCGCATGGCATCGATTCCTTGCGCCTCTTCTAAACTCTTTGGCATTACTGAAACGACTAATTTCATTTAGTTACCTTCATGCTAATCACCTTGAGGTAATTACTACTTTCATCTTTTTCATTGTAGACAAAGTCTGCTGGAAGTCCATACTTTTGAAGAACCTGATATTTTCTTCCTGCGAATCCTTTGTCGATTTGTTCTATAAATTTTTGACGGGAAACATTGGCAGCATTGGTGCTAGCAATGATCATACCTCCCGGATTTAAAATCTCTAAACTCTGGGAAATCAACTTGTGATAGTCCTTGGCTACAGAGAAAGTTTGCTTTTTATTACGGGCAAAGCTAGGTGGATCCAGAACGATCACATCATAAGATAAGCCCTTACGTTTAGCGTATTTAAAGTATTCAAAGACATCCATGACGATGAAACGATGACTGTCAAGACTGAGTCCATTGGCATGAAAATGAGCTTCTGACAGTTCTCTTGAACGTTTGGCTAGGTCTACAGAGGTTGTTTCACTAGCTCCTCCCATGGCTGCAGCAACTGAGAAAGCTGCTGTGTAGGAAAACATATTTAGTAAGGACTTGCCCATGGCTAAACCATCAACCAAGCTACCACGCACTTCATGTTGGTCCAAGAAGATGCCTGTCATAAGACCGTCGTTCATAAAGACTTGATAGAGGACACCATTCTCAAGAACTGTAAAATTTTCTGGTGCTTCTTGACCATAGATATGGGCAGACTCATAGTCTAGACCTTTAAAACGAATCTTTTCATAGGCACCTAAGACTTCAGGGAAAACCTGAGCAAAAGCTGCTAAGATCTGTTGGCGAAGCCCATAGACATAGGAGTTATACCAGGAGAAAACAACATAATCTCCATAGAGATCCAAAGTCATTCCACCAAAGCCATCGCCTTCTTGATTAAACAAACGAAAGGCAGTTGTCAACTCATCTTGATAGTAAGAAGAACGTTTTTGTTTGGCTTTTTCAAACAAACTTTCAAAGAATTTTTGGTTAAAAGAAAGCTTCTGGTTGGTTACAAACCAACCAATCCCCTTATTTTGACGAGATAAATAGGCCTTGCCCAAAAACTGCTTGTTTTGACTAAATAACTCAACTTCTTGATCAGTTTCAGATAGTTCTGGAAAATCAATTTCCTCCAAAAGTACTAGACCTTGGTTTAGTTTTTTTTCAACACGTCTACTGACGAATACTTTATTCATAAATACTATTATAACAAATTTTGTGACAATTCACAAAATAGAAACTATTGATTCATCCATCATCTTGCCCTATCTGAGAGAATTTTTTCTCCCATTAGTCCTACTATTTTTCTTTTATAGTATTTCAACACTTCTAGTTGAAAAATAGACATAAAATTCAAAGAGTTTAATCACAACGCAAACGTTTGCGTATTCCTTGGCTTTATGCTACAATAATTCTCATCACTGTAAGTAAGAGGATCAACTATGAAAAATCAAACCCTAATGCAATATTTTGAGTGGTATCTCCCCCACGATGGAAATCACTGGACACGCCTAGCTGACGATGCTGAACATCTAGCCAACTTAGGCATTAGTCACATTTGGATGCCACCTGCTTTTAAAGCAACAAATGAAAAGGATGTTGGTTATGGCGTCTATGACCTATTTGACCTTGGAGAATTTAATCAGAAAGGTACTATACGTACCAAGTATGGCTTTAAAGAAGACTATCTTCACGCCATCCAAACTTTAAAATCTCATGGGATTCAACCAATGGCTGATATCGTCTTAAATCATAAGGCAGCCGCTGACCATTTAGAATCTTTCCAAGTGATAGAAGTGGATCCTGAAGATCGAACTGTGGAACTAGGAGAACCTTTTACCATCAATGGCTGGACTGGTTTTACCTTTGACGGACGACAAAACACCTACAATGACTTCCACTGGCACTGGTACCACTTTACTGGAACTGACTATGATGCCAAACGCCGTAAATCTGGGATCTATCTGATACAGGGAGACAACAAAGGCTGGGCTCATGAAGAATTAGTCGACAATGAGAATGGCAATTACGACTATCTCATGTATGCAGACCTAGATTTCAAGCATCCAGAAGTGATAAAAAATATCTACGATTGGGCAGATTGGTTTATGGAAACAACTGGTGTAACTGGTTTCCGTTTGGATGCCGTTAAACACATTGACTCTTTCTTTATGCGCAATTTCATTCGCGATATCAAAGAAAAATATGGCCAAGATTTCTATGTCTTTGGAGAATTCTGGAATCCAGACAAGGAAGCAAATCTGGACTACCTTGAAAAAATTGAAGAACGCTTTGATCTTGTCGATGTTCGCCTTCACCAAAATTTCTTTGAAGCAAGCAAGGCTGGAGAAAACTATGATTTGACAACCATCTTTGAGGATAGTCTAGTACAACTCAATCCAGACCGAGCTGTAACCTTTGTCGATAACCATGATACTCAACGTGGCCAAGCACTTGAATCCACTGTTGAAGAATGGTTTAAACCAGCAGCCTACGCCCTCATTCTTTTGCGTGAGCAGGGGCTCCCATGTGTCTTTTATGGAGACTACTATGGTATTTCTGGTCAATATGCTCAGCAAGATTTCAAAGATGTTCTTGACCGTTTGCTAGCTATCCGAAAAGAGTTGGCTTATGGAGAGCAAACCGACTACTTTGATGACCCTAATTGTATCGGTTGGGTCCGTTCAGGAGCTGACAATCAATCACCACTTGCCATCGTGATTTCTAATGCCAAAGCAAACTCTAAAACCATGTTCGTCGGTCAAGAATGGGCTGACCAAACCTTTGTTGATTTGCTTGGTAACCATCCTGACCAAGTAACCATCAATGCTGAAGGTTATGGAGATTTTCCAGTTACAGAACGCTCTCTTAGCGTCTGGGGACTGGCTAACTAAGTTCTTATAGAAAAATGCCCACAAGCCAGATTTTCTTTCTAGCCTGTAGGCATTTTTTTATTATCAATATTTAAAATTAGTCTTTCCAAAGATCCATAGCATTTTGAAAATCTGCAGAAACTTGAACATTTTGAGGATTAGTCGCTTCTCTCTCCTGACGCTTCGCCTCTACCTGGACTACACTCTTAATGCCTTCATGACGCCAGTTTCGTAGGATAGCTTGAATATACTTCCAATTTGGTTTTCCATTCAAAACGGCCTCACGTAGAGCCTCTTTGATCAGGTCCGCACTGGTTCCGTCTTCTTTCAAACTCTTTTCTAAATCTTCGATCTCAAAAGGACTCAAGAGACGCCCTAGTTCTTGTTGGAAGGTTTCCACCAAGTCTTTCAAATCATTTTTAGCGGGTGCCACTTGGCTTGGTTCTTGTTTTTCAAAAATCTGGTCCAAACGTTCTAAAGCAAGGGTCGCATCAAAAATAACTTCTATTTCTCCATTGAGTTCAATCGTACGATATTGGAGTAAGCCTTTTTCTGTCAGGCGTGAAATCGCTTGATTGACTTCAAAAACTTGCTTGCCAATTTTCTCAGCAATCTGGCTTGGGGACAATTCCCCTAAAGCTGTTGTATTTTGTAGGTAAAAGAATTGCCAAACTAAGAAATCATCGCTTGATGAGAAAAGTTGATTGTAGTTTAAGAGCAGATCACTTGGTAGCACCAAGTTCCCTGATTTGAAAGCATCTAAATATGTCATAATTCCTCTTATAAATATCCAAAATGAGACACATCTTCTTCTGCACTCTTCCACTCAAAAGGCGTTTCTTGGTAAACTGCATAATTTACCCAGTTACTGAAAAAGAGAGCTGCTGAGGAACTCCAACGCATACAAGGAAGTTCATGGATGTCATCATTCTTGAAATAATTTTCTGGTATATGGGGATCTAAACCAGCATCTAGATCTCTAAAATATTCCTTGGCTAGCGTATCACGATCATACTCCAAATGCCCAAAGCTATAAACTTCTCTTAAATCTCGGCTTGCAAGGATAGAGATTCCCACTTCTTTTCCAGATGCTAAGATCTCTAAATTTGTTTTATTTACAATGTCTTCTTTGAAAATTTCTGTGTGACGAGAATGGGGAGACACATACAAATCATCAAAACCTCTCAGCAAAAGATGACCTTCTTTTAAAACATCCTGAGGATAAATTCCCGAAAGTTTTTGAGCCATCTGGTGTTTATCTACGCCGTAACGATAGTAGAGGCCAGCCTGTGCTCCCCAGCAAATATGCAGGGTTGAAAAGACATGAGTCTTTGACCAATCGATGACCTGAGTAAATTCCTCCCAATAGTCCACTTCTTCAAAAGGGAGATGCTCAACTGGTGCTCCTGTGATAATCAAGCCATCAAAATACTGGTCTTGAACTTCCGAGAAGGTCTTATAAAAAGTCTCCATATGTTCAGAACGAGTTGTTTTCGACTGATGACTTTCCATATATAAGAAATCAATATCTAACTGCAAAGGAGTATTAGCTAAATGTCGTAAAAGCTGAGTCTCTGTAACCATCTTCTGTGGCATCAAGTTTAAAATCAGAATTTTCAGTGGTCGAATATCCTGATGAGCCGCCCGCTGGTCATCCATGACGAAAATATTTTCCGTTCGTAAAATCTCAACTGCTGGTAATTTTTTATCTATTCGAATCGGCATGGAAATCTCCTTACTGTATCAAGTTTAGGCTCAAGTGAACATACAGTCATCAAATGAAAAAATCAGCTGACGAAAGTCCTTCCCTTTATTATACTGTAAGAAGATATAGTTTTCAATTATAGTTTTTCTCTAACTAGATATAGCCTTTTTTTATATCAGATGAAGAGAAAACAGCCCTAGGGACTGTTTTTCATTAATAATGCATAAGCACCTTGTAGTCGTAATCTCCGATAGCTTCACGACCTTTAAGCTCATCAAGTTCGATCAAGAAGGCACAACCTGCTACGACTCCACCCAATTTTTCAATCATTTCGATTGTAGCCTTAACAGTACCACCTGTTGCCAAGAGGTCATCTACGATCAGAACACGTTGTCCTGGTTTGATAGCATCTGCGTGCATAGTTAAAGTATCAACACCATATTCTTTTTCATAGTCAGCTGAAATCACTTCGCGTGGCAATTTTCCTGGTTTACGCACAGGTGCAAAACCAATTCCCAACTCAAAAGCAACTGGACATCCAACGATAAATCCACGCGCTTCTGGTCCTACAATCATATCAATCTTTTTGTCAGTAGCATATTGAACAATTTCACGAACAGCGTAGCTGTAGGCATTGCCGTTAGCCATCAAAGGGCTGATATCACGGAATGTAATTCCTTCTTGTGGATAATTTTCAATACTTGCAATGTAATCTTTTAAGTTCATAGCATTTCTTTCTTTTTAATTTTTTACTCCCTATTATACCATAAATCTTAGAAAAGAGAAATAGAAAGAAACCCTGGAAACTGAGTCCAAGGCTTCTAATCAAATCTGTAACTATTGCTCGTTTAATGAAATCTTTCCTTCTTTTTGCTTTTAGATTTTTGATTGAGTTGACGATTTTGTTCGATACGCCACTCTCGCTCAAAGTAGGACATGGCTTCAAAGACTCTTCGCGGTAAAGCGACATCCAGCAAGTAGATTGGGATTTTCAAAACATTTGATTGCTTTGTAGTCGAAAATCTACTTCGTAGACGATTCCATAAAGAGTTGGGTTTTATAAAATCCTTGTCATAAAAATGAACTTCAATAGTATAAAAATCCCTCGAACTTCTTCCACCCTTGATTCTCATAAGAGAAAACGTTTCTACCTGCCCCCAGGAATAAAACTGCCAATCTTTTTTAGGATGTGGCCTATAGAAAAAACCTTGAGACGTACATTTCAAATACTCTTTATCTGAAAAAAGAAGTCGCAAACGTTCATACAAAATCCATCCAACAATGATGATTAAGAATAAAACAAAGAGTCTTAATGCCACCAATCCCACAGGTGCCTCCTTGGGATAGGTCATCATAAAAGATAGGATCCAAAGAAGAAAAGCTAACTCAACTAAGCAGAGAAGAATAGTCCAGATGATTTTCTTACTGCTCCATTTGATGATTTTCTCTTCCATTAAGCCAACTCACTTAAATATTCATAGCGTTCATATTTTTCAAGTAAGGATTCATTCTTTTCATCCAGCTCTTTTTGAAGAGTAGCTAGCTTCCCAAAGTCAGAACCGTTGGCCTGCATTTCCTCTTCAATGACAGAGATACGATTTTCCAAGGTTTCAATTTCACTTTCAATACTTGCCCACTCTTGCTTTTCTTGGTAGGTCATGCGTTTCTTTTCTTCACGGACTTTGACGACCTTTTCCTTCTCAGCCTTTTGAACTTGACTTGTTACTTCTGCTTCGAAGGCTTTTTCATCTAGGTAGTCGGTATAATGGCCAAAGAAAGGACGAATGCTACCATTCTCAAAAGCAAGAATCTTAGTCGCCACCTTATCAAGGAAATAACGGTCGTGACTAACGGTCAAGACTGGACCTGCAAAACCTTGTAAGAAATTTTCTAGAACAGTTAAGGTCGCAATGTCTAGGTCATTAGTCGGCTCATCCAAGAGGAGAACATTGGGTTTTTCCAATAGTAACTTGAGGAGGTAGAGACGTTTCTTCTCTCCACCTGATAGCTTCTCAATCAAAGTACCGTGTGTTGAACGCGGGAAGAGAAATTGTTCTAGTAACTCAGCGATTGAAGTCGTAGAGCCACCACTGGTCTTAACCTCTTCTGCCACTTCCTGCAAATAATTGATAACCCGCTTGCTTTCATCCAAGCCTTCGATTTGTTGAGAGAAATAGGCGATGCGAACAGTTTCACCGATAATAACCTCTCCTTCAGTCGGTTTCAAACTTCCTGCAATGAGGTTAAGAAGGGTTGACTTCCCAACACCATTGTCACCAACGATTCCGATACGGTCTTTGGCTTGAACCAAAAGGTTAAAATCTTGCAGAATCTGTTTGTCGTCATAGGCAAAGGAAACATCCTTAAACTCAATGATCTTTTTACCGATACGGCTAGTTTCAAAATTCATGCTAAAGTCTGTTTCAACACTAGTATCAGAAACCTCCTTTTTCAAGTCATGGAATCGATTGATACGTGCTTGTTGCTTGGTTGCACGAGCCTGTGGTTGTCTGCGCATCCAGGACAATTCCTGCTTATAAAGTTGCTCTTTTTTGTGAAGAAGAGCTGCATCGCGCTCATCCTGTTCAGCCTTGAGGCGAACATAGTCCTGATAATTACCCTGATATTCTGTCAAACCAGCTCGGTCTAACTCGAAAATTCGCGTCGAAAGCGCATCTAGGAAGTAACGGTCGTGGGTGATAAAGAGGACGGTCTTCTTGGAATTTTTCAAAAAGAGGGTCAGCCACTCAATGGTGGCAATATCCAAGTGGTTGGTTGGTTCATCCAAAAGCAAAAGATTGTGATTTCCTAGCAGAACTTGGGCCAACTGAACCCGTCTTCGCAATCCACCCGAAAGAGCTCCAACTGGAGTTGATAAATCCTGAATTCCCAACTTGCTGAGAACGGTCTTGACCTGACTCTCAATTTCCCAAGCTTGGAGAGAATCCATCTCCGCCATAACCCGTTCCAAACTGGCTTGCTTATCCTCACTGTAGTTGAACATGATCAATTCATACTCACGGATCAACTGGATTTCTTTCAAATCGCTCGATAGAACAGTATCCAAGACAGTCTTGCTATCATCAAAATCGGGATTTTGGGTCAAATAGCCAATCTTGTAATCACTCTTTGCTGAAAAAGGGCTAATATCGCCATCAAAACCTGAAACACCTGAAAGCACATCTAGAAGGGTCGTTTTCCCAGTTCCATTTACCCCAATAAGACCGATACGATCTAAGTCGTGGATGATAAAAGAAATATCCTTAAAAACGGTCTTGTCACCAACTGATTTGCTTAGTTTTTCAACGATAAAATCACTCATTTTTTCTCCCTCAAGTAGGCATGAATAGCTTCCAAGTTATTTTCCAAATCTCCATCCACAATAGCATACTCAATCTCTGCTAAAATTTCTCCCATTTCTGGTCCTGGCTGATAGCCGTATTCCTTGATGAGAATCCCACCATTGATTTGAATTTCTTTTTTATCATGGATGGTTAAGCTGTTGTAAGTCTCTTCGATAGCCTGTGGATTGACTTCTTTTCCTTGAGCCTGACGAAGATTTTCGGCCTGTAAAAGCAAATCTAGATCAAAACGGTAACAATCATGCTTGCTTAGTTCCCCTTCTTCACGAAGTTTCAAGATCGTAAGTAAATCTTGAACTTGCTTAGCGAATTGACGCGAAGTTTTCCAATGTTTCAAAAATTGTTGAGCATCCTCCACTTCTAAAACCCATAAAAGTGCAGCCCAGGCTTGTTCAGAAGATTCAAAGGTAAAATCAGCATCTAAGTCAAATAAAGATTGGAGGTTCTCCTGACTACCAGCCATATCCGGAAGATAATCATAAGCTTTACTTACAATCATAGAAGACAGACCTACTCGCCAATGAGGAGCTAGTAGAAGTTTATCAAATTCAACAAAAGTACGTTCCACAGAAATTTTCTCTAAGAGTGGTGTCAGATCTTTCATAGCTTCAAAGGTTTCTTGCTCAAGCTCAAAGCCAAGACTGGCCTGAAAGCGGAAACCACGCATAATCCGCAAAGCATCTTCGTTGAAACGCTCACTAGCTACACCAACTGCTCGTAAAACTTGATTTTCTAGATCTCTCAAACCATCGAACAAATCAATAATTTTTCCCATCTCATCCAAGGCAAAGGCATTGACTGTGAAATCACGGCGTTTGAGGTCCTCTTCTAACGAACGAACAAAAGAAACTGAACTTGGTCTACGGTAGTCTACATAGACATCCTCAGTTCTAAAAGTGGTTACTTCGTACTCTTCATCTCCGTCT
>NZ_JVFV01000043.1 GCF_001073085.1 Streptococcus pseudopneumoniae
TATGTGACTGACTTCGTCAGTCTTATCTACAACCTCAAAGCAGTGCTTTGAGCAACCTGCAGCTAGCTTCCTAGTTTGCTCTTTGATTTTCATTGAGTATAAAAATAGTATAAGACTGAAAAGGGGGATGTATGGCTCTATTTAGTAAAAAAGATAAATATATTCGAATCAATCCCAATCGTTCGACTGTAAATCAACCTCAGATCAAGCCAGAGGTTCCAGATGAGCTCTTCTCCCAATGTCCAGGTTGCAAATATACGATTTACCAAAAGGACTTGGGGAGTGAGCGTATATGCCCTCACTGTGGCTATACCTTCCGTATTTCAGCTCAAGAGCGTTTAGCTTTAACCATTGATATGGGTACGTTTTTGGAAATGTTTAAAGGGATTGAGACTCAGGATCCTTTGAATTTTCCAGACTATCGTAAAAAATTGACTTTGATGCGTGAAAAGACAGGTCTTGATGAAGCTGTTGTTACAGGAACTGCTTTGATTAAGGGAGAGAAGGTTGCCCTTGGCATCATGGATTCTAACTTTATTATGGCGTCAATGGGAACAGTTGTTGGTGAGAAAATCACTCGCTTGTTCGAATATGCGACCGCTGAAAAATTACCTGTCGTATTGTTTACAGCTTCTGGCGGAGCACGCATGCAGGAAGGAATCATGAGCTTGATGCAGATGGCCAAAATCTCTGCCGCAGTCAAACGTCATTCCAATGCAGGTCTCTTTTATCTGACAATCCTTACAGACCCGACGACTGGAGGAGTAACAGCTTCCTTCGCTATGGAAGGGGATATCATCTTGGCAGAACCCCAAAGTTTAGTAGGTTTTGCTGGACGCCGTGTGATTGAAAATACAGTAAGAGAAGACCTACCAGAAGACTTCCAGAAGGCAGAGTTTCTTCTAGAGCATGGCTTTGTAGATGCAATTGTAAAACGGCGAGAATTGCCAGATACGATTGCTCGATTAGTAAGGTTGCATAAGGGGGATCGTTGATGAATATAGCGAAAATCGTCAGAGAAGCACGCGAACAAACCCGCTTAACTGCCTTGGACTTCGCAACAGGAATTTTTGATGACTTTATTGAGCTGCATGGGGACCGCTCCTTCCGTGATGATGGTGCTGTTATTGGTGGTATCGGATGGTTAGGAGACCAAGCGGTAACTGTTGTCGGAATCCAAAAAGGTAAAAGTTTACAAGATAATCTTAACCGTAACTTTGGTCAACCTCATCCTGAAGGTTACCGAAAAGCCCTTCGTTTGATGAAGCAAGCAGAAAAGTTTGGTCGTCCAGTTGTAACCTTTATCAATACTGCGGGTGCCTATCCTGGTGTAGGAGCAGAAGAACGTGGTCAAGGTGAAGCCATTGCTCGTAACCTCATGGAGATGAGCGACCTCAAAGTGCCCATTATCGCCATTATTATCGGAGAAGGAGGCTCTGGTGGAGCTCTAGCTCTAGCAGTGGCTGACCGTGTTTGGATGCTAGAAAACTCTATCTATGCAGTTCTCAGTCCTGAAGGCTTTGCTTCTATCTTGTGGAAAGATGGCACGCGTGCCATGGAAGCAGCTGAGTTGATGAAAATCACTTCACATGAACTTTTGGAGATGGAAGTCGTAGATAAGGTTATTTCAGAGAGAGGCCTCTCTGCCAAAGAGCTGCTAGCTCGTGTAAAAAATGAACTTCAAACAGAAATTGAACAATTAAAACAATTATCGTCGGAGAAACTTTTGGAAGAGCGTTATCAACGCTTTAGAAAATATTAAAAAGACAGCTAGAACTAAAAAAGGTTCTAGCTTATTGGTTTCTCTCAAAAATTCATTTCAGGATTAAAAATTGACAGTTGAGGAAATGGAACTGAGAGTCATTAAAAAAAAGATGTATATTATATAATAAGGAATGATAATCTATAAGTGCTACAGAGAATAGACTAAGTTTTTATAGATTTTATGCTGTGCTTGGTCAGTATATAACTGATAAACTGAATAGGGGGTTGTTATTTTTTTCCTCCATCAAGGTAATTTTTTAGGAGTGAGTATGAAAAAACTAGGGCATTTGGGAGTCTTCATCTTACTGGTATTTTTATCGGTTTATCTACCAGAGTTAGGGATTATGCATCTGACTAAGTTTTTAGGATGGGGGATAGATGCCTATTCTATCTTTTTAACAGTAGAAGTAATAGCTCTTTTACTGTCATTTATCTACTGGTTGAAAAAGAAAAAGATGCTCTATATCGTTGAAAATGAGTCTTGGAAATGGTCGACAAATCTTTATCTTCTAGTCGCTCTAGTGGCTACTTATTTTGATCGTCAATTGGTGGATGCTTTTCAATTACAGTTTCATCACTTAATTGATAACAAGTATATCTTTCAAGACCTTATTTCGACTTTATATTCAAATGGACCACCTACTTTTTTAGCGACTAGTTTCTATTTTATATCGAGTGTCATCGTTGCTCCTATATTTGAGGAGACGGTTGATAGAGGGTATTTTATGAATACCTTCTTTCCCAAGTCCAGGTATTATCTGGATGTTATCTTATCAGCCCTTATCTTTGGAATCAGTCATTTGGTATTTTCCCATCGCGATCTCATCAGTTTGATGTTTTATAGTTTAGGCGGTCTCTTCTTTGCCCTTGTCTACCGTTGGACAAAGAATCTAAAAATCACAATCCTGTGCCATAGTTTTTTCAACTTTCTCACTTATGCAAAGCCCATCTGGATATTTGTTTATAATTATGTCTATTACCACTTTTTTAGATAGGGGAAGGGAAAGAAAAAAGTGTTTGATAATTGTCAAACACTTTTTCTATATTATTTAATCTTCTTCTGTCACAAATTGACTAAGGAGTCCATTGATGAAACGGGCTGACTTTTGATCTGAAAAGCTCTTAGCAAGTTCAATGGCTTCGTTAACAGCTACGAGCTGAGGAGTATCAAATGAAGTGATTTCAAAAACTCCTAGGCGTAGTAAATTCTTTTCTACCAAAGTTAGACGATCGATGGTCCAACCAGTTTTCAAATGTTGAGTGATTTGTTTGTCCAGATCATCCTTTTTAGCTTGGACACCAGAAACGAGCTCTACAAGGAAGTTAGGAAGTTGTACGTCTGTATCTTCGCGATCATGTGTGTAGGCGAAGCGACAAGCAGTTTCTAGATCTGAACCAAATTCAAGACTCATCAAGGCTTGGAAGGCACACTTACGTAGTTCACGTCTAGATTCTAATAATGGACTAGTCATTGAGGAAGTCCTCGTCGAATAAGTCTTTCAATTCTGGTTTTGGTGTTTTATCTGGAACGATACCTGCAACGTGAATGTTGACAGCAGAGATTTCAACATCAGCCATGTTACGGACAGCATCCTTAACAGCTTTCTGGATAGCCATAGCAACCTTAGGAACTTTGACACCGTACTCTAGGTAGAGGTAGATATCAGCTGTGAGCTCATCGTTTGCTTCTTTTAGATATACGCCACGACCAAGAGAAAGTTTTGAAAGGGTGTCAGATACTGATTTGTTTGAAAAAGAGTGTACGCCTTCAACTTTCGCAGTTGCAATAGCAATGATTTTTTCAAGTACACGTGGGGCGATGACGATTTCGCCAAGTTGTTCTTCAATTCCCATAGAATGACCTCTTTCTAGTTTCTAGAGATTAGGCGCGAGAAACGTAAGTTCCTTCTGCAGTGTTGATAATCAATTTTTGACCTGCTTCGATGAAGTCTGGAACGTTTACGACAAGACCAGTTTCCATTGTTGCTGGTTTACCAGAACCTGTAACAGTAGCACCTTTAATAGATGGCTGTGTTTCAGTAACTGTCAATTCAACAGTAGTTGGTACAGTCACACCGATTACTTCAGTTCCGTAGAATTGGATTTTTACATCTGAGTTTTCAAGGATGTAAAGCAATTCGTTTTCAACATTCACAACAGGAATTTCGTATTGGTCATAAGTTTCTGTATTCATGAAGTAAGCTGTGTCGTCCATTTTGTACAAGTATTGAGCTGGAACTGTTTCGATGATCGCTTGCTCAAATTTTTCTTCTGGGCGGTAGCTTGTTTCAAAAGTTGAACCAGTGCGGACATCACGCAATTTCATACGCATGATAGTGTTTCCTTTACCTGGTTTGTGGTGGCTAGCTTCCAAAACGCGGATCAATTTTCCGTCAGCTGTTTCAAAAGTCATACCAGCCTTTAGTTTACTTGCTTCAATCATGTTTATACCTCTTTTATAAATAGTTTACTCTTTATTGTACCATAAAATGCAATAATTCTCAAATATCAGATGAGCTTGAATTAGTTGACTGGTACGATATTTCCTTCTTCATCTTTGGTTACGAGAACATACTTGCCGTCTACCTCGATGTAAAAGTTCTTGCTTGCAGTTTGCCCATTATTTTGAATAGGGGCTTGAGTTTGGGCTTGTTGGTTGAGTTGACCGCCAAGTGTTTGTCCTAGGTTCATTCCCATAATCATGTTCATACCATTACCATTGCCTTCATTGTTAGCAGCAGCGATGAGAGCTTCATTACGAGCACGACGTTCTTCAATCTCAATCGTATTGTACTTCATAGCGACAAGCTCGCTATCGAGTTTACGGACAATATCTAAGCTTTCTTGATCATAGCTCAAATCTTCAAGCAGGATGTTGGTTGTTTCAATCCCATAAAGTCCAGCCCATACCTTGTTAACTTCTTGTTTTGCTAGCTCATTGAAAGTATCTTGATTGGCATTAAGGCTATAGATATCTACCTTGTTTTCATTGGTAAATTTAGCAATTGCAATGGCAATCTTTGGTGCGATATTTTGTCGAAGTGTTCCTTGAGCTACATTTTGTAATGTAAAGGCTTTATGGTCTTCAATCTGTTGACTGATGGAGCTAACATAGAATAGGACTGGATCAGCAACTTTGATATCAAACAAACCGTAGAAGCGGATGTTAAGTAATTGTTGATAACGTTCACTGAAGTATTCTACAGCATTCTGTGTACCGAATTTATTTCCGGCAACGGGTTGCATACGAATAAAGATGATTTCTTGTTGGGTAATGACTTGACCACCAAATGAGAAGCGGTTTTTGAAATTTTCCCAAGTGCCCTTTAGGCCACCTTTTTCAAGAAGCCAGGCATTGTCTCCAGAACGCCATTCGTGGCTACCAGCTTCTAAGACATCTCCAAGGAAGGTACCGTTGTTCACTAGAATAGCTACATAGCCTTGAGGCACAATGACAATGCTACCATCTGTTAGTAGTCCAGTGTTTTGATTGCTTTGTCTAGATTTACCATCTGGATCTTTTGAAAGAAGTTGGCCTTTAATGGCCAAAGCATCGGCTGTTAGGTTATTTGGAAGTACGATAGCTTCTTTAAATTTGCTATCGTTGAAACTATTAAGCCCTGAAGATAGAGCGGCACGAATAAATCCCATAATTTCCTCCTAATTATAAAGTTCGTCTTCATCCACAACATCGTAGGTATCGAGTACCCATTGATTTGGACTACGTGTGAGCTCAGCTCCGCAATATTCACATTGGCTAATAGCTGAGATTTTAAGTGGAGCACCACAGTTTGGACAGTGGTCACTGATTGCTTCATCACTGACATTTAGTTCAGTTTGACTTCCGTGTTTGCGGATAAAGTTCATTTGATAAACTGTAAACAAGTCCTCTTGAGGATCACCTTCGATGACACGTTTGCTTTGGTCTTCAATGACATAGTCTCTGAGTGTAGATGACAAGATAACAACAAGGGTATCGTTACCATCTGGATTTTCGTAGAAATCTTTAATGCGGATATTTTCAACATAGACTTTTTCTAAAACATTGGTTGTTTTTGCCCGAATATGATCTTCGAGTTGAGTACTATGTTGGGAATAGAGACTAGTACTTTCGAGAGAGCGAACCAAATTCCAATCCTTTTTAGTCCAGGCTGCCTGCAACTGAATATAGACTTCTTTAACCCATGAAGCGAAGGCATCAGTATCAAAGTTTGGATCACCATGTTTGACACGACTAACAGCTAGTGTGTTGTGTTCTACTCGGCGATGGCTAGGTGGATTATATCCAGTTGAACTGCCGTAAGACTTGCCAGAAGATGAATTCTGGTCGCTTAGATATTTGATGAACATGTAGAGTAAGAAACCTCCAACACCAAACATGATAAGCATGTTCATACCAGTACCTAAAGAACCACCTGAACTAGAGGAGCTACTTCCAGAGCGATAACTACTTCTATAAGAGGAGCTGCGACTTGAGCTACTGCGGCTGCTACTTCTTGAACTGCTTCGGCTAGAGCTACCACTTCGCGAATGGCCAACGCCAGCATCAATTGAGTTAAATGGTGTGAAGAAGAACAACAATAAACAAGTGGCGAGAAGAGTATATAACTTTTTCATATGTCTCCTAACTATGTGAGTACAAAAATAGTTTTTGCTAAATTTTATGTCTATAAAGAGTTTTGGAGTTTTATAGTTTTATTTTCAATAAACCACCCTATAATCCAACCAAATACGAGTATATAATTCTCGATAGCACCAATCGCATTAACAGGAGAATGATATTCAATAAAATTTAACAAATGATTTGTTCCTATTCCTATACCACCAATAATGAGGGCAAGAAGGGCAATTCGCAGGTAAAACCAATCGTACTTAATATTAACGGCAAGAATAATAATTAAGACAGCTAGATTCCAAATTCCAATTTCTCTTTGCCATCCTGCAGAAATACCGTAACCAGAATGCTCTCCCATATATGATGGGAGAAAGATTTGTAGAATAGAAGCACCCAACATGGCGACAATAACTAAAATAAATAGTACTCGTAAAAATTTGTTCATTTATTCTCCTTATTCTATTTTTTAGTAGAAAAGGCTATTAACGAAAGTATATTTACTCGTTCTCTTTCAACTTCGCCAATTCTTGGGCAAGTAGTTTAAGAGCGACTTGTGGGTTGGCTTGACCCTTGGTTGCTTTCATGAGGAATCCTGTGAAGGCCTTGTCAGCGTTACGTTTTCCTGACTTGAAGTCGGCAACAGCGGCTTCGTTATCCGCAAATACTTGATGAATAATTGGAATCAAAACATCAGGATCTGAGATTTGAACCAAACCAGCTTTTTCAACGTATTCACGAGCACTACCACCATTTTTAGCAAGGTGAACAAAGACTTTCTTGGCAATCTTAGACGAAATAGTACCGTCTTCGATGATGGCAATCATTTCAACCAAGTTTTCTGGTGTCAATTCGATTTGTTCCAGTGTCTTACCTTCGGCGTTCAAGAATTGAGCGACTTCACCTTGGAGCCAGTTAGAAACTTGTTTAGCATCACCACCGAGGGCGACAGCTTTTTCAAAGAAATCAGAAGTGACTTTATTGGCAGTCAACTGGCTAGCATCGTATTCTGATAAGCCAAGTTGAGATACGTAACGAGCACGGCGCTCTTTTGGAAACTCTGGCAATTCAGTACGCATCTCTTCGATCCATTCATCTGAGATTTCAAAGAGTGGTAGATCTGGTTCTGGGAAGTAGCGGTAGTCTGCAGCACCTTCCTTGACACGCATGAGGATGGTTGCTTTGTTCGCTTCATCGTAACGACGTGTTTCTTGGCGGATTTGACCACCTGAGCGAAGAATTTCAGCCTGACGTTGCACTTCGTACTCAAGACCCTTACGCACGTTTGAGAAGGAGTTGAGGTTTTTCAACTCAGTTTTGGTACCAAATTTCTCTTGACCATAAGGACGAAGGGAGATGTTGGCATCCACACGCATGGAACCTTCTTCCATCTTAACGTCAGAGATACCAGCATACTGGATCACTTCCTTAAGAGCTGTTAGATAAGCATAAGCTTCTTCTGGTGAGCGCATGTCGGCTTCAGATACAATCTCAATCAATGGCACCCCTTGACGATTAAGGTCGACATAAGAGAAACCATCTGTTCCGTGAGTATTTTTACCAGCATCTTCTTCCAAATGGGCACGCTCAATACCGATTTTCTTAGTTGTTCCGTCTTCTAGCTCCACTTCAATCCAGCCGTTATAACCGATTGGCTCATCAAACTGAGAAATTTGATAGGCTTTAGGATTATCAGGATAGAAGTAGTTTTTGCGATCAAAGTGCATCTTCTTATGGATGTCCATGTTGAGGGCAAGAGCTGCCTTGATACCAGCATCGACAACACCCTTATTGAGAACTGGCAGTACGCCAGGGAAAGACCAGTCAATCACGTTAGTATTGGCATTTTGGTCGTTTCCGAAGTGGGCAGAAGTAGGTGAGAAGATTTTTGAATTGGTGTTGAGCTCTACGTGGACTTCAAGTCCAATGACTGTTTCAAAGTTCATTAGTTATCACCTCCAAAAATCACGGGTTGTTGCTTGTGGTAGTCTGTTGTTGCTTCAAAAGCAGCAGCAGCTTGGTAGATAGTCTCTTCTGAGTATTTAGGACCAATCAATTGGAGTCCTACTGGTAGACCTTGAGCAAATCCAGCAGGAATCGAAATTCCTGGTAGACCTGCCAAGTTGACAGGGATGGTCAAAAGGTCAGCCAAGTACATGGCAACTGGGTCATGGTTGAGTGAATCCAAGTCATAAGCAACACTTGGAGCAGTTGGTCCCAAAATCAAGTCATAATCCGCAAAGACGTTTTCGAAATCTTGGATGATGAGGGTACGGACTTGTCCAGCTTTTTTATAGTAGGCATCATAGTAACCTGATGAAAGGCTAAAGGTACCCAGCATGATACGGCGTTTCACCTCTTCACCGAAACCTTGACTACGGCTGTTTACATAGATTTCATCAAGATTAGTCGCATCTTCTGCGCGGTAGCCGTAACGGATACCGTCAAAGCGTTGCAAGTTTGAGGAGGCTTCTGATGAAGCGATAATGTAGTAAACAGCAACACCGTATTTAGAGTGAGGAAGGCTGACTTCTTCGACGATAGCACCAAGTTTTTCAAAGTGTTTGGCTGCGTTAAGAATGGTTTCCTTAACCTCGGGGTCAATCCCTTCACCGAGATATTCTTTAGGCAAAGCAATTTTCATGCCCTTGATGTCTTTACCGATTTTTGAAGTAAAGTCGGCAATGCGGACAGGAGCAGAAGTAGAGTCTTTAGCATCTTCGCTGGCAATCGCGTTGAGCAAGAGGGCATTTTCTTTAACAGTTGGTGCAAAAGGTCCAATCTGGTCTAATGAGCTACCGAAGGCAATGAGACCGAAACGTGAAACTGTTCCGTAGGTTGGTTTGAGACCAACAATCCCGTTGAAGGCAGCAGGTTGGCGGATAGAACCACCAGTATCAGAACCAAGTGACAAACGGACTTGTCCTGAAGCTACAGAAGTAGCAGAACCACTTGATGAACCACCAGGAACCTTGCTGTGGTCCCAAGCATTTTTAGTCGCACCGTAGTGAGAAGTTTCACCTGAACCACCCATGGCAAACTCGTCCATGTTGGTTTTTCCGACAACAATCATACCCTTAGCTTTGGCATTGGCAACGGCTGTCGCATCAAAGATTGGCTCGTAGTTGTAGAGCATTTTTGAGGCTGCAGTTGTAAGGATACCGTCAGTAGAGATATTATCCTTAACAGCCAGTGGAATTCCAGAAAGGACATTATCCACGTCAATTCCAGCTTCATCAATAGCTTTAGCTTGTGCAAGGGCTTGCTCTTCTGCGATAGTGACAAAAGCGTTGATAGTTGTCTCGCGAGACTTGATATCTTCTAGCGTGGCTTGTGTCAATTCAGTTGCAGAAATTTCCTTAGAGACAAGGAGATTGTGCAAGTCTTCAATAGTTTTGTTATTAAAAGTCATTAGGCATCTCCTCCATCATCTAGGATAGCTGGTACCTTGATATAGTAGTTTTCTTTTTCAGGTACGTTTTTAAACAAGCGGTCACGGTCTGTTCCTTCTTCGGCCACATCAGGGCGGAGTACAGTTTTGCGGTCTGCCATGGTCGTAGTAGGTGCGACACCAGTTGTGTCGACTTCGCCCAGCAATTCAACCATGTCTACAATCTTGGACAAGGTAGTTGCAAAGGCAGCAGTTTCTTCTTCAGAGAATCTTAATTTTGAAAGATTGGCAACGTGTGTTACCTCTTCTTGCGTAATTTTCATCGGGTATCCTTTCGTGAAATGATGATTATTTATCTGTTCTATTTTACCATATTTTCCTATAAATAAGGTGAGCTAAGTTGAAAAGAAGTAGAAATTGAAAAATGGTTTTTAATTCGATATAATGGTTGAAAATAGAAGCAAGAACAGCATTGGTTTTTAGTCGGCAAACAAGATGCATACATTGACCGATTCGAACAAGTTAAGGAGGACATATGAAAATTTGGGATTTACTTTTTACCAGTAAAAAGACAGTTCCTCCTCATTTGGGGACGTGGTACTTCTTATTGCCTACTTCTTTAGTAATCATAGCTGTTTTATCGATTCGTTTCGCATCATCTAAAGGTTACAGAAACTTTTGGTATTGGGGACAATTGATTCAGTTGCTCATTATCAACGCTTGGTATATTGCGGCGCGTCTGCCTCTATCTGAGGCTCTTCCCTTTTATCATAGTCGCATGGCTATGTGGATGATTCTTTTTGCTCCTAACAAGACCTTTTTCAAACAATATTTCGCCCTGGTTGGAGTATTTGGTTCTATTATGGCTTTAGTTTATCCAGTCTTCTATCCTTTTCCTTTTCCTCATGTTTCCTCGGTTAACAATGTTTTCGGCCACTGGGCCCTCTTAGCAAACTGCTTGATTTATCTTGTCAGATACTATCAAGTTCAAAATAGGGATATTTGGAAGATTTGCCAGATGACTCTTGGAGTCAATGCTATCATTTTTCTAGCTAATCTTGCAACAGGAGGGAATTATGGCTTTATGAGCAAACCCCCTGTGATTGGGGATCATGGTAGTTTGCTTAACTATTTGATAGTAACCAGTTTCATGACAGGAACTCTCATCTTCATTAATCAACTTGTTAAATGGAAACATAAGAATAGTTAATATACAACTGAATTCGTTACCTTAAGGAGACTTTATGCATCATTTTATTACAAGAACCCAAACGACGCCACCGCCTATTCCGATTTTTTGGTATGGAGTTATGATAGGCCTTCTTGCCTTGTCTATTTATGCTTCTCTTACTTACTACAAAAATCCCAAATTTGTTCGATTGTTTAAGTGGATTCAAATAGCGCAATTGCTAGCGCTCTATACTTGGTATATTGGATTTGGGATTCCGTTTTCGAACAGTCTGCCTCTTTACCATTGCCGTTTGGCCATGTTTGCAGTAGTTTTCTTGCCAGATAAGTGGAAAATTAAGCAGTATTTTGCCCTTTTGGGAGCCAGTGGGGCAGTATTTGCTTTGGGCTATCCGGTTTTTGATCCTTATGATTTCCCGCATATTACCAGCTTTTCTTTCCTGATTGGGCATTATGCTCTCTTGGTCAATTCCTTGGTTTATCTCATGAATCACTATGATAAAAACCTGCTTAAAAAGTATCGCATTATCGCCTACACTTTTGTTCTCAACCTTTTCCTAGTTGGAGTTAATCAAGTCACAGGTGGAAATTACGGGCTTTTGAATACCACACCTTTTATCCCAGATGCCCCTATATGGATAAAGTATCTTCTGGTTTCAATCATTCTATCTGCAGCCCTAGTACTCTTTGATATCTTGTTTAAGAAACGTTGGCAAAAGAAAATTGCTCTAGAAACGATTCATCTGTGAAGCGATATTAAGAGTGATAGATATAAATAATCAACAAAAGAATCTGAAGAGCAGGTCTACTATCTTGACCTGCTTTTTCTTGTGTAAGCAATTGAAAAACTCTCTAAAATTCGATATAATGGAGTGTTGAAAGGAATTTTAGAGTCCGATGTAACAAAGAACGATTATAAATTGAAATTATTAAAAAAGTAGAAAGAAAGAGAACTTATGAACATTCAAGAAGAAATTAAGAAACGCCGTACCTTTGCCATCATCTCTCACCCGGACGCGGGTAAAACGACTATTACAGAGCAATTGCTATATTTTGGGGGAGAGATTCGTGAGGCAGGTACTGTAAAAGGAAAGAAAACAGGAAACTTTGCCAAGTCTGACTGGATGGATATCGAGAAACAACGTGGGATTTCGGTAACCTCATCTGTGATGCAATTTGACTACGATGGCAAACGCGTGAACATCCTAGATACTCCAGGGCACGAGGATTTCTCAGAAGATACCTATCGTACATTGATGGCGGTGGATGCGGCTGTCATGGTTGTAGACTCTGCCAAGGGTATCGAGGCCCAAACCAAGAAATTGTTTGAGGTTGTTAAACACCGTGGCATTCCAGTCTTTACCTTTATGAACAAGCTGGACCGTGACGGTCGTGAGCCACTGGATCTCTTGCAAGAATTGGAAGAAGTTCTAGGTATTGCGAGCTACCCGATGAACTGGCCAATCGGGATGGGGAAAGCCTTTGAAGGCTTGTATGACCTCTATAACCAACGCTTGGAACTTTACAAAGGGGATGAACGCTTTGCTAGTCTGGAAGATGGGGACAAGCTATTTGCTAGCAACCCATTCTACGAGCAAGTCAAGGATGACATCGAACTCTTGCAAGAAGCTGGAAATGAATTCTCAGAAGAAGCCATCCTTGCGGGTGAATTAACACCAGTATTCTTCGGTTCAGCCTTAACTAACTTTGGTGTGCAGACTTTCTTAGAGACTTTCCTCAAGTTTGCTCCAGAGCCACACGGCCACAAGAAGACAGATGGTGAACTTGTAGATCCTTACGACAAGGATTTCTCAGGATTTGTCTTTAAAATCCAAGCCAACATGGATCCTCGTCACCGTGACCGTATCGCCTTTGTCCGTATCGTATCGGGTGAATTCGAGCGTGGTATGAGTGTTAATCTCCCTCGTACTGGTAAGGGAGCTAAGCTGTCAAATGTTACTCAGTTTATGGCAGAAAGTCGTGAGAATGTCACTAATGCCGTAGCTGGAGATATCATCGGGGTTTACGATACCGGTACTTATCAGGTTGGGGATACACTAACTGTTGGAAAAAATAAGTTTGAGTTTGAACCACTGCCAACCTTTACCCCTGAGATTTTCATGAAAGTTTCTGCTAAGAACGTCATGAAACAAAAATCTTTCCACAAGGGAATTGAGCAATTGGTGCAAGAAGGAGCGATTCAACTTTATACCAACTACCAAACAGGTGAATATATGTTGGGTGCCGTTGGTCAATTGCAGTTTGAAGTCTTCAAACACCGTATGGAAAATGAGTACAATGCAGAAGTGGTTATGAGCCCAATGGGTAAAAAGACGGTTCGCTGGATTAAACCTGAAGATCTGGATGAGCGTATGTCTTCAAGTCGAAACATCTTGGCTAAAGACCGCTTTGACCAACCTGTCTTCCTTTTTGAAAATGATTTTGCTCTCCGCTGGTTTGCGGACAAGTATCCAGATGTAGAGTTAGAAGAGAAGATGTGATTCAGTAAGTCTACTTGATTGCAAAGCAATCTAAGTAGACTACGGCAAGTCCTATAAGACTTGCCTAACTGCCTCACTAACTTAGTTTTACAAATGGAATCGATTTGTAAAACTAAGTGTCGTAATCTAATAAACACTATTCACTAAGACGGTTTACCTAAACGCTTCACTAGGCAAAACCCACGAATGGTATCGATTCGTGGGTTTTGCCATCGTAACAGAAAGGAAGCGGACTAGCTGCCTTACTAACTGCGTTTGGCAAATAAAATCGATTTGCCAAACTCCGTGTTGTAGTAAAAAAGTATTTGCTTTGGAACCTTAAATCTATTTAAAAAGGCCAAGAATAATATCTTCTTGGCTTTTCTTCTTGGCTGATTTTAACAAAATTCCTAAACTCCGCCCTGGTGAGGGACGGAGTTTAGGAGATCTTTTAGGTCGCTAATCGGTAAATAGCTTCAGTATAGATATCCATTTTTAAACTATATAAAATTTATGCATAAAAATATTTTTAAAATTTTTAAGATGGTAGAAAAAATGAATTTCTCCGAGATAAAGTGCTGCTTGAAACAAAAAAAATCCCTTAGACCAGGACGATTGATCTAGCCTAAAGGAATGGATAGTTGGGTATTAGATACCGAAATTTTTCATAAAAATTGTGAAGAGTGCCAGTAAGATGAAGCTGATACTATTAAGTAGCATATGGACCGAGATAGACATTTCCAAACGTCTGGTACGATAAGCAGTCCAAGTGAGGACAGTAGACATCCAACCATAAATCAAGAAGGAAGGGAGATTAGAAGGCATATGTGCAAGGAGGAAGATTAGCCAACCAATGACATAGCCAAACTTTTCGTAGCCTTGGAAGAGTTTGGTAGGAATAATCCCGCGACAGATGATTTCTTCACAAATAGGTGCGATTAAAACGATGAGGAAGAAACTGCTAATCAGAGAGCTTTCAGAAATAAGGTTGTTAATTACTTGTTGATTAGAAGTTGTTGTTTGTTTCATGAGTTGTAACCAGATTCCACCTACAAGATTTCCAACATAAATAGCTAGGTAGCTAAAGACAATGCGAGGAAGATCGTTAACGGTGAGAAGTTTAGATTTTAAATCAAGCAACTTGCTCTTATGGGCTCCGTATAAAAAGATAGCAAGTACAAGAATCGAAATGAGGGACACAAGAATTGTTGACCAGATTGGATTAAACTGAATTTTAGTTAGTATAGCTAGAGTTAGCATAGGAGTCTGAGATAGAAAGATAGCTACTAACAAAATCCCAAACCAAGCGAGTCGTTTACGAAAATCTTTAAAAAAGTTCATTGATGTATCTCCTAAAATTTTTTTAATTATAACATAATTATTGCAAGGATTCTATTTGTTACCATAAGAGGAAGGTACAAACGACAAATAGAATATCCCGAATTAAATGACTGTAGAATGACACCTCTTGTCTTAAGTTTTTTGGGAATAAAAAACTGAGAAATAAAGCGCCAAGGCCAATATAAAAAGCGATGGATAAAATGGTGATTGGATTACGTAGGAAGATTAAAATGGAAATGAAGATGATGGAAAATCTCACTTCCTTGCTACTTGAATTTTTTTTCAACCTTCTCCATTTTTTCAAGGGGAGAAAGGTAATAAGATCAACTCCAAAGAGAAAAAAGAAGGAGGGGAGGATGAGTTCTACAGCTGCTTTTTGAAGTAAGTTGACAGTAACGATAGTATCTGATAGAACCAGCCCAACCCCGCAGAGGTTGACCACAATCATCATACTATAAAATAAAAAGATAAAGCGACTCCTATCAATCAGTCTATCTCTTTTCAGGTTTTGACTAGATAAATAATGCATAAAGGCACAAGACCCAGATAAGCCTAATAAAGCCAGTAGAAAATAAAAACAGGATTGTTTAAGGGCTAGAGAGGTTCCAGACCAAAAGATACAACTACAAAATGCCAGTTGGATTAAGGCAAAGAACAAGAGTAGTCGAATTGATTTTATGACTTTTTCCATAAAGTATCCCCTATATTTTTTTCTTATTATAGCTAAAAGATAGGAGAGAAAAATCCTTAAATTCCCAATTGTCGATTTTTAGAGCTGTCTTGTCTGTTGAAACTAAAAAATCCCCCTTCAAGGGTTCCTTGAAGAGGGGAGATAGGGTGTAAAGTTGATTGTTCTAACGTTTAGACCAAGTTCGCTTCATAAAGAGCAGTATGATTGGATAGATTTCAAGACGTCCTGCAATCATTGCAAAAGATAGTAGAAGTTTTGAAAATGGACTAAAAATTGAGAAACTTGCAGTTGTTCCTAAAATAGGACCGATATTGTTAAAACAACTGAAAACAGCACTCGTGACAACCATTAAATTATTGGTATCTAAACTGACGATGAAAATCAAACTGAGTAGAATCATGATATAAACCACAAAATACTTCAGGATCTTGTGCTGGGTATCCTTATCAATAACCGTTTGATTAACCTGAAGGGTTAACACACGGTGAGGTGATATGGTAGACAAGATTTGATTTTTAGCAATTTTAGATAGGATGACTCCACGGATGACCTTGAGACCACCAGCGGTAGAACCAGCAGAACCACCGATTGCCATCAGCATTAGCAAGATGTATTGAGAGAACAAAGGCCAGTTCGTGATATCTCCATATCCAAAACCGGTAGTGGTAATGATGTTAGATACTTGGAAGAAGGCCATCTCAAAGCTTTGTGAAACGCCACTATAGAGGTGGAGTGTGTTAAGCGTGATTAAGCCAGTTGATATGGCTACAATCAAGAGATATGCTCGGAGTTCTTCATCAAAAAAGAATTCCTTGATCCGACGAAGCATGAGGTAGTAGTAGAGGTTGAAATTGATACCAAACATCAAAACCCCGACACTAGTCAGATAGGTGATGAGAGAACTGTGATAGTGGGCAATTCCGTCATTATAAACAGTAAATCCACCAGTACCAGCAGTACCCATAGCGATAACAAAACTATCGTAGAGTGGCATCCCAGCAAGGTAATAAATAACCACAAAGAGGGCGAACATAGCCAGGTAGAGGATGTAAAGGATTTGGGCTGTATTTTTTAGCTTAGACACAACCTTGCCAAATACTGGTCCTGGAACCTCAGCCTTCATAACTTCTAGGTGACTATTTTTAGCATTGTCCATAATAGCTAGGGCAAAAACCAGTACCCCCATCCCTCCGATGAGGTGGGTAAAACTCCTCCAAAATAGAAGAGAACGACTTAAGACAGAAACATCATTTAAAATGGTTGCTCCAGTTGTTGTGAAGCCAGAACTAATCTCAAAGAAGGCGTCTATCATATTGGGAATTTGCCCTGAAAAGACAAAGGGAAGGGCACCAAAGAATGACCAGAGGATCCAACAGAGGGCTACAATTAAGACCCCTTCTTTTGCATAGATTCGCTGTTTTTTAGGCTTGCTGATGATGCCGAGAAGACCTAGAACAACAAGGATCCCGATGGTAGAGAAAAGAGCTGTAAAAACTTGACTCGATTCTCGATAATAAAGAGCAATGCTAACTGGAACTAAGAGTAGACCAGCCTCGATCAAGAGTAGCTTTGCAAGAAGAAATCGTACCATACTTCTATTCATAGCTTACCTCTCTAACAGATCATAAATCTTGGTGATATTTGATAGTAGTGTGATGACAACCAACTTATCACCGACTTGAAGGCTATCTTCACCTGTTGGGAAGATTGTTTTTCCATTGCGAATAATAGCAGCAATTAAAATATCTTTTTTGAGTTTCAGTTGAGACAAAGGTTTACCAGTCATCTTGTTAGCTTCCTTAATAAGGAATTGGAGAGTCTCAATCTGTCCATTTGCTAGGTGGTGCATTGCTTGAAGGTCTGAATACTGGGCATTGGCACGACCATGGATAAAGTGCATAATCGTATCAACAGCGATTGTTTTTGGTGTGATGATACTAGAAAACTCAGGTGCATGGATAATCTCTAAGAGACTAGTTCGATTGACCTTAGTGATGTTTTTCTGAACACCAACACTATCCAAGAACATAGATGTAATAATATTTTCTTCGTCAACACCAGTAAGGGTTGCGACAGCATCGTAGTGTTGGGCACTTTCTTCTAGGAGAATATCTTTTGCAGTTCCATCTCCTTGTACAATATAGAGTTTTGGATATTTTTGACTGAAAAATGCTGCGCGATCTGGATTGAGCTCAATGACCTTGGTATCAATACGGCTATCTTTTAAAATACCAACTAGGTAGTAGGCGATTTTCCCAGCTCCGATAATGAGTAAACTTTTAACGACACGAGATTTGACATAGTTATGAAAAAGCATCATATCGACACGATGACCTGTTACAAAGATACGGTCTTTATCTTCTAACATAAGGTCGCCACTAGGAATCATCAGTTTATGATCGCGCTCAATCGCACAGACAATCACATTGCCAAACTTTTTCCGGAAGTCTGCGATAGACATCTGACAGATATTGCTATCCTTACGGACAACAAATTCCATCAAACTAACCAAACCACCTGCAAAACGCTCAACAGAAAGAGCATTTGGGAAATCGATGATATTAGCGATAGCACGAGCTGCAAGGAGTTCTGGATTGACAATAAGAGAAAATCCGAGAATATTTTTTTCTTTAAAGTAAGGGTTGGAATACTCAGGATTGCGGACACGGACGATGGTTTCTTTAGCCCCCATCTTTTTAGCTAAGACAGCAGAGACCATATTGACCTCATCATACTGAGTCATAGCGATGAAAATATCGCAGTCTTGAACATTGGCAGCTTCTAGCATGGCAAAGTCAGCCCCATTACCTGCAATTCCAATAATATCAAAACGGCTTGTCATATAATTAAGAACCGTTTCGTTCTGTTCAATTAAGACAACATCATGATTGTCAGCGACAAGTGAACGACAAAGGGCAGAACCAACTTTCCCCCCTCCGACAAGAATAATCTTCATATCAAATAACCTACTTTTTCAATATGTATCTATCATACTCTTTTTTAGAATAAAATGCACTCGGCAACCGACTCTTTTCATTATTAGGGTAGAAAATTGTCCCACTGATAATCTTACTTGTTAAAAATTTAAGATATAAATCAGCTATTTTCGTGTAATTCTAATGAATACATAAGCATTTTAAGCTAATGTAAATATGTTTGTAAAAAAATTGAAAAAATCAAGTCATTTCTATTGACAATCAAGCTGAAAGTGATATACTAAAACAGTAGTTTCGCTGATTTACTTCAAACCTGTTGTGAGGTAAGTTAACGACGCCTTAACCACGCTGTTTGCTGAGCTTGACTCCGGGCAGTGTGGCTATTTTTTTGCACTAGTGAGAGGAAACAAGGCATGACAAATCACATTGTATTATTTGAACCCCAGATTCCACAAAATACGGGTAATATTGCTCGTACTTGCGCAGCAACGAATGCTCCCCTTCATATTATCAAACCGATGGGTTTTCCTATTGATGATCGTAAGATGAAGCGGGCAGGTCTAGATTATTGGGACAAGCTTGAGATTCATTTTTATGATAGCTTGGCTGATTTTATAGAAAAAATGGATGGTCAACTCTACTTGATTTCCAAGTTTGCAGAAAAAGTCTATTCAGATGCAGATTTCACGATAGAAGGAGATCATTATTTTCTCTTTGGGCGTGAAGATAAGGGTTTGCCTGAAGAATTTATGCGTGAGTATCCAGAAAAGGCTCTCAGAATTCCGATGAATGATGAACATGTTCGTAGCCTGAATGTATCTAATACAGTATGTATGATTGTCTATGAGGCTCTCCGACAACAAAACTTCGTGGGTCTCGAACTAGTTCACACTTACGAAACAGATAAGTTGAAATAAACACTTAGATAAAATGCTTGCGCTTGCAAGCTTTTTTTGTTATCATAAAGGGGTCTTCAGGGCTGGGTGTAATTCCCGACCGGCGGTGACTTTTACTCGGAAATGTTCTTTTCCTTTTATACTTTGTTGCCAAGCTTTGCCTAACCAAAAGTTATGCCTACAGCTTGTCGCCTAGTCTAAAAGAAAAATCTCCATTTCCTTACTCTAAAAGAAGTCCGCGAGCGCAAGCTGATGTGGTGAGATTCCACAACCGACAGTATAGTCTGGATGGGAGAAGACGAAAGAATGGCTTTGTCTATTCTAATTGATTTTTTATAGGTAAATTGCAACCGCTTGCTTAAACAGAGTGAGGGGAAACTTTTGGAATTTAAAAATAAAAATAGAGAGTAGATAGAGGAATCCTTTCCAACTTCTTCTGATTTTATAGAAAATTGGAGGAACCTGTTATGACAAACACACGTCGACTTTCGACCATTGCAATTCTATCAGCGCTTTCATTTGTGTTGATGTACTTTGACTTTCCGCTTTTGCCAGCGGCATCCTTTTTGAGGATTGAGTTCAGTATTTTACCGGTCCTTGTGGGTTTGGTAGTCTTGGATTTACCAGCAGCTTTTGGAGTGCTTTTCCTTCGGTCCTTGTTGAAAATTTTTTTGAACAATCAAGGGGTTAGTACCTATATTGGTTTACCGATGAATATTGTTGCCTTGGGAGTCTTTGTGCTTGCTTTTGGTTTGATTTGGAAAAAAGAGCGAACAACCATGCGTTTCGTCCTAGCTTCACTAGCTGGTACGCTTGGTTTGACTCTAGCTATGCTAGTTCTGAACTACGTCTATGCTGTTCCTTTGTACGCTAAGTTTGCTAATTTTGATATTGAGAAAATCTTAGGATTGAGCAACTACCTGATGACTATGGTCTTGCCTTTTAATCTGATTGAAGGTATGATCTTTGCCATCTCTTTCTGGTTGTTGTTTGTCCTTTTGAAACCAACTTTAAAATACTATGAAAGATAAACAAACATATTTGATGAAGGGCTCTTTTGCCCTTTTGCTTTTTGTAATTTTAGGTTATATTGTCAAGTTTTACCCTAATATGCTGATTGACTTTGATCAACCAATCCAGACTGCTATTCGAGGTGACTTACCTGCTTCCTTGACCTTCCTTTTCAGAACAATCACACATTTAATTGATATCCCAGTCATTATCACTTGGGTTCTCATTGTAGCTTTTATTTTTTACCGTAAGCAATGGAAACTGGAAAGTTATCTCATGCTGGGGAATTTGACTTTAGCTGGAATCTTAATCGTAACCTTTAAAAATATCTACCAACGACCTAGACCAGAAATAGTACATCTAGTAGAGGAAAAAGGTTTTTCTTTTCCTAGTGGACATTCTCTAGCTGTGACGCTCATGGTAGGATCTTTGATTGTGATTTTGAGTCAACGGATTAAGAATACAACTTGGAGAAAAGTCGTGCAAATCTTGCTAAGTCTATATCTCGTTAGTGTATTGGTATCAAGAATTTATCTGGGAGTTCACTACCCATCAGATGTGATTGCTAGCCTTTGTGTAGGCCTAGGAGTTTTGTTTATGGAGTTTCCTTTCTACGATAAACTGCGTTTTCAATGGCGCTTCAAAGGAAAGCAGAAGTAGGAATTGCCCCTTCTTGAGGAGATAAAATGGAAGTCAACATAAAAGATCTTCATCCGACTCAACTATACTTATCAGAAAAGAAGTTAAAAGATATCCAGATGCTTTATCAGTCGAAAGAAAAGCGCAATATCAATCCAATTAGCGTTCTTGCATTTGGAAATTGCTTCTTGATTACAGATGGCCATCACAGGGCTTATCAGGCTTTGTTGGTAGGCCAGGATACAATTTCTGCTGAGTTTGATAGAGATGGAGGTGATGAACTATATCATCTCTATGCGCAAGCTTGTGAGAAAAGAAAGATATACTCTGTTCTGGATTTAAAAAATCATATCTTACCTCAAGATGAGTATGAAGCAAAATGGTATAACTGGTGTGATGGTTTTAATCAAGCAGTGGAGCTAGTATTAGGAGTAGAAAATGATGACAAAAATCATTCAAATAGATGATTCCTTACGTCTAGTTCCCTATTTTTTAGCAGATCATCAGGATGCAGCTTTGGCCTGGTATCAAGATGTGGATTTGGTAGAACTTGTAGACGGCATTAGAATACCCTATAGTTCGGAAAAATTAAATGCTATGTATTCCTATTTAGAGAGTCACGGGGATTTGTTCTGGATTGAGTTTCGAGAAAAGGGAGAGTGGCTTCCAATTGGGGATGTAACCTTATCTCAGGAGAATCTTCCTATTGTGATTGGCAATCCGACTTATCAACATCAGGGACTTGGACGCAAGGTATTGAAGACTTTGATTGATCTAGCTCGGCAAAAGGGGTGGAAAAAATTGAACGTTCAAGAAATCTATACTTTCAATCGTATCTCTAGAAACTGTTTTGAGTCTCTTGGTTTTGTAGAAAGTGGCGCTACTGAAAATGGAGTGAGTTTTGTACTGACTTTGAGCGAATGAATTCTTTCCATCATGGTAGAAGATTTTGAAGATTGATTTCACCAAAAAAGTGTAACAGAAAGAAATGTCAAAAATAAAAATTTCTCTTGCATTTTTTTAAAAATAGTGTATAATAGATGGGTATGTGTAAAGCATACTTGTGGGAGGTAAAAATCTCTAAATTACCGCCAAAACCACAAAGGAGGATTTAAAAATGGCTAAAAAAGTCGAAAAACTTGTAAAATTGCAAATCCCTGCTGGTAAAGCTACACCAGCTCCACCGGTTGGACCTGCTCTTGGTCAAGCTGGTATCAACATCATGGGATTCACAAAAGAGTTCAACGCTCGTACTGCTGACCAAGCTGGTATGATCATTCCAGTTGTTATCTCAGTATACGAAGACAAATCATTTACTTTCGTTACAAAAACACCACCAGCTGCTGTTCTTTTGAAAAAAGCTGCAGGTGTTGAAAAAGGATCAGGTACACCTAACAAAACTAAGGTTGCTACAGTTACTCGTGCACAAGTACAAGAAATTGCAGAAACTAAGATGCCAGATTTGAACGCTGCAAACATTGAGTCTGCAATGCGTATGATCGAAGGTACTGCTCGTTCTATGGGATTCACTGTTGTTGACTAATCAATAACATCCCTATATAACCCGCAAGACTTCATCATTTCGAGAAGTGACGTGGGAGATGAAAATCGATTGAACCACTTACAAGGAGAATAGAAAATGGCTAAAAAAAGCAAACAACTTCGTGCTGCTCTTGAGAAGATCGACAGCACAAAAGCATACAGCGTAGAAGAAGCTGTAGCTCTTGCAAAAGAAACTAACTTTGCAAAATTTGATGCAACTGTAGAAGTTGCTTACAACTTGAACATTGACGTTAAAAAAGCTGACCAACAAATCCGTGGAGCAATGGTATTGCCAAACGGTACTGGTAAAACAGCTCGCGTTCTTGTATTTGCACGTGGTGCAAAAGCTGAAGAAGCAAAAGCTGCTGGTGCAGACTTTGTTGGTGAAGATGACCTTGTTGCTAAAATCAACGACGGTTGGTTGGACTTCGATGTAGTTATCGCTACACCTGACATGATGGCTCTTGTTGGACGTCTTGGACGTGTCCTTGGACCTCGTAACTTGATGCCAAACCCTAAAACTGGTACTGTAACAATGGATGTTGCTAAAGCAGTTGAAGAGTCTAAAGGTGGTAAAATCACTTACCGTGCAGACCGTGCAGGTATCGTACAAGCGATCATCGGTAAAGTTTCATTTGAAGCTGACAAGTTGGTTGAAAACTTCAAAGCATTCAACGAAACAATCCAAAAAGCTAAACCAGCTACTGCTAAAGGAACTTATGTAACAAGCTTGACAATCACAACTACTCAAGGTGTTGGTATCAAGGTTGACGTTAACTCACTTTAATTAGTAATAATTTAACATGAAAGGTTGAAGACAGATCTGTCTCAACCTTTTTTCTGTTAAAAAATATAAATACGTATAAACTTTCTAATTCATTTAATATTGTAAAATATCTAGATAGAAAATTCAGAAAATTTGCTCTTTTCTCTTGAAAATTTTTGAAAAAATGGTATCATAGTAACAAGCTATTTTTAAGAGAAGAGAAAGGGGAACGATGGAGAAAATCATTTTAGACTCACCTAAGTCGGGATCGGATCTTGTTTTGGAAACACTTCGCGACTTAGGAATCGACACGATTTTTGGTTATCCTGGTGGAGCAGTACTTCCTTTATATGATGCTATTTATAATTTTAAGGGAATCCGCCATATTCTAGGTCGCCATGAGCAGGGCTGTCTTCACGAAGCTGAAGGTTATGCTAAGTCAACAGGAAAACTGGGTGTTGCAGTCGTCACAAGCGGACCAGGAGCTACAAATGCCATTACAGGGATCGCAGATGCTATGAGCGATAGTGTTCCCCTTTTGGTCTTCACAGGACAAGTTGCAAGAGCGGGAATCGGTAAGGATGCTTTTCAAGAAGCTGATATCGTTGGTATCACCATGCCAATCACTAAGTACAATTATCAGGTTCGAGAAACTGCGGATATTCCGCGAATTATTACAGAAGCTGTGCATATTGCGACTACAGGTCGTCCAGGACCAGTCGTCATTGACCTACCAAAAGATGTTTCTGCGCTTGAGACAGACTTCATTTACTCTCCAGAGATAGATTTACCAAGTTATCAGCCAACACTTGAGCCAAATGATATGCAAATCAAGAAAATCTTGAAGCAATTGTCTAAGGCTAAAAAACCAGTCTTGCTAGCTGGGGGTGGGATTAGTTACGCTGAGGCTGCAGCAGAGTTAAATGAATTTGCAGAGCGTTATCAAATTCCAGTTGTGACAAGTCTTTTGGGACAGGGAACAATTGCAACTAGCCATCCACTTTTTTTGGGAATGGGTGGAATGCATGGTTCCTTTGCAGCAAATATTGCCATGACTGAGGCTGATTTTATGATTTCTATTGGTTGCCGCTTTGATGACCGTTTGACTGGAAATCCTAAAACCTTTGCTAAGAATGCAAAAGTAGCGCATATTGATATCGATCCTGCAGAGATTGGTAAGATTATCGCAGTTGATATTCCAGTTGTCGGTGATGCGAAAAAGGCTTTGCAGCAGTTACTAGCTGAGCCAATCGTTCGTAACAATACTGAAAAGTGGATTGAAAAAGTTACCAAAGATAAGAATCGTGTTCGTTCTTATGATAAGAAAGAACGTGTGGTTCAACCTCAAGCAGTTATTGAACGCGTCGGTGAGTTGACCAATGGCGATGCCATTGTCGTAACAGACGTTGGACAACACCAAATGTGGACGGCTCAATACTATCCTTACCAAAACGAGCGTCAATTGGTAACATCAGGTGGTCTAGGAACAATGGGATTCGGAGTTCCAGCAGCTATTGGTGCTAAGATTGCTAATCCAGATAAAGAAGTTGTTCTCTTTGTCGGAGATGGCGGTTTCCAGATGACCAATCAGGAATTGGCAATCTTAAATATTTACAAGATTCCAATCAAGGTCATCATGCTTAATAACCATTCACTTGGGATGGTTCGTCAATGGCAAGAAGCCTTCTACGATGGTCGAACATCAGAGTCAGTCTTTGATAGCCTTCCAGATTTCCAATTGATGGCTCAAGCCTATGGAATTAAGAATTATAAGTTTGATAATCCTGAAACTCTTGAGAAGGATTTGGAAGTCATCATGGAAGATGAACCAATGTTTATTGAAGTAGACATTTCTCGGAAAGAACATGTTTTACCGATGGTACCAGCTGGTAAGAGTAATCATGAGATGTTGGGGGTGAAGTTTAATGCGTAGAATGTTAACAGCCAAACTTCAAAACCGTTCAGGTGTTCTCAATCGTTTCACCGGAGTCTTATCGAGACGCCAAGTCAATATCGAAAGCATTTCTGTTGGCGCAACGGAAAATCCTAACGTATCACGGATTACCATTATCATCGATGTTGCCTCACATGATGAGGTGGAGCAAATCATCAAACAACTTAATCGTCAGATTGATGTAATTCGTATTCGTGATATTACGGATCAGCCCCACTTAGAACGAGAAGTAATTCTTATAAAGGTTTCAGCGCCTGCTGAAAAACGTGCAGAAATTTTGGCTATTATCCAACCTTTCCGTGCAACAGTAGTCGATGTGGCTCCAAGTTCCATTACCATTCAGATGACTGGGAATGCAGAAAAGAGTGAAGCTTTGATTCGAGTCATTAGACCTTACGGTATTAAGAATATCGCTCGTACGGGTGCAACTGGATTTACCCGCGACTAATACTCTTCGTAAATCTCTTCAAACTACGTTAGCGTCGCTTTGTCGTAGGTATATGTTACTGACTTCGTCAGTCTTATTTACAACCTCAAAGCAGTGCTTTGAGCAACCTACAGCTAGCTTCCTAGTTTGCTCTTTGATTTCATTGAGTAAAAGAATCCAACTTAAATTTGTTAAACTAGCCTAACAGGCAATAAAAATAGAAAAGAGAGAAAAAACTATGGCAGTTCAAATGGAATACGAAAAAGATGTAAAAGTAGCAGCACTTGACGGTAAAAAAATCGCCGTTATTGGTTATGGTTCACAAGGACATGCGCACGCTCAAAACTTGCGTGATTCAGGTCGCGATGTGATCATCGGTGTACGTCCAGGTAAATCTTTTGATAAAGCAAAAGAAGATGGTTTTGACACTTACACAGTAGCAGAAGCAACTAAATTGGCTGATGTTATCATGATCTTGGCACCAGATGAAATCCAACAAGAATTGTACGAAGCAGAAATTGCACCAAACTTGGAAGCTGGAAATGCTGTTGGATTTGCACATGGTTTCAACATTCACTTCGAATTCATCAAAGTTCCTGCAGATGTTGATGTCTTTATGTGTGCTCCTAAAGGACCAGGACACTTGGTACGTCGCACTTACGAAGAAGGATTTGGTGTTCCAGCACTTTACGCTGTCTACCAAGATGCTACAGGAAATGCTAAAGACATCGCTATGGACTGGTGTAAAGGTGTTGGTGCAGCGCGTGTAGGTCTTCTTGAAACAACATACAAAGAAGAAACTGAAGAAGATTTGTTTGGTGAACAAGCAGTTCTTTGTGGTGGTTTGACTGCTCTTATCGAAGCTGGTTTTGAAGTCTTGACTGAAGCTGGTTATGCTCCAGAATTGGCTTACTTTGAAGTTCTTCACGAAATGAAATTGATCGTTGACTTGATCTATGAAGGTGGATTCAAGAAAATGCGCCAATCAATTTCAAACACTGCTGAATATGGTGACTATGTCTCAGGACCACGTGTAATCACTGAACAAGTCAAAGAAAACATGAAAGCAGTTCTTGCGGACATCCAAAATGGTAAATTCGCCAACGACTTTGTGAATGACTACAAAGCTGGACGTCCAAAATTGACTGCCTACCGTGAACAAGCAGCTAACCTTGAAATTGAAAAAGTTGGTGCAGAATTGCGTAAAGCAATGCCATTTGTCGGTAAAAACGACGATGATGCATTCAAGATCTACAACTAATTTTTAAGAATATAAACAGAAGGCGAGTTGGGGGGAACCTAACTCGCTTTTTATCTTGAAAACTCATCTAGGAGGAGATTATGCTAAGTGCAAAAGATGTGGTGAAAGCCCACAAGATTTTGAGTGGTGTAGTAGCCAATACACCACTTGACTACGATCATTATTTATCCGAAAAATACGGAGCGAAAATTTATCTTAAAAAGGAAAATGCTCAACGTGTCCGTTCTTTTAAAATTCGTGGGGCTTATTACGCTATTTCCCAATTGACAAAAGAGGAACGTGAACGTGGTGTAGTGTGTGCTTCAGCGGGAAATCACGCTCAAGGAGTTGCCTACACATGTAATGAGATGAAGATCCCTGCAACAATCTTTATGCCAATTACGACACCTCAACAGAAAATTGGTCAGGTCCGTTTCTTTGGAGGAGATTTTGTGACGATCAAATTAGTAGGGGATACTTTTGATGCTTCAGCCAAGGCTGCTCAAGACTTTACTGAAGCTGAAAATCGTACTTTTATTGATCCCTTTGATGATCCCTATGTTCAAGCTGGTCAGGGTACGGTAGCCTATGAAATTTTAGAAGAAGCTCGTAAAGAATCTATTGATTTTGATACTGTCTTGGTACCTGTTGGAGGCGGAGGTCTCATTTCAGGTGTTTCTACTTATATTAAAGAAACAAATCCTCAAATTGAGGTCATTGGAGTCGAGGCTGAAGGTGCTCGTTCTATGAAGGCTGCCTTTGAAGCTGGGGGACCGGTTAAACTTAAAGAAATTGATAAATTTGCGGATGGGATTGCAGTGCAAAAAGTAGGGAAGTTGACCTATGAAGCAACACGAAAAAATGTTGAAACTCTTATCGGTGTAGATGAAGGCTTGATTTCTGAGACCTTAATTGATCTTTATTCTAAACAAGGGATTGTAGCTGAGCCTGCGGGTGCTGCTAGTGTTGCAGCCTTGGAAGTATTATCCGATTATATTAAGGGCAAGACCATTTGTTGTATCATTTCTGGAGGGAATAATGACATCAACCGTATGCCAGAGATGGAAGAACGTGCCTTGATTTATGATGGTATCAAGCATTACTTTGTAGTGAATTTCCCACAACGTCCGGGAGCACTTCGAGAGTTTGTAAATGATATCTTAGGACCTCATGATGATATTACTCGTTTTGAATATATCAAACGAGCTAGCAAGGGAACTGGTCCAGTACTAATAGGGATCGCACTTGCTGATAAACATGATTATGCGGGATTGATTCACCGAATGGAAAAATTTGACCCATCTTATATTAACTTGAATGGGAATGAGACCCTATATAATATGCTTGTTTAATATGCTATAAAATTTTTATCATATTATTTGCCTAACCTATTTACGAGTGCTATAATGTAAGTGAAGAAAGGGGGAGATTCCCATGGTTTTAAAAGTTATACTTGTTCTAATTATTCTAATGCTTATTGTAGGAGCTATTTTAATGAGCTCAATCTATGTTGTTCGACAACAATCAGTAGCTATCATTGAACGATTTGGTAAGTATCAAAAGTTGAGCAATAGTGGTATTCACCTAAGAGCACCATTTGGGATTGATAAAATTGCAGCTCGTGTACAACTGCGTCTCTTGCAAAGTGAAATCGTTGTGGAAACCAAGACTCAAGATAACGTATTTGTGACGATGAATGTTGCAACACAGTACCGAGTAAATGAACAAAATGTTACAGATGCTTACTATAAACTAATGAGACCTGAGGCTCAAATCAAATCTTATATTGAAGATGCATTGCGCTCATCAGTTCCTAAGTTAACTTTGGATGAATTGTTTGAGAAAAAGGATGAAATTGCATTAGAAGTTCAAAAACAAGTAGCGGAAGAAATGTCAACGTATGGGTACATTATCGTCAAAACGCTCATTACCAAAGTAGAGCCGGATGCGGAAGTCAAGCAATCGATGAATGAAATCAATGCTGCTCAACGTAAGAGAGTAGCAGCACAAGAATTGGCCGAAGCAGATAAAATTAAGATCGTAACAGCGGCCGAAGCAGAGGCAGAAAAGGATCGCCTACATGGTGTGGGGATCGCAGAGCAAAGAAAAGCAATTGTTGATGGACTTGCTGATTCTATTAAAGAGTTAAAAGGAGCTAATGTTGAATTAACTGAAGAGCAAATCATGTCAATCTTGTTAACTAACCAGTATTTAGATACATTGAATAATTTTGCAGAAAAACAAGGTAATAATACAATTTTCTTACCAGCAAATCCTAACGGAGTTGAAGATATACGAACCCATATATTATCGGCTTTAAAAGCTAAGTAAACCAAATCTTAACGTCTTATTTGATTGGATATATGTTTTGTTATTGACAAATGCCATAAAAACGTATACAATTAAATATCGTAAAGAATAAAATAGGAGAAAAACATGGCTAAGACTAACTTTGAAAAAGTAGAATCAGTTGTTAGCTGGGTTCGTGATAAGAAGATCACTGGTTATCGTATTTCTAAAGAAACGAATGCACGTGAAATGTCTATCATTGCTCTAGCTCAAGGACGTGCAAAAGTTAAAAATATTTCCTTTGAAACAGCCCTTGGATTAATTGATTTCTATGAAAAAAATCATGAAAAATTTGAAGATTAATCTTTGGATACTAGCAGACTCTAATTAGAGTCTGCTTTTATTTATGGAACGGCGAAATAGCCTTACTATGACCTACTAAACAAATCTATCTGTTAGGATGAACTAGGTTGACAGGAGAAGAGTGATCTCACTCATGAAAATCAAATAAAAGATTAGGAATAGAGCTACAAGCATTACTTGCTCAGGAAACAGAAGAAGGGATAAAAGTGATTTTTAAAGTATATAAAAAGAGGTCGGGATAAAAAACTCCGACCTTGATTTTTATATTCTTATGTTCGTGAGCCTTTGACTCAATGTTGATTGGGGATTGAATAGGAAAACAACTCTTGGTTTAAGAGGTTTATTCAACCGCTTTTGTCTTATCCTAAATAGCGTTGTAAAAATTCTCTTGTACGTTCCTCTTTAGGATTTGTAAATAAATCTTCAGGTTTGCCTTCTTCTGCAATCACACCTTTGTCCATAAAGATGACACGGTGTGATACGTCACGAGCAAATTCCATTTCGTGGGTTACAACGATCATTGTCAAGCCTTCTTGAGCTAGTTCTTGCATGATTTTTAGAACTTCACCGACCATTTCAGGATCAAGGGCTGAAGTTGGCTCATCAAAGAGAATGGCATCAGGGTTCATAGAAAGTGCGCGAGCAATGGCGACACGTTGCTTTTGACCACCTGAAAGTTGCTTAGGTTTAGCTTGCCAGTAGCGCTCTCCCATTCCAACTTTTTCAAGGTTTTCTTTAGCAATTTTCTCTGCTTCGGATCGTTCACGTTTGAGAACGGTTGTCTGTGCAACAATCGTATTTTCAAGAACATTGAGATTTTCAAAGAGGTTAAAGGACTGGAAGACCATACCTAGTTTTTCACGATAGTGAGTGAGGTTATACCCTTTTTCAAGTACGTTTTCACCGTGATAAAGGATTTCACCTTCAGTTGGTGTTTCGAGAAGGTTGATAGAACGTAGGAAGGTTGATTTACCACTACCGGAACTACCGATGATAGAAATCACTTCTCCTTTATGAATAGTGAGAGAGATGTCTTTTAGGACCTCGTTTTGCCCGTAGGATTTTTTGAGGTGTTTGATTTCAAGGATTGGTTGACTCATTATTTCAAATCCTCCGTTTGCATTTGGTTAGCACCTGTCGTGTAGGTATCCATATCCATACGTTTTTCGATGAAGCGGAGGATACGCGTTACTGTGAAGGTGAGGACAAAGTAGATAACTGCTATGATGGTAAAGGTTTGGAAGTACTGGTAGGTTTGTGTTGCTACTGTATTTCCTGAGAAGTAAAGTTCTACTACAGAGATAACGTTCAATACAGAAGTATCCTTGATGTTGATGACGAACTCATTACCAGTCGCTGGTAGAATATTTCGAACAACTTGAGGCAAAACAATCTTACGCATGGTCTGGTTATGAGTCATACCAAGTGCAGTTGCCGCTTCAAATTGTCCCTTATCAACAGACAAAATACCACCACGAACAATTTCAGTCATGTAGGCACCAGTGTTGATTGAAACGATAAAGATAGCAGCTAGCGTACGGTCTAGGTTGATCCCGAAAGCTTGGGCAGTTCCATAGTAGATAACCATAGATTGTACAATCATAGGTGTTCCACGGAAAATTTCAATATAGATATTGAGAATCCAACCGATTAGTTTTTGGATTCCAAAGATAAATTGGTTTTCAGAAAGAGGTGCAGTACGGAAAACACCGATAGCAAGACCGATAGCGAGACCAACGATGGTACCGATAATTGAAATGAGAAGGGTAATACCAGCACCACGCAAGAGTTGCTGCCAGTTTTCAGTCAGAATTTTAGCAACTTGGCCAAAGAAATTACTGTTGCTTTCTTCTGTCGTTGTAGATTCTGCTGGTTGCTCTTTGATCATACGATCCATGAGAGCAACTTGTTCATCTTTAGATATGGTTTCGATACTAGCATTGATTTGGCTGATACGGTCATCATCTTTACGAAGTCCAATAGCGATAGATGTATCCTCTTCTCCAGTTTTAAAACCAGGTTCAGGCTGAATCATTTTGAACTTTGCATTTGCTGATTCGGCAGTTAGAGCTTCAGGACGTTCAGAAACGTAGGCATCAATGACACCAGCTTCAAGAGCTTGACGCATTTGTGCGAAATCACCCATGGCAGTTTCTTTTTTGGCGCCTGGAATTTGAGAAATCAAGTCGTAAAGGTAAACACCTTGTTGAGAAGTGATTTTTGCTCCGCTAAAGTTCTCTAGTGATTTGGCGTTTGCATAGGCAGAATCCTTTTTGACTAAAAGTACTGGTTCGCTAGTATAGTAGCTGCTTGAAAATGCAATTTCTTGTTTGCGTTCAGCAGTTGGGCTCATACCTGCAATGATCATATCAATCTTACCAGAAGTAAGGGCTGGAACAAGTCCTTCCCACTTGGTCTTAACAACCAAGGGCTCTTTACCTAGGTCATTAGCAATCTTTTTAGCTATTTGGACGTCGTAACCATTAGCATATTGGTTGGTTCCATCGATTTTGACAGCGCCGTTACTGTCGTCATCTTGAGTCCAGTTAAAGGGTGCGTAGGCTGCCTCCATACCGATGCGTAAATATTCATCGGCTTGGACCTGGCTAACTAGTCCTAAAGTAAGGGCCAGGCTAGCAAGGATAGTTAAGCATAATTTTTTCATGATTTCTCCTATTTCTAGTCTAAAATTGCTTCTCTCTATTGTATCGAAAAAGCGGAACTTTTTCAATCTTAGTAAACCCTTACTTGTAAAAAATGATATAATAGTGAAAAACTTGAAAGGGAGTTTACGATGAAAAAAAGATGGCTATTTACTTTGGTGTTTGCCTGTTTGCTATTGGTACCTCACCTGGTTTTTGCTGTAGACTTTGATATTCTATCTTTTGATATTCTATCTTATAAGGGAGATTTGAATATTCATGCAGATAATACAGCGGAATTTAGTCAGAAGATAGTTTACCAGTTCGAGGAGGATTTTAATGGTCAAATCGTGGGGCTTGGTCGTGCAGGTAAGATGCCTAGCGGGTTTGAAATTGATCCTCATCCAAAGGTTGAGGCCTCTAAAAATGGTCATAAAATCGAAAATCTTACTAGCGAAGTGACAGAAGAAACGAATGGTTATACTGTTAAAGTCTATAATCCAGGTCAGGAAGGGGACAGGGTCGAAGTGGAACTTACCTGGCAATTGAAAAATCTTCTTTTCTTATATGATGATATCGCTGAATTAAATTGGCAACCCTTAACAGATAGTTCAGAATCTATTGAAAAATTTGAGTTTCATGTGATGGGAGATAATGGGGCCGAAAAACTCTTTTTCCACACAGGGCAACTCTATAGAGAGGGAAGGATTGAACAGAGTGATCATGACTATACGATTCGTTTAGACAATCTTCCGTCTAAGCGCGGAGTTGAGTTGCATGCCTACTGGCCTCGAACTGATTTTGCTAGCGCTACAGATCAGGGCTTAAAAGGGAATCGTTTAGAAGAGTTTAATAAGATAGAAGAGTCGATTGTTAGAGAAAAAGATCAGAGTAAACAACTCGTTACTTGGGTGTTTCCTTCAATACTTTCCATCTCCTTGTTATTGAGTATCTGCTTCTATTTTACCTATAGAAGAAAAACCACTCCTTCAGTCAAATATGCCAAAAATCATCGTCTCTATGAACCGCCGATGGAATTAGAGCCTATGGTTTTATCAGAGGCTGTCTACTCGACCTCCTTGGAGGAAGTGAGTCCTCTAACCAAAGGAGCAGGTAAATTCACCTTTGACCAACTTATTCAAGCTACCTTGTTAGATGTGATTGACCGTGGGAATGTCTCTATTATTTCAGAGGGAGACGCAGTTGGTTTGAGGCTGGTAAAAGAAGATGGTTTGTCAAGCTTTGAAAAAGACTGCCTAAATCTGGCCTTTTCAGGCAAAAAAGAAACAACTCTTTCCGATTTGTTCGCGGATTACAAGGTATCTGAGAGTCTTTATCGCGGAGCCAAAGCTGCTGATGAAAAACGGATTCAAGCAAGGGGACGTCAGCTCAAATCCTCTTTCGAAGAAGCATTGAAAGAGATGCAAGAAGGAGTGAGAAATCGGGTTACCTTCTGGGGACTCCCAGATTACTATCGTCCTTTAACTGGTGTGGAAAAGGCCTTGCAAGTGGGTATGGGACTTTCTACTATCCTACTTCTATTTATCGGATTTGGTTTGTTCTTGTACAGTTTAGATGTTCATGCTTATTTTTACCTCCCTTTGCCAGTACTTGGTTTTCTAGGTTTAGTTTTGGCTGTTTTCTATTATTGGAAGCTTCGACTAGATAATCGTGATGGTGTCCTAAATGAAGCAGGGGCAGAGGTCTATTATCTCTGGACCAGTTTTGAAAATATGTTACGTGAGATTGCGCGATTGGATCAGGCTGAGCTGGAAAGTATTGTGGTCTGGAATCGCCTCTTGGTCTATGCGACCTTATTTGGCTACGCGGACAAGGTCAGCCGTTTGATGAAGGTGCATCAGATTCAAGTGGAAAATCCAGATATCAATCTCTATGTAGCTTATGGCTGGAACAGTATGTTTTATCATTCAACAGCACAAATGAGCCATTATGCTAGTGTCGCAAATACAGCAAGTACTTTCTCTGTATCATCTGGAAGCGGTAGCTCTGGAGGAGGTTTTTCAGGCGGTGGCGGTGGTGGAAGTATTGGTGCTTTCTAAAGAAAACTCAACACAGCCTTTAAAAGTATGATATAATGGAGGGTAGAAAAAGGAGTAATCTATGTATTTTTTTGAAATTTTAAAATCGATCTTTTTTGGGATTGTTGAAGGAATAACGGAATGGTTGCCGATTTCAAGTACTGGTCACTTGATTTTAGCAGAAGAGTTTATCCAGTATAAAGATCAAACTGAAGCCTTCATGTCTATGTTTAACGTAGTCATTCAGCTGGGCGCAATCTTAGCCGTTATGGTTATCTACTTTAACAAACTTAATCCCTTCAAACCAGGTAAGGATAAAGTTCAAGTTCGTAGAACTTGGCAATTATGGTCCAAAGTTTTAGTTGCGACTCTACCTCTTCTCCTAGTCTTTAAGTTTGATGATTGGTTTGACACTCACTTCCATAATATGGTTTCAGTAGCGATTATGTTGATTGTTTATGGGGTTGCCTTTATCTATCTTGAAAAACGTAACAAAGCGCAAGCGATTGAGCCAACAGTCACAGAGCTAGACAAGTTGCCTTATAAAACAGCATTGTATATCGGTCTTTTCCAAGTCTTGGCCCTTCTACCAGGAACTAGCCGTTCAGGTGCCACTATCGTTGGTGGTTTGTTAAATGGAACTAGTCGTTCGGTGGTAACTGAGTTTACCTTCTATCTGGGAATTCCAGTTATGTTTGGAGCCAGCGCTTTGAAGATTTTTAAATTCATCAAGGCTGGAGAAGTCTTGAGTTTTGGTCAATTTTTCTTGCTCTTGGTAGCAATGGTAGTGGCTTTTGCAGTCAGCATGGTTGCCATTCGTTTCTTGACCAGCTATGTAAAAAAACACGACTTTACAATGTTTGGTAAATACCGTATTGTCCTAGGTAGTGTCTTACTACTTTATAGCTTCGTTCGATTATTTGTATAAGAAAAAAGCCTTGAGGGAAGCTGCTTCCTTCAAGGTTTTAAAATCCAGTTACAGTGACACCCAATAAGCGAACGTCTTTATCTTTATCTGTCAGAGATTCGTAAAGTTGGATAGCCATTTGTGAAATAGTTTCAGCATCTTGGATCTTTTGAGATATGCTTTTCCGCTTAGTCATTGTAGAAAAGTCAGCATAGCGGATTTTTAAAATAATAATCTTTCCAGATTTTTCATGTTTTTGAAGACTCAGGGCAACTTTTTCCGAAAGGAGAGTTAGCTCTTTTTTGATATCCTCTTCTAGATTGAGAATTTTACTATAAGTTTTTTCTTTTCCAATAGATTTACGAATGCGATTGGATTTGACGGGAGAATTATCAATGCCACGAGCCTTGCGATACAAGTCAAAACCGAGTCGACCAAAACGATCAATGAGACTAATTTCAGAAATTTTTAAAAGATCAGCACCTGTAAATACCCCCATTTGATGCAATTTCTCAACTGTTTTCTTACCTACACCGTGGAATTTAGCGATATCCATTTGTTTGAGAAAATCTTCAGCTTCATCAGGAAGAATAACTGTCAGGCCTCGAGGTTTTTGGTAATCGCTGGCTATTTTAGCTAAGAATTTATTATAAGACACACCAGCAGAAGCAGTCAGATGAAGTTCTTGCCAAATATCTTGTTGAATTAGTCGAGCGATTTTAACAGCTGACTTGATACCGAGTTTATTTTCAGTCACGTCTAGATAAGCTTCATCGATACTCATAGGCTCGATATTATCTGTATAACGTTTGAAAATAGCCCGAATCTGTTGACCAACAGCAGTATATTTTTCGTAGTTTCCAGAAATGAAAACAGCTTGAGGGCAACGTTCATAGGCTTCTTTAGAACTCATAGCTGAGTGGATGCCAAAGACTCGCGCTTCATAACTACAGGTAGAAACAACTCCTCGACCACCAGTTTTTCTAGGATCACTACCAATCACAACTGGCTTCCCTTTAAGTTTGGGATTGTCTCGAATTTCAACAGCAGCAAAAAAGGCATCCATGTCAATATGGATGATTTTACGAGATAAATCATTCATTAGTGGAAAAATCAACATGAAGAAACCTCTCAGTGCTAGTTTGTTTAGTTTTATTATACTCTTTTTCTGAAAAAATGAAAATCAAATAACCTCTTTCAAAAATATAATACAGTTTGTGGTATATTTTGAACTGTATTAGAAAAGAAAGTGTTTAAAAAGTGAGTTTTTAGTTGTTGAAATCGTTTACTGTGTGTTATACTGAATACATGAATGTAACAGATGACTGTTACTAGAAAGAAAAAAGAGGAAATAACATGGTTGTTAAGACAGTTGTTGAAGCACAGGACATTTTTGACAAAGCTTGGGAAGGCTTTAAAGGTGTTGACTGGAAAGAAAAAGCAAGTGTATCACGCTTTGTACAAGCAAACTACACTCCTTATGATGGAGATGAAAGCTTCCTTGCAGGACCAACAGAACGTTCACTCCACATCAAAAAAATCGTAGAAGAAACTAAAGCACACTATGAAGCTACTCGTTTCCCATACGATAACCGTCCAACTTCTATCGCAGGAATTGATGCTGGATACATTGATAAAGAAAATGAATTGATTTATGGTATTCAAAATGATGAACTCTTCAAATTGAACTTCATGCCAAAAGGTGGTATCCGTATGGCTGAAACTACTTTGAAAGAAAATGGTTTTGAACCAGACCCTGCAGTTCATGAAATCTTTACAAAATATGTAACAACTGTAAATGATGGTATCTTCCGTGCCTACACTACAAATATTCGTCGTGCTCGTCACGCTCACACAGTAACTGGTCTTCCAGATGCATATTCACGTGGACGTATCATCGGGGTTTATGCTCGTTTGGCTCTTTATGGTGCTGATTATTTGATGGCTGAAAAAGTAAGTGACTGGAATGCTATCACTGAAATCGATGAAGAATCTATCCGCCTTCGTGAAGAAATCAACCTTCAATATCAAGCATTAAAACAAGTTGTTGAATTAGGTGACCTTTATGGTGTAGATGTACGTCGTCCAGCATTTGACACAAAAGAAGCTATCCAATGGACTAACATTGCATTCATGGCAGTTTGTCGTGTTATCAATGGTGCCGCTACATCTCTAGGACGTGTACCAATCGTGTTGGACATCTACGCAGAACGTGACTTGGCTCGTGGTACTTATACAGAATCTGAAATTCAAGAATTTGTTGATGATTTCGTAATGAAACTTCGTACAGTTAAATTTGCTCGTACAAAAGCTTACGACGAATTGTACTCAGGTGACCCAACCTTCATCACAACTTCTATGGCTGGTATGGGTAACGACGGTCGTCACCGTGTTACTAAGATGGACTACCGTTTCTTGAACACTCTTGACAATATCGGTAACTCTCCAGAACCAAACTTGACAGTTCTTTGGACTGACAAATTACCTTATAGCTTCCGTCGTTACTGTATGCACATGAGCCACAAACACTCTTCAATCCAATACGAAGGTGTAACAACAATGGCTAAAGATGGATATGGTGAAATGAGCTGTATCTCATGTTGTGTATCTCCACTTGACCCAGAAAACGAAGAACAACGTCACAACATCCAGTACTTCGGTGCTCGCGTTAACGTTCTTAAAGCTCTTCTTACTGGTTTGAACGGTGGTTACGACGATGTTCATAAAGATTATAAAGTATTTGACATCGAACCAATCCGCGACGAAGTTCTTGAATTCGAATCAGTTAAAGCTAACTTTGAAAAATCTCTTGACTGGTTGACTGACACTTACGTAGATGCTTTGAACATCATCCACTACATGACTGATAAGTACAACTACGAAGCTGTTCAAATGGCCTTCTTGCCAACTAAACAACGTGCTAACATGGGATTCGGTATCTGTGGTTTCGCAAACACTGTTGATACATTGTCAGCTATCAAGTACGCTACAGTTAAACCAATCCGTGACGAAAATGGCTACATCTACGATTACGAAACAATCGGTGAATACCCACGTTGGGGTGAAGATGACCCACGTTCAAACGAATTGGCAGAATGGTTGATCGAAGCTTACACAACTCGTCTACGTAGCCACAAACTTTACAAAGACGCAGAAGCTACTGTATCACTTTTGACAATCACATCTAACGTTGCTTACTCTAAACAAACTGGTAACTCTCCAGTCCACAAAGGTGTATACCTCAACGAAGATGGTTCTGTGAACTTGTCTAAACTTGAATTCTTCTCACCAGGTGCTAACCCATCTAACAAAGCTAAAGGTGGATGGTTGCAAAACTTGAACTCACTTGCTAGCCTTGACTTTGGTTATGCAGCTGATGGTATCTCATTGACAACTCAAGTATCACCTCGCGCTCTTGGTAAAACTCGTGACGAACAAGTTGATAACTTGGTAACAATCCTTGATGGTTACTTTGAAAATGGTGGTCAACACTGTAACTTGAACGTTATGGACTTGAACGATGTTTATGATAAAATCATGGCAGGTGAAGATGTTATCGTACGTATCTCTGGATACTGTGTTAACACTAAATACCTTACTCCAGAACAAAAAACTGAATTGACACAACGTGTCTTCCACGAAGTGCTTTCAATGGATGATGCATTGAGCTAAGATTCATAAATAGTAAATCAAAAACCAGTCACTCTGACTGGTTTTTTTTGTTATAAAAATTTTTTTAAAAAAATTAGTAAAATTTGGTCAAATTTCTTGACTATTACTGACTAAAGTGATAAACTAAGAACATAAGGATAAGGAAAGTCCTTAGAAAACCTTGATTTTAAGGTGATTGTTTATGTTATCTTAAGATCAAAGTATGGGTAAAACCTAGAAAAGAGGTACAACCTATGATGAACATTAGTATTTTTAGAAGTCCAATTACAAAACCTGTATTGGATAAAGAAAAACCTGAAATTATACGTAGAGTAGCAAATAGCTAGTCTAAATTTTTTAAAACAAAGGTCAGAGAAAGTCAAAGAAATTTGACTAACTAATTTTGAAAACAAACGAGGTATGAAATATGAATAACAACTTTAATAACTTTAACAATATGGATGATTTATTTAACCAATTGATGGGCGGTATGCGTGGATATAGTTCTGAAAATCGTCGTTACTTGATTAACGGTCGCGAAGTAACGCCAGAAGAATTCGCTATTTACCGTCAAACAGGCCAACTGCCAAGTGAAGGAAGTGACCAAGCTCAGTATGTTCAAGGTAAAACTATGAAACAAGATGGTATTCTTGCAAAACTTGGACGCAACTTAACAGCTGAAGCTCGTGAAGGTAAGTTAGATCCGGTTATTGGACGTAATAAGGAAATCCAAGAAACTTCTGAAATTCTTTCTCGTCGTACTAAGAACAACCCAGTCCTTGTAGGTGATGCTGGTGTCGGTAAAACAGCAGTAGTTGAAGGTTTGGCTCAAGCTATCGTGAATGGTGATGTTCCAGCAGCAATCAAGAATAAAGAAATTATCTCTATTGATATTTCAGGTCTTGAAGCTGGTACTCAATATCGTGGTAGCTTTGAAGAAAATATTCAAAACTTGGTAAAAGAAGTTAAAGAAGCTGGAAATGTTATCCTCTTCTTCGACGAAATCCATCAAATCCTGGGTGCAGGTAGCACAGGTGATGGTCAAGGATCTAAAGGTCTTGCTGATATCTTGAAACCAGCTCTTTCACGTGGTGAATTGACAGTGATTGGTGCAACAACTCAAGACGAATACCGCAACACTATTTTGAAAAATGCTGCCCTTGCTCGTCGTTTCAATGAAGTGAAGGTCAATGCTCCATCTGCTGAAGATACCTTCAAGATTCTCCAAGGTATTCGTGATCTATATCAACAACACCACAATGTTATCTTGCCAGATGAAGTTTTGAAAGCGGCTGTTGATTACTCAGTACAATATATTCCTCAACGTAGCTTGCCTGATAAGGCTATTGACCTAGTCGATGTAACAGCTGCTCACTTGGCAGCACAACACCCAGTGACAGATGTACATGCTGTAGAGCATGAAATTGAAGAAGAAAAAGCTAAACAAGAAGCTGCAGCTGCTAAAGAAGACTACGAAGCAGCTTTGAAAGCAAAAGTTCGCATCGAAGAACTTGAAAAGAAAATTGCCAACCATACAGAAGATCATAAGGTTACTGCAACTGTCAATGACGTAGCTGAGTCTGTTGAACGGATGACTGGTATTCCAGTATCTCAAATGGGTGCAACCGATATCGAACGCTTGAAAGATATGGGTCATCGTTTGCAAACTAAGGTTATCGGTCAAGATAAGGCTGTTGAAGCAGTAGCACGTGCCATTCGTCGTAACCGTGCAGGATTTGACGAAGGTAACCGTCCAATCGGTAGCTTCCTCTTTGTAGGACCTACTGGGGTTGGTAAGACAGAGTTGGCTAAACAATTGGCTCTTGATATGTTTGGAACTAAGGATGCTATCATCCGTTTGGACATGTCAGAATACAGCGATCGCACAGCCGTTTCTAAGTTGATTGGGACCACTGCTGGTTATGTTGGTTACGATGATAACAACAACACTTTGACTGAACGTGTTCGTCGGAATCCATACTCAATTGTCCTTCTTGATGAAATTGAAAAGGCAGATCCTCAAGTGATTACTCTTCTTCTTCAAGTTTTGGATGATGGTCGTCTGACTGATGGTCAAGGTAATACTGTAAACTTTAAAAATACAGTGATTATCGCAACTTCAAATGCTGGCTTTGGTTACGAAGCAAACTTGACAGAAGAAGCGGATAAACCAGAACTCATGGATCGTTTGAAACCTTACTTCCGTCCAGAATTCCTCAATCGCTTCAACGCTGTGATTGAATTCTCACATTTGAGCAAGGAAGATCTTTCTAAGATTGTTGATTTGATGTTGATTGATGTTAATAAGACCCTTTCTAAGAAAGAAATCGACTTGGCAGTGAGCGATGCAGCTAAAGAATACATGACTGAAGAAGGTTATGATGAAGTCATGGGTGTTCGTCCACTCCGTCGAGTAGTTGAACAACAAATCCGTGACAAAGTCACAGACTTCCACTTGGATAATCTTGATGCTAAACACCTTGAAGCCGATATGGAAGATGGTGTCTTGGTCATTCGTGAAAAAGCCTAAATTAAAATTTTGAGTGTAAAAAAGGACCAGTTGAAAAACTGGTTCTTTTGTGTTAAATGACATGACGTTCAAAGGCATCGTCTGAGATTCCTTGCTCCAAAATCAATTTTGCCCATTCCTTAGCAGAAAATAGGCTGTGGTCCTTGTAGTTTCCGCAAGATTCAATAGTTGTTCCTGGGACATCTTCCCAAGTTGTAGTCTCAGCGATTTCCTTTAGTGAATCCTTGATGACAGCAGCGATTTCAGCGCTAGTATGGCGTCCCCACATAATCATATGGAAACCTGTACGACAACCAAATGGGGAACAATCAATCATTCCGTCAATGCGAGTACGGATGAGCTTAGCCAATAGATGCTCAATAGTATGGAGGCCAGCAGTAGGGATAGAGTCTTCATTTGGTTGAACCAAGCGAATATCAAAGTTAGAAATAATATCTCCCTTAGGACCTGTTTCTTCCCCAATTAAACGGACATAAGGTGCTTTGACAATGGTGTGATCAAGTTCAAAACTTTCAACAATAACTTCTTTTGACATGGCATTTCCTTTCAACTTTCTCCTTTCATTATATCATAAAGATTTACTTGAAAACTGCTAATAAAGAGATTTTTCAAATATGAATGCCATAAAAGAGTCTGACTGTAAAAAATAATTTTAAAATGGCAATTGTTTTCAATTCAATTGGAAAAATTCTGAAAATTGTATTGACACATGGCTGAAAAGGGACTATAATGTATAAAAAGTCAAAAGGAGTTTATTATGAAATTTTCAAAAGTAATGGCCCTAGCAGGAGTGACTCTGTTAGCGTCAGGTGTTTTGGCAGCTTGTTCAGGTTCAGGCTCTAGTGCAAAAGGTGAGAAAACTTTTTCTTACGTTTATGAAACAGATCCAGACAGCCTCAACTATCTGACAACAGGTAAGGCTGCGGTTGCTAATATCACAAGTAATGTCGTTGATGGTTTGATGGAGAATGACCGCTACGGTAACTTCGTGCCATCTTTGGCAGAAGATTGGTCAGTGTCTAAAGACGGGTTGACTTACACTTACACAATCCGTAAAGATGCTAAGTGGTACACTTCTGAAGGCGAAGAGTATGCACCAGTTAAAGCGCAAGACTTTGTAACAGGTCTTAAGTATGCGGCTGACAATAAGTCAGAAGCCCTTTATCTTGTTCAAGAATCTATTAAAGGTTTGGATGCTTATGTAAAAGGTGAAGTTAAAGATTTCTCAGAAGTTGGAATTAAGGCTGTAGATGATCAAACAGTTCAATACACTTTGAACAAACCAGAAAGCTTCTGGAACTCTAAGACAACCATGGGAATTCTTGCACCAGTCAATGAAGAATTCCTTACTTCTAAAGGAAGTGACTTTGCTAAAGCAACAGATCCAAGCAGTATCCTTTATAATGGTCCTTTCTTATTGAAATCATTGGTAGCTAAATCTTCAGTAGAATTTGAAAAAAATCCAAACTATTGGGATAAGGACAATGTTCATATTGATAAAGTAAAACTATCATTCTGGGATGGTCAAGACAATAACAAACTTGCAGAAAACTTCAAAGATGGAAGCTTTTCAATGGCTCGTCTCTTCCCAACAAGTGCAAGTTATCCTGAACTCGAAAAAGAGTTTAAAGACAACATCGTTTATACACCACAAGATTCTTCAACCTACTTGATTGGTACCAATATTGATCGTCAATCTTACAAGTACACTTCTAAGACTACAGATGAACAAAAGACATCAACTAAGAAAGCCCTCCTTAACAAAGATTTCCGTCAAGCTCTTGCCTTTGGTTTTGATAGAACTGCTTATGCTTCTCAAGTAAATGGAGAAAGTGGAGCAACAAAACTTCTTCGTAACTTGTTTGTGCCACCAACATTTGTTCAAGCAGATGGTAAAAACTTTGGTGAATTAGTTAAAGAAAAATTGGTAACCTATGGTGACGAGTGGAAAGATGTCAATCTGGATGACGCTCAAGACGGTCTTTACAACCCTGAAAAAGCGAAAGCAGAATTTGCTAAAGCTAAGACAGCTCTTCAAGCAGAAGGTGTTCAATTCCCAATTCACTTGGATATGCCTGTTGACCAAACAAGTACTACAAAAGTACAACGTGTTCAATCATTAAAACAATCACTTGAAGCAACATTAGGAGCTGATAACGTAGTTGTTGATATCCAACAACTTCAAAAAGATGAAGTTCTCAACGTTACCTACTTTGCTGAAACAGCTGCTGGAGAAGATTGGGATCTCTCAGATAACGTTGGTTGGTCACCAGACTATATCGACCCATCTACTTACCTTGATATCATCAAACCGTCTGTAGGTGAAAATACTAAGACTTATCTAGGATTTGATTCTGGTACAAACAATGCAGCTGCTAAACAAGTTGGTTTAGAAGATTACGAAAAGATGGTTGTTGAAGCCGGAAACGAAAACACTGATGTTTCAAAACGTTATGATAAATATGCTGCAGCTCAAGCTTGGTTGACAGATAGTGCATTGATTATTCCAACAACTTCTCAAACTGGACGTCCAATGTTGTCTAAGATGGTGCCATACACTCTTCCGTTTGCATACTCAGGTAACAAAGGAACAAGTGAAGCCCTCTTGTACAAATACCTTGAACTTCAAGATAAACCAGTAACTGCTGATGAATATCAAAAAGCTCAAGATAAATGGAAGAAAGAAAAAGAAGAATCTAATAAAAAAGCGCAAGAAGATCTTGCAAACCATGTCAAATAAGAAAAAAGAGGCCGGACAAAAAGTCTGGCCTTTTGATACCCTTCCTGAGACTTTAGTTTAGCATGTTGATTATTGGTTTAAGCCCTGCATTGAAGTAGTAGATTAGACTTTCTAAGTCACGCCCCTGTTCATAGATAAACTACATAAAAATAAGGTATCTTTTATCTATGATATTAAACAGTTTTACCGACTATTTAACATGTGTTTGGTATAAGGTTGATTGAGATAACTTTGACAGTTTTAGTCTGTTAAGTTGTTTCTCTTCCTATTTTCAAAATTTGGCTTTATATAGTTGATTGAAATAAGATGTGAACAAAGAGGTTAGGAAAGTCAAATTAATTTCTAAAAATGTTTTAGAATCCATGGCGTACTACTCTAAGTTCAATCCACTATAAAAATTAAGATTCCACTATAAAAAAACTGCATACAAAAAACTGAGAATAAATCCTCAGTTTTTTATATATTTTATTGTTGTCTTCGTGGATTTTGTTGGGGTTGGTTTTGTTGTTGAGAATTTGCAGACGAATTTGGTACTGATGCATTTGGATTGGTAGTACCATTCGTATTTTCGTTTGAAGAGCTTTCGCTTTCAGTTGTTGAAGTTGAACTTGAGCTAGAGCTCTCTGTTGTCGAACTTGCTTGAGTTGATTGTGGAATCCAGTTGCTACGTGCACCATTCTTGAAGACGTAATCACCGCTTCTATAAAGTCCTTCTGGCATTGTCCAGTCACCAGGATGATCGTCCTCTGCTAGATACTGCATCATAGAACGATAGATACTAGTGGCAACGGTAAAGCCATCACCAACGATTGGAGTAAGGCGGTTTGAATAACCAGTCCAGACTGCCATTGAATATTTACGGGTATAACCAACAAACATTTCATCCGGAGCAACAAATTGACTTGTTTTAATGTGGTTTTCAATCTCTTCATCAGTGTAGTTTGATGTACCAGTTTTACCTGCTTGTTGAAGCCATGAAATATAAGCGTCTCGGCCTGTACCAGAGTATAATACTGTTTTCATCATTTCTGTCATCATATAGGCGGTTGTTTCTTTCATAGCACGAGTACCTTGATCAGAAAACTCTTTTGAACTACCGTCGCTAAAGACAACTTTATTGATATACATTGGTTTGTGATAGATACCACCGTTAGCAAATGCAGCATAGGCGGCAGCCATTTTTTCACTACTTGCACCGTACTGTTTACCTGATTCAGTCGTATTACTTGAAATTGCGTTTGCATATACCATGGTTGGATAATCAATGCCAAGTCCGTTTAAGAATTTTTTGGCTTTATCAAGTCCAACTCTATCGAGAGTTTCAACTGCTGGTACGTTACGAGATTGTTGGATAGCAGTTTGAAGAGTGATGTTCCCATAATAGCCACGATCCCAGTTGTAGACTGGAGTGCTAGTGCCTGGGAAGTTATATGGTACATCCTTAAGCATATAAGCAGTTGAGTCATAGATGTCGTACTCAAGCGCAGGTGCATAGTCCGTAATTGGTTTCATAGTTGAACCCCAGTCACGGTTAGTTTCCACTGCTTGGTTAGTACCAAAGGATACATTGCTAGCTTGGTGACGAGATCCGAGTTGGGCGATCACTTTACCATTTGATATATCAATGATAGTAGAGGCTGCTTGGATATCATCATCAGGATAGTTTACGTATTGATCAGTATTATAGACGTCCCAAAGGTGTTTTTGTACCTCTTGGTCGACGTTTGTATAGACTTCCATACCTGTTGTTAATAGATTATAACCTGTTTCTTGTTCTACTTGGTCAATAACCTCTTTAAGATAGTTATCCATGTACTGTGGATAGCTATTAACAGATTTTAGACTTTGAAGTCCATCGGTGATTGGAGTATTGATGGCTGTTTCATATTGCTCAGCTGTAAGGTAACCTTGTTTTTGCATTTCTGACAAAACGAGGTTTCGTCTTTCAAGGGCGGCTTCAGGATGAGAATAAGGATCGTACTGGTTTGGAGCCTGCGGCATACCTGCTAAGAGTGCTAGCTGAGGAATGGATAAGTCTTTGAGGTCCTTACCATAATAGTTTTCTGCAGCTGTCTGCATACCATAGTTACCATTTGACATGTAGACCTTATTGACGTAATAGGTTAAGATTTCTTGCTTAGTTGCAGTTCGCTCTAGCTGGATAGCTAACCAAGCCTCTTGAACTTTACGGGATAGAGTTTGATCAGCTGTTGATGTTGAAAAGTAAGTTAATTTAATTAACTGCTGAGTCAAAGTTGATCCACCTTGAAGACCACTATTGCTTCGAAGGTTACGAAGGAATGCTCCTGCTATACGAATGCTATCAATTCCTCTATGGTTAAAGAATCGATGATCCTCGATAGAGACAATCGCATTGACAAGACCAGTAGGAATGTCACTACTTTGAGCATTGACACGACGTTCAGCACCTAAATCTGCGATGAGTTCATTTTTGCTATCATAAATTTTACTTGATGTAGTTGCAACAAGTTTACTCTCGGAAAGTTCAGGAGCTTTGTTTGCATAGTAAAGAAAGACACCACCACCAAGCAGGAAAGCTGCGATAAATAAGCTAATCACACCAATGCCGAGGTATTTAGCGATGCGTAAGATAGTTTGTTTGTTCATATTGTTTTACCACCTAGTAAATGTTGTTTGACTGTAACAAGATAAGGAATTTGTGGAAAAGCAGACTGCTCAATCATATAACCGAATTCTTTGATATAGTCAAGCGGCATTGACTTTTTTCCCATATCCTGATGATAAAAACGGATGAGGTCAAGTGCCGGCAATAAATACGTTTCTTGATAAGAAGAAAAATGAAGAAGGACAAAGCAAATTCCTTTTTGTTCAAGGACTTGTTCCATATGCCGAATCTGATGAGGATGGAAGTTCTTCATCGGAATCGCATGTTTTTGCTTGGTTTCCTTGGCTTCGAAATCGATGTAAAACCCTTCATAAACTCCAGAATAATCGGTAGTTGATGCTTGTCTAAAATAAGCTTCAACAATCTTAGCCCGACTACGCTGAGGATAGTCTACGCGGACAATCTGAACAGGAGTTGGTTTTTTGTGGATAACAGCCAAACCGTGTGTCAGATAATACTCGTTTGTAGCATTGATCATCTTTTCAAAGGTCATCCCACGATTTGCGAAATTTTTAGTTTGTGAGGTGACTTGTTGTTTTTTTTTTGATGAAAGTTTATGAGGATAGTTGACCATAATTCTCCTTATTGGTACAATAACATCACTCTATTATACCATAAAGGTGCACAGAAAGGGAGAAAAAATGCATACAGCCTTGATTTTAGGCTATTCTAGCTTTGATTTAGGATTGTTTAATGACAAAGATATTCGTTTAAAAATTATTAAAAAAGCCATTCGTAGAGATTTGGAAAAAATGGCTGACGAAGGGTTGAAATGGTTGGTGTTTACGGGAACACTGGGATTTGAACACTGGGTTTTAGAGGTGGCCAGAGATATGAAAGATGACTTTGGTTTCCAACTTGCGACTATCTTTGATTTTGAGACTCATGGGGAAAACTGGAATGAGGGGAATCGGGTTAAACTTAGTGAATTTAAACAAGTTGATTTTGTTAAATACGCCTATCCCAACTATGAACACAAGGGGCAATTACGAGATTATCAACTTTTCTTACTTGAAAATACAGATGGAGCCTATCTTTTTTATGATGAAGAAAATGAAACAAAACTGAAGTATTTTTACGAACTGATGAAAAAGAAAGACAACTATATTACAAAAAGATTAACATTTGAGGAATTAAACGAAGTAGCTGAAAATTTTTCCGAAAATTGAGCCTTTGACCTTGCTTTTTGTTTGCCTTTTTTTATATAATAATACTAGCAACTGAGAATGGAGAGAGACATGGCAAGTATTATTTTTACAGCAAAAGATATTTTTGAGCAGGATTTTGGAAGAGAAGTACGTGGATATAGTAAAGCAGAGGTTGATGAATTCTTGGATGACGTCATCAAGGATTATGAAACTTATGCAGCATTAGTAAAGTCACTCCGTTTAGAAATTGCAGAGTTGAAAGAGGAATTGGCGAAAAAACCTCAAGTGACTCCAGTAGCTTCTGAACCAGCAGAGCTTGGAAGTACAACTTCTATGACAAACTTTGATATTTTGAAACGTTTGAATCGTCTTGAAAAAGAAGTATTTGGCAAACAAATCATGGATAATTCTGATTTCTAAGAATACTTCTGTTGTGCAATTTTTGGATAATCGCGTGAAGAGAGTTTCTTTTCATGAGGAAAGTCCATGCTAGCACAGGCTGTGATGCCTGTAGTGTTTGTGCTAGGCGAAACCATAAGCCTAGGGACGAGAAATCGTTACGGCAGTTGAAATGGCTAAGTCTTAGGATATGTCAGAGTAGACTTGAAAGTGCCACAGTGACGGAGTCTCTCTGGAAACAGAGAGAGTGGAACGCGGTAAACCCCTCAAGCTAGCAACCCAAATTTTGGTCGGGGCATGGAGTGCGCGGAAACGAACGTAGTACTCTGACTGCTAGCAGCTAGAGCTGCTAGTGGTAGACAGATGATTATCGAAGGAAGTGGTCCTAGTCACTTCTGGAACAAAACATGGCTTATAGAAAATTGCATATAGGTTGGGGCTGAGATATATTCTCAACCTCATTTTTTAAAGTGAATAAAGAAAGGTCTATAAAAGACTGAAATGAAAACAACATTTAATTTAATTGCGACTGCGGCGGCGGGTTTGGAAGCTGTAGTTGGACGTGAAGTAAGAGATTTGGGTTATGATTGTCAAGTTGAAAATGGGCGTGTTCGTTTTCAAGGTGATGTTAAAGCGATTATCCAAACTAACCTGTGGCTAAGAGCTGCAGATAGAATCAAAATTGTTGTGGGAACTTTTCCTGCAAAAACATTTGAAGAGCTCTTCCAAGGTGTTTTTGCTCTAGATTGGGAGAACTATCTCCCACTTGGAGCCCGTTTTCCAATTGCCAAGGCTAAGTGTGTCAAGTCAAAATTACACAATGAGCCAAGTGTGCAGGCAATTTCTAAGAAGGCAGTTGTTAAGAAACTACAAAAACACTATGCACGACCAGAAGGTGTTCCTCTGATGGAGAATGGCCATGAGTTCAAGATTGAAGTTTCCATTTTGAAAGATGTAGCGACTGTTATGATTGATACAAGTGGGTCAAGTCTCTTTAAACGTGGTTACCGTACTGAAAAAGGTGGAGCTCCGATCAAAGAAAATATGGCAGCTGCGATTTTGCAACTGTCAAACTGGTATCCAGATAAGCCTTTGATTGATCCAACCTGTGGTTCTGGAACTTTTTGTATTGAGGCGGCTATGATTGCGCGCAAGATGGCGCCTGGTTTACGTCGTTCTTTTGCCTTTGAAGAATGGAACTGGGTTAGTGACCGCTTGATTCAAGAAATCAGAACTGAGGCTAGTAAGCAGATAGATCGAGAGATTAAACTGGATATTATGGGCTGTGATATTGATGGTCGTATGGTAGAAATTGCCAAGGCTAATGCGCAGGCAGCAGGAGTATCTGGAGATATTCTCTTTAAACAGATGCGCGTACAGGATTTGCGTACGGATAAGATTAATGGAGTCATTATCTCTAACCCACCTTATGGGGAACGTTTGTCAGATGATGCAGGAGTAACTAAACTTTATGCTGAAATGGGTGAGGTTTTTGAACCTCTCAAAACTTGGAGTAAGTTTATCCTGACAAGTGATGAAGCCTTTGAAAGCAAATATGGTAGTCAGGCGGACAAAAAACGAAAACTCTACAACGGTACTTTGAAAGTTAATCTATATCAATATTTTGGTCAACGTGTCAAAAGAAATTTGACAGATTAGAAAGGAGTTGCCATGGATCAGAAGGATAAAAAAGAAGAAATGTTAGAACCGGAGAAAACCTCCCAAGAACCTCAGTTTGATTTTGAGGAAGCTAAGGATCTGACAGTTGGACAAGTTATTCGAAAAAATGAAGAAATTGAAGCGGGAGTAACTCCTGATGACACGATTTTGGACAAATACATCAAACAACACCGTGAAGAAATCGAAGCTGACAAATTTACAAACATTCAGGCAAAGAAAGAGGAACTTCAAAGTCTCGATGATTTGATCCAAGAAGCTAAAGAAACGATTGAAGAAGATGTGGAACCGGTAGAAGAAGTCTCTGAATCAGAAAAGTTTGCTGAAGAAGAGGGAGTAGCAACTGAAGAAGTTCTACTTTCGCCACTAGAAGAAACTTTAGTTATGGATAAAAATCTTGTAGAGGAAGTATTTGAACCAGAACAGGTAGAAAATGAGGAAACTTTACAAGAAGAAACCCCATTTCTAGCTCGCTCTCTTCAAGAAGAGGATGAGCCACGACGCAAAAAACTGTGGGTAATCTTGTCAGCTCTTTTAGCGATTGTTGTCTTGATTATTGGGGGTAGCTACTACGTTTATCGTCAAATTACTCGTTCTTCTCAAGAAATTCAGTCTCAGTCATCTGATGCAGGTTTGGTAAGTAATCAAGCAATACTCGATCAATTTAACAGTCTCTATGACACTTTTTATACTGATGAGAATAAAACTGCCCTAAAAAATAGTCAGTTTAGTCAATTGAGTCAGCTCAAAGAGCTATTAGATAAACTTGAGGGTGCTAAAGAACATACTCTTGCCAAATCAAAATATGATAGCCTTGAAACACAAATCAAGGCAGTACAAGATGTCAATGCTCAATTTGAAACACCAGCGATTACAGATGGTGTTCTAGATACAAATGCTAAAGTAAAGGCAGATGCTAAATTTACCGAAGTTAAGACTGGGAATACTGAAATTGATAAACTGCTAGATAAGGCTATTAGTCTCGGTAAGAGTCAACTTTCAAGTTCTACAAGCTCTAGCAGTAGTCAATCAAGTTCATCAAGTCAAACAGAGTCAAACTCAGCAACTGAAAGCAATGCTAGTAGCTCTGCTAATGCATCAACTTCAGCGGGTGAAACAGCCTCAGCAAATAATATCCTTAATAGTGGACTAGCAAGCAATGGTGTGAACCTACAAAGAAGTGTCAGTCGAGTACCGTACAATCAAGCTGCTGTTAGTGATAGTAGTAATCCTGCTTGGACTTTTGCAGATGGTGTCCTTGAACGCATTCTTGAGACTTCGCGTGCGCGTGGCTACATTACAGGCAACCAATATATTTTGGAACCTGTGAATATTGTAAATGGTAATGGCTACTATAATCTTTATAAACCAGATGGTACCTATCTCTTTACCCTTAATTGTAAGACAGGTTACTTTGTAGGGAATGGTTCTGGACATGCGGATGATTTAGACTACTAGTCAAATTGTTACAAAATTCTTTCTTTTCACAGATAAACATGATAAAATAAAACATATTAAACAAGAGGAGTGTCACATGACAAAAGCTAACTTTGGTGTTGTTGGTATGGCCGTAATGGGTCGTAACCTTGCCCTTAATATTGAATCCCGTGGTTATACAGTTGCTATTTATAACCGTAGTAAAGAAAAAACTGAAGATGTGATTGCTTGCCACCCTGATAAAAACTTCGTGCCAAGCTATGATATCGAAAGCTTCGTAAATTCAATTGAAAAACCACGTCGTATCATGCTTATGGTTCAAGCAGGACCTGGTACAGATGCGACGATTCAAGCCCTTCTTCCACACTTGGATAAAGGTGATATTTTGATCGACGGAGGAAACACTTTCTATAAAGATACCATCCGTCGTAATGAAGAATTGGCGAACTCAGGTATCAACTTTATCGGTACTGGTGTATCTGGTGGTGAAAAAGGTGCCCTTGAAGGTCCTTCTATCATGCCTGGTGGACAAAAAGAAGCTTACGACTTGGTGGCTGATGTTCTTGAAGAAATCTCAGCTAAAGCACCAGAAGATGGAAAACCATGTGTGACCTACATCGGTCCTGATGGAGCTGGTCACTATGTGAAAATGGTCCACAATGGTATCGAGTACGGTGATATGCAATTGATCGCAGAAAGCTACGATCTTATGCAACACTTGCTTGGTCTTTCTGCAGAAGATATGGCTGAAATCTTTACTGAGTGGAACAAGGGTGAATTGGACAGCTACTTGATTGAAATTACAGCTGATATCCTTGGACGCAAAGACGATGAAGGTCAAGATGGACCAATCGTAGACTACATTCTTGATGCTGCAGGTAACAAAGGAACTGGTAAATGGACTAGCCAATCAGCGCTTGACCTTGGTGTGCCATTGTCACTCATTACTGAGTCAGTATTTGCGCGTTACATCTCTACTTACAAAGAAGAGCGTGTACATGCTAGCAAGGTGCTTCCAAAACCAGCTGCTTTCAAATTTGAAGGAGATAAGGCTGAGTTGATTGAAAAAATCCGCCAAGCCCTTTACTTCTCAAAAATCATCTCATACGCACAAGGTTTTGCTCAATTGCGTGTAGCTTCTAAAGAAAACAACTGGAACTTGCCATTTGCGGACATCGCATCTATCTGGCGTGATGGATGTATCATCCGTTCACGTTTCTTGCAAAAGATCACAGATGCTTACAACCGTGATGCAGATCTTGCTAACCTTCTTTTGGATGAGTACTTCTTGGATGTCACTGCTAAGTACCAACAATCTGTTCGTGATATTGTAGCTCTTGCTGTTCAAGCTGGAGTACCAGTACCAACATTCTCAGCAGCTATTACTTACTTTGATAGCTACCGTTCAGCTGATCTTCCAGCTAATTTGATCCAAGCACAACGTGACTACTTTGGTGCCCACACTTACCAACGTAAAGACAAAGAAGGAACCTTCCACTACTCTTGGTATGACGAAAAATAAGTAGGTCAGCCATGGGGAAACGGATTTTATTACTTGAGAAAGAAAGAAATCTAGCTCATTTTTTAAGTCTGGAACTCCAAAAAGAGCAATACCGAGTTGATCAGGTAGAAGAGGGACAAAAAGCCCTCTCCATGGCTCTTCAGACAGACTATGACTTGATTTTACTGAATGCTCATCTAGGGGATATGACAGCCCAGAATTTTGCAGATAAGTTGAGTCGAACCAAGCCAGCTGCGGTGATCATGGTCTTGGACCATCGAGAAGAATTGCAAGACCAACTTGAAACAATCCAGCGTTTCGCTGTTTCATACATCTATAAACCAATCATTATCGATGATTTGGTCAGTCGTATTTCAGCTATCTTCCGAGGTCGAGATTTCATCGACCAACACTGTAGTCAGATGAAAGTTCCGACAGCTTATCGCAATCTGCGTATGGATGTTGAACACCATATAGTCTATCGTGGCGATGAAATGATTGCTCTCACTCGTCGTGAATATGACCTCTTAGCTACACTCATGGGCAGTAAGAAAGTCTTAACTCGTGAACAATTGCTAGAGAGCGTCTGGAAGTATGAAAGTTCTACAGAGACCAATATCGTAGATGTCTATATCCGATATCTACGGAGCAAGATTGATGTCAAAGGTCAAAAGAGCTACATTAAAACAGTGCGTGGTGTTGGTTATACCATGCAGGAATAGAAAGCAGTTGCAGTTGTGTAACTGCTTTTTTGATCTTTAAATAAACGAACATCTTTATCGAAAATTTCATGAGGCTTGGCTGTGCTGTCTATCAGTTTATTTTTTAAACAAATTGGTCAGTCTTAACTTCAAGTTCAAAGCAAACTTTGAGTAGATTCTTGTTGGTTTAAACTTAATATATTGATAAAAACAAAAACATTTGCTATAATCATTTTGGAGGATAAAAGAATGAGATTTTTGAAAAAATTGATGCAAGTCGGTCTAGCAGTCTTCTTCTTTGGTCTGTTAGCAACTAGTACAGTATTTGCGGATACTACTGGTGGACAATTTCTTGATAAGGACAATAGAAAATATTATATAAAAGATGACCATAAAGCAATCTATTGGCATAAAATAGACGGTAAAACTTACTATTTTGGTGATAAAGGAGAAATGGTAGTTGGCTGGCAATATATAGAAATTCCTGGAACAGGTTATCGTGATAATTTATTAGATAACCAACCAGTTAATGAAATCGGTCTTCAACACAAGTGGTACTATTTTGATAAAGATGGCGTACTACAAGAGTTTGTTGGCTGGCAACAATTAGAGGCTAAGTATTCGTTAACTGTTGGCAAAAAGCATGGTGAAGGCTTTGAGGGTCCTGAAGTTCTTAAATTAGCAAACTACTACTTTGAGCAAGATCACTCATTAAAAACAGGTTGGCTTTATGATCAGTCTAACTGGTATTACCTAGCAAAAACAGGTTCTTCAGGAAAAGACTACATTGGTGGAGAAAGACGTGCTGGTTGGATTAACGACAATTCGACTTGGTACTATCTCGATCCAACAACCGCTGCAATGCAAACTGATTGGCAGTATCTTGGTAACAAGTGGTATTATCTCCGTTCATCAGGTGCTATGGCGACAGGCTGGTATCTAGATGGTTCAACTTGGTATTACCTAGATGCTCAAAATGGTGATATGAAAACAGGCTGGATTTATGTTGATAATACTTGGTATTATCTTCGTTCGTCAGGAGCTATGACGACAGGTTGGTTCCAGGTCAATGGTAAATGGTACTATGCCTATAGTTCAGGTGCTCTAGCTGTGAATACCACAGTAGATGGCTACCAGGTCAACTATAATGGCGAGTGGGTCCAGTAATGAAAACAAGCGATTGTGAAGGAAACAATCGCTTTTTTTGTGAAAATATAATAAAATAGAAAGGAATAAAGTTCTAAAATTTTATCTAGAAAAAGACGCTTTTCGTCTGATAGAAGGATTAAATGACAAAAGAAGTTGGTGTCGGTCAGGCACATAGTAAAATTATTTTAATAGGAGAGCATGCGGTGGTTTATGGCTACCCAGCCATCTCTTTACCGCTTTTAGAGGTAGAGGTGACTTGTCGGGTAGTTCCTGCAGCGACACCATGGCGTCTTTTTGAAGAGGACACCTTGTCTATGGCTGTTTATGCTTCTCTCGAGTATCTAAATATCAAAGATGCTTGCATCCGTTGTCAAATTGACTCGGCTATTCCGGAAAAGCGAGGGATGGGTTCTTCAGCCGCTATTAGCATTGCGGCTATTCGCGCGGTATTTGATTATTTTGAAGCAGAACTTCCGCATGATGTTTTAGAGATTCTGGTTAATAGAGCAGAGATGATTGCCCATATGAATCCTAGTGGTTTAGATGCTAAGACCTGTCTTAGTGACCAACCTATTCGTTTTATTAAGAATGTTGGTTTTGAAGAACTAGCCATGAACTTGTCGGCTTATCTGGTCATTGCAGATACAGGAGTCTATGGACATACTCGTGAAGCTATCCAAGTTGTAGAGAGTAAAGGCAAGGATGCCTTACCTTTCTTACATGCGCTAGGAGAGTTGACCCAGCAAGCAGAAGAAGCAATAAAAACAAAAGATGCCGTGAAGCTGGGAGAGATTCTTACCAAAGCCCATGGAAATCTAAAGGAAATTGGAGTTAGCAGTCCTGAGTCAGATGCCTTGGTTGAAACTGCTCTCGACAATGGTGCTCTTGGCGCCAAGATGAGTGGTGGTGGCTTAGGAGGCTGTATCATCGCCTTGGTTGCTAATGAGAGCCAAGCGCAAGCACTAGCAGAAAGATTAGAAGAGAAAGGAGCTGTTCAGACATGGATCGAAAGCCTGTAACAGTATGTTCCTATGCCAATATTGCCATTATTAAATATTGGGGTAAGAAAGCCGAAAAAGAGATGGTTCCTGCGACTAGCAGTATCTCTCTAACCTTAGAAAATATGTATACGGAGACGACACTTTCTCCTTTACCAGCAGATGCAAGCTCGGATGCCTTTTATATCAATGACCAGTTGCAAAATGAAGCCGAACATAAAAAAATGAGTAAAATCATTGATCGCTACCGTCCTGAAGGAGCAGGTTTTGTTCGTATCGATACCAAGAACAATATGCCAACAGCGGCAGGTCTTTCTTCAAGTTCCAGTGGCTTATCTGCCTTGGTAAAAGCTTGCAATGCCTATTTCCAATTAGGACTAGATCGTAAAGACTTGGCCTTGGAAGCTAAGTTTGCATCGGGTTCTTCATCTCGTAGTTTTTATGGACCTTTGGCAGCTTGGGACAAGGATAGTGGAGAGATCTATCCAGTTGAGACTGACTTGAAACTCGCTATGATTATGCTAGTTTTAGAAGACCAGAAAAAACCGATCTCTAGTCGAGATGGCATGAAACTCTGTGTCGAGACTTCGACAACTTTTGATGAGTGGATTCGTCAATCTGAACAAGATTACAAGGATATGTTAGTCCACCTCAAGGAAAATGACTTTAAAAAAGTTGGAGAATTGACAGAGAAGAACGCCTTGGCTATGCATGCTACGACTAAGACTGCAAATCCATCCTTCTCTTACTTGACAGATGCTAGTTATGAGGCTATGGATTTTGTTCGTCAGCTTAGAGAACAAGGAGAATCTTGCTACTTTACCATGGATGCGGGACCTAATGTCAAGGTTCTTTGCTTGGAAGAGGACTTGGAACATTTATCAGAACTTTTAGGTCAACGCTATCGCTTAATCGTTTCAAAAACAAAGGATTTGAGCCAAGATGACGATTGTTAAAACTTGTGGGAAGCTCTATTGGGCTGGGGAGTATGCCATTTTAGAACCAGGACAGTTGGCGCTAATAAAGGCTATTCCCATCTATATGACTGCTGAGATAAAAGCATCTGATGTTTATAGACTCTACTCAGATATGTTTACCTATAGTGTAGACATGCGACCAGATTCCTCCTATGCTTTGATTCAAGAAACAGTTGCCTTGGTGGAGGAGTATCTGACTGATCAAGGGGTTGACTTGCAGCCGTTTTCTTTAGAGATTCGAGGGAAAATGGAACGCGAAGGCAAGAAGTTTGGACTGGGTTCTAGTGGTAGCGTCATTGTCCTGGTTATCAAGGCCATGCTTGCTTTCTATGAAAGACCTGCTGACAGAGAAATCCTGTTTAAACTGGCGAGTGCTGTACTTCTTAAACGTGGGGACAATGGCTCCATGGGGGACATTGCCTGTATCGTATCAGAAGACCTCGTCCTCTATAAGTCATTTGACCGCGAGAAAGTGGCACAATGGCTAGAAAAGGAAGACTTGAAAACTGTATTGGCACGTGATTGGGGCTTTTCTATTAGGAGTGTTGAAGCAGCTTTGAAATTTGATTTTCTGGTTGGTTGGACCAAAGAAGTGGCTGTATCTAGTCACATGGTCAAGCAAATCAAGAATAATATGAACGCTAGCTTTTTGCAGGCTTCAAAAGAAATTGTAGCTAACTTGGTAAAGGCTTTGCAGGTAGGTCAAGAAGAAACCGTTATTGACTTGCTAGAACAAGCTAGCCAACTCTTAGAAGGCTTGAGTTCAGACATTTACACACCTTCGCTCAGACAATTAAAAGATTCCAGTAGAGACATAAAAGCCGTCGCTAAAAGTAGTGGTGCTGGTGGTGGAGACTGTGGGATAGCCCTCAGTTTTGACCAAAATTCGACCACATTACTGAAAAAACGCTGGGCTGATTTAGGAATTGAGCTCTTGTATCAAGAAAGGATGGGACATGACGACAAATCGGAAGGATGAACACATCCGCTATGCCCTTGAACAAAAAAGTACTTATAATAGTTTTGATGAAGTTGAATTGATTCACTCCTCGCTACCCTTATACGACATAGATGAGATTGATCTTTCGACAGAATTTGCAGGGCGCAAATGGGACTTTCCTTTTTATATAAATGCCATGACAGGCGGTAGTGATAAGGGCAGAGAAATCAATCAAAAGTTGGCTCAGGTGGCCGAGGCTTGTGGGATTTTATTTGTGACAGGTTCCTACAGTGCCGCACTCAAGGATCCATCAGATGAATCTTTTTCAGTCAAAACTAATCATCCTAATCTTCTTCTTGGAACCAATATTGGCTTGGATAAACCTGTAGAACTAGGATTACAAACAGTGAAAGAGATGAATCCACTACTTTTACAAGTTCATGTCAATGTCATGCAGGAATTGCTTATGCCAGAAGGTGAACGTCAATTTAGATTGTGGCAAAATAATCTGAAAGATTATGCTGATCAAATCACAGTTCCCCTTGTTTTAAAAGAAGTCGGTTTTGGTATGGATGTGAAGACCATTGCTAAAGCATACGAGATGGGGATAAGAACAGTTGATTTGTCTGGACGTGGGGGAACGAGCTTTGCCTATATCGAAAACCGTCGCAGTGGACAGCGTGACTACCTAAATGACTGGGGTCAATCAACTATGCAAGCACTTCTGAATGCCCAAGACTGGAAAGATAAGATGGAGCTTTTGGTAAGTGGAGGAGTGCGCAATCCACTAGACATCATCAAATGCCTGGTCTTTGGAGCCAAGGCAGTTGGTCTATCACGCACTATGTTAGAGCTGGTTGAAAATTACTCTGTTGATGTCGTTATTTCCATTGTTGAAAGCTGGAAGGAAGACCTACGCTTGATTATGTGTGCCCTTAATTGCGCAAGGATTGAGGATTTGAAGCAGGTCGACTATCTCCTTTATGGAAAATTAAAAGAAGCAAAAGACCAAATGTGAGGAGGTCGGGATTTTTATCCCGATCTTTTTATCATTCCTCAGACTGATGTGACTTTTTGGTTTTGTGATACAATAAAATAGAGAGGACGGATACATGCGAAAATTTCAAATTTTTCTATTTATTGAAGCTTGTTTATTAACAGGAGCTCTGATTATGATGGTATCAGAGCATTTTTCCCGTTTTCTGTTGATCTTGCTCTTGTTTTTACTGCTGATTCGATACTATACTGGAAGACAGGGGAATAACCTTATATTAGTGGCAGTGAGCATCCTATTTTTCTTTATCATCATGCTCAATCCCTTTGTCATTTTAGCTATCTTTGTGGCTTTGATTTATAGTCTCTTCTTGCTATATCCTATGATGAATCAGGAAAGAGAAGACACCAATCTGTTCTTTGAAGAAGTAGTGACGGTGAAGAGGGAGAAAAATCGCTGGTTTGGGAATCTACACCACTTCTCAAGCTACCAGACTTGTCGTTTTGATGATATCAATCTTTTTCGTCTTATGGGGAAGGATACTATTCATCTGGAGCACGTGATTTTAAGCAATCATGATAATGTCATCATCTTGAGAAAGCTAGTCGGCACTACTAGAATTATCGTACCAGTGGATGTAGAAGTCAGTCTAAGTGTCAATTCTCTGTACGGAGATTTAACCTTCTTTGACCAGCCTAAACGTGCTCTACGTAATGAGCAATTTCATCAAGAAACCAGAGATTATCTCAAGAGTCCTAAGAGTGTTAAGATTCTTTTGACAACCATGGTTGGAGATGTTGAGGTGGTGAGAGGATGAAAAAGCAACCCTATATTTTAATTGGACTCACCTCATTTCTCTTTGTTGCTTTTCTATTTCGAAGCATTTTTAAGATCTTGGATTTGGAGTGGACTTCTCTTTTTCAGGATCTAGAAAAGACAGAAAAAGTCCTTTTTCTAGCCCTGATGTTTAGTCTTGCTCTAGCCTTTTTATTAGTCCTATTCTGGACAATGGTTGACGAAATTTCAAAGAGAAGAATCCAAGCAAATCTCAAACGTCTCATAGCTGGCAAAGATATTGAAAGTCTGGAAGATGCTGACTTAGATGCAAGTTTTAGAAATTTGTCAGGAAAGCTCGGTTTGTTGACAGAAGCTATTCAAAAAGCAGACAATCAGGCCTTGGTCAAAGAAGAAGAAATTGTTGAAAAGGAGCGCAAGCGAATCGCGCGTGACTTGCATGATACAGTTAGCCAAGAAATTTTTGCTGCCCATATGATTTTATCAGGGCTCAGTCAACAAGCTTCCAAATTAGACAGAGAGAAGATGCAAACACAACTCCAAAGTGTGACTGCCATTTTAGAGACAGCTCAAAGAGACTTGCGCATTCTTCTTTTGCATTTACGACCAATTGAACTGGAACAAAAAAGCTTGGTGGAGGGTATTCAGCTACTCCTCAAAGAGCTAGAAGAAAAAAGTGAATTGAAGGTAAGCTTTAAATATCAGGTAACTGCACTACCTAAAAAGATTGAAGAACATATTTTTCGGATTGTACAAGAATTGATTAGTAATACACTCCGTCATGCCCAAGCTTCATATCTAGATGTTTACCTTTATCAAACGGAAACGGAATTACAGTTGAAGGTTGCAGACAATGGTCGTGGTTTTCAGCTAGATGATGTTGATGAACTAAGCTATGGTCTACGCAATGTCAAAGAACGAGTGGAAGATATGGCTGGGACAGTACAATTGATGACGGCTCCTAAGCAGGGTTTGGCAGTGGATATCCGCATTCCCTTGCTTGAGTGACTAACAAAAGGAAATGAAATGAAACTATTATTAGTAGATGACCACCAAATGGTGCGTCTGGGTTTAAAAAGTTATTTTGAATTACAAGATGATGTAGAGGTTGTAGGAGAAGCAACCAATGGTGCGGAAGGAATTTCCATGGCCTTGGAACTTCGTCCAGATGTGATTGTCATGGATATTGTCATGCCTGAAGTCAATGGGATTGATGCAACACTAGCTATTCTCAAAGAATGGCCAGAAGCTAAAATATTAATCGTGACCTCTTACCTAGACAATGAAAAAATCATGCCGGTCTTGAATGCTGGAGCTAGAGGTTATATGCTCAAGACGTCCAGTGCAGATGAATTGTTACACGCTGTTCGTAAGGTGGCGGTTGGAGAGCTAGCCATTGAACAAGAGGTAAGTAAGAAGGTAGAATATAACCGCAATCATATTGAATTACATGAAGATCTGACAGCTCGTGAACGAGATGTCCTTCAACTGATCGCTAAGGGCTATGAAAATCAGCGCATTGCTGATGAGCTTTTTATCTCTCTCAAGACAGTCAAGACCCACGTATCCAATATTTTAGCAAAGCTTCAGGTTAGTGACCGCACCCAGGCAGCAGTATATGCCTTTCAGCATCACTTAGTAGGGCATGAGGACTTCTAGAGGAATCTTTTGGAGTGAAATCATAATTCTCTGTTCCAAAGGTAATTTTTTCTTTGAAATAAGTTTTTAATACTTTTTCTTGGTAAATTGGATACATTTAGCCATAAAACAGTGATTTAGAATTAGCAAGTATCTCAAGCAGTACTGAAAACTCGGTTCTGACTTGAAAAAAGTTACTAGTATATGATATAATAGACTGTATTTAAAAAAATTTTAAGGAGAAATGACAGAATGTCTGTATCATTTGAAAACAAAGAAACAAACCGTGGTGTCTTGACTTTCACTATCTCTCAAGACCAAATCAAACCAGAATTGGATCGTGTATTTAACTCAGTAAAGAAATCTCTTAATGTTCCTGGTTTCCGTAAAGGTCATCTTCCACGTTCTATCTTCGACCAAAAATTTGGTGAAGAGTCACTTTACCAAGACGTTATGAACGCTCTTTTGCCAAACGCTTATGAAGCAGCTGTAAAAGAAGCTGGTCTTGAAGTAGTTGCACAACCAAAAATTGACGTAACTTCAATGGAAAAAGGTCAAGATTGGGTTATCACTGCTGAAGTTGTTACAAAACCAGAAGTTAAATTGGGTGACTACAAAAACCTTGAAGTATCAGTTGATGTAGAAAAAGAAGTAACAGATGCTGACGTTGAAGAGCGTATCGAACGTGAACGCAACAACTTGGCTGAATTGGTGATCAAAGAAGGTGCTGCTGAAAACGGCGACACTGTTGTGATCGACTTCGTTGGTTCTATCGACGGTGTTGAATTTGACGGTGGAAAAGGTGAAAACTTCTCACTTGGACTTGGTTCAGGTCAATTTATCCCTGGTTTCGAAGACCAATTGGTAGGTCACTCAGCTGGTGAAACTGTTGATGTAGTTGTAACATTCCCAGAAGACTACCAAGCTGAAGACCTTGCTGGTAAAGAAGCTAAATTCGTAACAACTATCCACGAAGTAAAAGCTAAAGAAGTTCCAGCTCTTGACGATGAGCTTGCAAAAGATATCGACGAAGAAGTTGAAACACTTGCTGAATTGAAAGAAAAATACCGCAACGAATTGGCTGCTGCTAAAGAAGAAGCATACAAGGATGCAGTTGAAGGTGCAGCGATCGATAAAGCAGTTGAAAATGCTGAAATCGTAGAACTTCCAGAAGAAATGATCCATGAAGAAGTTCACCGTTCAGTAAATGAATTCCTTGGAAACTTGCAACGTCAAGGTATCAACCCTGACATGTACTTCCAAATCACTGGAACTACTCAAGAAGACCTTCACAAACAATACGAAGCAGAAGCTGAGTCACGTACGAAGACTAACCTTGTTATCGAAGCAGTTGCGAAAGCTGAAGGATTTGACGCTTCAGAAGAAGAAATCCAAAAAGAAATCGAGCAATTGGCTGCAGATTACAACATGGAAGTTGCACAAGTACAAAGCTTGCTTTCAGCTGAAATGTTGAAACACGATATCGCAGTGAAAAAAGCTGTTGAATTGATCACAAGCACTGCAACAGTAAAATAATCTTTACAAGATAAAAGCCCACCGGATTCGGTGGGTTTTCTTATGCTTTATTTTCCGAAAATCTCCTGCAGGTCTTCTTCAGTAATCCCAATCATGGCTGGAATATTAGACCAGTTGTCTTCGGTTAGGATGTAGGATTGTTCAGTTTCTGTAATTGGTGTAGCTTCAGTAGCTGATTTACTAGTTCCATCAGTTGATTCTATTAAGTCAGCGAAACGTTCAATTAGATAGGTCTTACGAGCTGTTCCGATATGTTGAGTTGCATAGTCAAAGGCCTGTAGTTCACCTAGTAAAATGAGCTTACTTTTTGCACGAGTGATAGCAGTGTAGATGAGATTGCGTTCTAACATGCGCTTACTTGCACTGGTGATAGGCAGGATAACAACTGGAAACTCGCTACCCTGAGACTTATGGATACTCATGGCATAGGCTAGGCGAATCTTGTACCATTCATTTCGAGGATAGGAGACCTCATTGCCGTCAAAATCGATGACAATTTCATCTTGCTTGGATTCAGTGTATTTTCCTGGAATCAAGTCTGTGATGTAGCCTAAGTCACCGTTAAAGACATTGACCTCTGCATCGTTGACTAGGTGAATGACCTTATCTCCTGTTCGATAGTGACACTGAGGAGCTTCAAAGCTAAGCTGGTCTTTTTGTGGAGGATTGAGGAGGTCTTGCATGAGCTGGTTGATGGCATCAATACCAGCAGTTCCACGGTACATAGGGGCAAGAACTTGAATATCACGAGCAGGGATGCCACTTCTGATAGCAGCACCTAGGATTTTTTCAATGCTAGCAGGGATATGGTTACTAGCGATTTCAAAGTAGGAGCGATCTGCTTTTTTCTGGGTAAAATCTGCAGGCAATATTCCCTGACGAATCTGACTTGCAAGAGTGACGATGGTCGATTCTTCGCTCTGACGGTAGATTCTTTCCAAACGTGTTTGAGGGATGGTTGGTATCTGGAGCAAGTCGGCTAGGACTTGACCAGGACTGACAGAAGGTAACTGGTCACTATCTCCAACGATGAGGATTTTACTGGTAGAGGAGATATTGGAGAAGAGCTGGTTGGCTAACCAAGTATCTACCATGGAGAATTCATCCACGATGATAAAGTCAGCATCCAGATAATCTTCCAGATGGCTAGTGTCGTCATCTCCAGTCATGCCCAGGTGGCGGTGAATGGTAGCGCTTGGTAGACCTGTCAATTCGTTCATGCGACGGGCTGCGCGACCAGTTGGAGCAGCTAGGAGAATGGGTAGATTGCTCTTTTTCTTGAGGTCTATCCCTTCTAAGAGAGCATAGACAGCGATAATGCCGTTGATAACAGTAGTCTTACCTGTACCAGGTCCACCTGTAAGGATAAAGACCTTGTTCTGGATAGCATCGCAGATGGCCTGTTTTTGAATGCTATCATACTCAATCCCCAGTTCTTCCTCAACAGTTGCGATATGTTCTTGAATGGTTTCTAGATCCTGTTTTTTACTTTGATCTTTTTCGAGTATTCTGATGAGATGACTGCGAATCCCTTCTTCTGCAAAAAAGAGGCTATTATCAAAGATCTTGGTATCAATCTGCTGGACCTTATCTTCTTCAATCAGATAAGCAAGTTCTTGGGCAACTTGACTCGGATCTAGTTCGACTGGACGGGAGGATTCCAGAAGGTTGAGGGTTTGCTCCAACAAGTCTCTAGCTTCCATATAGGTATCTCCCGTCTCCATGCAACCTTGAAAGAGACTATGGATAAGACCCGCACGGAAACGCTCGGGAGCCTGGCTTTCAATTCCCAATTCTTGGGCCAGTTGGTCGGCGATGGTAAATCCCAAGCCCTTGATATCCTCAACCAGTTGATAGGGATAGTTCTCAACAATATCTAGCGTTTCTTCCTTGTAAAAGTCTTGGATCTGAAAGGCTAGCTTATTTGGGATGCCGTAATTAGCCAGTTTGGCTAAAACCATCTCTGTTCCGTAATTAAGACGAAGTGTTGAGACAAAGGCTTCACGATTTTTAGCAGAGAGGCCAGAGATAGACTGGAGTTTGTCTGGATTTTCTAAGATTTTGTCAATAGTGTTTTCACCGTAAATATCCATAATTTTCTGGGCTGTTTTGAGTCCAATTCCCTTGAAATGACTGCTGGAGAAATACTTAACCAAGCCCTTACTAGTTGGCTTGGCTCTCTCATAGCGAGTCATTTGTAGCTGTTCACCATATTTGGAGTGTTGGACGATTTGTCCCCAAAAGGTGTATTCCTCTCCTTCAATGATATCAGCCATGGTACCTGTGACAATGATTTCATAATCATCAAAGTCTTCAGCATTGGTATCCTCAATATCTAGAAGTAAAATACGGAAAAAATTGCTGACATTTTCAAAAATAATGCGTTCAATGGTGCCTGAAAAATAAACTTCCATAAAATTCCTTACATTAATTTCTGAGAAAATGTATCCCAGATTTAGTCAAAATAGAATGAGAAGAGGCTGAGATGGGAAATTCTCGGCCTCTTCCTAGTTTTTAAAATGTTCCGATACGCTTGAGTGGCCAGAAGCGGAATTTGGCTTCACCAGTGATATCTTTTGCCTTAAAGGTACCAACATGTCGACTATCGCTAGATACCAGACGGTCATCACCTAGGAGGAGGTATTCTCCTTCTGGAACAGTGAAGGTAAAGCTAGTGTTGTAGTTAACATCTAGGGTAAAGGCCTGAGCCTTTTGAGCTAAAGTTCTAAAGTATTCGCCCTTTTTGCCATCCCAACCACTTCCAGTATAGGTGCTTTGGAGTTTATCTTCCTTGAAACGCTTAAGGTATTCTGCTAAATAGGGCTCATTAGTTTCTTGACCATTGATATAGAGCTTGTCGCTTTCGTAACGGATAGTATCTCCTGGCATACCAATGACGCGTTTAACGATATCCTTGTTCCCATCGTCTTCATGAGCAACCACAATATCAAAACGATTGATTGGGAGATGTTTAACTACGAAAAGGATTTCTCCATCAGCTAGGGTTGGATCCATGGAATGTCCTTCCACACGGACATTGCTCCAGAGAAAGAGACGGCTAAGTGCGACAAGAGTGATGATGAGGATAAAACTCCCCCACTCTTTTAAAAACGATTTTAAATATTTCATAATTTACCTTTCTAGCAGTTTTTTTGCTTTTTCAGTATTTTTAAAGTGTAGCTTGGCGCAGAAGTTGAGCCCCTGCATACCATAATCTTGGAGGATTTGGCTAGCTACCTTATCAGAAGCCGTTCCAGCCCCACTTGGAAGTTGATAACCAAGTTCTCTCCCCAGATTTTCGAGATTTTCTAGAAAGAGATCACGTGCAATGATTGAGCTAACAGCGACAGCCAAGTATTTACCTTCGGCTTTTTCCTCCAGACTGACTGGATTAGAAAAGTGATTAGCTTCATTTTTCAAGTACTTCTCATAGTTTTGAGCACTCGTAAAAGCATCGATCACAATCTTTTCTGGCTGGACTCCTTTTTGGAGGAGGAGAAAAATCGCTTGATTATGCAGAGCTACCTTTACGGAAACGGCATTGTAGCGCTCCCCAATGACTTCATTATACTTACTTGGAGAAAGAAGCAGCGCTTGGTGCTGGATTCTCTCCTTAAGCAGAGGGGCAAGCTGACGAATCTTTTGGTCTGTCAGAGTCTTAGAATCCCCTACACCTAGTTTTCGTAGGAAGTCATGTTGGTCAGGAGTCACAAAGGATGCTACTACAGCCAGACCACCGAAGTAGGAACCATTCCCCACCTCATCTGTTCCAATCAAGGGGAAATTTTGTCCGCTAGTTCCTTGACTGACCTGATAACCAAAAAAGCTGGCATAGTTTTCAGCCATTTCTCCCTGAAGCAAGACTTTTCCAGAAGTGTAGACGGAAACACTTGCCTGCGGAAGCTTGAAAAAGTAGCGAATATATGGGTTTTTACTTGGAGCGAGTTTTTTTTCATGCTTTTGAACAAAGGCTTGGATTTCCTTTTCGCTCGGAGTTAATGTAATACTTGCCATAACTCTTATTGTACCATAAAAGCCGTAGAATTGGTAAAAACTGACAAACTTAGTGAAATTTGGTATAATATCGTGAGGTGAATTTTATGGCAAATTTAAATCGATACAAGTTTACATTCGGAAAAAAAACATTGACCCTAACAACTGAGCATGACAACCTCTTTATGGAGGAAATTGCCAAGGTCGCAACAGAAAAATATGAAGCAATTAAAGAGCAGATGCCTGGAGCGGATGATGAGACAATCGCTATTTTATTAGCAGTCAATAGCTTGTCAACTCAACTCAGTCGTGAGATTGAATTTGATGATAAGGAACAAGAATTAGACGCCCTCCGTCATCAAGTTGTAGCGACTAAACAAGAACAGAGCAAGATTGAGGATTCCCTATGATTTCCGTCCTTCTCTTATTGGTTCTTGCATGGAGCTTTTATATCGGTTATCGTAGAGGTTTGGTTCTACAGATTTACTATTTTGTAGCAACTGTGATTTCAGCTCTTCTTGCAGGAAATTTTTATCAATCTTTAGGGAAACAATTTGATTTGTTGATCCCATATGCAAGTCCACAGGAAGGGCAGGGAACCTTCTTTTTCCCATCCAATCAACTTTTCCAACTGGACAAGGTCTTTTATGCAGGGATTGGTTACCTCTTAGCCTTTACTATATTTTATTGCATTGGTCGTTTGGTGGGTCTCTTTCTTAATCTTCTACCGACTAAAAAGCTAGAGGGCCAATATTTCCGTATAGGTGCAGGTGTTTTATCTCTGGCTGTGACCTTATTTGTCCTCCAGATGATACTGACCATTCTTGCGACTGTTCCTTTACAAATTGTTCAAAATTCACTTGAAAACAGTTTTGTAGCTAAACATATTATCCAGAGTGTTCCCATCACTAGTCATGTGATTAAACAACTCTGGGTAACCAAAATAATCGGATAAAAGGGCGGGAACAATTCCTAGCCTTTTGTTTACAATTTCCTACTCTTCGGAAATCAAATTCAAACCACGTCAGCTTCGCCTTGGATTATATATGTGACTGACTTCGTCAGTCTTATCTACAACCTCAAAGCAGTGCTTTGAGCAACCTACGGCTAGCTTCCTAGTTTGCTCTCTGATTTTCATTGAGTATCAATAGTTTAGGAGCCTTTTTGAAAAGAGTGAGAATTTTAAAAATTATTCGCTCATTACGAAGGAAAAGAAAATGAATAAAAAGATACTAGAAACATTAGAATTTAATAAGGTTAAGGCTTTATTTGAACCTCATCTTTTGACCGAGCAAGGACTAGTGCAGTTGAAAGAACTTACTCCGACTGATAAAGGAGACAAGATTAAGCAAGCTTTTGCAGAGATGAAGGAAATGCAAGAACTCTTTGTTGAGCATCCTCATTTCAGCATTTCTGCAACAAAAGATATTGCAGCGACCTCCAAACGTTTGGAGATGGGTGCTGACCTCAATATCGAGGAATTTCTCCTTCTCAAACGTGTCATCTTTGCCAGTCGTGAATTGCAGAATTTTTATGACAATCTTGAAAATGTACGTTTAGACCACCTAGCTAACTGGTTTGAAAAACTTCATGACTTCCCACATTTACAGGGAAATCTACAAGCTATCAACGAAGCTGGATTTATTGAGAACTTTGCTAGTGAGGATTTGGCACGAATCCGTCGAAAAATCCATGATAGTGAAAGTCAAGTCCGTGATGTCCTGCAAGATCTTCTCAAACAAAAGGCACAGATGTTGACTGAAGGTATCATCGCAAGTAGAAATGGTCGCCAAGTCCTTCCAGTCAAGAATACCTATCGTAATAAGATTGCTGGTGTAGTACATGATATCTCTGCTAGTGGTAATACTGTCTATATCGAACCGCGTGAAGTAGTCAAGTTAAGTGAGGAGATTGCAAGTCTTCGTGCAGATGAACGTTATGAGAAGCTACGTATCCTCCAAGAACTCTCTGAACGAGTAAGACCACACGCAGCTGAAATCGCCAATGATGCTTGGATTATCGGACATTTGGACCTGATTCGTGCTAAGGTTCGCTTTATCCAAGAGACGGAGGCAGTAGTACCTCAAGTGTCTGAGGGACAGGAGATTCAACTGCTTCACGTTCGTCATCCCTTGGTGAAGAATGCAGTCGCAAATGATGTGCACTTCGGCAAAGAATTAACAGCTATCGTCATCACTGGTCCCAATACTGGTGGTAAGACCATCATGCTGAAGACCTTAGGTTTGACGCAATTGATGGCCCAGTCAGGTCTGCCAATTCTAGCCGATAAGGGCAGTCGTGTAGGGATTTTCGAGGAGATATTTGCGGATATCGGGGATGAACAATCCATCGAGCAAAGTCTGTCAACCTTCTCTAGTCACATGACTAATATCGTAGATATTCTTGGTAAGGTCAATCAAAACTCGCTCTTGCTACTTGATGAGCTTGGAGCAGGAACAGATCCCCAAGAAGGGGCTGCTCTTGCCATGTCAATCCTAGAAGACTTGCGTTTGCGTCAGGTCAAGACTATGGCAACCACTCACTATCCTGAACTAAAAGCTTATGGTATTGAAACGGCCTATGTTCAAAATGCAAGTATGGAATTTGATACAGCTAGCCTGCGCCCAACCTATCGCTTTATGCAGGGAGTTCCAGGTCGAAGCAATGCCTTTGAAATTGCCAAACGTCTAGGCTTGTCAGATGTCATCGTAGGTGATGCCAGCAAGCAGATTAATCAAGACAATGATGTCAATCGCATCATTGAGCAATTGGAAGAACAAACACTTGAAAGCCGGAAACGTCTTGAGAATATTCGCCAAGTCGAGCAAGAAAACCTCAAGATGAACCGTGCGCTTAAAAAACTCTATAACGAGCTCAATCGTGAAAAGGAAACAGAACTCAATAAGGCGCGTGAGCAAGCTGCTGAGATTGTTGATTTGGCCCTAGCTGAGAGTGATGATATACTTAAAAATCTTCACAGTAAATCTCAACTAAAACCACATGAGATTATCGAAGCCAAGGCTAAACTCAAAAAATTAGCCCCTGAAAAAGTTGACCTTTCTAAAAACAAGGTTCTCCAAAAAGCTAAGAAGAAACGAGCTCCAAAAGTTGGAGATGATATTATCGTTTTAAGCTATGGTCAACGTGGTACCTTGACCAATCAACTCAAGGATGGCCGTTGGGAAGCTCAAGTCGGCTTGATTAAGATGACGCTTGAGGAGAAAGAATTTGACTTGGTTCAAGCCCAGAAAGAAGCGCCAGTCAAGAAGAAACAAGTCAACGTCGTCAAACGTGCAGCAGGCAAAGGCCCACAGGCTCGACTAGATCTTCGTGGCAAACGCTACGAGGAGGCTATGGAAGCCTTGGATGCCTTTATCGACCAAGCCCTACTCAACAATATGGCCCAAGTCGACATCATCCATGGTATCGGTACAGGTGTCATCCGTGAAGGGGTAACTAAGTACCTACAAAGAAATAAACAGGTCAAGAGCTTTGGCTATGCACCACAAAATGCAGGCGGATCTGGCGCAACCATTGTAACCTTTAAAGGTTAGAATATGAGTTTCAGAAAATTGTTATAAAATTTTCCGAAAACAATTGACAAGGACAGTTTTTTCTTGTAAAATAAGTAAAAATTAAATACAACACCGAATGAAGTTTAATAGAAGTGGAAAGTCCTTGATTTTTCATGACTGTAAATGGACGGAACTCTGGAGAGACCGTAAAGGCACCGAAGGGGCAAGGCAGGCAACTGCTCAAACTCTCAGGTAAAAGGACAGAGCAATGATAGAGCGCTTTTTGGCATTTATCGATGCATTCCAGAGTACATGTTTCCAACATGTGCTCTTTCTTTTGGAGTTGAATAGATAGGAGAATGGTATGTTAAATTTGCTAAAAGAGCTAGATGCTCTAGTATGGGGACCACCCCTTTTGATTTTATTGGTTGGTACAGGGATTTACTTGACTCTTCGTTTAGGGCTTTTACAAATCCTGCGTCTCCCTAAGGCCTTCCAGCTTATTTTTACCAAGGATAAGGGGCATGGAGATGTGTCGAGCTTTGCTGCCTTGTGTACAGCCCTAGCAGCAACTGTTGGTACAGGAAACATCATCGGGGTGGCAACAGCCATCAAGGTGGGAGGTCCTGGTGCCCTCTTCTGGATGTGGATAGCAGCTTTTTTTGGAATGGCGACCAAGTATGCAGAGGGCTTACTGGCTATCAAATATCGGAGTAAGGATGAAAATGGCGCTATCGCAGGAGGACCGATGCACTATATTCTTCTAGGGATGGGCGAAAAATGGCGCCCTCTTGCAATCTTCTTTGCTATAGCTGGAGTATTGGTTGCACTTTTAGGGATTGGTACTTTTACCCAGGTGAATTCCATTACAGAATCCGTGCAAAATACGGCTAGTATTGATCCGACAATTACTGCACTTGTTTTATCTATTTTCGTAGGGATAGCAGTCTTTGGTGGACTCAAGTCGATTTCAAAGGTGTCAACTACAGTTGTTCCCTTTATGGCTATTGTCTATATCTTGGGAACCTTGACGGTCATTCTCTTTAATATCGATAAAGTACCTGCAACACTTTCACTGGTTCTCACATCAGCTTTTAGTCCAGTAGCTACAGTAGGAGGATTTGCAGGAGCGAGTGTTCGGATGGCTATTCAAAATGGTGTGGCGCGTGGGGTTTTCTCAAATGAGTCTGGTTTGGGTTCAGCTCCAATAGCTGCTGCGGCAGCCAAGACAAATGAGCCGGTGGAGCAAGGTTTGATTTCCATGACAGGAACCTTTATTGATACCTTGATTATCTGTACATTGACTGGTTTGACCATCTTGGTGACTGGGGTTTGGAATGGTAATTTAGATGGCGTTGCTCTAACTCAGTCAGCTTTTTCTACAGTCTTCTCTTTCTTTGGACCTGCTCTTCTAACAACCTTCTTGGTACTTTTTGCCTTTACCACGATTTTGGGATGGAACTATTACGGAGAGCGTTGCTTTGAGTTTCTCTTTGGCGTTCGCTTTATCTGGCTTTATCGTGTGGTCTTTGTACTCATGGTCTTACTAGGTGGATTCATCGAGTTGGATATGGTCTGGGTCATTGCGGATATTGTTAATGCCCTCATGGCTCTACCAAACTTGATTGCACTCTTAGCCTTATCACCAGTCGTTATCGCTGAGACGAAGAAGTATTTTGATAAATAATGTAAGATTGATATTCCCATTTATAGATAAGACTAGCATCTGTTTGTGAGATGCTAGTTTTTTCACTACTAGGGCTAGTCTTTTATTTTATACTCAATGAAAATCAAAGAGCAAACTAGGAAACTAGCCGCAGGTTGCTCAAAACACTGTTTTGAGGTTGTGGATAGAACTGACAAAGTCAGTAACATATATACGGCAAGGCGACGTTGACGCGGTTTGAAGAGATTTTCGAAGAGTATTATGTCATAAGATGAATGAAATTCAAGAGTACCTCTTTTATGATATTCTTTATTTGCACTTTTATTTATTGTATAATAGTCAACATAAATCTGTTTTTGGTCTGATATGTCTTGTTTCATCTAAGTGCGAAAGAAAAATAAACTGGAGGTGTTTATGTCAAAAGATATTCGAAAATTAGTGACTTCACAGGGACTAGCAAATCTAGCAGATGTCTTTTTTAGAGTCATTGTGATTGCAAATGTGTTTGTCTTATCTGGTTCTGTCATTTCAACCTCTCTAGTACCAATTCTGATTGGACTATCCTCCTTTTTAGCTAGTTTCTTAGTTCCATTAGTAACGAAGAGATTAGCTTTAAATCGTGTTCTTTTCTTGACTCAATTTGGTAAGACGATTCTGCTAGCGATTTTGGTTTTTCTACTCAAGCAATCTGAAACTATTTCCCTCTCTTTTTTATATGCTATTGTTACCTTAATCTCCGTTTTGGATGGTTTTGCAGCGCCCATTTCCTATGCGATTGTTCCACGCTATGCGAGAGATTTAGCTAAAGCGAATGCAGCCATTTCTATGAGTGGTGAAAGTGTACAACTAGTTGGTTGGGGATTAGGAGGTTTCTTATTTGCGAGTCTGGGAATGAATCCTAGCCTGCTCATTGTGTTAGTTTTGTTCACAATTTCGACGATTTTGATGTTCGTTTTGCCACTAGTCGAAAAAGAAGAGGTGTCCTCTGAAACAAGTCTTGAGACGCTAACAAAAGGTTGGCGATTGGTGGCTAAAGAATCAAGATTACGTTTTATTGTCCAGGCCAATCTTTTAGAAATTTTAGCCAATGCTATCTGGGTATCTTCTGTTTTACTTGTTTTTGTGACTGAGATTTTACATCAGTCAGAAAGCTATTGGGGCTATGTCAATACAGCCTATTCCTTGGGGATTATCTTGGGAGGTGCTATTGTCTTCCGTTTAGCAGAGAAAGTTGTTACCTATAAATATCAAACTATGACCTTTTCTTTGTTAGCTACAGCACTAGTAACTCTGTTGATAGTGTTATTTCCAAATCCACCTGCTTTTCTATTCCTATCTCTAGTAATTGGTTTTCTATCTCAGATTAAGGAAGTCCCTGAGAGTGTATTTTTACAGGAATCGGTTGATGAGAAGGAACTTGTGAATGTTTACTCCGTTATCGAAGTTGTCTCTACATTGGCCTTTTCTGCTTCTGTTTTTCTAATGAGTTTTATCACAGAATATTTTGGAGTATTTACTGGCTTTGGCTTGGCTATTTTCTGCTTGTTAGTAGAGTCCATCTTAGTTTTAAGAAACAAGCATCAGATAGATTAACAGTTATGATCACACATCTGGTGTGATTTTTTTGTTTTCATAAAAATTTTTTATCAGTGCAATTTAAAATATATATTATGCAAGGTATAGATTCTGTGTTAGACTTATTGTCAACGAAAAGCTAACGAGTCATCAATCAAGGCAAGGATTTGTTCAATAGGCTGATGAGATTTCGTAAGATTTTCGCAGAAACTATTTAATTACAAAATGAAAAGAGGTCCCCTTATGACAACATTTACTATCCATACAGTAGAATCAGCGCCAGCAGAAGTGAAAGAAGTTCTTGAAACGGTACAAAAGGATAACAATGGCTATATCCCAAATCTTATCGGTCTTTTGGCCAATGCCCCTACAGCCCTAGAAGCTTACCGAACTGTTGGAGCTATTAACCGTCGCAATAGTCTAACACCTGTAGAGCGCGAAGTGGTGCAAATCACTGCAGCTGTAACCAATGGTTGTGCCTTTTGCGTCGCTGGTCACACAGCCTTTTCTATCAAGCAAATCCAGATGAATGATGACCTTCTCCAAGCCCTTCGCAATCGTACCCCAATCGAAAGCGATCCTAAGCTGGATACCCTAGCTAAGTTTACCTTGGCAGTCATCAATACCAAAGGGCGCGTAGGAGATGAAGCTCTTGGAGAATTCCTTGCAGCTGGCTATACGCAAGAAAATGCCTTGGATGTTGTTCTCGGTGTCAGTCTAGCAAGTCTTTGTAACTATGCTAACAACCTAGCTAACACACCGATTAATCCAGAATTACAACCTTATGCATAAGAGGAGGACAAAGTATGGGATTTTTTTCAGAAGAATTTTTAAGCTGGTTAGACCAGCACGCTGATGAAATTGACAAAAAATCATGTCAAGCTGGAGAAGAACTGATTGAGAAAATTGCTGCAGAAGGCGCCTTTCGTGTAGGGGTTCCCAAAGTTCTTGGAGGGCTAGGTGGAAATGATCAAGATGTTATCGATATCCTTGCTGAACTCGCTCAACATTCCTTAACAGCCTCCTTTATTTCATGGGGGCAACGAACTTTAATAGACAATATTCTTCATACTGATAATGCTTATTTCAAAGAAGTTTACTTGGAAAAACTCTTATCAGGAGAATATGCAGGCGCTACGGCCTTATCTAATGCAGTAAAGTATCTATCTGACTTAGAAGAACTAAATGTTCGAATCCTTGAAGAAAATGGGAATTATTACCTAAAAGGACGACTTCCTTGGGTAACCAATGCTCGTAGGAATCGCTTCCTCACTATTTTTGTAGCAGGATTTGCAGATGACCCGAGTCAAAGTTACGTAGTAGCTGTACCATCGGACGCAGAAAACTTTAGTCGTTCCGAAGATTTGGAATTTGTTTCTCTCCAAGGAGGAAATACAGCAGCTCTGACTTTTAACAAGGTCCCTTTAAAGGAAGAGTGGATTCTATCGAGGGATGCCCATCAATTTTTAGCGCAAAATCGTCCAGCCTTTTTAGGCTACCAATTTGGCCTAGCCTTTGGTTTGGCTGAACGTTCACTCTCAGAAGTCGAAAAAGAATTGGGGAAACGAGGTGTCTTGAAGGAAGAATGGCAGCATCAGGTCGAACAGTTAGATGATATTCGACATTCTCTCTATCAAGGACTATCTGAAGAGTCCTATTTCGTTAGAAATCCGCGTGAGCTATTCCAGTTACGAATTGATATTGTTGATGTTGTTGCTCAAAGTCTCTTGTTAGAACTACAAGCTGGTGGCGGTAGAGGATATTTTAGTAAATCGACATCTGGTTTCATACGTCGTTGGAATGAAGGTGCCTTTTTGCCAATTGTTTCTCCTAGTGCAGTGCAATTGCGACATATTCTAGCGACAAACTAACAATAAAGAAAATAAAAACGAGGTTTATCTTTTTAAACTTCGTTTTTTAATACTTCATTTAAGCGCTTTTATGCTATACTGATAATAACATGACTATTGGAGGTTCACATGAAAAAACTCCCCTTGGCCTTTTCAGGGTGCTTATTGGGATTGGCTGGAGCAGGCAATCTCATCCTGGATATTTTTCCACTATTATCGCACGTCTTTAGTTTGTCAGGCTTGATTTTATGGTTTTATTTTTTATACAGTCATCTTAGTGATTGGCAAGAGAGCCAGCAAGAACTTAAGAAAGCTCCTCTATTATCGGGAATGGCGACCTTTCCCATGGCAGGGATGATTTTATCAACCTACTTACTGCGAATCTTACCTACGAGTATGGGTATCATAGCGCAAGCTCTTTGGTGGTTTGCCTTTCTACTGGATGTAGGGTTAATCATCTACTTCACTAAAAATTATGTGCAGACTAAACCAAGAACGAACGCAACGCCAAGTTGGACAGTTCTCTATGTGGGGATTGCAGTAGCAAGCTTGACCTACCCAGTGGTGGGTATAGTCGAGATTGCCTATGGCGCTTGGATTTTTGGCTTTACCTTAACCCTTTTCCTTTATCCTCTGATTTATCAAGATTTGAAAAGTAATCCATTGCCACGGGCTTTACTGGGGCAAGAAGGAATCTATTGTGCTCCCTTTTCTCTACTGTTAGCAGCACTCGTTCGAATCGGAGGTTCAGCTCTTCATGATTGGATTTTGCTAGTCATGATACTTGCATCTCAGGCTTTCTTTTTCTTTGTCCTCAGTCGTTTGCCAAGGATTTTAAAACAGGGATTTCAACCAGCTTTTTCAGCCCTAACCTTTCCAACTATCATCACAGCAACTTCATTGAAAATGGCCCAAGGCATTCTGCAGTTTCCAGTCCTTAACCTCCTCGTTTGGCTGGAAACTATCATTTGTTTAACAATCCTCACCTACGTATTAGTAGAGTATATACGATATTTAAGAAACTAAAAGCCCCCCTAGCACGGAGAAGTGTTAGGGGGTTATTCTATATTTAGTTTGAGAAGTATTTTGGAATCATTCGAAACAACACAGCTCTAAAACTTACAGACGATTTTAGAGCCTTTAATAAATATCACCAAAATGGATTTTAGACCATTCTCCAAAGTCTACATCATATTCAATAGGTTTATTATAGTCTGCATCCCAAACTATAATATAGTACCCTTTTTCAGTGTTAGACTTCTCTGTATAGTATTTCCCTAAAACAACACCATCTTTTAGCTCAACTTTCAAATCATCATCTTTTATTTGTTGAGTCTTCTCTATTGGTTTTACATCTTCAATTTTACCTTTTGGGGCAAAATTTACCCAAAGTAACAAGATTGCCATAAAAATTGCGATTGAATACTTCCACAAATTAAACATTTTCATTTTCTATCATTCCTTTCCATGTTACCCATATTCTATGAGTTAGTAGAGGGATTTTATAAATCCCAACTACATATTTTAAACCTTTAAAATCCTACAGATTGACTTAACCATTCTGAAAAATTTTCTTCATCCTTTAGCTTCTCATCCCATTCTAGGTCTTCTAGGTATGTACTGTTTGTAATCATTTTAAGCCTTTTGTTTTTAGTTTTGGAACCATTCGAAACAACACAGCTCTAAAACCGCATAAATATCATTGGTTTCGTTAACTTTGTTTTGGAACCATTCGAAACAACACAGCTCTAAAACACAGACGACTCTAGAACGCAGCAGGTGGGCGTTTTGGAACCATTCGAAACAACACAGCTCTAAAACGTAAGAAGTTTAGACCTAACTTGGCGACAGGTTTTGGAACCATTCGAAACAACACAGCTCTAAAACGTTTTAGCGAAGCTAATACTTTATCCGCTTGTTTTGGAACCATTCGAAACAACACAGCTCTAAAACCACCATATGTTTCCAAATTGGCCAATAGAAGTTTTGGAACCATTCGAAACAACACAGCTCTAAAACGGGAGAATATGCTAACTCAATCATCGGCATGTTTTGGAACCATTCGAAACAACACAGCTCTAAAACACAGACGACTCTAGAACGCAGCAGGTGGGCGTTTTGGAACCATTCGAAACAACACAGCTCTAAAACGTAAGAAGTTTAGACCTAACTTGGCGACAGGTTTTGGAACCATTCGAAACAACACAGCTCTAAAACTATGTTGTTAAACAAATATATTTAATTAACGTTTTGGAACCATTCGAAACAACACAGCTCTAAAACTCATGCTCATACTTCAACAGTGTTTGTTGAGTTTTGGAACCATTCGAAACAACACAGCTCTAAAACTATATCACTTATCTCTTGACTTATTCCAAAGTTTTGGAACCATTCGAAACAACACAGCTCTAAAACTGATGACCAAGACAGATGGGCTTTTGATGGTTTTGGAACCATTCGAAACAACACAGCTCTAAAACGGCGGCGGTGGTGTGAACTCTGTTATTGAGGTTTTGGAACCATTCGAAACAACACAGCTCTAAAACGGTTTATCCAAACATTAGGACGAGTTGTTAGTTTTGGAACCATTCGAAACAACACAGCTCTAAAACTACAGACACAGACACGAAACAATATCGCTAGTTTTGGAACCATTCGAAACAACACAGCTCTAAAACCATTAATATTTTTAAATCCAGTATCGCCCGGTTTTGGAACCATTCGAAACAACACAGCTCTAAAACTGAAAAACTCAAACCGTTGAAGCTTCTGTGGTTTTGGAACCATTCGAAACAACACAGCTCTAAAACAAAAAGACATACAAAGGGTTAGTGGAAAGCGTTTTGGAACCATTCGAAACAACACAGCTCTAAAACAACAGAATTTCTCATAATCTTCCGTTTCTAGTTTTGGAACCATTCGAAACAACACAGCTCTAAAACGTAAACTCACCGACATTACCCTGGGAATTAGTTTTGGAACCATTCGAAACAACACAGCTCTAAAACGTATTTATTGGGTAACTGTTTGAGATATGGGTTTTGGAACCATTCGAAACAACACAGCTCTAAAACGGTCTTGTGGAACGTAAGACACACACAGGGGTTTTGGAACCATTCGAAACAACACAGCTCTAAAACATACTCAATCAAGTTCTTTCCAGCATAATCGTTTTGGAACCATTCGAAACAACACAGCTCTAAAACTTCTTATTATGAACTCCCCACGCCCCCGCTGTTTTGGAACCATTCGAAACAACACAGCTCTAAAACCTCGTAGAAAAATTTTTCTCACGAAATTTCGTAATCGCGCCATTCGTCCCAGCCAGACTTCAGCTCGTTAGGTTCCAATTGTTACTCTTATTATACCATATTTTCAGGGTTCAAGAAATAGTCTTGATCCATCACATACTGCGGAAAATCATAGACTTTTCGAGGTTCGATAAATAAAACTCTTAGTTGATTGAGTTGGATATACTCTATCAGATTTACTAACTCATCCTTTGATAGATAGGCAGATGCATTGATGAAAACAAGGAGTTTCTTTTTCGAAAGATATTTAAAAACCTGGACAATCTCTAGCATCTTTTCAAAAGGTGTATCACTCAGAGTTTCCACTTTGACCCCTAGCGCATCGATCAACTCTAGAATGGTGATTTCGTCGTACTCCAAGTCCAATTCGTTTTCCAAACACTCAAATGCCAGTAATTCTGTAATCGTAGCTACCAGCTTTTCAATCATGGACTTGACTTCGGGTTTGTCATTGAGTTGATTTTCAAGATCCGCATGTATCAGCTTGAGCATGGCAGGTGAGTTGAGATTGTATCCTAAGACATCTGTTATCAGTAGTAACTCGGACTCTTTCAGAGCTTTTAGATTTCTATCAAATAACTTCAACTCCCCTTCATCAGTGTACTGGTAGAATTGCTTGACGATAGTTGAAAAGGTAAACTGGTCTTCCAACACTAAAAAAGTTGCATTTTCAACAGCTAATGGTTCATCCAATAGTGGAAAATTAATCTTCATCTCCAGGCTCCTCTCCTAGAAAGACCAAACGAGCATCTGAGTTTGCTATGCTGGTATTTCGCTCGCCATTTAAGTAAATCATGCGAGAAAATTGTTTTTCTGTTACGGTTAAGAGAGTGATGGTCCCTTTTTTAGGATTGTGCGCCTTAAGGCGTTCAATCATAGCATTATTAGCAGAGTTATTGAGCAAAAGTTTGCTATAGATGGAGAATTGGTGCATGATAAATCCTTCATCTATGAGGAACTTCCGAAATTTCCGATAGGCCTTGCGTTCCTCTGCGGTATCAACCGGCATATCAAACATTAAAATCATACGCATATATCGATAACTCATATCCTAAACTCAGGAACTCCTTTCTCAGGTTGATTGAGAGCTTGAATGACTTTCTTGGTATAGTCGCTGACGATATTGGTCAGATACATATCTTTACCATTGTAGTGAAAGGTGTCCGAGAAAATAGCGAAAAGTTCTCGCTTGATTTTGGCAAAAGAACTGTTTCGATTTTCATAGACGATTCTGTCAATAATCGGACGAAAAGGCTCCATAATATCGCTAGCGAGGTTGAATTGATTAAACTGATTAGCATGTTTCAAGCCGAACTGAGTCATGCAGCCAGACAACACAATCTCACGCGCAAACATACTCAAAATCAAGGTATAGCCGTAGTCCAAGGCGGCGTTGACATCACTATCTTGCTCACGACTAAAATCATTCCCAAACAAGGTGTTGAAATATATACGAGCCGCGTGTCCCTCACGGTTACTAGGATCAAATAAATCTAAACCATGATAAAGATCAATGACCGACTGACTCTTTTCTAGAAAACCACAACTCCCTAGATAAAAAGCTTGATTGAGAATTTTTTGTGCAATAATGGAGGTCCAAACTTGTGTCTTAGCGTCCTCACTCCATGTGATTTGCCGAGAGAGTTGCAAACTGGAATCATGTCGGCCATAGTAAGGCATTAAGTATGCCGTCGGCAAGCGTTTATCATCACAAAAGATGACCAGAATATTTTCATCCACCAAGCGCTTTATCAGCATAGTAGAGAGAACGATATCCGTTGTCTCCAAAAGTAAGATGTCCACCTCGGACAGGTGAATCAACTCTGTCCGAGAGGCATCTTTAAAAATCAAGTGGTTGTTCTTGTATGAGAGTTTAGAGTGCGTATTGACTACAACGGTTCTCCATCCCATTAGTCTTCTCCTAGTTTACTTAAGTCAATCCGAGTCTCGTAGAGACCAGTGATGGATTGGTGGATGAGGGTGGCGTTGAAACAAGAAGACACAGATTGATATCGTACATTTGATTGACTAATTTCAACACCAAGAAATCTAAAAGCTCCAGGAGCTCCAAATGAGGTGAGTTTCAAGAGCGAGATAAAGGATTCGCTTAACTGATAAATATCTTTATCGGCTTGCTCAAACGCTTGTTGTAATAATGATTCAACAATTGGTTTTTGGATATATTTTTTAGATAAAGAAATGATTGTTGTTAATAATTCTTCAAATTCACTTTGATGTGTTTCTACATACTGTTTATGAATTGGTTCACTAATTTTATTAATTCGCTGTGCGTGGTAAAGCAAAGTAGTGAAATGGTAAGGTAAAATCAATTCGTTACCTTTTTGCAATTCAATAGAGCTTGCTAATAATCTTCGCTGTCCATCATTAAACTTAAAGAGACTATACTTAGGTAGTTTTATAATAAGATTAGGATTGATATTTTTATAACCATATTCTTCGAGATAGGCGGTTGGATTTGCTTCAAATTTCTTTTTATCTTGAATGGTTATTCCAACCATCTCTTTAATTCTTTTTAATTTTTTAGCCTTTCCTTTTTCAATATCTGCTATAACAAGAACTGAATAAGCGATTGTAGGTCTTGCATAGCCACCATACTTTTCAGGTGATAGACCGGATTTGATAGGGATTAGTTTACTTGCGTCGACTACTTTTTTCTTGGACACAATATTGTTATCAAACAGACCACCATTTTGTCCAACGGTTTGCTCTTCTGTCTTCTTCACAATATTCACCTGCGAAAGTGAAAGAATTTTTCTGATTGTAGCGAAATCTATTTCCTTATTCCAAGCAATTTCTCCAGTATCCTTGGAGTATTCGATATTCTCTCTTTTTACGATGGTTCCGTCTGCGTAATGCACCTCTTCTTTAAAGAAGTTCAACAAGTTTGAGTAGAAGAAATACTTTTCAGTTGCTTTTTCAATTTCTTTAGGGTCTCTACTTCTTGAGATGTATCTTTTAAGATCGTACTTTTGGTAGTCACCGTAGACAAATTCAGGCTCTAGTTTAGGATATTTCTTAAGGATAGCCTTAGCAACCACTGCATTTAAATAGGCATCATGTGCATGGTGGTAGTCATTGATTTCCCGCACCTTGTATAACCTAAATTCTTTGCGAAAGTTGGAAACTAGATTGGATTTCAAAGTGATGATTTTGACGGTACGGATTTTCTGGTTTTTCTCATTCACTTTTGTATTAAAGCGAGAATCTAAGATCTGTGCAACATGCTTTGTGATTTGCCGTGTTTCAACCAACTGACGTTTGATAAAGCCAACTTTATCTCGCTCATTTAGTCCACCTCGTTCAGCCTTGGTTAAATTATTAAATTTACGTTCTGAAATTAACTTCGATTCCAACAATTGTTGCCAAAAAGCTTTTCTTTTTTGAACAACCTCTAGACTTGGAACATTATCAGATTTACCTCTATTGTCTTTGGAGCTTGTTAGTACACGGTTATCAAGCGAATCATCCTTAATAAAGGCCTGTGGAATGATATGGTCTATGTCATAGCTACTCAGATGATTAATATCAAGTGGATTTCCTGTGTACATATCTTTTCCATTTTGGAGATAGTAAAGGAAGAGACGGTCATTCTGAAGTTGAATGTTATCTGTTGGATGTTCTTTTAGGATATTGGAGTTGAGCCCAGATGCTAAGATTTTCAGTGAATCTTCAATGCGTTTGTATCTTTGTTGGGAATTCTTTTTCCCTCTTGCAGTTGTCTGATTCTCTCGTGCCATTTCAATTACAATGGATTCAGGGTCGTGGCCCATAACTTTGACAAGCTCATCGACAAGTTTAATACTTTGTAAAATTCCTTTTTTAATAGCAGAACTCCCTGGAAGTTCTTGGACAATTTGCTTCACATCGTCTGGCTTACCAACCACTTGTGATTCTTGGATAATTTCTTTAAAAGAAAGCCCATCATCATTGATTAACTGCATAAAGTTACGATTGTTGTAACCATCATCAATCAGATAATCAAGAATCGTTTTGCCTGTCTTTCTATCACGGATGCAGTTAATCAGCTTGGCAGAGAGTTTTCCCCAACCAGTATAGTGTCGACGAGTCAGTGTTTTAATCACTTTCTCATCAAAGATAGAGGCGTATTGAGCAAGGCGCTGCTTAATCATTTCGCGATCTTCAAAGATAGTTAGCGTATGGACGATATTTTCAAGGATTTCTTGATTTTTAGGTTCATCCATAAACCTCTTATCTTTGATAATTTTGAGTAAATCATGATAAGTAGAAAGGCTGGCATTAAATTGTTTTTCAATCCCTTTTAGTTCGATTCCATCGTAGCCGTCGACATTGTGTAGATAATGGATGAGGTCTTTTTCAGTTACTTTTCTTTTCTCTTTGAATAATTGATTGATAATTTTCTTCTTCTGTCCACTATCAAGGAATTGATAGTCTCTCAATCCTTCTGCAATGAATTTTACTTTTGTTAATTCATTATAGACAGCAAATGTTTCATACAACAGACTATGCTTGGGTAAAACTTTTTCTTCTGGGAGATACAAGTCATAGTTAGTCATCTTATTGATGAAAGCTTCCGCAGAGCTTGCTTTATCAACAATTTCTTCAAAATTCCAGGGGCGTATTGCTTGGTCAGAATTTCGAGTAAGCCAAGCAAAATCTCGATTGCCACGAGCCAATGGGCCAACATAGTATGGAATGCGGAAGGTCAAGATTTTCTCAATCTTTTCTCTGTTTTCCTTCAGGAATGGATAATGTTCTCCTTGTCGACGGAGAATGGCATTCATTTCTTGAAGATGAATTTGATGAGGAATAGAACCATTATCGAAGGTGCGTTGTTTTCTCAAGAAATCTTCACGTTCGATTTTATCAAGTAAATAGTCTGCTCCGTCAATCTTAGAGAGAAGGTTTTTGATGTATTTGTAAAATGCTTCTTGAGTGGTCTTGCTATCGATGTATCCAGCATACCCCTCTTTAGATTGGTCAGAAAAAACTTCATCATATTTTTCTGGAAGATTGTTTTTGATGAATTGTTTTAAAGCTGCCAAATCTTTTTGGTGATTTTCATAGCGCTCAATCATAGATGCTGACAGTGGAGCCTTGGTTGAAGGATCTGTAACGGTTAAGATTCCTGATAGAAGGATGGCGTCATAGAGTTTTTTAGCAACTAGAAAAAGATCAGCAAAGTCATCTCCAATTTGTCCGAGTAAGTTTTCCAAATCCTCATCATAGGTATCTTTAGAGAATTGTAGTGGGGCTTTTTCTTCTAAGTCAAAATGTTTTTTAAAATCAGCCTGATTTCCTACAATTAACTTGAGAAATTCTGAAAACAAACCAGTGGATTTTTGATCAGGAAAGAGTTTTAGAACGCGTTCTCTCTTGGTAGATTTACTAATTTTATCAGTAAAAATCGCTTCTACTTGTGCGTTTTGTCCACTAAGTGAACTTCCTTCAAAGGTGTTGTCGTAAATGCTTATAAACTCGTTAAAGATTTTTTGGATATCATTGTTTTTAATATCAAAGGATTCTTCATATAAAAAATGTCCGCGGTATTTAATCATATGAGCTAATGTCAGATAGATTAAGCGCAAGTCAGCTTTTTCCTTCGAATCCGCTAGTTGCTTTCTCAAATGATAGATAGTTGGAAATTGCTTATAGTATTCTTTTTCTTCTGTCAAGGTAGCAAAAATAGGGTATTTACTTCCTCTTTTATCCTCAGGGACTAAAAAGGAGTCATCTAATCGATGAAAGAAACTATTATCCACCTTGCTTATTTCCTCAGAAAAGATTTCTTGAAGATAGCGAAGACGATTTTTTCGACGGGTATAGCGACGGCGTGCGGTTCGTTTTAGACGTCTATCTTCAGCAGTAGTCCCTTCATCAAATAATAAAGCTCCGATTAGATTTTTCTTGATAAAGTGTTTATCAGTATTGCCCAGAACTTTCATCTTTTTCGATGGCACCTTATAGTCATCCGTAATGACGGCCCATCCGACGCTGTTAGTTCCGATATCAAGTCCGATAGAGTAAGGTTTATTGCTCATTTAGTGTTCTCCTTTGAGTTATACTTTTTAAGTTCTTATTAGCAAATGCTAATATATTAATCTTAGATAGATTATATATCTTTTGACTATTAAAATCAACAAAATATAAAACGTTTCCAACGTGAAAGTTTTAAAATATAATGTTATTTTGTTTTATATAGATTTTTTCTTGCTATTTTCTAAATAATAGTATAGAATACAAGTGTTGGAACTATTCGAAACAACACAGCAAGTTAAAATAAGGCTTTGTCCGTACACAACTTGAAAAAGTGAGCTCCGATTCGGTTGCTAGGAAGTCATCTGCAAAGATGGCTTTTTCTTTTTAAAGAGAGATGAGACAAGCGGTCTTTAAAATCATAAAAACGCATAATATCAAGCATTCAAAAACCTTGATATTATGCGTTTTATAATGGAAATATATTTAGTTGTTTCGTAAAATTGAGTTTTTCAAATTGGTTTATAACCCCTTATCCAAGCTTTCTCCTACTGTTCTTCATGTTCGGATAAAAAATAATAAGTCATAGTACCGAAGATTGATCCTACTCCAAGTCCTACTAGTAGGAAAAAAGCGATCATTTTGAGTTCTAAAAACTGCAAGAAGAAATCTATGATCGAGTGATTTTCAAAAAGTACTTTTTTAGAAAATAGGATAAATAAGTAGAGAGTTGTGATGCTAGTTCCAACTAACCAACTTCTTAACTTGATTTGCTGCTTGCTGTAAGTGATTTGTGGAATCTCGGATTGATCATCATCTTCTAAGTGGAGCCCTCTAGTAGAATATCTTGCCTTGAGACTGAGGGCAAAAATCATCAAGAAGTAGAGATAGGGCATAGCCATTCGAACGATTTCTATAAAGCGTCCGAACAAAATATAGAATAGGAAGAGAAGGAAGGAAGAGTAAAAGATTTGGACCATGGAACGGGCACAAGCCTTGTAGATGACCTCTTGACGGCATTCATCAAAGGGTCCTTGGATATGAAAGAAATTTCGAAGTAAGCGAGTTGTTAAGTCTTCTTTTTTCATGGTAGGGACCTCTTAATAACATTGTTTTTGATTAACTTCTTTAAAGAGTTGATAGAGAGTATAGAAGTAGACTAGACTAAAAACAATACAGATGGTTAGAAATAGTAGATATCTCCAATCCATAGAATTCGTTATCAGTTGTGGGAAAGATACGAGGATAAAGCAGAGAGATGCGTTTAAGAGGCGTCTTTTTTTTGATTTAATTTTCTGTAATCTTTGTCCTTTGTTCAAGACAGGAAGGGCTAAGAGGAAGATAATCAGAAAAGGACGCGTAATTTGGCCATAAACTAGGAAAACTGTCATAAAGATACTGATCAAAATATGGCTGAGAATTAAAGTTAATAGTGATTTCATAAGTTTCCTCCTAATCGTCGTCTTGATCTTCTCTAGCTTTTTGAATACGAAGAGTGACGACAATATGCACTGTTAATACGAAAAAGAAGGCTGCAACGATGGTTGACAAAATACTTCTTGTATTCAAAAGAGCGGTAAGATAGCTTTTGCTATCATCCATTAGGATATGGAGAAGTGGTATGCCAAAGAACATAAAGATTCCATAGAAAAGTCCAGCTTTAAGGCCAGGATTACGTAACTGTTTCTTTTCCTTCTGGCTCAACATATCAGGATCGATAGCAGCAATACCAGTTTTTTTAGTTTGACTAGTGACATAGAAAGCACAAACCATGGAAATCAGAAAGATAATGATTGGATATCCAAAAGCGACTACTTGGGGATATCTAAAAGAAAGGACAAAGGGAATAAGATTGCCTAAAGTCATGAGGTAAAAGAGAACCATAAAGATATTATTCCCGATGTGGTCAGCCTCGCGCCGTTTGTGTTCATCAAGTGGCCCTGAAATGCCATAGATACGTTTGATCAATTTTTCATTGAGGGGTTCTTTTTTCATTTTTCTTCTCCTTTTTAAAAATCATCCTCCCAAAAGAGACTGTTGAGGTCAGTTTGGAGGCTGCGGGCGAGATTGAGACAGAGTTCCAAGGTTGGATTGTACTTGTCGTTTTCAATCATGTTGATAGTTTGCCTCGAGACACCGATATCCTTGGCAAGTTCGAGTTGGGACTTGCCCAGTTCCTTGCGGAATTCTTTCACACGATTCATGCTTCCTCCTTTTTATTTATGTCACATATATTTGACTATAGTATATTCTTTTGAAAATAAAATGTCAACTATTTTTGACATATTTTTAAAAGAATGTTGATGAGAATATTTCCATTATAAAATCTTCTAGCAATTTTATGGTATAATGGAGAAAAGTACAGAATTATAAGAGTGAATTGGATAGACTGAAAGCTATCCACTAAAGAAAGAGCAGAAAATGAACCATAAGATTGCAATTTTATCAGACATTCATGGTAACACGACGGCCTTGGCTGGAGTGCTTGAAGACGCTAAAAATTTGGGGGCGACTGAATATTGGCTTCTGGGAGATATTTTTCTTCCTGGGCCGGGAGCAAATGACTTGGTGGCTCTTTTGAAAGACCTACCCATTACAGCATCGGTTCGAGGGAACTGGGATGATTGTGTCTTAGAGGCTTTAGATGGGCAATATGGTCTAGAAGATCCCGAAGAAATTCAGTTTCTCAGGATGACTCAGTATCTGATGGAGCGCATAAACCCCGAGCATATTGATTGGTTGAGAAAGCTACCTATGATAGCCAAGAAAGAAGTCGAAGGCTTGCGCTTCTCACTTTCTCATAATTTGCCTGAGAAAAATTATGGTGGTGATTTGCTGGTTGAAAATGATACCGAAAAATTTGACCAGCTACTTGATGAAACTACTGATGTAGCCGTCTATGGACATGTTCATAAACAGCTCTTGCGTTATGGTAGCCAAGGGCAACAAATCATCAATCCAGGTTCGATTGGTATGCCTTATTTTAACTGGAAAGAGCTGAAAAATCACCGAGCCCAGTATGCCTTACTTGAGATTGAAAATGGTGAATTGGTCAATATCCAATTTCGTAAGGTTGCCTATGACTATGAAGCAGAGTTAGAATCAGCCAAGGAAAAAGGCCTTCCTTTTATCGAAATGTACGAAGAACTACGTCGAGAAGGCAACTATCGGGGACACAATCTAGAACTCTTAGCTAGTCTAATTGAAAAGCATGGATATGTAGAGGATGTCAAGGATTATTTTGATTTTTTGTAAAAGGTGCTTTAACGAACAGATACTAAATAAACGATTGGACTAGCCAATCGTTTTTAATATATCTTATTGTAATTGAGATTGATCTGGTAGGTAAGAACCACCGAGGTAAGTCTTGCTGAGTTTTTCAAGGGTTCCATCTTGGTAGAGTTCTTTGAGAACCTTGTCAAATTGTTCTTTAAATTCTTTTTGGTCGCTTGCAAAGATAATTTAGCTGTTTGGATTATCATTGCTTTCCAAGTCAACTACATTCAAGTTTAAACAACGGTCTTGGATAATTTTTTGAAAATATTCGATAAATTTATTAAAGATTTTATAAATAGTGAACTCAATGAGCTTTTTAGCTTCAATAATTCGGTAAATGTTTGACAATGAAATTATTTTATTTTAAAATACAGGTATCATAAAACTATTTAAAGGAGATAGTCATGAAAAAACTTCTTACTGCGGGCCTTGTGCTCTTATCAGTTGCAACTTTAGCAGCTTGTGGAAATAAATCTTCTGATTCTGCAAGTAAAGCTTCAAGCTCGACTGAACAAACATCAGCTTCATCAAAAACAGATAACTCAAAGACAAACACATCTGAAGTTACTCTTCTAACAGATGAAGAAATTGACAACGCTAAAACAATTGGAGATATGAAAACTCTTTTTGGTAAGTTGATTGACGGCTATAAGAAATATGTTGAAGAAATCGGTGACAAAGTTCCTGAGGCTCAAAAAGATGCTTATAAACAACAAGTAGAGCCTGCCCTTAACTCACTAGAGACTTCAAGAAAAGCGTTTAATGATGGCTTGTCAAGCGCAGGTTCTGACGATACAGAAATGCCTGCAGAAGCACGTACTGTCTTTCTCCAACAGTTGAAGACTGCACGTGATGGCATGAAACAAGCGATTGAATCTGCAAGTAAAATTGTATCAGCGCAATAATATGAGTAAAGTAGGCGACTAATCGTCTACTTTTTCTTGTGCAGAAAGTTTTTATTATGGCTTACAACTAAATCGAAAAGCTTGTAATTCCTGATTAAGAGTTGGGATAAAGATCTCTACATTATGAAAAAACTCTGCAAGCTCTTTCAAAATATGGTAAAATGGAAGCAGTAGAAATAGAAAAGGAAATCAATTATGAAATTTCTTGAGTTAAATAAAAAACGTCATGCGACAAAGCATTTTATTGATAAACCGGTTGATCCCAAGGATGTTCGAACAGCTATTGAAATCGCAACCTTGGCACCAAGCGCTCACAACAGTCAGCCTTGGAAGTTTGTTGTGGTTCGCGAGAGAAATGCTGAGCTAGCAAAATTGGCTTACGGTTCAAACTTTGAGCAAGTAGCATCTGCCCCTGTAACCATTGCCTTGTTTACTGATACAGACCTAGCCAAACGCGCTCGCAAGATTGCCCGTGTAGGTGGAGCAAAGAACTTCTCAGAAGAACAACTACAGTACTTTATGAAAAATCTTCCAGCAGAATTTGCACGTTATAACGAACAGCAAGTCAGTGACTACTTGGCTCTTAATGCTGGGCTTGTAGCTATGAACTTGGTCCTTGCATTGACTGACCAAGGAATCGGATCAAACATTATCCTTGGTTTTGACAAATCAAAAGTCAATGAAGTCTTGGAAATCGAAGGACGCTTCCGTCCAGAGCTCTTGATTACAGTGGGATACACAGATGAGAAGTTAGAACCAAGTTACCGCTTGCCAGTTGATGAAATTATCGAAAAAAGATAGGAAGAAAAAAATGACAGTTATTGATTTTACAGCAGAAGTAGAAAAACGTAAAGAAGACCTCTTGGCTGACTTGTTTAGCCTTTTGGAAATCAACTCAGAACGTGATGACAGCAAGGTAGATGCGCAACATCCATTTGGACCTGGACCAGTAAAAGCTTTGGAGAAATTCCTTGAAATCGCTGACCGTGATGGCTACCCAACAAAAAATGTTGACAACTATGCAGGACATTTTGAGTTTGGTGAAGGTGAAGAAGTTCTTGGAATTTTTGCCCACATGGATGTAGTGCCAGCAGGTAGCGGTTGGGACACTGATCCTTATACTCCAACCATCAAAGATGGTCGTCTCTATGCGCGTGGTGCTTCTGATGATAAGGGACCAACAACAGCATGTTACTATGGTTTGAAAATCATCAAAGAATTGGGACTTCCAACTTCTAAAAAAGTTCGTTTTATCGTCGGAACTGATGAAGAATCAGGTTGGGCAGATATGGACTACTACTTTGAGCATGTAGGACTTGCAAAACCAGACTTTGGCTTCTCTCCAGATGCGGAGTTCCCTATCATCAATGGTGAAAAAGGGAATATCACAGAATATCTTCACTTTGCTGGTGAAAACAAGGGTGCAGCTCGTCTCCACAGCTTCACAGGTGGTTTGCGTGAAAACATGGTACCTGAGTCAGCAACAGCTGTTGTTTCAGGTGACTTGGCTGATTTGCAAGTGAAACTAGATGCCTTTGTTGCAGAGCACAAGCTTAGAGGAGACATTCAAGAAGAGAACGGCAAGTACAAGGTTACGATTATCGGTAAATCTGCTCACGGTGCTATGCCTGCTTCAGGTGTCAATGGTGCAACTTACCTTGCTCTCTTCCTCAGCCAGTTTGCTTTTGAAGGACCTGCAAAAGACTACCTCGATATTGCTGGTAAGATTCTCTTGAATGACCATGAAGGGAAGAACTTGAAAGTGGCTCATGTGGATGAAAAGATGGGTGCCCTTTCTATGAATGCTGGTGTCTTCCGCTTTGATGAAACAAGTGCTGACAATACCATTGCCCTTAACTTCCGTTATCCAAAAGGAACAAGTCCAGAGCAAATCAAGTCAGTTCTTGAAAACTTACCAGTTGTTTCAGTTAGCTTGTCTGAACACGGACATACACCTCACTATGTTCCAATGGAAGATCCTCTTGTTAAAACTTTGCTTGATGTTTATGAAAAACAAACAGGTCTTAAAGGTCACGAACAAGTCATCGGTGGTGGAACATTTGGACGTTTGTTAGAGCGTGGTGTCGCTTACGGTGCTATGTTCCCAGATTCTATCGATACTATGCACCAAGCCAACGAATTTATCGCCTTGGATGATCTCTTCAGTGCAGCAGCTATCTACGCTGAAGCTATTTACGAATTGATCAAATAATGATATAGAAGTCTGAGATTTAATGCTTAGACTTCTTTTTGGAGGAGAAAATGTCTCAAATTGAAAGAATCAAGCAAGCTATTATAGAGGATCCACAGAATGCCAGCTATACTAAGCAAGGCATCCAACCTCTTTTTGCAGCACCAAAGACTGCTCGAATCAATATCATTGGGCAGGCACCTGGTCTCAAAACTCAAGAAGCAGGACTTTACTGGAAGGATAAAAGTGGGGATCGTTTGCGAGAATGGTTGGGTGTGGATGAAGACACGTTTTATAACTCAGGTTACTTTGCAGTCATGCCTATGGATTTTTACTTTCCAGGACATGGAAAATCGGGTGACCTGCCACCTCGTCCAGGTTTTGCAGAAAAATGGCATCCAGAACTCTTGAAGGAATTGCCAGATATTCAATTAACACTCTTGATTGGTCAGTATGCCCAAGCCTACTATCTACATGAGAAAGTTAGTGGCAAGGTAACAGACCGTGTGCATCGATTTAAAGATTATTTGCCTGATTATTTCCCTCTGGTACACCCATCACCACGTAATCAAATCTGGATGAAGAAAAATCCTTGGTTTGAGGCAGAAGTGGTGCCTGACTTGAAAGATAGAATACAAAAAATTCTCGGAGAAGAAAAATGAAAGAAATTACTTTTAACAATTTTTACCAGCTTTATCAGAAAGAGGCGCTTTCTGTATTGGATGTGAGAGAAGTAGAGGAATTTGAGGTTCTTCATTTAGAAGGTGCTCGTAATTTCCCTCTCAGTCAACTGGCAGATACTTATGAGCAACTAGATAAAACCCAGCCTTACTATGTGATTTGTAAGTCAGGAATGCGTTCAGCACGTGCCTGCCAATTTTTAGCAGAACAAGGCTATGAGGTCATCAATGTCCAAGGTGGCATGGATGCCTTTGAATAAGAAAAATTTCCTTCGAAACCTTTAAAAAATGGGAAGGCTTCGAAGGATTTTTTTGCATTAAAATTCGGAAAATTGAAAACATTTCAGAATTGTTTCGTGACAGCCTTTTCTAGACTTTAATCATGTTATACTAAGAAAGTATTTTATTTTTAATAAGGAGAGTTTATGGCTAAAAAAGGTGCTTTAACAGGATTACTCCTGTTTGGAATATTTTTTGGAGCAGGTAACTTGATTTTCCCTCCAACTCTAGGCGCACAGTCTGGAGAAAACTTTCTCCCTGCCATTGCAGGATTTGTATTTTCAGGTGTTGGGATTGCCGTCCTAACCTTAATCATTGGAACCCTTAATCCAAAGGGCTATATCTATGAAATTTCTAAGAAAATTTCACCATGGTTTGCGACAATTTATCTTGCAGCTTTGTACTTGTCGATTGGTCCATTCTTTGCCATTCCACGTACAGCAACGACATCATTTGAAGTTGGTATTAGTCCGCTATTAGATCAAGCAGATAAAGGTTTAGGTTTGATTGTCTTCACCGTTCTATACTTTGTTGCAGCATACTTAATCGCGCTTAATCCTTCAAAGATTTTGGATCGTATCGGCCGTGTTCTGACTCCAGTTTTTGCCATCTTAATTGTTATTCTGGTTATCCTTGGAGCTTACAAGTATGGTGGGAACGCACCACAAGCGGCTTCAGGAGCTTATCAAGCTTCCGCCTTTGGAGCTGGTTTCTTAGAAGGATACAATACACTTGACGCGCTTGCTTCGGTTGCCTTCAGTGTTATTGCAGTACAAACCTTGAAACAACTTGGTTTTTCAAACAAGAAAGAGTACATTTCAACCATTTGGGTGGTTGGAATCGTTGTAGCTCTTGGATTTAGTGCTCTCTACATCGGTCTAGGTTTCTTGGGCAATCATTTCCCAGTAACAGAAGAAGCAATGAAGAGCGGAACTCCTGGAGTTTATATCTTGTCTCAAGCGACTCAAGAAATCTTTGGTTCTACTGCTCAGCTTTTCCTTGCGGCTATGGTAACCGTTACTTGCTTTACAACGACTGTAGGGTTGATTGTATCAACTGCTGAGTTCTTTAACGGACGTTTCCCACAAATCAGCTACAAGGTTTATGCGACTGTCTTTACCTTGATTGGTTTTGCCATTGCAAATCTTGGTTTGAGTGCTATTGTTAAGTACTCTGTACCAGTTCTCGTTATTTTGTACCCAATTACGATTGCCATTGTCATGATTGTGATTGTGAACAAGTTTGTTGCTCTTTCTAAACCAGGAATGCAATTAACTGTTGGTATTGTCACAGCCATTGCTATTGCAAGTGTTTTAGGATCTACTTTTAAAGTTGAGATCCTTGCAAATATCGTGAACGCTCTACCATTTGCGGAGGCTTCTCTGCCATGGTTGGTACCAGCTATTATCGGAATTCTACTTTCTCTTGTTCTTCCAAATAAACAAGAAAGTGAAGCTTTTGAAATGGAATAGAAAAAAACTTGGCATCGGCCAAGTTTTTTCTATTTAGTCTTAGTTGCTTAGTTTTTTTCTGTATAACCAAGGTCTGTTAACATTTTCTTAGAAGCTTTAAAACTTACGTTTTTTCCAACGCCTGAGTATTCTTCTGGTAGAGCTTTTCTAAGTTCGTCAATGCTTGCAACTGAAAGATCGATTTCAAGATCTTGAACGACTTTACCATCTTTAACTTCGATTGAGAAAGTTACCCCTTTAAGTCCCTTATAGCCTTTGTAGGTTTCTTCAAGAACACTTTTTACAGCATCTGCTGTATTATTGAGGACTTCAGGATCAGCGACATTATGAGCAGTTTGTTTGACAACATTATCACCGTCAACCGTATATGTTAAGGTTGATACGACACCAGGCTGAGAATCGTTCACAAAGGTAGCAGTTTTTAATTCTGATTTCTTTTCAAAGGCAAGGCTAAGAAAAGTGTCGTTTTGAAATATTTGTTCATTTTGTATTCCTTTCATCATAATACTTTACTTAATTTTATCATAGATTAATTTTAAAATCAAAGTATTTAAGTTTTTCTTTTTTGCACATACTAAGATGGGAAAAGTGATATAATGGTAACGAGAGGTGAAAAAATGAATCAAACTGTAGAATATATCAAAGAACTAACTGCTATTGCATCGCCGACAGGTTTTACGCGTGAAATTACGAATTATCTAGTTGAGACGCTTGAAAAACTAGGCTATCAACCAGTCCGCACGGCTAAGGGTGGTGTCAACGTCACTGTTAAAGGTAAAAATGACGAGCAACAACGCTATGTGACTGCTCATGTGGATACTCTGGGAGCTATCGTCCGTGCTGTAAAACCAGACGGTCGTCTCAAGATGGACCGTATCGGTGGCTACCCTTGGAACATGATTGAAGGCGAAAACTGTACAGTCCATGTGGCTAGCACAGGAAAAACCGTTTCAGGTACGATTTTGATCCACCAAACTTCTTGTCACGTTTACAAAGATGCTGGAACTGCGGAACGTACACAGGACAATATGGAAGTGCGTTTGGATGAAAAAGTTACCAACGAAAAAGAAACACGCTCACTCGGTATCGAAGTTGGAGACTTTATCAGTTTTGACCCACGAACTGTCGTGACTGAGACAGGCTTTATCAAGTCTCGTCATTTGGATGACAAGGTCAGCGCAGCTATTCTCCTTAATCTCCTCAAAGTCTACAAAGAAGAAGAGATTGAACTTCCTGTCACTACGCATTTTGCCTTTTCAGTCTTTGAAGAAGTGGGGCATGGTGCTAACTCAAGTATCCCTAGTCAAGTTGTTGAGTACCTAGCAGTAGACATGGGAGCAATGGGAGATGATCAGCAGACAGACGAGTACACAGTCTCTATATGTGTCAAGGATGCTTCAGGTCCTTATCACTACGAATTCCGTCAACATCTGGTTGCTTTAGCAAAAGAGCAGGACATTCCATTTAAACTAGATATCTATCCATTTTACGGTTCGGATGCTTCTGCAGCCATGTCAGCTGGAGCAGAGGTCAAGCACGCCCTTCTCGGAGCTGGTATTGAATCTAGTCACTCATACGAGCGTACTCATATTGATTCTGTTGTAGCAACTGAACGTATGGTTGATGCCTATCTCAAGAGTGAGTTGGTGAACTAGGATGTGCCTCATCTGTCAACGAATTGAACTCATCAAGTCTGGTGACAATCCCTACTTTGTGAAAGAACTGGAAACAGGCTATGTTGTCATTGGAGATCACCAGTATTTTGAAGGTTACACTCTATTCTTAGCCAAGGAGCATGTCACAGAACTACACCAACTAGATCCAAGCGTTAAACTTCGCTTTCTAGAGGAAATGAGTCTGGTTCAGGAAGCTGTTTCTAAGGCTTTTTCTGCAGAAAAGATGAATGTAGAGTTGTTAGGAAATGTAGATGCACATGCCCACTGGCATATTTTTCCAAGACGAGAGGGTGATATGAAGGGACACGGTCTTAATGATCGTGGTCCAGTTTGGTGGGTTCCATGGGAAGAAATGATTGCTGAAAAATATCAAGTTAAGGGAAGCAAATTAGAAGACTTGATTGCAAGATTATCTGAGACTTTAAACCAGATGATTAAATGAAAGGATAACAGATGAAAAAAAGATACCTTATCTTATCAGGATTATTAGCCTTGACATTGGCGGCATGTTCGCAAGAAAAAACAGCAACTACAGAGGCCAAGTCTTCTACAGAACAAAAGACTGTAGAAGAAGGAACCGCGGGAAGTAAGTCTCAAGAAGCTAGTCAAAAGAAAGCAGAAGTGGTCAACAAAGGAGATCACTACAGCATTCAAGGAAAGTACGATGAGATTGTTGTCGCTAATAAGCATTATCCTATGTCAAAAGATTACAATCCAGGAGAAAATCCTACTGCAAAGGCAGAACTGTTAAAACTCATTGCAGCTATGCAACAAGCAGGTTTCCCAATTAGTGATCACTATAGTGGCTTTAGAAGTTATGAAACTCAAACTCAGCTTTATCAAAACTATGTAAATAAAGATGGCAAGGCTGAAGCTGACCGCTATTCGGCAAGACCTGGTTATAGTGAACACCAAACTGGTCTGGCTTTTGACCTGATTGAAACAAATGGAGACCTAGTCACTGAAGAAAAGGCAGCCCAATGGCTTTTGGACCATGCAGCTGACTATGGTTTTGTCGTTCGTTATCTAAAAGGTAAGGAAAAGGAAACGGGTTATATGGCTGAGGAATGGCACCTTCGCTATGTTGGCAAAGAAGCCAAAGAAATCGCAGCTAGTGGTCTCAGTTTAGAAGAGTACTATGGCTTTGAAGGTGGAGACTATGTTGATTAGTCGCAAAACATCTTGCAAGATTACTTAAATTTTGATAAAATGAATAATAATTAAATAGGAATCTGCAAGACTAGTATCTCAGGGGAAGTATATCAGGGAGGAGAGCCGTGACTGAAAGCTCTCTATATGAAAGCTGGGTGAATTCACTTGCCTATAGATTCAGAAATAAAGGTCTGACTTGTCAGATAAAAACGGATGGTACCGCGTGTCAACGCTCCGAGTGGAGTTTTTGGCATGTGGTTTTCTTTTTATCTTACGAGAGACTGATGGAGGAATTATGTCAACTATTGAAGAACAATTAAAAGCGCTTCGTGAAGAAACGTTAGCTAGCTTAAAGCAGATTTCTGCTGAAAATGAAAAAGAGATGCAAGATTTGCGTGTCTCTGTCCTTGGTAAAAAAGGTTCATTGACTGAAATCCTTAAAGGGATGAAGGATGTATCAGCAGAGATGCGCCCTGTTATCGGGAAACACGTCAATGAGGCTCGTGATGTCTTAACCGCTGCCTTTGAAGAAACAGCTAAGCTCTTGGAAGAAAAGAAAGTGGAAGCGCAATTAGCTAGTGAGAGCATCGATGTTACACTACCAGGTCGCCCAGTTGCGACAGGTCACCGTCACGTTCTCACTCAAACTAGTGAAGAAATCGAAGATATCTTCATCGGGATGGGTTACCAAGTCGTGGATGGATTTGAAGTTGAAAAAGACTACTACAACTTTGAACGTATGAATCTTCCAAAAGACCACCCAGCCCGTGATATGCAGGACACTTTCTATATCACAGAAGAAATCTTGCTCCGTACTCACACGTCTCCAGTTCAGGCGCGTGCGATGGATGCCCATGATTTTTCTAAAGGGCCTTTGAAGATGATCTCACCAGGACGTGTATTTCGTCGTGATACAGACGATGCAACCCACAGTCACCAATTCCACCAAATTGAAGGTTTGGTTGTTGGGAAAAATATCTCAATGGCGGATCTTCAAGGAACCCTTCAGTTGATTGTACAAAAAATGTTTGGCGAAGAGCGTCAAATTCGTTTGCGTCCATCTTACTTCCCATTTACTGAGCCATCTGTTGAGGTTGACGTTTCATGCTTTAAGTGTGGAGGAGCCGGCTGTAACGTATGTAAGAAAACTGGTTGGATCGAGATTATGGGTGCCGGTATGGTTCACCCACGTGTCCTTGAGATGAGTGGTATCGATGCGACTGTTTACTCTGGATTTGCCTTTGGTCTTGGACAAGAGCGTGTCGCTATGCTTCGTTACGGAATCAACGATATCCGTGGTTTCTACCAAGGCGATGTCCGCTTCTCAGAACAGTTTAAATAATGATTAGAAAAGTAGAAATAGCAGATGTTGAGGTGTTGGCAAAAATTGCCAAACAAACCTTTCGTGAAACATTTGCTCATGATAATACGGAAGAGCAGTTACAGGAATATTTTGAAGAGGCTTATAGTCTGAGAGTTTTGTCAACTGAGTTGGAAAATCCTGACTCCGAAACCTATTTCATTATGCATGAAGAGGAGATAGCCGGTTTTCTCAAAGTCAACTGGGGAAATGCTCAAACCGAGAGAGAATTAGAGAACGCTTTTGAAATTCAACGCCTCTATGTGCTACAAACATACCAAGGATTTGGACTTGGTAAGCAACTATTTGAATTCGCTTTGGAACTTGCCGAAAACAATGGTTTTTCCTGGGCTTGGCTAGGTGTTTGGGAGCATAATACAAAAGCTCAAGCATTTTATAATCGATATGGTTTTGAAAAATTTAGCCAACATCGTTTTATGGTTGGGCAGAAGGTAGATACGGATTGGTTATTGAAAAAGAAATTAAGGTAAGAAGATAATTCTTCTATATGAAATGATAGGAAAGGAAAAAAAACTAGAGTGGCAACTGTCATTCTGGGAAACTAAATTATGTTAGTATCATACAAATGGTTAAAAGAATTGGTGGACATTGATGTGCCCTCACAAGAGTTGGCTGAAAAAATGTCAACTACAGGGATCGAAGTAGAAGGTGTGGAATCACCAGCTGCTGGTCTCTCAAAAATTGTCGTCGGAGAAGTCTTGTCTTGCGAAGATGTGCCAGAAACACACTTGCATGTCTGCCAAGTCAATGTGGGTGAAGAAGAAGCCCGTCAAATCGTCTGTGGAGCACCAAATGTGCGTGCAGGTATCAAGGTTATGGTGGCTCTTCCAGGTGCTCGCATTGCTGATAACTACAAGATTAAAAAAGGGAAAATCCGTGGTTTAGAATCTCTCGGAATGATCTGTTCACTTGGTGAATTAGGGATTTCTGACTCTGTTGTACCGAAAGAATTTGCAGATGGCATCCAAATCTTGCCAGATGATGCAGTTCCAGGTGAGGAAGTCTTCTCTTACCTAGACTTGGATGATGAAATCATCGAGCTTTCCATCACTCCAAACCGTGCAGACGCTCTTTCTATGCGTGGGGTAGCTTACGAAGTAGCCGCTATCTATGACAAGGCAGTCAATTTTAAAGAATTTACTTTAACAGAAACAGACCAAGCTGCAGCAGATGCTCTTTCAGTCAACATTGACACAGACAAGGCTCCTTACTATGCGGCTCGTATCTTGGACAATGTGACTATCGCACCAAGTCCACAATGGTTGCAAAACCTCCTCATGAACGAAGGCATCCGTCCCATCAATAACGTGGTGGACGTGACCAACTATATCCTTCTTTACTTTGGTCAACCAATGCATGCCTTTGACTTGGACACCTTTGAAGGGACTGACATCCGCGTACGTGAAGCGCGTGCTGGTGAAAAATTGGTGACCTTGGATGGCGAAGAGCGTGAACTTGCAGAAACTGACTTAGTCATTACTGTTGCTGATAAACCTGTTGCCCTTGCAGGTGTCATGGGTGGACAAGCTACAGAAATCTCTGAAAAGTCTACTCGTGTAGTTCTTGAAGCTGCTGTCTTCAATGGCAAATCTATCCGTAAGACAAGTGGTCGCCTCAATCTTCGATCAGAATCATCTTCACGCTTTGAAAAAGGGATCAATGTGGCAACCGTTAATGAAGCCCTTGATGCAGCAGCAAGCATGATTGCTGAATTGGCTGGTGCGACAGTGCGTAAGGGAATCGTTTCAGCAGGCCAGTTGGATACATCTGATGTAGATGTTTCTTCAACCCTTGCTGACGTCAACCGTGTCCTCGGTACAGAGCTTTCCTACGCAGATGTAGAGGATGTCTTCCGTCGTCTTGGCTTCGGTCTTTCTGGAAATGCAGAAAGCTTTACAGTCAGCGTCCCACGTCGTCGTTGGGATATCACTATCGAGGCTGACCTTTTTGAAGAAATCGCTCGTATCTATGGTTATGACCGCTTGCCAACTAGTCTTCCAAAAGATGATGGAACAGCTGGTGAATTGACTGCGACACAAAAACTCCGCCGTCAAGTTCGTACCATCGCTGAGGGAGCAGGTTTGACAGAAATTATCACCTATGCTCTAACAACTCCTGAAAAAGCAGTCGAGTTTACGATTCAGCCAAGTCATTTGACAGAATTGATGTGGCCAATGACTGTGGACCGTTCAGTTCTCCGTCAAAATATGGTTTCAGGTATTTTGGATACAGTTGCCTACAACGTAGCGCGTAAGAACAAAAACTTGGCTCTTTATGAAATTGGAAAAGTCTTCGAGCAAATCGGTAATCCAAAAGAAGAATTGCCAAATGAAATCAATAGCTTTGCCCTTGCCTTGACTGGCTTAGTTGCTGAAAAATACTTCCAAACAGCAGCAGTTCCTGTTGACTTCTTCTATGCCAAGGGAATTTTGGAAGCTCTCTTTGCTCGCTTGGGTCTTGAAGTGACTTATACAGCAACCTCTGAAATCGCTAGCCTTCACCCAGGACGTACAGCCTTGATTTCACTCGGTGACCAAGTCCTTGGTTTCCTCGGTCAAGTACATCCTGTTACAGCTAAAGCTTACGATATTCCAGAAACTTATGTAGCAGAGCTCAACCTTTCAGCTATCGAGAAAGCTCTTCAACCAGCAGCTCCATTTGTGGAAATTACTAAATTCCCAGCAGTCAGCCGTGATATCGCCCTTCTCCTCAAAGCAGAAGTGACTCACCAAGATGTGGTTGATGCCATCAAATCTGCAGGCGTGAAACGTTTGACAGCTATCAAACTCTTTGATGTCTTCTCAGGTGAAAAACTAGGACTTGGTATGAAGTCAATGGCTTATAGCTTGACCTTCCAAAATCCAGAAGATAGCTTAACGGACGAAGAAGTCGCACGCTACATGGAAAAAATTCAAGCATCACTTGAAGAAAAAGTGAATGCAGAAGTGCGTTAACAGTCTATAATCCATCCCTAGGGATGGATTTTTTAGTACAAAAAATCATCAAGCTTTAGCCTGATGATTGAATCAAATTGACGGGGAAACAACTCCTTTTTAATACTGTTACAAGATGATCAGACATCGATGTTTTTTGTCATCCAATCAGATAAGAAGTGGTAAGTATCTTGTCGCTTGATTTCGTTCAGAATTTCGTGACGAGCCTCTTCAACTACTCGGACGCTTACTTTCGAATGTGAAGCCTTTAGGAGTTTTACAAATCTTTCTATACCTTTACCATTTTCTCCCAGAGGGTCTTCTTGTCCTGAAATAACGAGAATGGGAAGTTGGGCTGGAATCTCATCGATTACTTGCTTACTAGCTACTTGATTAGAGAAGTAAAAAATGGATCTGTACATGGGAATAGTAGGGATGAATTGACAGAATGGATCCTTCAGATAAGCTTGGTTAGATTCTTCATTTTTTGAGAGCCAATCTACGGATGTTTTAGGATTTTTAATACTACGGTTAAAACTGTCAGTGGACAGGTAGGTTAGAAGTTTACTACGGTGTTTATTCCCTTTTATAAGTCGGATGCATTCTGTTAGGATGAGAGCAAATCGAGTTAGAAACAGAGGTTGTTGACCAGTCGCCATGATAATCAAGGCATTGATAGGTGGTTTTCGCTTAGCTACATAATAGCGACACATAAGAGAACCCATAGAATGCCCTAGAAGGACGATTGGAAGTTCTGGATAGCTTTCTTGAATAAAAGAGGTCACTCTTTCAATATCATCGATGAGTTCCTCGGGAGATTCAGGAAAGACTCCGAGTTGACTTGGATTTTGAGCAGTATAGCCGTGGCCGAGATGATCATGGCCGATAACAGTAAAGCCTTCGTTATTCATGGCTAGAGCAAATTCTTCATATCGTTCTACGTATTCTACCATGCCATGTACAATCTGAAGAACGGCTTTTGGCTGTTCAGCTTCCCAAATGATTAAGTTATTGTTGTTTGGTTCGAGTTTAAGTCTTTTTTTCATATCAGATTCCTTGCCGATGATAATCGATAGTCTATCAAAAATATACCATAAAATAGTACGATAAGCTAGGCAGAATGATGAAGATTAGTAGTAACAATTCAGGACTGAAAATGAACATTTGAGGACATAGCCAACGGATTTATCAAGAGATGAGTATAATAAAGTTATCACTTAATACTCTTCAAAAATCAAATTCAAACCACGTCAGCTTCGTCTTGCCGTACTCAAGTACAGCCTGCGGCTCGCTTCCTAGTTTGCTCTTTGATTTTTATTGAGTATAAAAATCTGGAGGACTAAAATGCTTGGTGATGAGCCAATAAAGTCCTTATCCAGTAAATATCCTTCTTGAAATCAAGATTTAAAAATGTACATAAATCATTGTAAAGGCTATCAAAAAGGAGTATAATGAGTACAATAAATTTCGGAGGTGGATGATGCTCGAAGTAAGAAATCTAGAGAAAAGTTTTGGGTCTAAGCAAGTTTTGTTTGGTGTTGACTTTCAAGCACAACCAGGGCGTATTTTGGGGCTGGTTGGGAAAAATGGAGCTGGGAAAACAACTATTTTTCACAGTATTTTGAAATTTTTAGACTATCAAGGGGAGATTGAGCTTGATGGTCAAGATATTCGTCAGGAGACTTATGCTCGCATTGGTTATCTCCCTGAAGAACGTAGTCTTATGCCTAAATTGACAGTCCTTGAACAAGTTCGTTACTTGGCGACCCTAAAAGGCATGGACACCAAGGAAATCAAAGAAAAACTCCCTCAATGGATGGAAAAACTGGAAGTCAAGGGAAAACTGACGGACAAGATTAAGAGTCTCTCAAAAGGAAATCAACAGAAAATTCAACTGATCATTACTCTGATTCATGAGCCAGACTTGATTATCCTAGATGAGCCTTTTAGTGGCTTGGATCCAGTCAATACCGAACTTCTTAAGCGGGTTATCTTGAAAGAAAAAGAGCGTGGAGCAACCATTATCTTTTCTGACCATGTCATGACCAATGTCGAAGAACTTTGTGATGATATCCTCATGATTCGTGATGGGCGTGTCGTCTTGCATGGACCGGTTCAAGAGGTTCGCAATCAATACGGGAAAACACGACTTTTTGTTTCAAGTGAACGAAGCAAGGAAGAACTGGAGAGTCTTCCTCATGTTAAACAGGTTAGCTTGACCAAGCAAGGTAGTTGGAAGTTGATTTTAGATGATGAAAGTGCAGGTAGAGAACTCTTCCCAATCTTGACTCAAGGTCAATATATCGCGACCTTTGACCAACAAGCTCCAACAATCGATGAAATCTTTAAACTAGAATCAGGGGTGGAAGTATGAGAAATATGTGGGTTGTAATCAAAGAAACCTATCTAAGACATGTCAAGTCGTGGAGTTTCTTCTTTATGGTGATTTCGCCTTTCCTCTTTTTAGGTCTATCTGGAGGAATTGGTGTTCTCCAAGGTTCTTCCTTGGCTCAAAATAGTAAGGTAGCAGTAGTTAGTTCTGTTCCTCTTGTTACAGAAGAACTTAAATCGACCAATGGTCTTAACTTTGACTATAAGGATGAAGCGAGTGCCCAAGAAGCCATCAAGGATGAAAAAATAAAAGGCTATCTAACCATTGACCAGGAGAACAGTATCCTCAAGGCAGTCTATCATGGTGAAACTTCACTAGAGAGTGGCATTAAGTTAGCAGTAACCGCTAAGTTGAATGAACTCCAATCCCAACTCAACCGTTCAGAAGCAAATTTGTCTCAGGAACAGGAAAAACGCTTGGCTCAAACGGTTCAATTTACAGAACAGATTGATGAAGCCAAGGAAAATAAAAAGTTGGTTCAAACCTTTGCGGCTGCAGGACTGGGTTTCTTCCTCTATATGATTTTGATTACTTACGCTAGTGTCACTGCTCAAGAAGTAGCCAGCGAGAAAGGAACCAAAATCATGGAAGTGGTCTTCTCAAGCATTCGTGCTAGCCATTATTTCTACGCACGCATGATTGCCTTACTTCTAGTCATTTTGACTCATATTGGTATTTATGTCGTTGGTGGTCTTGGAGCTATCTTATTCTTTAAGGATATGCCTATCTTGGCTAATTCAGGTATTCTAAATCACTTGGGAGAGGCTTTCTCGCTTAACACCTTATTATTTATCTTAGTCAGTCTTTTCATGTATGTAGTCTTGGCAGCCTTCTTAGGTTCTATGGTTTCACGACCCGAAGACTCTGGTAAGGCCTTATCGCCTTTGATGCTTTTGATTATGGTAGGTTTCATTGGAGTAACTGTCTTAGGAACTTCTGGGGATAATTTGATCTTGAAAATCGGTTCTTACATTCCATTCGTTTCAACCTTCTTTATGCCTTTCAGAGCTATCAATGGATACGCTAATGGACTAGAAGCTTGGATTTCGCTTGCTATAACGGTTATTTTTGCAGTTACTGCAACAGCCTTTATCGGACGCATGTATGCTAGTTTGGTCCTTCAAACGGATGATTTGGGGATCTGGAAAACCTTTAAACGAGCTCTAAGTTATCACTAAAAGAGGAGTCTGGGACAAAAAGATTTTGCTTTTAGGAATTCTTTATTATAAATTTTAAAAATCGATAGATTAGACAAAAAAAGCGAACAAAACAGTATTCTGAGTGTCAGATAACTCGTTTTGTTCGCTTTTTATATTTAAGGTTAGACTTTTGTCTCAGACTCTTTTGCTTTGCGGATTCATTGCTGTCTGGTCTTCTTTACTTTATAATGAAAGAAGAATGAAAAGGAGGAGGACATGAACTATATTGATGTTGCTGAAAATGAGTGTTTATTAATCATTGTCCTTGGGATGATGCTGATCAGCCAGATGAGTGAAGATGAGGTGGAGGTGGCTTTGTCGATTGGCATCAACACCTTTGACCTAGCGGATATCTATGGCTATGGCCAGTGTGAGGTCCTGCTGGGTAAAGTTTTCAAGCGCCGTTCGAATCTTAGGAACCAGATTTAGTAGACCAGATTTCACTTGTATCAGTGAGCTGTTTTTTTTTATGCTTTACAGATTTTTCTTGACAAGTTTTTTTTGTTATGGTATTCTTTTAGGTAACAAGTGTTGCGCAACAAATGTTGCGTTAAAGGAGTATTATGCCACCAAAGGTTAAATTTAGTAAAGAGGCCATGATTAGGATAGCTTTACAATTGGTTAGAGAAGAGGGAATGTCTAGTTTGACGGCTAGAGCATTAGCAGAGAAACTGGGCGCTACACCAAGAGTCATTTTTGGGCAATTTGCTAATATGTCTGAGTTACAAGCAGAGGTTATTATTGCTGCGGAAATGGTCGTGGTGGAGTATATACGCAAGGCTTTAGAAGATGAGAAGCCTTTTCGATCTGTCGGGGTTGCTTATATCCTTTTTGCCTCAAAAGAGCCCCAACTTTTTCAATTGCTTTTCCAAAATCCTAGCAAAGATCCGATTCGTCGCTTTCAAGATTTTCTTCCCATGAAGGATCATAGTTACCAATTGGTTCTGGATTCGATTGTCGCAGACTATCCTTTGACTGTAGAGGAGGCTAGTCGCTTGTACCAGCATCTATTTATCTACTCACACGGGATGGCCTCTATGGTTGCTTCTGGTATTTATCAATTCAGCATGGAAGAAGTAATTGGATTACTGACAGAGGTTTGTCAATCGCTCATCAAAGAAATGGTAGGAAAGAAATGATTCAACTAGAAAATGTTCACAAAAGTTACGGCCAGACTAAGGTCTTAAAAGGGATTGATTTGCAGATTCAAGACCAGGATGATGTAGTTATCCTAGGTCCTTCTGGATCAGGCAAGTCAACTCTCTTAAACGTATTGTCAGGATTAGAGAAGGTAGACGAGGGGCATATCCTCATTCAAGCACAAGATTTATCACAACTCACGGATGCTCAATTGACAGCCTTTAGACGTGAGAAGATTGCCTTTATTTTCCAGCAGTATTATCTATTGCCGAATATAACGGTCAGACAGAATGTAAAGATGGGAGCTGACCTGGCAGACAATCATGATTTTTTGCAGATTATCGAGGATTTGGGACTTGGCGATAAGCTGGACAAGTATCCGAGTGAATTGTCAGGTGGGGAACAACAGAGAGTCTCCATTGCTCGGGCCTTGGCCAAAAAGCCAGAGATTCTTTTCTTAGATGAGCCGACGGGAGCCCTGGATGAAGAAACGGGGCGCAAGATTCTCGACTATATCTGGAAGTTAAAGAAAAAGCTTGGTTTTACCCTCATCATGGTGACGCACAACCAAAATATTGCGGATATGGCCAGAACCATCATTCGTGTCAATAGCGGCAATATCACCGAAGTTGTGACCAATGATCAGCCTCAGACTGCCTATGAGATTGGATGGTAAGCCATGTTTTCAGTAAAAGATATTCGAAAATTAGTTGTCGTCAGTATTATTGGGGCCTGTGCCGTATTTGTGGCCAATCTCTTCTTGAATTTTTACCTGGATATCGAGCAGTTGGAGATTTCTAAAACCAATCCGATGATTCAGACCTACTATGATGCCCAGGTTTCGCTTTCCTGGATGGTGGCCATGGTCAGTGGGGTTGTCTTGTCCTTAACATCGATCCTTCTCATGTGTTTTTATATCAAACAATTTGTCGATGACCACAAGGAACAATTAGGAATTTTAAAGGCCTTGGGTTATAGCAATGGCCAGTTGGCTAAACGATTTTGGGCTTTTGGACTAAGTTTTGGAGTTGGAGCGCTTCTTGGCTATTTAGCTTCCTTTCTCATGATGGGACATTTTTATGACTTTCGCAATGAGAGGGGGATTTTGCCAGAAATTACCATTCATTTTCACTGGCAGCTCTTGGTCGCTTTAGTGATACTGCCAACGACTTTCTTTATGGTTCTTGCAATTGGCTATGCTAGAAGACAACTACAAACTCCGGCCCTTCGCCTATTGAAAAAATCCCCAACACCGATTAAGGTCAAAAGGAAAAAAAGTGCTCCTAAGAAAGAAAAATCCTTCCTAAAAGAGCTGTCTTCGTCGCTGATTTGGGGGAGAAAATCGATCCTGTTTTTTGTGGTCTTTGGCTCCATGTGTTTCGCGGCCATGGTTCAATTGTCCTTTGGCCTAAGGGACTACACAGATGACATCATCCAAACCATGATGATCATGATTGGCTTGATCCTTTCTTTCTCTATTCTCTTTTTGTCATTGGGGATTGTCGTCTCAGAAAGTCGCGAAACCTTGGCTCTTATGAAGGCTTTTGGCTACACAGATCGTGAATGCCAAGGTCATATCCTATCTCCCTATCGTTTCTGGGCCTATCTAGGATTTGTTCTTGGGACGGCTTATCAGTACAGTATCATGGAAATCTTGATCGGTGTGATCAAAGATACGGTTCCTGAAAAGATTGAGCATCACTTTGATGGGAATGTTTGCTTCTGGACTTTGATCGGTTTTGCT
>NZ_JVFV01000044.1 GCF_001073085.1 Streptococcus pseudopneumoniae
TGGTTTTTAAAATAAATTTGATTTAGCTGTTTATTTTAAAATGATTTCTCGAATAGACAAATGAGAAGAAGAGGAAGGAGATTAGGAATGATTATTTCAGTTATTTATCCAATTTGGCTTTTAAAATGGTTTAAAGGTTAGAAATCACAAATATAAAAATAAAGGAGAAAACAAATGACAAACTTTGATAAAATGGAACAGAACTTTGTAGCTCTTACGGAAGAAGAGCTAATGGAAGTGGATGGGGGAATTGCTTGGGAGGTAGTCTCTGTGGGTATTGCAATTGGTTGGGGGATTTACCAAGTTGGTGAAGCTGCTGGTAAAACGTTCTACTATATTACTCATCCATAGTTTTTGATAAATATGAGCAAGAAAACATTTTGGATTATACTACTCGTTATTACAATTGTGGTGACTGCCGTTGGTTTAGGATTATCTGCATATAATTATTATGTTTTTGATAGACCTTTTTTCAATAGTACTACTAAAGGACTGTTGTCTGCGTTTGTTATGAGTGTATTGATGATTATTATTGGTGTATTAAAAGAAAACTAATTTTTATTATTAAAATGGAGGATAAACATGTCGAATTTACAAACTATTGAACAAAATTATACTACGTTAAGTGATGTTGAACTGCAAGAAGTCAATGGTGGAGGAGTAGTACTTTTAATTGGTGGTGGTATTTTGTCTGTTGGACTATTAGCTTGGGGTGCGTATAATGGTTATCAGTCGGCATCACGAGGTGGATAAAAAGCTAGTAAATTCTTTATAAGAAAGCAGGAGTCTGCTATGAAAACATTTTTATTAGGATTTGCTGAAGGTTATTTTATCGTGTCAGTCATTATCTATATCGCAACGTATTTGATTTTGAAAAAACCGATCAATACCTTGTTTTATCCAGAAAACTATCCAATTCTGCTTGGTCTGTTTTATGTAGGATACAAGTATCAAACAAAAGGAAGTAAGATTGGGAATTGATGGACCATCAAAATGGAGTTTGAGATGAAAGTCGTTCAAGTGTTACAAAAAGCTTGGCTAGAGTTTACTGTATGCTGCAGTTCGATGGTTTATATCATTGTTAGAATAGTCGCTGATGTAAACAAAATAAATCTACCTACATGGTTTGAAAATTTTGACATGCCTACAATTTCACTATTCTTGATAGTATTTATTTTACTTTATAGAAGTGAAGAAAAATATGATAAAGGTTGATAAAATGAATTTGAACTTTGTGGCTCCAGTATTAGGGCAATCTTGAGGAATGTTGGGGTGTTAAGCTGATGAACTGTAGTCTGATTTTAGTTAGAAAGATATTCGTATGTTTAAAAAAGAAGTGATATTATTAGGCTTGCTTCTACTAGTACGTATTGTACTTTCTATCATGCAAGTTTTAATAGACTATAAACTATTGCTAGGAAAGTATAACATAAATTTCATGGAGCTTTCAGATTTATTCTCTTATCCCCTACTTCTTTTAATCATTTACATAGCAGTAAAATATCATGCTATCCAGAAAATAAGAGGTAAAGAAGATAATCAGGATGGAAATGAATAAGACTTTAAAAATCTTTCTAACATTCCTTTTCTTATTGCTGATGAATATGTTTATTCTCAAAATACTAACAACACTTGGATTTCAGCTGACAATGAGTGAAAAGAGTCATATTGTACCACCGCTGTTTTCGATTATCGTTTTGTACATGATTGACAAAGGAATTAGGAAGAAAAAGAAATCTTTATAAATATATATTTTAGGTAGAATGTTTGTTCTACCTATTTTTATTTAGGGAAAAGTGCTGTTCAGGTGCAGTTATTGTTTTTTTAGAAATAATTTTCTTTTTGCTTCTTTGTTTGGATAAAATAATCTTACAAAGTTTTTTTGGAGATTGTTAGGAAAAGGAGTAAGATATGAAATTTAGTAAACGGCATTATCGTCCTCAGGTAGACCAGATGGACTGCGGTGTGGCTTCATTAGCCATGGTCTTTGGTTATTATGGTAGTTATTATTCTCTGGCTCACTTGCGAGAGTTGGCCAAGACGACCATGGATGGGACTACGGCTTTAGGCTTAGTCAAGGTTGCTGAGGAGATAGGTTTTGAGACGCGAGCAATAAAGGCGGACATGACCTTGTTTGATTTGCCGGATGTAACTTTTCCTTTTGTGGCTCATGTGCTTAAGGAAGGGAAATTGCTCCATTATTATGTGGTGACTGGGCAGGACAAGAACAACATTCATATTGCTGATCCAGATCCTAGTGTTAAGCTGACCAAGATTTCTCGTGAGCGCTTTGCCAAGGAGTGGACAGGAATCACTATTTTTATGGCACCATCTCCGAGTTATCAGCCTCATAAGGAACAAAAAAATGGTCTGCTTTCCTTTATCCCTATATTAGTGAAACAGCGAGGTTTGATTGTTAATATCGTTTTGGCGACCCTCTTGGTGACCTTGATTAACATTGTGGGTTCTTATTATCTGCAGTCTATCATTGATACTTATGTACCAGATCAGATGCGCTCGACACTGGGAATTATTTCGATAGGGCTAGTCATCGTTTATGTCCTTCAGCAAATCTTATCTTATGCCCAGGAGTATCTTTTACTTGTTTTGGGGCAACGCTTGTCAATTGACGTGATTTTATCCTACATCAAGCACGTTTTTCATTTACCTATGTCCTTTTTTGCGACACGACGGACAGGGGAAATCGTGTCTCGTTTCACGGATGCCAATAGTATCATCGATGCACTGGCTTCGACTATTCTATCAATCTTTTTGGATGTATCTACTGTCTTGATTATTTCAGTAGTTCTATTTTCGCAGAATAGCAATCTCTTTTTCATGAGTTTACTAGCCCTTCCTATCTACACAGTGATTATCTTTGCTTTTATGAAACCCTTTGAAAAGATGAATCGGGAAACTATGGAAGCCAATGCGGTTCTGTCTTCTTCTATCATTGAGGACATCAATGGCATTGAGACTATCAAGTCCTTAACTAGTGAAAGTTCACGCTACCAAAAGATTGACAAGGAATTTGTAGATTATCTGAAAAAATCTTTTACTTACAGTCGGGCAGAAAGTCAGCAAAAGGCTCTGAAAAAGCTTGCCCAACTCTTGCTCAATGTTGCCATTCTCTGGATGGGGGCTCTCCTAGTCATGGATAATAAGATGAGTTTGGGCCAGTTGATTACCTATAATACCTTGCTTATTTACTTTACAAATCCATTGGAAAATATCATCAACCTGCAAACCAAACTTCAGACAGCGCAGGTAGCCAATAACCGTCTCAATGAAGTTTATCTGGTTGCATCTGAGTTTGAGGAAAAGAAAACAGTCTCAGATTTGAGCTTGCTAGAAGGAGATATGGATTTCAAGCAGGTTCACTACAAATATGGCTATGGTCGAGATGTCTTGTCGGACATCAATCTAACCATTCCGCAAGGCTCTAAAGTGGCTTTTGTAGGAATTTCAGGATCGGGTAAGACGACCTTGGCTAAGATGATGGTTAATTTTTATGATCCTAGTCAGGGGGAGATTAGTCTGGGTGGTGTCAATCTCAATCAGATTGATAAAAAGGCTCTGCGCCAGTATATCAACTACCTGCCTCAGCAGCCCTATGTTTTCAATGGGACGATTTTGGAGAATCTTCTCCTCGGAGCTAAGGAGGGGACGACCCAGGAGGATATCTTGAGAGCAGTGGAGTTGGCAGAGATTCGGGAGGATATTGAGCGCATGCCACTGAATTACCAGACAGAATTGACTTCGGATGGAGCGGGCATTTCAGGTGGGCAACGTCAGAGGATCGCTTTGGCGCGTGCTCTCTTGACCGATGCGCCTGTCTTGATCTTGGATGAGGCGACCAGCAGTCTAGATATTTTGACCGAGAAGCGAATTGTCGATAATCTCATGGCTTTGGATAAGACCTTGATTTTCATCGCCCATCGTTTGACCATTGCTGAGCGGACAGAGAAGGTTGTCGTTTTGGATCAGGGCAAGATTGTCGAAGAGGGTACACATATGGATTTACTGGCTCAGGGTGGTTTTTATGCCCACTTGGTGAATAGTTAGAGAGGAGAAAAGATGCAATCAGAATTTTTAGAAAGTGCTGAGTTTTACAATCGTCGTTACCATAATTTTTCTAGTTATGTGATTTTTCCAAGTTTTATCTTGTTTCTATTCTTGCTAGTTTTTTCAATCTTTGCACAAAAGGAGATAAGCTTGACAGCTGGAGCTACGGTAGAACCTGCTCGTATCATTGCTACCATTCAGTCTAGTAGTAATAGTAAGATTGTGGCGAATCATTTGGCTGAAAATAAGTTTGTCAAGCAAGGGGATCTTCTCGTTCAATACCAAGAGGGAGCAGAAGCCGTTCAGGCTGAGAATTATGCCAGTCAGTTGGAAATGCTCAAGGATCAGAAGGTTCAACTGGAGTATTTAAAAGCAAGCCTTCAAGCAGGAAGTGATCAATTTCCTGAAGCAGATAAATTTGGCTATCAGCATAGTTTTTTAGATTATCTAAATCAAGCTGCTAGTCTGCGAAGTCAGGTTGAGCAACAAAATGCTAGTATATCATCTCAAAATGCAGCAGCTAGTGGTAGTCAGGCAGAGTTAGGCAATCTCATCGGTGAAACCCAGTCCAAAATTAAAGAATATCAGCAAGCCAAGTCTGCTATTCAGGGTGATGGATACTTAGAGAGTGATCATCCAGCTTATGCTATTTATCAGTCGACAAAGGAGCAGGGATCGGAAGCCAAACAGCAGGCCTTATCTCAGCTAGATGCTCAAATCACTCAGTTGGAGTCAACTCTTGCAGGTTATCGAGTACAGTATGCAGGTTCAGGAGCCCAGCAAGCGTATGCATCTGGATTGGGAAGTCAGTTGGAGTCATTAAAATCTCAGCAACTAGCCAAGGTAGGCCAGGAATTAACGCTCTTGGATCAGAAAATTCTTGAAGTGGAGTCAGGTAAAAAGATTCAAGGAAATCTTTTAGAGAAGGGGAAAATTACAGCAACAGAAGATGGTGTTCTACATTTGAATCCTGAGCATAGTCGATCTACCATCATTCCAGAAGGAACTATCCTCGCTCACCTTTTTCCACAGTTGGCTAGAGAGAGGAAGGCAAAACTGACAGCTTATGTCAGTTCTAAGGAAGTGGCTGATCTCAAGCATGGAAATGAGGTAAGATTTACAACAGTAACAGATGCCAATAAGCAGCTAGTGTTGACATCCAAGATTACGAATATCGATACCAGTGCGACTCAGACAGAAAAGGGCAATTTCTTTAAATTAGAGGCAGAGACGGATTTGAATGCTGAACAAGCAGAAAAACTTCGTTATGGACTTGAAGGTCGTTTGACTATGATTACAGGTAGGAAGAGTTTTTTACGCTACTATCTTGATCGTTTTTTGAAACAAGAATAAGGTTCGCATTCTAACTCAAATCAATCTTAGAAAATCGCAAATGAAAAATCGTTTGCGATTTTTCTGTACTTTTTCAGATACTATACAAAATATAGTTCGTGTAATATTTGATTTTTAGTGTCTGTTGTGTTAGAATGATGTAAAGTAATGCGAAAGGCGAACAAGAAAATGTCCAGTAAACTTATTTATACGGGAAAAGCTAAAGATATCTATACTACAGAAGACGAAAATGTGATTAAGTCGGTCTACAAGGACCAGGCCACTATGCTGAATGGAGCTCGCAAAGAGACCATAGAGGGGAAAGGTGTGCTCAATAATCAGATTTCGTCTCTTATTTTCGAAAGATTGAATGCGGCTGGTGTGGCGACACACTTTATCGAACGTATTTCTGACACAGAACAACTCAATAAGAAGGTGACCATCATTCCTTTGGAGGTTGTTCTTCGTAACGTGACTGCAGGTTCTTTCTCAAAACGTTTTGGCGTGGAAGAAGGTTTGGACTTAGAAACTCCAATCGTTGAATTTTACTACAAGAACGATGAGTTGGATGATCCATTTATCAATGATGAGCATGTGAAGTTCTTGAATATTGCCAATGATGAACAAATTGCTTATATCAAGGAAGAAACGCGTCGTATCAATGAATTGCTGAAAGATTGGTTTGCACAAATTGGTCTTCGTTTGATTGACTTTAAATTGGAATTCGGTTTTGATAAGGATAGCAAAATTATCTTGGCAGATGAATTTTCACCAGACAACTGCCGTCTTTGGGATGCTGAAGGGCACCATATGGACAAGGATGTTTTCCGTAGAGATTTGGGCAGCCTAACGGATGTTTATAAGGTTGTGTTAGAGAAATTGCAGGGCTTGAAGTAACTTGATTGAAACGGAAAACCTTCGTCTTTCAAGTAAAAGGACTCAGGCTGAAAAGGTCTACTAAACCTTTTCACTCCGTCGTGATCTTGGTAGCTTGACAGATGTTTATGAAGTTGTATTGGAAAATTGCAAGGCTTGAAATAAGTTGTTTGAAACGGAAAACCTTCGTCTTCGATAACCTATTTGAATAGAAATAAAGGAAATAAAATGGATAAACGTATTTTCGTTGAGAAAAAAGCTGATTTTCGTGTGAAATCTCACTCTTTAGTAAAAGAATTACAGCATAATCTTCAGTTGAAAACCTTGAATGATCTTCGTATTGTTCAGGTTTACGATGTTTTTGGTTTGGCAGAGGACTTGTTTGCGCGTGCGGAAAAACATATCTTCTCTGAGCAAGTGACTGATACTGTTTTGGATGAAGCTGCGGTTAAGGCTGATCTTGAGAAGTATGCTTTCTTTGCTATCGAAAGTTTGCCTGGTCAATTTGACCAACGTGCGGCATCTTCACAAGAAGCTTTGCTTTTGTTGGGTAGTTCAAATGATGTAACAGTGAACACAGCGCAACTTTACTTGGTTAACAAGGATATTGATGCGAATGAGTTGGAAGCTGTCAAAAACTACCTTTTGAACCCAGTGGATTCTCGTTTCAAAGATATCACTGTTGGCATTGAGAAACAGGATTTCTCTGAGTCTGACAAGACCATTCCAAACTTGGATTTCTTTGAAAGCTATACGGCAGAAGATTTTGCCAAGTATAAGGCTGAGCAAGGCTTGGCAATGGAAGTGGATGACCTTCTCTTCATTCAAGATTACTTCAAATCTATTGGACGTGTACCAACTGAGACTGAGTTGAAGGTTTTGGATACTTACTGGTCTGACCACTGCCGTCATACAACTTTCGAAACTGAGTTGAAAAACATCGACTTCTCAGCTTCTAAATTTGAAAAACAATTGCAAGCGACTTATGACAAGTATATTGCCATGCGTGATGAGTTGGGACGTACCGAAAAACCTCAAACCTTGATGGATATGGCGACTATTTTTGGTCGTTATGAGCGTGCTAATGGTCGTTTAGAAGACATGGAAGTGTCTGATGAAATCAATGCCTGCTCAGTTGAAATTGAAGTGGATGTTAATGGTGTGAAAGAACCATGGCTTCTCATGTTCAAAAACGAAACTCATAACCACCCAACGGAGATTGAGCCATTTGGTGGAGCGGCTACTTGTATCGGTGGTGCCATTCGTGACCCATTGTCAGGTCGTTCATACGTTTACCAAGCCATGCGTATCTCAGGCGCTGGTGATATTACAGCCCCGATTTCAGAAACACGTGCTGGTAAATTGCCACAACAAGTGATTTCTAAAACAGCGGCTCACGGTTATTCTTCATACGGTAACCAAATTGGTCTTGCAACAACTTATGTTCGTGAATACTTCCACCCAGGTTTCGTTGCTAAGCGTATGGAGCTAGGTGCCGTTGTCGGTGCAGCTCCTAAGGAAAATGTTGTCCGTGAAAAGCCTGAAGCTGGCGATGTGATTATCTTGCTTGGTGGTAAGACTGGACGTGACGGTGTCGGCGGTGCGACAGGTTCTTCTAAAGTTCAAACGGTTGAATCTGTTGAAACAGCTGGTGCTGAGGTTCAAAAAGGGAATGCCATCGAAGAACGTAAGATTCAACGTCTTTTCCGTAATGGGGATGTGACCCGTCTGATTAAGAAATCAAATGACTTTGGTGCTGGTGGTGTCTGTGTGGCTATCGGTGAATTGGCTGATGGTCTTGAAATTGATCTAGACAAAGTGCCATTGAAATACCAAGGTTTGAACGGTACAGAAATTGCCATCTCTGAGTCTCAAGAACGTATGGCCGTGGTGGTTCGTCCAAAAGATGTGGATGTCTTCATTGCAGAATGTAACAAAGAAAATATTGATGCTGTTGTCGTTGCGACGGTGACTGAGAAACCAAACCTTGTCATGCACTGGAATGGTGAAACAATCGTTGATTTGGAACGTCGTTTCCTTGATACAAACGGTGTACGTGTAGTCGTAGATGCTAAGGTGGTTGACAAGGATGTCAAGCTTCCAGAAGAACGTCAAACATCTGCCGAAACCCTTGAAGCTGATACTCTTGAAGTCTTGGCTGACCTGAACCATGCAAGTCAAAAAGGGTTACAAACCATCTTTGATAGTTCAGTTGGTCGTTCAACAGTCAATCACCCACTCGGTGGTCGCTACCAAATCACACCAACGGAAGCTTCTGTACAGAAATTGCCAGTCCAACATGGTGTGACTCATACGGCTTCTGTCATGGCGCAAGGATTCAACCCTTATGTAGCAGAATGGTCTCCATATCATGGTGCTGCCTATGCAGTCATCGAAGCAACAGCTCGTTTGGTTGCTGCTGGTGCCAACTGGTCTAAGGCTCGCTTCTCTTACCAAGAGTACTTCGAGCGTATGGATAAACAAGCAGAGCGTTTTGGTCAACCAGTATCAGCTCTTCTTGGATCAATCGAAGCTCAGATTCAACTTGGCTTGCCATCTATCGGTGGGAAAGACTCTATGTCTGGTACCTTTGAAGAATTGACAGTACCACCAACCTTGGTTGCTTTTGGGGTAACAACTGCAGATAGCCGTAAGGTTCTTTCTCCAGAATTCAAAGCTGCTGGTGAAAATATTTACTATATTCCAGGTCAAGCTTTGGCGCAAGAAATTGACTTTGATCTTATCAAGTCTAACTTTGCTCAATTTGAAGCCATTCAAGCTGACCATAAAGTGACAGCAGCATCAGCTGTCAAATATGGTGGTGTCGTTGAAGCTCTTGCCCTTGCAACATTTGGTAACCATATCGGTGCTAACGTTGAATTAGCTGACCTTGACACTAGCTTGACAGCCCAATTGGGTGGATTCGCCTTCACATCGCCTGAAGAAATTGCAGGTGTTGCCAAGATTGGACAAACAGTGTCTGACTTTACACTGGTTGTCAATGGTGTAACGCTTGATGGACACAAACTTGACAGTGCCTTCCAAGGTAAATTGGAAGAAGTTTACCCAACGGAATTTGCACAAGCAACTGAGTTGGAAGAAGTACCTGCTGTAGCATCAAACGCTGTGATCAAAGCTAAAGAAACAGTTGAGACACCAGTGGTTTACATCCCAGTATTCCCAGGTACGAACTCTGAGTACGATTCAGCTAAGGCCTTTGAAAAAGAAGGTGCAAAAGTCAACTTGGTACCATTTGTAACACTGAACGAAGAGGCGATTGTCAAGTCTGTTGACACCATGGTTGACAATATCGAAAAAGCAAATATTATCTTCTTTGCAGGTGGTTTCTCAGCAGCGGATGAACCAGATGGATCAGCTAAATTTATCGTTAATATCTTGCTTAATGAAAAAGTACGTGCAGCCATTGATAGCTTCATCGAAGGTGGTGGTTTGATTATCGGTATCTGTAACGGATTCCAAGCTCTTGTTAAATCAGGTCTTCTTCCATATGGTAACTTTGAAGATGCAAGCAGTACGAGTCCAACCCTCTTCTACAATGATGCCAACCAGCACGTGGCGAAGATGGTTGAAACACGTATTGCCAATACCAACTCACCATGGCTTGCCGGAGTTGAGGTTGGTGATATCCATGCCATCCCAGTATCACACGGTGAAGGTAAATTTGTCGTGACAGCTGAGGAATTTGCAGAGCTTCGTGACAATGGTCAAATCTTTACCCAATATGTTGACTTCGAAGGGAAACCAAGCATGGATTCTAAATACAATCCAAATGGTTCGGTCAATGCGATCGAAGGTATCACAAGCAAGAACGGTCAAATTATTGGTAAGATGGGTCACTCAGAACGTTTCGAAGACGGTCTCTTCCAAAATATTCCAGGAAATAAAGATCAACATCTCTTTGCATCAGCGGTTAAATACTTTACTGGGAAATAAAAGGTATAAAAAATGACATACGAAGTAAAATCTCTTAATGAAGAATGTGGTGTTTTCGGCATCTGGGGCCACTCAGATGCTGCCAAAATGACCTATTTTGGACTCCATAGTCTTCAGCACCGTGGTCAGGAGGGGGCAGGAATCCTCTCCAATGACCATGGACAATTGAAGCGTCATCGTGATATGGGGCTTTTATCAGAAGTCTTCAAAAATCCTGCTAATTTGGATAAATTGACAGGGACTGGAGCGATTGGACACGTGCGCTATGCGACTGCGGGAGAAGCTTCTGTAGACAATATCCAACCTTTCCTCTTCCGCTTTCACGATATGCAGTTTGGTTTGGCTCATAATGGGAATTTGACCAATGCAGAATCACTCAAGCAAGAATTGGAACAAAGAGGAGCAATCTTTAGCTCGACTTCTGATTCAGAAATCTTGGCTCACTTGATTCGCCGTAGCCACAATCCAAACCTGATGGGGAAAATTAAGGAAGCACTCAGTCTTGTTAAAGGTGGTTTCGCTTATCTCTTGATGTTTGAAGATAAGTTAATTGCAGCCCTTGATCCAAACGGCTTCCGCCCTCTGTCAATCGGGAAAATGGCCAATGGAGCAGTTGTGGTTTCATCTGAGACCTGTGCCTTTGAAGTCATCGGTGCCGAGTGGATTCGCGATGTGAAACCAGGTGAGATTGTCATTGTTGATGACAATGGCATCCAGTATGACAGCTATACAAACGATACTCAGCTGGCAATCTGTTCCATGGAGTATATCTATTTTGCCCGTCCTGACTCCAATATCCATGGTGTCAATGTTCATACGGCTCGTAAGAGAATGGGAGCTCAATTGGCACGTGAGTTCAAGCACGAAGCTGATATTGTAGTTGGGGTACCAAATTCCTCACTCAGCGCAGCTATGGGATTTGCTGAAGAATCAGGTCTGCCAAATGAAATGGGGCTCATCAAGAACCAATACACGCAGCGGACCTTTATCCAGCCGACTCAAGAATTGCGCGAGCAAGGAGTTCGAATGAAATTGTCTGCCGTTTCTGGTGTCGTTAAAGGCAAACGTGTGGTCATGATTGATGACTCTATCGTGCGAGGAACAACATCTCGTCGGATTGTTCAGTTGCTGAAGGAGGCTGGCGCTTCTGAAGTTCACGTTGCCATTGGGAGTCCTGCTCTTGCCTATCCATGTTTCTACGGAATTGATATCCAGACACGTCAGGAGTTGATTGCGGCTAATCATACCGTTGAGGAAACTTGCCAAATCATTGGTGCGGATAGTCTGACTTATCTTTCTATTGATGGATTGATTGACTCTATTGGGATTGAAACAGATGCGCCAAATGGCGGTCTCTGTGTGGCTTACTTTGATGGGAACTATCCAACTCCTCTCTATGATTATGAAGAAGAATATCGTAGAAGTTTAGGAGAAAAAACAAGTTTTTACGAATAAAAATCCCCATTGAAGGAAAGGAAGAGGAATAAACAAATGATAAATAAAAATGCTTATGCGCCACGTCTCACTACTGACTAAAAGCTAAAGCATTTGTCAGTAGACGCTTTCTCCTATGGGACCAAAGCTAGAGACCTGACTAGTATTTTTAGATAAAATAATTGTTTATCTAAAAATACGTCGCAGTCTTTCTCAAAAAAAGAAAAGGAATGAATAAAATGACGAATAAAAATGCTTATGCGCAGTCTGGTGTGGACGTTGAAGCGGGTTATGAAGTTGTTGAACGGATCAAAAAACACGTGGCACGTACGGAGCGTGCAGGTGTTATGGGAGCTCTTGGTGGTTTTGGTGGCATGTTCGACCTTTCAAAAACAGGTGTCAAAGAGCCAGTTTTGATCTCAGGTACAGATGGTGTTGGTACTAAGTTAATGCTGGCTATCAAGTATGACAAGCATGATACCATTGGTCAAGACTGTGTGGCCATGTGTGTCAACGATATCATCGCTGCAGGGGCAGAGCCTCTTTACTTCTTGGACTATATCGCAACTGGTAAAAATGAACCAGCTAAACTAGAACAAGTTGTTGCTGGTGTGGCTGAAGGTTGTGTACAAGCTGGTGCAGCACTTATCGGTGGTGAAACGGCTGAAATGCCTGGTATGTATGGCGAAGACGACTATGACTTGGCTGGTTTTGCTGTTGGTGTTGCAGAAAAATCTCAAATCATCGACGGTTCAAAAGTAGCTGAAGGAGATGTGATTCTTGGACTTGCCTCAAGCGGAATCCATTCAAATGGTTACTCACTTGTGCGTCGTGTCTTTGCGGATTACACAGGCGAAGAAGTCTTGCCAGAATTGGAAGGCAAAAAGCTCAAAGAGGTCCTTCTTGAACCAACTCGTATCTACGTCAAAGCTGTTTTGCCTCTTATCAAAGAAGAATTGGTCAATGGGATTGCCCACATCACAGGTGGTGGTTTTATCGAAAATGTCCCACGTATGTTTGCGGATGACTTGGCTGCTGAAATTGACGAAAGCAAGGTCCCAGTTCTTCCAATTTTCAAAGCCCTTGAAAAATATGGTGAAATCAAACATGAAGAAATGTTTGAAATCTTCAACATGGGGATTGGTCTCATGCTTGCGGTGAAGCCAGAACACGTGGAACGTGTCAAAGAACTTCTTGACGAACCTGTTTATGAAATCGGTCGAATTGTGAAGAAGACAGATGCTAGTGTGGTGATTAAATAATGGCTAAAAAAATTGCTGTATTTGCCTCTGGCAATGGCTCAAACTTACAGGTGATTGCAGAACAGTTTCCAGTTGAGTTTGTCTTTTCTGATCATCGAGATGCCTACGTCCTTGAGCGTGCAGAAAATCTTGGAGTTTTAACCTATGCCTTTGAACTCAAGGAATTTGAGAGCAAGGTAGACTACGAAGCAGCCATTGTCGAGCTCTTGGATGAGCACCAGATTGACCTAGTTTGTTTGGCCGGTTATATGAAAATCGTCGGTCCAACCTTGCTAGCAGCCTATGAAGGACGTATTATCAATATTCACCCGGCTTACCTTCCAGAATTTCCAGGCGCTCATGGTATTGAAGATGCTTGGAATGCTGGCGTTGACCAGTCTGGTGTGACCATTCACTGGGTGGATTCTGGTGTGGACACTGGTAAGGTTATCAAACAAGTCCGTGTGCCAAGACTAGCTGATGATACCATTGACAGTTTTGAAGCTCGCATTCATGAGGCGGAGTATAAACTGTATCCAGAGGTGTTGGATAGTTTGGGAGCTGCACGAAAATAAGGAAGCCCTCGAGCTGAAAGAAAATTTTCGACTGTAGCAAATGAAGAACTTTTTTAAAAAAGGAAAAGAAATAACATGACTAAACGCGCACTAATTAGTGTTTCAGACAAAGCGGGCATTGTTGAATTTGCCCAAGAACTTAAAAAACTTGGTTGGGATATCATCTCAACAGGTGGTACCAAAGTTGCCCTTGATAATGCCGGTGTTGATACCATTGCCATCGACGATGTGACTGGTTTCCCGGAAATGATGGATGGTCGCGTCAAGACTCTCCATCCAAATATCCACGGTGGACTCTTGGCTCGTCGTGACTTAGATAGCCACTTGGAAGCGGCTAAAGACAACAAGATTGAGCTCATTGACCTTGTGGTGGTCAACCTTTACCCATTTAAGGAAACTATCCTTAAACCAGATGTGACTTATGCTGATGCAGTTGAAAATATCGATATTGGTGGGCCATCTATGCTTCGTTCAGCAGCGAAAAATCATGCCAGTGTTACAGTTGTGGTAGATCCTGCTGACTATGTTGTGGTTTTGGACGAATTGGCAGCAAACGGCGAAACCTCTTATGAAACTCGCCAACATTTAGCAGCCAAAGTATTTCGTCACACAGCGGCTTATGACGCTTTGATTGCAGAATACTTCACAGCTCAAGTGGGTGAAAGCAAGCCTGAAAAACTCACTTTGACTTATGACCTCAAGCAACCAATGCGTTACGGTGAGAACCCTCAACAAGATGCAGATTTCTACCAAAAAGCCTTGCCGACTGCCTATTCGATTGCTTCAGCTAAACAGCTTAACGGTAAAGAATTGTCCTTCAACAATATCCGTGACGCTGATGCTGCCATCCGTATCATTCGTGATTTTAAAGAACGTCCAACCGTTGTGGCTTTGAAACACATGAACCCATGTGGGATCGGTCAAGCTGACGATATCGAGACTGCATGGGACTATGCTTATGAGTCTGACCCAGTGTCTATCTTTGGTGGAATTGTCGTTCTCAACCGTGAGGTAGATGCTGCGACAGCTGAGAAGATGCACGGCGTTTTCCTTGAAATCATCATCGCACCAAGCTATACGGATGAAGCGCTAGCTATTTTGACCAACAAAAAGAAAAACTTGCGCATTCTTGCCTTGCCATTTGACGCACAAGATGCTAGTGAAGTGGAAGCAGAATACACAGGTGTTGTCGGTGGACTCCTCGTTCAAAATCAAGACGTGGTCAAAGAAAGCCCAGCTGACTGGCAAGTGGTAACCAAACGCCAACCAACTGAGACAGAAGCGACAGCCCTTGAGTTTGCTTGGAAAGCAATCAAGTACGTCAAATCAAACGGCATCATTGTGACTAATGACCACATGACACTTGGCGTTGGCCCTGGTCAAACCAATCGTGTGGCTTCCGTCCGTATTGCTATTGACCAAGCTAAAGACCGTCTTGATGGTGCTGTTCTTGCTTCAGATGCCTTCTTCCCATTTGCGGATAACGTGGAAGAAATTGCTAAGGCAGGTATTAAGGCCATCATTCAACCAGGTGGCTCCGTCCGTGACCAAGAGTCTATTGAAGCTGCTGATAAATACGGCTTGACTATGGTATTCACAGGAGTAAGACATTTTAGACATTAAGAAAATAAAAGGGAAGAAAACAGTTTCTTTCCTTTTTTGCTTAAAAAAGCTTAATGAAACAAGATTAAAACGAACGTTTATGGTATAATATTAATAAATAATTCGCAAAAGAGGTTGAGAGATGAAACTGTTAGTTGTTGGCTCAGGTGGTCGTGAACATGCGATTGCCAAGAAGTTATTAGAGTCTAAAGACGTTGAGAAAGTTTTCGTGGCACCTGGAAATGACGGTATGACCTTAGATGGACTTGATTTGGCGAATATCTCTATTTCCGAACATTCTGCATTGATTGAATTTGCAAATGCCAACGATATCGCCTGGACCTTTATCGGTCCAGATGATGCTCTTGCAGCTGGTATTGTGGATGATTTCAATGCGGCAGGACTCAAAGCCTTTGGTCCGACCAAGGCTGCGGCTGAGCTTGAGTGGTCTAAGGATTTTGCTAAGGAAATCATGGTCAAATACGACGTTCCGACAGCAGCTTATGGGACCTTTTCAGATTTCGAAGAAGCCAAGGCCTACATCGAAGAAAAAGGCGCTCCAATCGTCGTCAAGGCAGACGGCTTGGCCCTTGGGAAAGGTGTCGTTGTTGCTGAGACAGTTGAGCAAGCTGTCGAAGCTGCTCATGAGATGCTCTTGGACAATAAATTCGGTGATTCAGGTGCGCGTGTGGTCATTGAGGAATTTCTTGACGGGGAAGAGTTCTCTCTCTTTGCCTTTGTCAATGGGGATAAGTTCTGCATTATGCCAACGGCACAGGACCACAAGCGTGCCTACGATGGCGACAAAGGCCCTAACACTGGTGGGATGGGTGCCTATGCGCCAGTTCCTCACTTGCCACAGAGTGTGGTTGACACAGCGGTTGACACTATTGTCAAGCCAGTCCTTGAAGGTATGATCAAAGAAGGTCGTCCGTATCTTGGAGTCCTTTACGCGGGGCTTATCTTGACAGCTGATGGCCCTAAAGTCATCGAGTTCAACTCACGCTTTGGCGATCCTGAAACGCAAATCATCTTGCCTCGTTTGACATCTGACTTTGCACAAAATATCACTGACATTTTGGATGGCAAAGAGCCAGCCATCACTTGGACAGACAAGGGTGTGACACTGGGCGTGGTTGTGGCATCAAACGGCTACCCACTCGCTTATGAGAAGGGTGTCAAGCTTCCAGCTAAGACAGATGGTGACATCGTCACTTACTATGCTGGAGCGAAATTCGCTGAAAATGGCCAAGACCTCCTCTCAAACGGAGGACGTGTCTATATGTTAGTCACCACAGCAGATACTGTCAAAGACGGCCAAAATATTATCTACAACCAACTCAACAAACAAAACACAGAAGGCCTCTTCTACCGTACGGATATCGGTAGCAAGGCGATAAAAGATTAACAGATACTATATTTGTCAATGGCGAGCGAAAGCGAGCCAAAGTAAGATAATGGTCGCCGTGGTGAAAAGACCAGCACAGTGAATGTTCTGGTCGGGGGAAACTTTGAGACCTTAGGCTCAAAGTTTAGGAATGAAACCGAAGGTTTGCTTCCGTCCCCACCACCTAAGACCATTATCAAAAAAGAAAAGGATATTATTAACTATGAAACCAGTAATTTCCATCATCATGGGATCAAAGTCCGACTGGGCAACCATGCAAAAAACAGCAGAAGTCCTAGACCGCTTCGGCGTTGCTTACGAAAAGAAAGTTGTTTCCGCCCACCGTACACCAGACCTCATGTTCAAACATGCGGAAGAAGCACGTGGCCGTGGCATCAAGGTCATCATCGCAGGTGCGGGGGGCGCGGCTCACTTGCCAGGCATGGTAGCTGCTAAAACAACCCTTCCGGTTATTGGTGTACCAGTCAAATCACGAGTTCTTAGCGGTGTGGATTCGCTCTACTCTATCGTACAGATGCCAGGTGGTGTTCCAGTCGCAACCATGGCGATCGGTGAGGCTGGAGCGACTAACGCTGCCCTTTTTGCCCTCCGTCTCCTCTCAGTAGAAGACCAGGCCATTGCAGATGCGCTTGCTAACTTTGCTGAAGAACAAGGAAAAATCGCAGAGGAGTCTACAAATGAGCTCATCTAAAACAATCGGAATTATTGGTGGCGGTCAGCTTGGTCAGATGATGGCCATTTCTGCTATCTACATGGGTCACAAGGTTATCGCGCTGGATCCTGCAGTGGATTGTCCGGCCTCTCGCGTGGCGGAGATTATCGTGGCTCCTTATAATGATGTGGACGCTCTTCGCCAGTTGGCGGAGCGTTGCGATGTCCTCACTTATGAGTTTGAAAATGTGGATGCCGACGGTTTGGATGCTGTTATCAAGGATGGGCAACTCCCTCAAGGAACGGACTTGCTCCGCATTTCTCAAAATCGCATTTTTGAGAAGGACTTCCTTTCCAATAAGGCTCAAGTAACGGTAGCTCCTTACAAGGTCGTGACTTCAAGCCAAGATTTGGCAGATATCGACCTATCTAAAAACTATGTCCTCAAGACGGCGACTGGTGGCTATGATGGGCATGGACAAAAGGTTATTCGCTCAGAAGCAGACTTGGAAGAAGCCTATGCACTAGCTGATTCAGCAGACTGTGTCCTAGAAGAATTTGTCAACTTCGACCTTGAAATTTCTGTCATCGTGTCAGGTAATGGTAAGGACGTGACAGTCTTCCCTATTCAGGAAAATATCCACCGCAACAATATTCTATCTAAGACCATTGTGCCAGCTCGTATTTCTGGTGATCTAGCTGAGAAAGCCAAAGCCATGGCTGTGCGAATCGCTGAACAGCTTAACTTGTCTGGAACTCTCTGCGTGGAAATGTTTGCGACGGCCGATGACATCATTGTCAACGAAATTGCGCCACGCCCACACAACTCAGGGCATTATTCGATTGAGGCTTGTGACTTCTCGCAGTTTGATACCCATATTCTCGGTGTTCTCGCAGCACCATTACCTACTATCAGACTACATGCGCCAGCCGTTATGCTCAATGTTCTCGGCCAACATGTCGAGGCCGCTGAAAAGTATGTTACAGAAAATCCAAGCGCCCACCTCCACATGTATGGTAAAATAGAAGCGAAGCACAATCGCAAGATGGGACATGTGACTTTGTTTAGTGATGTGCCGGATGAGGTAGAGGAATTTGGAAAAGGGATTGATTTTTAAGTGAAAATAGCGATTCTAGGACTTGGAGTCATCGGGACCACCTATGCCTACGCCTTTCAAAAAGCAGGCCATCAAGTGGAACACGTACTTAGAGATAGTAAGAAAAACAATGCTCCGAAGGAGTTGTCGGTTGATCTGCTAGATGGTCGCTATCATTCCAAAGGTGAAAACAAACACGACACCTATGAGGTTCGTGTGGCAGAAGTTGATTCGGAATATGATTTTATTTTTCTCAGTGTGCGCCATGGGTTTGTCAAAGAAGCTGTGGAGACCTTGCGAAAAAATAATATCAAAGGTACTCTCGTTTTCTTCTGCAATTTCTGGGATACTCAAAAAGAGGTCCAAGAGTGGGCAGGGGATTACGACTATATTCTGGCCTTTCCGACAGCGGGCGGTCACATGCAAGAGGACCATTTGGATGGTGTCTTGTTTGATCATTTAATGCTAGAAGGTGAGCAAAAAGCACACATTTCTAACTATGCTGATCTGACGGATTTACTAGCTTCTGCAGATTTGAAGTGGGAAGTACCTCATGATATGGTCGAGTGGATTTGGATTCACATGGCGATTAATGCGGGTGTCACTTCGACAGCTGCTCGTTCGGGGAATTTGGAAAATCCAGAACAACTGGCTCTGAACTTGATGAATAGTTCTTCGGAATTATCATTGGCCATCAAGGCCATTCGAGAGGCTTTGAAAGTCGTAGAAGCGCGTGGCGTGAATTTAAAGCTCTACAAATCCGAGCTTCTGCCTTACAAAATTCCAGCATGGATTGCAGGAAAAGCTATGAAAGTCATGTTTGCGAAAAATGAGCTGACACGAAAAATCATGACCTTACACAATGATAAACAGGATATTTTCTACTGTTGTCAAAGTGTCTATCAGACAGGTCAGGAGTTAGGTGTTGAGATGCCTATTCTGGAAGCAAATATGAAGGGTTTTTCGATTTAGGAGGTTTTATGATTCAACTCATTGTCAACGCATTTGTTGAAAAAGAGAAGACCGGAGCAGTCGTCGAAGTCTTGTATGCTAGTAGCGATCACGAAAAAATGAAAGCTAAGTATGAAGAGCTAGTTGCACAATACCCTGAAAACTATTTAGCTATCTATGATCTACCGCTGGATACAGATTTGAATACACTCAATCATTATCCATCTGTGTGGATTGGGAAAGAAGAATTTGAATAAAGTGATTGCCGTTTGCTAACTGATGTGAAACATCAAAAGAAATATTGCATATAAAACTAAAAAGAAGTGGATATAGGATACCATTAATTTGAGCTCAAACGTCCAATCTTTGATAGAATTAAATAAACAAAAAAGAAAGGAACAAGGGTACTCGTATTCACAAAAACTGAATACGGGCTACGGACTTGGTCAAAAAGATAGTTTTTCCTAGAAGCTGACGCTTCTTCGTCGAAACTCCTATTTTGACTGTATCCGCTTAACGCCCTTAATATCTTAATTATGATCGAACGTTACTCTCGCCCTGAGATGGCGAATATTTGGAGTGAGGAAAATAAATACCGTGCTTGGCTTGAGGTGGAGATCTTGGCTGATGAGGCATGGGCTGAGTTGGGAGAAATCCCTAAGGAAGATGTGGCTTTGATTCGTGAAAAAGCGGACTTTGACATCGACCGTATTTTGGAGATTGAGCAGGAGACTCGCCACGATGTGGTGGCTTTCACGCGTGCGGTTTCTGAGACTCTTGGTGAAGAGCGTAAGTGGGTCCACTATGGTTTGACTTCTACCGACGTAGTGGATACTGCCTATGGTTACCTCTACAAGCAGGCTAACGACATCATTCGTCGTGACCTTGAAAACTTCACCAACATCATCGCTGATAAGGCTAAGGAGCACAAGTTCACCATCATGATGGGTCGTACTCATGGTGTACACGCTGAGCCGACAACATTTGGTCTTAAATTGGCGACTTGGTACAGCGAAATGAAACGCAACATTGAGCGTTTCGAGCATGCGGCTGCTGGTGTGGAAGCTGGTAAGATTTCTGGTGCGGTGGGTAACTTTGCCAACATCCCACCATTCGTTGAAAAATACGTCTGCGACAAGCTTGGTATCCGTGCTCAAGAAATCTCTACACAGGTGCTTCCTCGTGACCTTCACGCTGAGTACTTTGCAGTTCTTGCTAGCATCGCAACTTCTATCGAGCGTATGGCAACTGAAATTCGTGGTCTGCAAAAATCTGAGCAACGTGAAGTGGAAGAGTTCTTTGCTAAAGGTCAAAAAGGTTCTTCAGCAATGCCTCACAAACGTAACCCTATCGGTTCTGAAAACATGACTGGTCTTGCGCGTGTTATCCGTGGTCACATGATTACGGCCTATGAGAATGTTGCTCTCTGGCACGAACGTGATATCTCTCACTCATCAGCTGAGCGTATCATCACACCAGATACGACTATTCTGATCGACTACATGCTCAACCGTTTTGGAAATATCGTTAAAAACTTGACAGTTTTCCCTGAAAACATGGTCCGCAACATGAACTCTACATTTGGTTTGATATTCAGTCAACGTGCTATGTTGGCTTTGATTGAAAAAGGTATGACGCGTGAACAAGCTTACGACCTTGTTCAACCTAAGACAGCCCAATCATGGGACAATCAAGTAGACTTTAAACCACTTCTAGAAGCAGATCCAGAAGTGACTTCACGCCTCACTCAAGAAGAAATCGATGAAATCTTCAACCCAACTTACTATACCAAACGTGTGGATGAGATCTTCGAACGCATCGGCTTGGGTGATTAATGATAACAATAAAAAGCGAGATTTTTGTCTCGCTTTTTATTTGTGCTTAATCTTTTTTCTTGCTAAGTCCGTAAGCTGTGAGAGCAGTCATAAGACCAGTAGCAATTAACCATTCTGAACCTTGGCTTCCTGTCTCAGGAAGTTTATTTTCTTTTGCTACAGGAGCTGGGCCTTGAGGAAGGACTTTGTTCTCCTCTGCAGGAACAGTTGCTGGAGCTGGTTCATTTGGAATATCTAGTTTTGGTTTTTCTTCTGTAACAGGAGCTGGCACATTTGGAATCTCTAGTGCTGGTTTTTCTTCTGCGATAGCAGCTTGACCATGTTCATCGCCAAGGTGAATGACAGGATTTCCAACTTCAATCACTTGAGCGACTGGTTCTTGAGCTACAACGCTAGTAACCAATGTTTTAACTTCAGATCCATCAGCAGCAGTAGTTACAGAGTAGAAATGGCTACGACGACCGTTGACACCTGCAGTTACTAGACGAGTTTGTCCCTTTGGTAGCGAAGGAGTCTCGCGAGTGATCGTTGTAAATGGAATTTCTTCATCTTCGATGACTACACGAGGTTTGTTTAGCACAGGAGCTTGACCTTTTTCGTCTCCTACATGTGTTGCTAATGTTCCAACTTCGACAATTTGATTGACAGCTTTTTTCGTTACTTGATCTTCAAGAACTGTTTCTGTCTGCTTGCCATTTTCAGTCACGACTGAAAGATACTTAGTACGTTCTCCTTTGACACCAACAGTTATGACTTTCTCTTGTCCTGCTGGAAGGTTAGGATTTTCTTTCTTAACGATCTCAAACGGAATTTCTTCTGTCTTAACAAGAAGCTCTGGTCGATTTTCAATTGTAGCAGCAGTTTCACTCTCATCGAGGCTTCCTGAGTGAGTGGCAGCTGGTTTAAGACCAAGTCTAGCAGCTTTGAGATTAGCTACAAGTGCATCCAACTCAGCTTGTTTATTACGGTTGAGGTTGTAGTTAAGAGCGTCTTTAGCAGTCTTGAGAGCATCGAGACTTTCTGTGCTATATCCTTCTAAGTTTTCAGGGATTTGAGCAAGTTCTTCGCGTAGCGCTTTGTAGTCAGCACGGAAGTAGTCTTTGTTGTGGTCTGCAAAGGCAGTCATGAGTTCAAAGATTTCTTCTTCCTTGTATTCTGCGCTTGGTCGATCAGCCCAGATAGCTAACATACTACCAACAGTAGGTAGGTCAACTTCAGGATATTTAGTTGATGCTAGTTGGTTAAATGGAGTTTTTTCAGTATTTTCAATAGCTTTCTTGAGGAAGCCACCACCATCTTCTGGTTTTTGACCGAGAATGTAGTACCAATCTCCATTCGTGTTAAGGAATTTGTACCCCTTACTTGCTAGGTATTGAGGAGATGCAAGGTTATAACCCCACCAACCTTTAGACCAGTAAGAGATGATAACGTCTTTATCAAACTCAACATCATCCTTGTCTTCATAGTAGAAGCCGTCGTTAAAGGCCATTGGTTGAAGACCTTTTTCTTTAGCCATGGCAGCTAGACTATTAGCGTATTCAGCAAATTTACCGTAGAGTCCATACCATTTGAGGTAGTACCAACCTTGAGCGTTGGTAGCGTCATTGGCATACTCATCTGTACCATAGTTGAAGATCTTAGTCTTACCTGCAAAGAAGTCCATGTACTTGCCAATAAGGGCTTTTGTAAAGTTCATTGCTTCTTCGTTTTCAAGGTCCATAGTTGTTTTTGAAACCTTGTCAAAGTTAGCTTGAGGGTTTGCGATGCCTAATTTTTCCATAGCGACAAGCATAGCATCCATGTGACCTGGGCTATTGATAGCTGGGATTAGTCCAATACCTTTGTTTTTAGCATATTGGATAAGCTCAGTGATTTCGGCTTGGTTCAAAGTAGTTCCGTTAGGATCGTCGTAGTAAGATTTTGTTCCTTCGATGATGGCGTTTTTCACATCGTCGCTTGCATAAGTCTTGCCGTTTGCTGAGATACTCATATCATCCAATAGGAAGCGAAGTCCATCATTTCCAAGGAGGAGATGAAGGTCAGAGTAACCAAGTTCGCTAGCCTTATCAACGATACGTTTAAGTTGGTCTAGCGTGAAGTATTTACGTCCAGCATCAATAGAGATAACCTTATTTTTAGCTAGTTTTTCAACTTCGTGTTTAGCGTCCTCTTCTTTTTGAGCTTCTGGAGTGAAGGTCAAGTTAGCAACAGCTTCTTGGAGTTTTGCGATCGCTTGATCAATGGTATCTTGTTCAGCACGGCTGAGGTTGCTATCAAGAGAGCGGATGGCTTTTTCAGCTTCTTTAACGGCTGCAATACTTTCTTCTGTGTAGCGAGTAAGGTCTGTTGGAACTTCTTTCAGAGCTTGTTCAGCAGACTCGTAATCAGCAGCGAAATATTCAGCATTTGAGTTTGCGAATTGACGCATAAGCTTGAATAGACGAGATGGAGAGTAGCGAGCAGATGGAGTATCAGCCCAAGCCGCTACCATACCACCAATAATAGGAACGTCAGCTCCTTCTGTTTTTGGAATTGAAGTAATCGGTGTGCTCTTAATACCGTTCAAACCTTGGTCCAGGTTGTACCAACCTTGCCCGTCAGCATTACGGCCGAGAACGTAGTACCAAGCATCATTAGTATTGAGGATTTCGTGTCCTTTTTCAGCTAGTAACTTAGAAGAAGCGACATCGTAACCACCCCAGCCACCAGTCCACATAGAGACGATGATGTCCTTGTCAAAGGTACCAAAACTTGTATCGCTATTATAGTAGATACCGTCGTTGAAGGCCATAGGTTTTAGACCGTGAGATTTGACGATACGAGCTAGGTCATTTGCATAGGCGATGAATTTGTCATAACCCTTGTCTGGGAATCCATCTTCTGGATACCATTTATAGGCTTGAAGCACGCTCCATCCTTTGGCATCAGTAGCATCATTAGCGTACTCATCCAAACCGATGTTGAAGATTTCAGACTTACCAGCAAAGTAGCCTGCATACTTATCAATCAAAGCTTTTGTGAAGGCAACAGCTTTTTCATTGTCAAGGTCAACAGTACGCGCTGATTCTTTACCAAAATAGTTAAAGTTAGGCTTTTCAATACCCAATTCTTTCATAGCATTAAGGATAGCGTCCATGTGGCCAGGACTGTTAACAGATGGGATAAGTCCAATACCTTTATCCTTGGCATAGTTAATCAAGTCGGTCATTTGGCTTTCAGTTAGATGATTGCCGTTTGGATCGTTGTAGTAAGTATTGGTTCCATTTTCAACAGCGCGTTTGACATCATCGCTTGCATAAGTTTTGTCCCCTACAGTTAGAGACATGTCATCAAGCATAAAACGCAAGCCATCATTTCCGACTAGGAGATGAAGATCAGTGTAACCATAGTGTTTGGCTTTGTCGATGATTTCTTTCAGTTGTTCAGGAGAGAAGTATTTACGCCCTGCATCGATTGAAACGATTTTCTTTTTAGCTAGTTTTTCATTGACTTGAGCTTCTCTATCTGTAGCAACTACAGGAGCTTCAACTTTAGTAACTTCTTTGTTTTCAACTTTTTCTTTTTCAGATTCTGTCTTCTTAACTTCTTCAGTTGCTTCTGGTTTTGTTGGAGTTTCTTCGGCTACAACAGTTTTTTCTACGACAGGTGCAGGAGTAGCTTCAACTTTTGGTGCTTCAGTGTTTGTTACAGGTGTCGCTGGAGCTGCAGGAACTACGGCTTCTGGTGTAGGACTAGTTTCAAGTTTTTCTTCGCTGGCCTGTGGAGACGATTCTCCTGCGGCTTGGATAGTGGGTTGATTCTCTGTTGTAGTAGGTACGACTCCATCAGCGGCAACAGCTTGCGCATGAAAGGCAAAGCCGATCAAGACAGAAGCTGCTCCGATTGCGTATTTACGAATAGAGAAACGCTGTTTATTTTCTGGTTTCATTAAATAACCTCCTAATTTATTGTTTTGGTAGCGTTTTCACAAACTGATTCCATTGTATTATCTGAAACTAGTAAAGTCAAGTATTTTAATAAAATACCTATAAAAAATATAAGAAGTTATTTAATTTGAACTAATTTTCAGTTTTTACTCTGTTTTTAGTAAAATTTCTCCAAATTATAGTTTAAAGTCATTTGATATTTCCTACTAAAAGCTAGCGTGCTATAATGAAAAACAGAAAAGCCTGAAACGATTGTCTCAGACTTTTTAATGTTTAGTGATCGCGATCACATGAGATAAATTTAATCTTATAGAAATCAGAACGTTTGTAAGTTTCAATGTATTCCAACACTTGGCCAGTTGACTCAAGTTTAGTTGTCTTGGTTTGGAGAACAGTTGGGAACTGAGAGTCGATTCCTAGGATAGAAGCAGCATGTTCTGGAGTTGGAAATACAATTTCATTGATTTCTTCAAAATGCTCGTCATTCATGTGAATGTGGTAGTCCAATTTGAAACGATTATAGATAGAACTATAGTATTCAAGATTTGGATAGTTTGCATTGATGTATTGTTCAGGGATATAAGATGTGTGGTAGATATAAGTAACACCGTTAGATTCACGGACACGTTCGATTTTGTAATAAAATTGATCGCCACGCAATCCCAATTTTTCTAAGTAGTTAAGATCGTTACCGCGTTCAATAGAAAGAACAGTGACTTTATCGTCCTTGGTTTCAAAAATTTCTACATCAGAAAATTCTACGAGTTTGTGCTTGCGAGCGCGAGCCACAAAGGTTCCTTTTCCTTGTTGGCGGACAATATAACCGTCTTTAGCAAGGTCGTTTAAGGCGCGAACAACAGTGATTGAACTTACGTCATACATTGCAATCAATTCTGCTTCAGTGTAGAACTTGTCGCCACTTGCAAATTGACCTGAAATGATTTTGTTTTTCAATTCATCTTTGATATATTGATACTTTGGAATTGCCATATTTTCACCTCATTTTTTCCTTCTCCATCTTCGATTTTACCATAAATAGTTTGAAAATGATAGTAAATAATGTAAAAAAATAAAATAATAGGCTAAGTGATTGACTTACATATTATTTATGGTTATAAACTTATACATTTATGAGATCTAGATCGAGAATCTTTAAGAAAAAAATTTTTTACAAGAATTTTAGAAAACAATTCAGTAAAAAAAGAAAAAATTTAAATAATTTTCGAAAAATCTATTGACAAGATGGATTCATTAGTTTATTATTTAATATAACAACAAATGAAAGCGCAAACGGAAAAGTATGGGGTGGTAAAATGGCAAGGTTTAAAATTGAGGATGATTTTTACCTAGATGGGAAACCATTCAAAATTTTATCTGGTGCCATTCATTATTTTAGAATTCCTGAAGAAGACTGGTATCATTCATTATACAATCTCAAAGCTTTAGGTTTCAACACCGTTGAAACATATGTCGCTTGGAATTTGCATGAGCCAACTGAAGGAAACTTCAATTTTGAAGGCAATCTTAATATTGACAAATTTCTTCAGACAGCTCAGGACTTAGGCTTGTATGCTATTGTTCGACCATCTCCCTTTATCTGTGCAGAGTGGGAATTCGGTGGTTTACCAGCATGGCTTTTAAATAAAGACATGCGAATCCGTTCTTCTGATCCAGCCTTTGTTGAAATGGTAGGACGTTACTACGATCATTTACTTCCGCGTCTTGTTTCAAGATTGTTGGACAATGGTGGTAACATCCTCATGATGCAGGTTGAAAATGAGTACGGTTCATACGGTGAGGACAAGACTTACTTGCGTGAGATTCGCCGATTGATGGAAGAACGTTCAGTAACTTGTCCGCTCTTTACATCTGATGGCCCATGGCGAGCAACTCTGAAAGCTGGAACCTTAATCGAAGATGATCTCTTTGTGACAGGGAACTTTGGTTCAAAAGCTAACTTTAACTTCTCGCAAATGCAAGAGTTCTTTGATGAGTATGGCAAGAAATGGCCACTCATGTGTATGGAATTCTGGGATGGATGGTTTAACCGATGGAAAGAACCAGTCATCACGCGTGATCCAGAGGAGTTAGCAGAAGCCGTACATGAGGTGCTAGAGCAAGCCTCTATCAACCTTTACATGTTCCACGGTGGAACCAACTTTGGATTTATGAATGGTTGTTCAGCTCGAGGGACCATTGATTTACCACAAGTAACATCTTATGATTATGACGCTCTCCTTAATGAAGCTGGAAATCCAACTGCTAAATACATGGCAGTTAAGGAAATGATGGCAACTTACTATTCTGAGTATCCACAATTAGAACCGCTTTACAAAGAGAGTATGGAAGTTGAAAACATTCCACTGGTTGAGAAAGTTTCTCTCTTTGGAACCTTGGATAGCCTAACAAGTCCTATCGAGAGTCTCTATCCTAAGAAAATGGAAGAGTTGGGGCAAAGCTACGGTTATCTACTCTATCGTACAGAAGCTAGTTGGGATGCAGAAGAAGAACGCATCCGCATCATTGACGGTCGAGACAGAGCTCAGCTATTTGTAGATGGTAAATGGGTTGCAACTCAGTACCAAACAGAAATTGGTGAAGATATCTTCTATCAAGGAAAAAAGAAAGCGCTCTCTCGTTTTGATATCCTGGTAGAAAATATGGGGCGTGTCAATTATGGTCACAAATTCTTAGCAGATACCCAGCGAAAAGGGATTCGTACAGGTGTTTGTAAAGATCTGCATTTCTTGCTCAATTGGAAACAATATCCGCTTCCACTAGATAATCCTGAAAAGATTGATTTCTCAAAAGGATGGACAGAAGGACAGCCTGCCTTTTACGCCTATGACTTTGAAGTTGAGGCTCCGAAGGATACCTACTTAGAACTATCTGAATTTGGTAAAGGGATTGTCTATGTCAATGGCCATCATCTAGGTCGTTTCTGGAATGTTGGTCCAACCTTATCGCTTTATATTCCGCACAGCTATCTCAAGGAAGGTGCTAACCGCATCATTATCTTTGAAACTGAAGGGGATTATGAAGATCACATACACTTAACTCGTAAACCTACACTAAAACATATAAAGGGGGAAAATTTATGACAATTGTAGGATGCCGTATAGATGGGCGCTTAATTCACGGACAAGTGGCAAACCTTTGGTCTGCTAAACTTAATGTTTCACGTATCATGGTCGTTGACAATGAAGTTGTGAACAACGACGTTGAAAAAAGCGGCTTGAAACTTGCAACACCACCAGGTGTAAAACTTAGTATTTTGCCAGTTGATAAAGCAGCGGCGAATATCCTTGCTGGTAAATATGATAGCCAACGTCTTTTGATTGTAGCACGCAAACCTGACCGTTTCCTCGGTTTGGTCGAAGCAGGTGTGCCGCTTGAAACTGTCAACGTCGGCAACATGTCTCAAACACCAGAAACTCGTCCTATCACACGTTCTATTAACGTTGTTGATAAAGACGTAGAAGATTTCCACAAATTGGCGGAAAAAGGTGTTAAACTTACTGCTCAAATGGTTCCAAATGATCCAGTTTCAGACTTTTTGAGCTTATTAAAATAGGAAAAAATTTTTAGGAGGTCATTGTTATGATACAATGGTGGCAAATTTTACTTCTCACTTTGTACTCAGCTTATCAAATCTGTGATGAGTTGACGATCGTTTCTTCTGCAGGTTCCCCTGTATTCGCTGGTTTCATTACTGGTTTAGTCATGGGAGATTTGACAACTGGTTTGTTTATCGGTGGTAGCTTGCAGTTGTTCGTACTTGGGGTAGGTACCTTCGGTGGTGCTTCTCGTATCGACGCAACTTCTGGTGCGGTTCTTGCGACTGCTTTCTCAGTTTCACAAGGAATCGAAACAGACCTTGCGATCACTACAATCGCTGTACCAGTAGCAGCACTTTTGACTTACTTCGACGTACTTGGTCGTATGACTACAACATTCTTCGCTCACCGTATTGATGCTGCGATCGAACGCTTTGACTACAAAGGAATCGAACGTAACTATCTTCTTGGTGCAGTTCCTTGGGCTCTATCTCGTGCCCTTCCAGTATTCTTCGCCCTTGCTTTCGGTGGAGAATTCGTACAAGGTGTTGTAAACCTTGTTAAAGAATACCAATGGGTTGCAGACGGTTTGACTCTTGCAGGTCGTATGCTTCCAGGCCTTGGATTCGCTATCTTGCTTCGTTACCTTCCAGTTAAACGTAACCTTCACTACCTTGCTATGGGATTCGGTTTGACAGCTATGTTGACTGTACTTTACTCATACGTAACAGGTCTTGGTGGAGTAGTTGCTGGTCTCGTTGGCACTCTTCCTGCTGACGTTGCTGAAAAAATTGGCTTTGCCAACAACTTCAAAGGTTTGTCTATGATCGGTATCTCTATCGTAGGTATCTTCCTTGCAGTGCTTCACTTCAAGAACAGCCAAAAAGTTGCTGTAGCAGCACCTTCTACACCATCAGAAAGTGGGGAAATTGAAGATGACGAATTCTAATTACAAATTAACAAAAGAAGATTTTAATCAAATTAACAAACGTAGCTTGTTCACTTTCCAATTGGGATGGAACTACGAGCGTATGCAAGCATCAGGTTACCTTTACATGATCTTGCCACAATTGCGTAAAATGTATGGAGATGGAACTCCTGAGTTGAAAGAAATGATGAAAGTTCATACTCAATTCTTCAACACTTCACCATTCTTCCACACTATCATCGCTGGTTTTGATCTTGCCATGGAAGAAAAAGATGGCATTGTCTCAAAAGATGCGGTTAACGGTATCAAGACAGGTTTGATGGGACCATTCGCTCCTCTTGGAGATACTATCTTTGGTTCACTTGTTCCTGCTATCATGGGATCTATCGCTGCAACAATGGCTATCGCTGGCCAACCTTGGGGTATCTTCCTTTGGATCGCAGTTGCAGTAGCTTATGACATCTTCCGTTGGAAACAGTTGGAATTTGCCTACAAAGAAGGGGTTAACCTTATCAACAACATGCAAAGCACTTTGACAGCTTTGATTGAAGCTGCATCTGTACTTGGTGTGTTCATGATGGGGGCTCTTGTAGCAACAATGATCAACTTTGAAATTTCATACAAATTGCCAATCGGTGAAAAGATGATTGACTTCCAAGACATCTTGAACTCAATCTTCCCACGTTTGCTTCCAGCGATCTTCACTGCATTCATCTTCTGGTTGCTTGGTAAGAAAGGTATGAACTCTACAAAAGCTATCGGTATCATTATCGTGCTTGCCTTGGCTCTTTCTGCTCTTGGTAAATTTGCACTTGGAATGGGCGCATAGTTTATGACTAAATCATTGATTTTAGTGAGTCACGGTCGTTTCTGTGAAGAACTTAAAGGTAGCACAGAGATGATTATGGGACCACAAGATAACATCCATGCGGTAGCTCTTCTTCCAGAAGATGGGCCAGAAGAATTTACTGCAAAATTTGAAGCTGCTGTTGAAGGATTGGATGATTTCCTAGTCTTTGCGGATCTTCTTGGCGGAACTCCATGTAACGTGGTGAGCCGTTTGATTATGGAAGGTCGCGACATTGAACTTTATGCAGGAATGAACCTTCCAATGGTCATTGAGTTTATCAATGCAAGCCTAACTGGCATGGATGTGGACTATAAGAGACGTGCTTCAGAAAACATTGTGAAAGTTAATGATTTATTGGCAAGCTTCGACGACGATGAAGATGAATAATACTCTTCAAAAATCAAATTCAAACCACGTCAGCTTCGCCTTGCCGTACTTGAGTACAGCCTTCGGCTAGCTTCCTAGTTTGCTCTTTGATTTTCATTGAGTATAAGATGTGATTGCGTTAAAACGTTAAATCATCTTATAGAAAATATACATGGGAATGGGAGCAGCTCCCATTCCCATGTTTTCAATCATGAAACAATATTAGATTAGAGGTTTTCAATGCTAGATTATACAAAAGAAGATTTGCTTGAGTTGGGGGCAGAAATCACAACTCGCGAAATTTACCAACAACCAGACGTTTGGAAAGAAGCTTTTGAAGCTTATCAAGCACGACGTGATGAAATTGCAGCCTTCTTACAAGGAATTGCTGACAAACATGACTACATCAAAGTTATCCTGACTGGTGCTGGAACTTCTGCTTATGTAGGTGATACTCTCGTTCCTTACTTTAAAGAAGTTTATGATGAACGTAAATGGAATTTTAATGCTATCGCGACAACTGATATTGTAGCAAACCCACAAACTTATTTGAAAAAAGATGTGACAACTGTTTTGGTATCATTCGCGCGTAGCGGGAACTCACCTGAGAGTGTGGCAACAGTTGACCTGGCCAAGGCTTTGGTTGATGAGCTTTATCAAGTGACAATCACTTGTGCTGCTGAAGGGAAATTGGCTCTCCAAGCGCATGGTGATGACCGCAACCTATTGTTGCTACAACCAGCTGCTTCTAACGATGCTGGCTTTGCTATGACTTCAAGCTTCACTTCAATGATGTTGACAGCACTTTTGGTATTTGATCCAACAGAATTTGCTGTTAAAGCTGAACGTTTTGACGTGCTATCTAGTTTAGCTCGTAAAGTCCTTGATAATGTAGCAGATGTCAAAGAGTTGGTTGACCTAGACTTTAACCGAGTGATTTATCTAGGTGCGGGCCCATTCTTCGGACTTGCTCACGAAGCTCAGCTTAAAATTTTGGAATTGACTGCTGGTCAAGTCGCGACTATGTATGAAAGTCCAGTTGGCTTCCGTCACGGTCCAAAATCTCTTATCAACGAAGATACAGTCGTTTTGGTATTTGGTACGACAACAGACTATACTCGTAAGTATGACTTGGACTTGGTTCGTGAAGTTGCAGGCGACCAAATTGCTCGACGTGTTGTTCTCTTGAGCGATCAAGCCTTCGGACTTGAAAATGTGAAGGAAGTAGCACTTGGATGCGGTGGGGTTCTGAATGATGTTTACCGTGTCTTCCCTTACATCGTTTATGGTCAGTTATTTGCTCTCTTGACTTCACTTAAAGTTGGTAACAGACCAGATACACCATCACCTACAGGTACAGTTAACCGCGTCGTTCAAGGTGTTATTATTCACGAGTTTGAAAAATAAGGAGTTATTTATGAGTAAATTAACATTAAGCCCAAATAAACTTGCTTGCATGCAAAAACTCTCTGATGAGAATGGTATCATCTCAGCTCTTGCTTTTGACCAACGTGGTGCTTTGAAACGCCTTATGGCTCAATACCAAACAGAAGAGCCAACAGTAGCTCAAATGGAAGAACTCAAAGTATTGGTAGCAGATGAATTGACAAAATACGCTTCATCTATGCTTCTTGACCCTGAGTATGGACTTCCAGCGACTAAAGCTCTTGATGAAAAAGCAGGTCTTCTCCTTGCTTATGAAAAAACAGGATACGACACAACAAGTACAAAACGTTTGCCAGACTGCTTGGATGTTTGGTCTGCAAAACGTATCAAAGAACAAGGTGCAGATGCTGTTAAGTTCTTGCTTTACTATGATGTAGACAGCTCTGACGAACTCAACCAACAAAAACAAGCCTACATCGAACGTATCGGTTCTGAGTGTGTGGCTGAAGATATTCCATTCTTCCTTGAAATCTTGGCTTACGATGAAAAGATTGCTGACGCAGGTTCTGCTGAATACGCTAAAGTAAAACCACACAAGGTTATCGGAGCTATGAAAGTCTTCTCAGACCCACGCTTCAACATCGATGTCTTGAAAGTAGAAGTTCCAGTTAACGTGAAATACGTTGAAGGCTTTGGTGATGGCGAAATCGTTCATACACGTGAAGAAGCAGCTGCTTTCTTCAAAGCGCAAGACGAAGCAACTAACCTTCCATACATCTACTTGAGTGCAGGTGTATCCGCTAAGCTCTTCCAAGAAACACTTGTCTTTGCCCATGAATCAGGCGCAAACTTCAATGGTGTTCTTTGTGGACGTGCAACATGGGCTGGCTCCGTTGAAGCTTACATCAAAGATGGAGAAGCAGCAGCTCGCGAATGGCTTCGTACAACTGGATTTGAAAACATCGATGAACTTAACAAGGTTCTTCAAACAACAGCTACTTCATGGACTGAACGTGTAGAAGCATAGATCAGAAATAGAAAAAACGACTTTTGTTAATAAAATATCTATGGTTTTTGACAAAGGTGTCTGTAAATCATACAATAAAACCATAGAGAGTGAATGCGCTTTCTATGGTTTGTTTGCTTAATTGAATTAGAAAAAGGAGAGAAGGATGAAAGCATACACAGAACGTGTATTTGGGAAAGTTGACGGCAAGGATGTCCTCGCTTACCGTTTTGAAACGGAGGCAGGATACCAACTGGAAATCATGACCTATGGAGCAACAATTTTACGCTATGTAACTCCAGATAAGACTGGCAATTTTGCCAATGTTATCCTAGGTTTTGATGATTTCGAAAGCTATGTGGGAAATAGCCCTAAACATGGAGCAAGTGTAGGTCCAGTTGCAGGTCGTATTGCAGGAGCGACTTTCGAACTTAATGGTAAGACCTATGATCTTGAAGTCAACAATGCTAGCAACTGTAACCACAGTGGCTCAACTGGTTGGGATTCTAGCTTGTTTGAGCTAGTCGAAGTGAATGATAGTGGTTTGACTCTTTACACAGAAAGAGCAGACGGGACAGGAGGTTTCCCTGGAAATCTTAAGATCTGGATTAGCTACAACTTGGAAGAAAGTGGTGCCTACGAAGTTAGTTACAAGGTAACGACAGACCAGGATACCTTGGTCAATCCAACCAATCATAGCTACTTTAACTTATCTGGTGATTTCACGCAGACAGTTGACCGCCATGTCTTCCAATTGAATACAGAGGGGATTTATCCAATTGCTCCTGATGGTGTTCCAGCTAAAACCCCAGATGCTAATCGTGATGTGGTCAAACATATCTATAATGGTGCCTTGTTGAAGGATATCTTTGCAGAAGAAGATGAGCAAATCCAACTCGTATCTGGTTTGGACCATCCATTTGCTCTTCCTGCAGGACATGACAATGCTGGATTCCTCTATGACCAAGGTTCAGGTCGCTTCTTGCTCTTCAAGACAGAGGCTCCTTGCTTTGTGGTTTACACAGCAAACTTTGTGGACGAGAGTGTCATCATCGCTGGTCAGCCAATGATTCAGCACAATGGAATTGCTTTAGAAGCGCAAGCTTTACCAGATGCTATTCATAGTGACCTTAAAGACCAAGTCATCCTCAAAGCATGTGAAACTTTCACCAGCAAAACACGTTACGAGCTTGTCGTGAAATAATGATTATTCTTTGAGTAAACCTAGACTTTAACCGTTAGTTATTTGCTAGCTGTTATAGTTTAGGTTGTTTTTTGATTCTTGAAAAATAAGGAAATAATCTAAAGTTTAGAAGATAATTCTATATATCAAATATTCTAACTAAATAAAGATGATTGACTTATTTTGATAGTTAAATGCTGAAATAATATCTAATAGATATATTTATATGATAGCTCTTTTGCTAAAAATAAGGTATAATTAAAATGGAATAAATCTAGGCTTTTGACTAAAAATACTAGATTTTGATAAAGATTTTTGGTAAAAAACTCTCTTGATTACGAAATGTAATACTTGGAGCTTTTGATAAAAGCACTACCTGATGTTCATTTTCATATTTTGGCTCATACAACTTTTGCATCGAAGTTGTTGATTTACAACGATATCTTAATGTGATCATCTACCCTAGTTTTAACAGATATAATTTTGAAAATATTCTTAGCAAAATCGATTTTTATTTAGATATCAATCATTTTAATGAACTTATGAATATCACTCAGGAAATTCATAAGTTGGGGAAAGCGATCTTTGCTTTTGATAATACCAGTAAGGACCCAACAGGAGAAAGCCAGATTTTTTCTTCGCAAACTCCTGAAACGATGGTAGTGGCGATTAAAGCTTACCTCAATTCGTTAGATGAATGAGAGAAAATACTAAAAGACAAGTAGAAAATCTAATCATTTGTTTGTTCATTTCTTTTAAGGAGTCCAGGCTTTGATGCTTGTGATTAGAGTTTAGTTTGGAGTTAAAGAATGCTTTACACTTTCAATCTTATGGTGGGTTTAGAACCCAATGGTGTAGATGTTGCTCAAGCATATCGTGGGAAGGCTTTTCGCGACTTGGGCCTCCCTGCCAGTTTTGTATTTACACAAGTCCCTCCTCGATATAAATGGGACTACTACCTATCTTTGGGTCATCTTGAGGAAGAAATCCTGTTAGCACATATGTTGTTGACAGATCAGCGTGATATGAGCTTAGGGATCCGTATAGATGATATGAAACAGCTCTTACATTTGACTGCTGAATATAAGGAAAATAATCACGAGTTGAGTTTTCAAGAACAAGATGGTGTGACTATCATTCTACATAAAAATAGTCTAAAACCGGATTATGTGGATTATGTAGATTATTATGTATTTGGTCGTTTACTTCGTAGAGAACATTATGGTAAGAAAAAGCTATTCACAGAATTTTTTACAGCAGTGGATACTGGATTTGGTCTAGAAGCTAGAGTTGTTCGCCGACTGTTTCATAATAGAGATGGTTCAGTAGCTTTTGAAGAGATAAAAAAAGAACCAGGTGACAATACTGAAGCAGTTTATCGGTGTGGTGCGGAGTGGTTCTATAGTGAATCTGAATTTTTAGAGCGAGCCATATCAGAGTTGCAGTTTAGTAAAGAGGATCATATATTTCTTGATCGTCTAGAGAATCTCCCCTTCATGTCTCCTCTTTTACGTTTAAAGGGTGAAGCAAGATTATCCTGTGTTGTGCACTCCATTCATTATTGGGGAGATCATATGAATTCTGAATATTATCAGCTCTTTCAATATGCTGAAGAATTTGATGGTATTTTAGTATCAACGCAAGCACAGAAGGATGAATTAGAAAAACATTTAGAGTTACTGGGAAAAACTGGTCAAGTTCGCGTTCTTCCAGTAGCTGCTCTAGACCAGTTGCAATTAGCAGATGAACGAAAACCATATTTTGTGATGCTCGCCGCTCGATTTGTACGTCGAAAACGATTAGACTTAGCAATTAAAGCAATCGTTGCTTTTCATGAAATTTGTCCAGACGTCAACTTAGATATCTATGGTCAAGGGATGCTATGGCCGGATATTGAAGCAGAGATTGCCAATCTAGGAGCACAAGATTACATCCATCTTAAGGGGCATCAGACAATTTCAAACCGTTTCAAAGAGTATGAACTTTACCTAGCTACCTCGGAATGGGAAACTCTTGGTATAACTTTGTTAGAAGCAATTGGTTCTGGACAAGCTCTTGTTGGTTTAGATGTACCATATGGAAATCAGACCTTTATTCGAGAGGGTAAAAATGGTTATTTAGTTCCTTTTGATGCTCGTTCGGATGAGGAAATTGTGGTTGATTTAACAAAAGCTTTAGAGAAAGCCTTCAAACAAATCGAACAGTTCAGGGAAGGATCTTACCGCTTGGCTGAAGAGTATTTATCAGACCGTATAATAGAACAATGGCATGAATTTTTGACTAGAGAATGGGAATAAAAAAAGAAATGATGTATTATTATCTGGCGAGGGAATGGTCTTCAGATGACGATCGCCTAAAAAAAGATTTAGAACTCATGGGGATGGATCTGAAACCATTAACGATTAACAATATTTTTACTAGTTTTTTTTCTAATCATGAAAATTCAAGTCCCTTACACATGACTCAACTACCCTTACCTAGATTTTGGGAGGTTCTTTCTACAGGTGATATCGTAGCCGAAGGAAATAAAAAAGGGAAGATTTACTGCTATCCTCAGTGGCCACAAATGGTGGAGTTAGTCGAATGGTATGATAACAAAGGTGTTTGTTGTGCAAAAGATCATTATGATTTATCGGGAACTTGTTTTCATAGAGAAATCTGGAGTGGTGGGAAAAAAGAGATAGACATTTATGGTCAGGAAAATCAAGAGCAACTCTATCTTTTTTCATCTCATAATCGTGCACTTTTTCGAGAAGCAAATGGTCGGGAACAGGGGCTTTCTTCAATTGGTGAAGCAATAAAACTGATTTTAGATAAACAATTGTCCACAGGTGATTGTTTAGTATTATCAGATATAAGCTTGCTTAGGGATATGCCCAACCTCTCATCTAATCAGATAATGTTTTATATAAGAGAAGAGTTGTCTGTAGAAGATATTTCATATCTAAAAGAGCGTTGTGGGAAACTACTGACCCAAGATTTGAAATTTAAGACAGATAATATGAATCTTCCCCTGATTTATCTGCCAACGTTTCTTGGTGCCTTTAGGGAGTTTCGTCCGCATATTTTAATTTTGACAAATACGCAAGAACTAGAACAAATTGAAGTCCTTGTATCTGCCCTACCGAATTTTGAATTTCATATTGCTGCTTTAACAGCAATGGGAAGGCGCTTGCTAGTTCTGGATTGCCTTGCAAATGTTCATCTCTATCCAGGACTATCTAGAGAGATATATGAGAAACTTTTACAAACGTGTAGTATTTATCTGGATATTTCTCATGCGCAGGAAATACTTGATGGTAGCCGTGCAGCTCTTGAAAATGGCATGATCCTTTATTCTTTTAAGGAAATGAGTCACCATCCAGAGTTTTATGCCACTGACCATCTGTTTCCAAAGGATGGTGTAGCAGAGATGATTGATGAATTATCTCAACTTGGGAATCCGGAAAAATATCAATCCGCTTATGATAAACAGAAGATGAATCCGTGCTTAGCGACAAAGGAAGAGATGAAGTTACTTTTTGAAATGACGGATAAATAAAGGAAGTATCGTAAAAGCTTTAGAGTAGATCCTCCTAGATAAAGATATCAATAACTATATAGCGTTTAGCTTAGTATTTCGCTTGCTGATAATTTGTATTTGAATCATTAACTTAGTATGGGGAAATATAATCAAGAGTTTGTAGCTAAGAGGATATGATTGTATCGATTCAGCGATATTTGAAGAAACTGGTCTAAAAATTGAATAAAGAAAGAAATAAAATGTAAAAAATAAGTGTTATCGTCCCTGTTTATATGTCAGAGGCCTATCTTGAAAAATGTTTAGATAGCCTTCTTCAACAAACTTATCAAAATCTTGAAGTTATTTTGATCAATGATGGATCAACGGATGGTTCAGCAGCTATTTGTCAACGATATAAAAATCAAGATATGCGTGTTAAAGTATATCATAAGCCGAATGAAGGGGTTACTTCCAGTCGCAATCGAGCTTTGGAAGCTGTGACAGGTGATTACATTGTCTTTGTGGATAATGATGATTGTCTAGAGTTAGACCATATTCAAAGCCTTTATGATTTATTGAAAAAAACGGATGCAGATATTGCAATTGGTAATTTTACTCAATTTATTGAAGATCAGGGAAGTTTTTTTAATCCATGTAGGTGGAGATAACTATTTTGAACAAGTGTACAGCTCTTTCGATTGGTTCCATCATCAATATGATGGAAAGTATAATATTAGTCAATGTTTTACAGTTCCGTGGGCAAAACTCTATAAAGCAGAGCTTTTCAAGGATATTGTTTATCCAACGGATCAGAAGGTAGAAGACGATTATACGACCTATAAGGTTTATCTTCAAGCGAATAAGATAGCCTATATGAATAAAGCCATTTATATTCATAGAAAACGCTCCACAAGTGTGACGAGAACAGTTAATCTTGCAGATGTTTATCCTTTAAAGAGTATTGAAGAGCGTCTGACTATTTTGAATCTGATTGGGGCACCTCAGGAGTTGTTGGATAAGGAAATTCAGGCTTATAAATGGCGACTATCCATTCATGAAGAAGAATTGAAATGTGGAGATATGGAAGCTTATCAACAGATTTTAGTGAAAAAAGCTATTGAGACCAAGCAGAGGTAAGAGTTATAAGTCTTATAGAATAGTTGATTAAAGAAAATAATTGCTACAACTTATCGTAAAATAAAAATAATAAAAAAATTCTCTGAAGTCATAGGATTTCAGAGAATTTTTTCTTATTCTTCATCTGGTGTGAGAATCATCGGAATGATGATTGGTTCACGTTCAGTATTTTCGTAAAGGAATGGTCGAATGGCATTTACGATAGCGCCATTGACAGACTGGATGCTGGCATCTTTGTTTTTCAAAGCGATACGAATAGCATTGAAAAGAATGCGTTGGCTTTGACGGATCAAGTCGCCAGACTCGCGCATGTAGACAAATCCACGGCTGAGAATATCTGGTCCAGATAGGATCATCTGAGACTTGAAGTCAACGGTTGCGACAGCCAGTACAACACCATCTTCAGATAGATCGCGACGATCTTTAAGCACAGCTGCACCGATTTCGCCGATACGATTTCCATCGACGTAGATATCCTGAGCATTGAAATGACCTGCGATACGGGCAGAGTTTGCAGTGAGGGCAAGCACATCACCATTACTCATGATAAAGATATTGTCCTTCTCTACGCCAGTATCTACGGCAAGTCCAGCGTGGACTTTCTGCATGCGGTATTCACCGTGAACAGGCATGAAGTATTTTGGCTTGATGAGGCGAAGCATGAGTTTTTGCTCTTGCTGGCCACCGTGTCCAGATGTATGGATGTTGTTAATCTTACCATGGATAACTTCAACACCAGCTTCTGAAATGATGTTAATTAATTTGTTAACGCTGGTGGTGTTTCCTGGAATTGGGCTAGATGAGAAGATAACAGTATCACCAGGTTGGAGTTGCACTTGACGGTGAGTTCCGTTAGCGATACGAGAGAGGGCCGCCATAGGTTCGCCCTGACTACCTGTACAGAGGATCAGAATCTCACCCGCAGGATAGTCTTTGATTTCATTTGGTTCGATAAAGGTTCCCTTAGGAGCCTTTATGTAGCCAAGATCAATTCCATTGACAATGGCCTTTTCCATAGAGCGCCCAAAGACAGCGATTTTACGACCAGTCTTAACAGCAGCTTCCGTTGCTTGTTGGAGACGGAAGATATTTGAGGCAAAGGATGCAAAGATGATACGTCCCTCGATACCTTGGATAATCTTCATGATCGACTGGCCGACAACCTTTTCAGAGTTTGTAAAGGTTGGCACTTCAGCATTGGTCGAGTCAGAGAGCAAACAAAGTACTCCATCTTCACCTAGAGCTGCCATTCGGTGCAAGTCTGCAGGTTCACCAACTGGTGTAAAGTCAAACTTGAAGTCTCCCGTACAGACGATTTTCCCTTGAGGTGTGTGGATGACAATTCCCAATGGCTCTGGAATCGAGTGGGTTGTTCTAAAGAAAGTTGCTTTAAGATTTTTAAAGGTCAACTCCGTGTTGTGGTTGATTTCGTGAAGTGTAGCATTGCGCAAAAGTCCATGCTCTTCGAGTTTTCCACGGATTAAGGCAAGGGCCAGTGGACCAGCATAGATAGGGATGTTTGCTTGCTTGAGCAAGAAAGGAATCCCTCCGATATGGTCCTCGTGTCCGTGTGTAATCAAGAGAGCCTTGACGCGGTCGATATTTTCTACAATATAAGAGTAATCAGGGATAACGTAGTCGATACCAAGCAGGTCATCCTCAGGGAATTTAATCCCTGCATCAACGATGATAATTTCGTCTTGATATTCGATTCCGTATGTATTTTTACCGATTTCTCCTAGACCACCAATAGCAAAAACGCCAACTTCTTCTGGTTTAAGAGTGTAGGCCATATTAGAACTCCGTAATTTCGAATGCGCCAGTTTCTTTTTCGTAGTCTAGCAATTTGTCAGACAAGAGTTCGATATACTCGATGTTGTACTCTGGACGATTTTCTTCGACAAGTTGGCGAGCAGCGATACGTCCTTCAAGTTCTGAACTAGCATCGATGTCTAAGTATAGTGAGCGTGTTGTTTCACGACGTGGGCTACGGTCTTTTGTTTCTTGATAAAAAACTTTGTAAATCATATGTTTCCTTTCTGCTTTCAGGTCAGCTATATTCAAAAATGCTCAGTTTGAAGCTGGTTTGATTCCAGTTCATTTTTTGTCTTTATTGACCTTGATTCGTTACAATTATCTCAATTATATCATAAAAAGGGGAATTAGTAAAAGCAGGAAACATGAAAGTAAGGAGCTTGAAATGGGTTTCATTTTACCTTGTATAAGTATTTGAAGCCATCAGATGTAAGTGCTATAATAAAGTTAGAAAAGAGGTTTTTCTTGATTAAGGAGGACTAGCTATGCTTGATTTTGTGTTTCACCTATTTGGATGGAAATTCTACATATTGCTACAACTGCTTGGGCTCCTTTTTGTTAGATGATGATTTTGAAATATTTGCCTTTAGAATTGGAGAAAGGAGGCTCTCTATGTTTCAACTAGCTATCGCGATTCGTCTCTTGGTATTTGCTGTTTTTGTTGCTTGTGTTTACGGTGGCAATCTACTATTTGTTCGGCTGGAACATAGAAAAACAGCTGTACACTGGAAAATTCTCTTTGTAACACTGTATTCCATTTTCCTCCTTCTTGTGACCTATGTGGTTTGGCTTGTATTTTACTTTGGTTTGAATGCTTAGCTTCAGTTGTTTATTTATATCTGCTGATTGAACGAATATCTGGTATAAAAAGATAGCGAATCTAGTTACAAAAAAATCCACCCCAACTATTAAGATAGGGTGGATTTTTCAACTTTTTCTCAAATTCTGTGTCCAATTTTCCCTCAAACAGAGGTTATATTTTCAGGCCCTATCCTTATTTTTACAGTTATGATTGTTTTGTTCAAAAAAAGAGTTGAAGCATAAAAATAAAACAATACAAACAGATAAATCAATTGGCAATGGTATAGTAGTAATGCTTAAATCGTTGAGAATACTGATCAAACTGTAAGAGATGAAGAAAATAAAATTCATCCTTCTAAAAATGTGTCTTTTATCTAGCATGACTTATCCAAACTTTTTACGGAGATCTTTTCCAATGGTGTAAGCTGCCATAAATAAAGCTATACCAACACCTACACCAAAACCACCCTTGATTTCTTGCAATTCTTTATTAGAAATTTCACGATATTTGTCTAAATCTTTAATCATACTAACCTCCTAAAAAATAACCAGCTGCTAAGCCAGAGCCTACAAGTGCTGTTCCGCCAGCAACAGCTTTCCAAGAAACTGCTACACCAAAGATAACCAAGGGAGCGAGACCACCATCAATATCTGATAATTCATTTTCAGATAGCGATACAAATTGATTGTCAATATTTTCGAAATTTGTCATTGAACTTTCCTCCTTTTTTCTTGTTCACTTTTATATTCGGAAACGAAAAGGAAAAGTTGCGATTTTTTTGAAGATTTCTTTTCACTGTGATTTTTGATACAAAACAAAGAAAATTCCCATGTGCCAGCTTTTGTAGTATAATAGTAAGCAGACAAAAAGATAGGAATGTGTTATGAAAGTATTAGCTTTTGATACGTCCAGCAAGGCTCTTTCTCTAGCTATTTTAGAGGACAAGCAGCTTCTTGCCGAGACGACTATTAATATCAAGAAAAATCACAGTATCACTCTGATGCCTGCTATCGATTTTTTGATGGCAAGTTTGGATTTGACACCCAAGGATTTGGATCGAATCGTAGTGGCAGAGGGGCCAGGTAGCTACACAGGTTTGCGAATCGCAGTAGCGACTGCCAAGACCTTGGCTCATACTCTGAATATTGAGTTAGTTGGTATGTCTAGCCTCTTGGCACTGGTGCCACATCAGCAAGAAGGATTCTTCGTTCCCTTGATGGATGCGCGTCGCAACAATGTTTATGCAGGATTTTATGAAAATGCCCAGCCAGTCTTTCCAGAAGCGCACCTATCTTTTGAAGAGGTGTTAGAAAAAGTCAAGGATGCTGAGCAGGTAACCTTTGTCGGTGAAGTTGGAGCCTTTGTGGATCAAATCCAAGAACAATTGCCACAAGCCAACTATCTAGAAACCTTACCAAACGCAGCCAATCTAGCTCTTTTGGTTTGGGACAAGGAAGCAGACTCCTTGCACGACTTTGTGCCGAATTACCTCAAGCGTGTCGAAGCTGAGGAAAACTGGCTCAAGAATCACACCGATTCTGGAGAATCTTACATCAAACGCCTATGATCGAGATTAAACGAATTCAACAGCAACCTGACTTGGCTCAAGCTATCTATGCTGTTATGGCAGATGTTTATCCAGTTAGTCCTTGGACTCTGGAACAAATCCAAGCAGACCTGTCCCAAGACCAAACCTGGTATGCTTTAGCTTACGATGGGATAGAAGTGATTGGCTTTCTAGCTGTTCAGGAAAATCTCTTTGAGGTAGAAGTCCTGCAAATCGCTGTCAAGGGAGCTTATCAGGGTCAGGGAATCGCGTCAGCCTTGTTTGCAACATTACCGACAGACAAGGAGATTTTTCTCGAAGTCAGAAAGTCAAATCACCGAGCGCAAGTATTTTACAAGAAAGAAAAAATGGCAGTCATCGCTGAGAGAAAGTCCTATTACCATAATCCAGTTGAGGACGCCATTATCATGAAGAGAGAAATAGATGAAGGATAGATATATTTTAGCATTTGAGACATCCTGTGATGAGACCAGTGTCGCCGTCCTGAAAAACGACGACCAGCTCTTGTCCAATGTCATAGCTAGTCAAATTGAAAGTCATAAACGTTTTGGGGGCGTAGTGCCAGAAGTGGCTAGCCGTCACCATGTCGAGGTCATTACAGCCTGTATCGAGGAGGCACTAGTAGAAGCAGGAATTACCGAAGAGGACGTGACAGCTGTTGCGGTTACTTATGGACCAGGCTTGGTCGGAGCCTTGCTAGTTGGTTTATCAGCTGCCAAGGCTTTTGCTTGGGCGCATGGCCTTCCTTTGATTCCTGTGAACCACATGGCTGGCCACCTCATGGCGGCTCAAAGTGTGGAACCCTTGGAGTTTCCCTTGCTAGCCCTCTTAGTCAGTGGTGGGCACACAGAGTTGGTCTATGTGTCTGAGGCTGGTGACTACAAGATTGTTGGAGAGACCCGAGATGATGCGGTTGGTGAGGCCTATGATAAGGTCGGCCGTGTCATGGGCTTGACCTATCCAGCAGGTCGTGAGATTGATGAGTTGGCTCATCAAGGTCAGGATGTGTATGATTTTCCACGTGCCATGATCAAGGAGGACAATCTGGAGTTTTCATTCTCAGGTTTGAAGTCTGCCTTTATCAATCTTCACCATAATGCCGAGCAAAAGGGGGAAAGCTTATCCAAGGAAGATCTATCTGCTTCCTTCCAAGCAGCAGTTATGGATATTCTCATGGCAAAAACCAAGAAGGCCTTAGAAAAATACCCTGTTAAAACTCTAGTCGTGGCTGGTGGTGTGGCAGCTAATAGAGGATTAAGAGAACGCTTGGCAGCTGAAATCACAGATGTCAAGGTCATCATTCCGCCTCTGCGTCTCTGCGGAGACAATGCAGGTATGATTGCCTATGCCAGCGTTAGCGAGTGGAACAAAGAAAACTTTGCAGGCTTGGAGCTAAACGCCAAACCAAGTCTCGCTTTTGATACTATGGAATAAAAAGTCAGCTTGAAGCTGGCTTTTTTGCTAAAATATTTTATAATATGTTAAAAAAGTAAAAAGTTTTTACGAATAGAATAGTAAAGGGAATTTTTAAAAGGGAGTTTGGTAATGATTGAAAAACAGGAATTAGGAGAATTTTACAAGGAATTGCGCCTGGCAAGAAAGCTCAAGCAGTCAGATGTGGCTTGTGCTGGACTAACAGCCTCTCAGCTATCCAAGTTTGAGTTAGGGCAGTCTATGCTGTCTGCGGATAAGCTGATCCTAGCTATTCAAGGGATAAATGTGACCTTTGATGAATTTGGGCACAAGCTCAACAATTACCAAGAATCTCCACATATGCGAATTGGTAGAAGGATTGTGGATCGCTTTGCCCATCAAGATATAGCTGGCTTAGAACAATTGTTGAAAGAAATTGAGCAAGAACAGATGGCGCAGACTTATCGCCGTTTGAACTCTATTGTGATTAAAGATGCTATCCATTCACTAGATAAAAGCTATCCGCTAGCAGAGGAGGATAGCGAGTTTTTGACCACCTATCTCTATGCTATCGAGTCTTGGACCTGGTTTGAACTCTATATTTTTTGCAATACCATGCCTTTTTTGAGCAATCAATATCTGATCTTTTTATCAACCTCCTTACTCGAAAAATCTAAGGAATTTAAAGAATTGGCACACAATAGACTGTATATGAAAAGTGGCTTTCTAAATATCATCTCAGAGCTTATGGAGCGTAAACTTTTCTCCTACATCCCAATCTTTGAGTCCGAGTTGGAGAGTATGCTTCGTCCCTATGATGTCTTTGAGAAAGTATCATGGCAATTTTTAAAGAAATTGAGTGTTTTCCTTCAAACCAAGGGAAGCAATCAAAAAGAGATTGAACACTTTATCCAATCTCTGCAAGTATTAGAAAATCCACAATTAACAGCCCTTTTTGAATTACGCTTCCAGCAATATAAAGAACTTATAGATTAGTTAGAAATCGCAAATGTGAAATTCCTATCAGAAAAAATGTCAAATATGCGATTTTTTAAAATATAGAATTTTTCGTGTTATACTGTCTTCATTCCATGGTATAGGAGAAAAAAGAATGAAAAAGATCATCTCACGCTACTACTTTTTTGTAGCCATTCTACTTGTCATTGCTTACCAGTACTTCAGTGGTCTGGTTTTAAACAATGATTTTACTGCTGGTCTATCTAAATTTGGCTATTATTTTTCGGATATGATGTTGAACTTTCTTGTGGTTCTGCTTGTTTTTATTTTTATGGTAGGGGCAGGAAAATGGCAACAAATCAATAGTAGAAAATTTAAAGGGTCCTATCTTTTTTATTCCTTTTTAGCTTTTCTTGCTTTATTTATTTGGAATTTCGTTACATTTTTCCTATTCCCACCTACCCAAAATGGACTTGCTTACCAACTCGCTGCTCCGACTTTTACAGGCGCTACGGCATTTTTGATGTATTTTTTCTATCCTGTGATTGCAGGTCCCATTTTTGAAGAGATGATTTATCGTGGATTGGTGATGACCGCTTTGGAAAAATGGGAAAAATGGGGACTGGATGTGCTTGGTTCTGCTGCTTTATTTGGAATTTTGCATATCAGTGATTATGGTTGGGTCTTGACAGACTTTTTCGTATATATGGGCGGCGGTATCATATTTGCACTCTTGTTTAGAGTGACAAAGTCTATTTATTGGCCTATTGGACTGCATATAGTCTATAACGGTATCGGGCATATACTCCCGTTGCTGTTTTAGAGGATTTTCAAAATCCTAAATCAAGGGAAGAATCCTCGTCGTGGTGCTTTTGCTTGGGTTGTAGATCCAACAGGTGAGTTGTTTAAGCGTAGTAGAAGATAGGATACTATAGGAGTTGATTCAATGAAGAAAATGAAAGAAATGAAATTTCACCTAGCAACTGGCTTGTTGCTTTTGACTTATTACCTCATTTTTAATGTCATACCAGACTTAGATTTTACTGTAGCTTTGTCTGATGAGATCTACTATGTGTTTCAGGTTTTATTAGTACTTATCCTGGGAACTTTATCTACAATTATTTTTGTCAAAAGTGAACATTGGAAAGAGTATGGTCGTTTCCAGTTTCGTTGGTCTTACCTAGGTGTTTTCTTTCTTTCTTTTTTCTTATTATTTGTGTGGGCAAATCTAGCAACTCGTATCTTTCCTCGTACGCAAAATGGAAGTACAGTAGTGGAAGTAGCCACCAGTTTGACAGGAATTAGCTATTTTATTACGCGTGTACTTTACGGTATCCTTATCGCACCTGTAGCAGAAGAAATCGTGTGTCGTGGTTTTTTGATGACAAGCTTGTCTAAATTCAAAAACTACTATATTGATGTTCTTGTTTCTGCTGCCATATTTGGCGCTATGCATGTTTTACAGCATGGTTGGATAACGACGGATTTCATACTCTACTTTGTAATGGGCTTGATATTTTGCATGATGTTTCGCTATACACGCTCTATTTATTGGGCCATAGCTTTACATGCTTCATGGAATACCTTCTTGCTTATTGTTAGTTTATTGGTATTTGGATTTTAGAAGGGTGATATATGAAAAAGATCATCTCACGCTACTACTTTTTTGTAGCTATTCTACTTATCATTGCGGACCAGTTCCTCATCCGTCTGGTTTTACACAGTGACTTGGCTGCTGATCTATCTGATTTTGCATTTTATCTATCGAGGCTAATGTTGCATTTTCTTGTGGTTCTGCTTATTTTTATTGTTATGGCTTGGTCAGGGAAATGGCAACAAATCAATAGCAGAAAATTTAAAGTGCCCTATCTTTTCTATTCCTTTTTAGCTCTTCTTGTTTTATTTATTTGGAATTTTATTAAATTTTTCCTATTCCCACCTACCCAAAATGCAATTTCTTATCAACTAGATCTTCCTACTTTTACAGGCGCTACGGCATTTTTGATGTATTTTTTCTATCCTGTGATTGCAGGTCCCATTTTTGAAGAGATGATCTATCGTGGATTGGTGATGACCGCTTTGGAAAAAGTCAAAAAATGGGGACTGGATGTGCTCGGTTCGGCTACTTTATTTGGAATTCTGCATATCAGTAGTCATGGTTGGGTCTTGACAGACTTTTTCGTATATATGGGTAGTGGTCTAATAATGGCAGTCTTTTTTAGAGTGACAAAGTCAATTTATTGGCCTATTGGACTGCATATAGTCTATAACGGTATTGGGCAAATTCTACCTTTGTTATTTTAGAGGATTTTAAGAATCATAAATAAAGGGAAAAGTCCTCATCGTGGTGATTTTGATTGGATAAAAGGATTTGGGTAAGTTTAGCTGGAAGATGGTATAACTAAAACTTTAAAGGATCAACGATGAAAAGGATCGTTGTTAGTTTATTGGTATTTGGGTGCTAAATCTAAAATAGTTTATAAGTTGCATAGTAAGACTGGCCTCCCAGTCTTTTTCTATTCTTGTCAATCAGCAGACTTTTTTCTATTTTACGAATATGTTATAATAATGTTTGCTGTGACTGTTTGGAAAGCAGTCGCTGAAGGAATGATTAGTGAGGAATTTATGAAAGAAAAAGGATTTTGGGAAGGTGTGCAGGCAGCCATGCCAACGGCTCTGGGGTATGTCAGCATCGGTCTTGCCTGTGGCATTATCGGTGCGCCCTACGTAACACCTGTCGAGATGGGTTTGATGAGTCTCTTTGTTTATGCTGGGAGTGCTCAGTTTGCCATGATAGCCTTGATAGCAGTTCAAGCACCTGTGGCAGCCATTGCCATGACGGTCTTTTTGATTAATCTGCGTCTCTTCTTGCTAAGTTTGCATGCGTCGACTTATTTCCGTCATACCAGTCTTTGGCAAAACATCGGTATGTCTAGCCTCTTGACTGATGAGACCTATGGCGTTTTGATGGGCGAGTTGGTGCATACGGATAAGGTTAACCCCATGTGGATGCACGGGAACAACCTTAACAGCTATGTAGCTTGGTTTGTTGGAACTGTAGTCGGAACTGCTCTAGGTGGACTTCTACCAAATCCAGAAATTTTTGGCTTAGATTTTGCCCTAGTGGGGATGTTTATTGGGATTTTTACTTCCCAGTTTCAGATTATGCAAAAACGGATTCCTTTGCGCAATCTCTTCATAATTTTAGCAGTTGTAGCTGTATCTTTCTTTTTGCTCTTGACGGTGGTGTCTCAGTCATTAGCTGTTCTGTTTGCGACCTTGCTAGGTTGTACCATGGGGGTGGTTTTGGATGGTCAGTAAGTATATTTTATTAGCAATTGTCTTTTCTGGCTTGGTGACTTGGATTCCAAGAATGATTCCTTTTATCCTAGCCAAGTACAAGGGTTTGCCGCCTATCGTAGAGCGCTTTTTGAAATTTCTACCAGTTTCTATTATCTTTGCCTTGATTCTTTCAAGTGTGGTGACAGGAAAAGTTGGAAGCCTTCCGCAGATAAAGTGGTTAGATTTTTTAGCAATCTTTCCAACGGCCTTTGTAGCCTTTCGTTACCGCAATCTGGTAGGGACTGTTCTCTTTGGAGTGGTCTTGATAGCAGTCCTACGTTTGGTCTTTTAATCAGCCATAAAGAAAACCTATCACAAATATAGAAATCATATAATAGCGTAATTCCTTTTTTTCTGTTAAGATAAGATTGTATTCTATTTTGGAGGAAATATCATGAAAAAAATCGTTAAGTATTCATCACTTGCTGCCCTAGGACTTGTTGCCGCGGGTGTATTGGCAGCTTGCTCAGGTGGTGAAAAGAAAGATGCTGCATCTGGTGAAGCAACATCTGGTAAAAAAGAAATCGTCGTAGCAACTAACGGCTCACCAAAACCATTTATCTATGAAGAAAATGGTGAATTGACAGGTTACGAGATTGAGCTTATTCGTGCTATCTTTAAAGACTCAGACAAGTATACTGTCAAGTTTGAAAAGACAGAGTGGTCAGGGATTTTCCCAGGACTTGATAGCGATCGTTACCAAATGGCCGTTAACAACCTTAGTTATACCAAAGAACGTGCAGAGAAATACCTCTATGCAGCGCCAACTGCTAAAAACCCTAACGTTCTTGTTGTGAAGAAGGACGACACTAGCATCAAATCACTTGATGATATCGGTGGAAAATCTACTGAAGTCGTTCAAGGAACAACATCAGCTAAACAATTGGAAGAATACAACAAACAACACGCAGATAACCCAACTGTCCTTAACTATACAAAAGCTGACTTCCAACAAATCATGGGACGTTTGAGCGATGGACAATTTGACTACAAGATTTTTGATAAAATCGGTGTAGAAACAGTTATCAAAAACCAAGGTTTGGATAACTTGAAAGTCATCGAACTTCCAAGCGACCAACAACCTTACGTTTACCCACTTCTTGCAAAAGGTCAAGATGAATTGAAATCATTTGTTGACAAACGCATCCAAGAACTCTACAAAGACGGAACTCTTGAAAAATTATCTCAACAGTTCTTTGGTGGTTCTTACCTCCCAGCAGAAGCTGACATCAAATAAGTTTGTAAATCATCCATTCTCTCGTAGGTGGATGATTTTGTAACTTTTAGGCATATAGTTTCAAACTATATGTCTGCCTATCTAATAACAATTTGCGAAATCAAATAAAGTGTGAGATACTATTACAGTATTATTTTTAAAGGAGAATGAATCATGAAAATCAAAAAATGGTTAGGCGTAGCAGCTATCGCTACAGTAGCAGGCCTTGCACTTGCAGCTTGCGGAAATTCAGACAAGAAAGCAGACAACACAACTACAGTTAAAATCGCGACTGTTAACCGTAGCGGTTCAGAAGAAGCACGCTGGGACAAAGTCCAAGAATTGGTTGAAAAAGACGGAATTAAATTGGAATTCACAGAGTTTACAGACTACTCACAACCAAACAAAGCAACTGCTGATGGTGAAGTAGACTTGAACGCTTTCCAACACTACAACTTCTTGAACAACTGGAACAAAGAAAACGGTAAAGACCTTGTAGCGATTGCAGATACTTATATCTCACCAATCCGCCTTTACTCAGGTAAAAACGGTGAAGAAAACAAGTACACTAAAGTGGAAGAAATCCCAAACAACGGTGAAATTGCTATTCCAAACGATGCTACTAACGAAAGCCGTGCCCTTTACCTTCTTCAATCAGCAGGTTTGATTAAATTGGATGTTTCAGGAACTGAACTTGCTACAATCGCAAACATCAAAGAAAATCCAAAGAACTTGAAAATCACTGAGTTGGACGCTAGCCAAACAGCTCGTTCATTGACTTCAGTTGATGCAGCAGTTGTAAACAACACTTTTGTTACAGAAGCAAAATTGGACTACAAGAAAGCACTCTTTAAAGAGCAAGCTGACGAAAACTCAAAACAATGGTACAACATCATCGTTGCGAAAAAAGATTGGGAATCATCACCTAAAGCTGATGCAATCAAGAAAATTATCGCAGCTTACCATACTGATGAAGTGAAAAAAGTCATCGAAGAAACTTCAGACGGCTTGGATCAACCAGTTTGGTAATAAACACAGGGAGGTGGGAGAGATTTTTTCCACCTCTTGCTTTTATATAGAGACTAAAGAAAAGGAACATCCACTTGTATTGATTCCAAAGGTACAAGTCCTAGTAGAAAGGTAGAGAGAAAATGGTTTTCCATAGCCAAGAAGAACAAATTGAAAAGTTTGAAAAGGATCATGTAGCGCAACATTACTTTGAAGTGTTGCGGACCTTGATTTCTAAAAAATCTGTTTTTGCCCAGCAAGTCGGACTCAAGGAAGTGGCTCGTTATCTGGGAGAGATTTTCAAGCGTGTAGGGGCTGAAGTTGAGATTGATGAGAGTTATACGGCACCCTTTGTCATGGCGCATTTTAAAAGTTCACGCCCAAATGCCAAGACTATCATTTTCTACAACCACTATGACACAGTACCTGCGGATGGCGACCAAGTCTGGACAGAGGATCCATTTACGCTTTCTGTGCGTGATGGCATTATGTATGGACGCGGGGTTGATGATGACAAGGGGCATATCACTGCCCGCTTGAGTGCTCTTAGAAAATACATGCAGCATCATGATGATCTACCAGTCAATATCAGTTTCATCATGGAAGGTGCAGAAGAATCTGCCTCTATGGACTTGGACAAATATTTAGAAAAACATGCGGACAAGCTTCGTGGTGCAGATTTATTGGTCTGGGAACAAGGGACCAAAAATGCCTTGGAACAGCTAGAAATCTCTGGTGGGAACAAAGGAATTGTAACCTTTGATGCTAAGGTCAAGAGTGCCGATGTGGATATCCACTCTAGCTATGGCGGCATTGTAGAGTCAGCTCCATGGTATCTGATTCAAGCCTTGACCAGTTTGCGAGCTGCAGATGGACGTATTTTAGTTGAGGGCTTGTACGATGAGGTCCAAGAGCCTAACGAACGTGAGTTAGCCTTGGTTGAAACCTATGCTCAACGCAATCCAGAAGAAATCAGCCAGATTTATGGCTTGGAATTGCCACTTTTACAAGAGGAACGTATAGCCTTTCTAAAGCGTTTCTTCTTTGAACCAGCACTCAATATCGAAGGGATTCAGTCTGGTTATCAGGGGCAAGGAGTTAAAACGATTTTACCAGCAGAGGCTAGTGCCAAGCTAGAAGTTCGTTTGGTTCCTGGCTTGGACCCACATGATGTTTTGGATAAAATCCGGAAACAACTAGACAAAAACGGCTTTGATAAGGTAGAATTATACTATACCTTGGGTGAGATGAGTTATCGAAGCGATATGAGTGCACCATCTATTCTCAATGTTATTGAGTTGGCTAAGAAATTCTATCCACAGGGCGTATCTGTCTTGCCGACTACAGCTGGGACAGGACCTATGCATACGGTCTTTGATGCCTTAGAAGTACCTATGGTTGCCTTTGGTCTAGGAAATGCTAATAGCCGAGACCACGGTGGAGATGAAAACGTGCGGATCGCCGATTATTACACCCATATTGAATTAGTAGAGGAGCTGATTAGAAGCTATGAGTAGAGATATTATCAAATTAGATCAGATCGATGTGACTTTTCACCAAAAGAAAAGAACCATCACAGCGGTCAAGGATGTGACTATTCACATCCAAGAAGGGGATATCTACGGAATCGTAGGATATTCTGGAGCAGGGAAATCAACCCTAGTTCGTGTTATTAACCTCTTGCAAAAACCATCTGCAGGTAAGATTACTATTGATAATGATGTAATTTTTGATGGCAAGGTTACCTTAACTGCTGAGCAATTACGTCATAAACGTCAAGATATCGGGATGATTTTCCAACACTTTAACCTGATGAGCCAGAAAACAGCAGAGGAAAATGTAGCCTTTGCTCTCAAACACTCTGGACTCAGCAAGGAAGAAAAGAAGGCCAAAGTAGCTAAGTTGTTGGACTTGGTGGGCTTGGCTGACCGTGCCGAAAACTATCCTTCACAATTATCTGGAGGTCAAAAACAACGTGTGGCTATTGCGCGTGCCTTGGCTAATGATCCAAAAATCCTGATTTCAGACGAGTCAACTTCAGCTCTTGATCCAAAGACAACGAAACAAATCTTGTCACTCTTGCAAGAATTGAACCGTAAACTAGGTTTGACCATTGTCCTGATTACACACGAGATGCAGATTGTCAAAGATATTGCTAATCGTGTGGCAGTGATGCAGGATGGTCGATTGATTGAAGAAGGTAGCGTTCTTGAAATCTTCTCAGATCCTAAGCAGCCATTGACTCAGGACTTTATCTCGACTGCGACAGGTATTGATGAAGCAATGGTCAAGATTGAGAAACAAGAAATCGTAGAGCACTTATCTGAAAACAGCATTTTGGTACAACTCAAGTATGCAGGAGCTTCTACAGATGAGCCACTTTTAAATGAATTGTATAAGCACTACCAAGTAACAGCAAATATTCTCTATGGAAACATCGAAATTTTGGATGGTACTCCTGTTGGTGAGCTTGTGGTTGTCTTGTCAGGGGAAAAAGAAGCCTTGGCAAGCGCTCAAGAGGCCATCCGTCAGGCTGGTGTGCAACTAAAAGTATTGAAGGGAGGACAGTAAGATGGCAGAATTGATTAAAGCATACTTACCAAACGTCTATAAGATGGGTTGGTCTGGTCAAGCTGGCTGGGGAACAGCTATCTACTTGACTCTTTATATGACGGTTCTTTCCTTTATCATCGGAGGTTTCCTAGGACTGGTTGCAGGGCTTTTCCTTGTCTTGACAGCTCCAGGTGGGGTCTTGGAAAATAAAGTTGTTTTTTGGATTTTGGATAAGATTACCTCTATTTTCCGTGCGGTACCATTTATCATTCTCTTGGCAGTCTTGTCACCCTTCTCTCATCTAATCGTAGGAACAAGCATTGGTCCAAATGCGGCTATCGTTCCGCTATCTTTTGCAGTCTTTGCCTTCTTTGCCCGTCAAGTACAGGTGGTATTGGCTGAGCTAGATGGTGGTGTCATTGAGGCAGCTCAAGCTAGTGGAGCGACTTTCTGGGATATCGTGGGTGTTTACCTATCAGAAGGACTTCCAGATTTAATCCGTGTGACGACTGTAACCTTGATTTCACTAGTCGGTGAAACAGCCATGGCGGGAGCGGTCGGAGCAGGTGGTATCGGTAACGTAGCCATCGCTTATGGTTTTAACCGTTACAATCACGATGTGACCATCTTGGCAACCATTATTATCATTTTGATTATCTTTACGATTCAGTTCTTGGGAGACTTCTTGACCAAGAAATTAAGTCATAAATAAAAAAAGAGCCAGCTGGCTCTCAGATTGAAGAAAAAGTTCGTTGTGGACAATTTTCTTCAATCTTTTTTTACTAGAGAAAATAAAAAACTCTTAAAAATAGCATTATATCTGCATTTCTAAGAGTTTTCAAGATGTAGGAACCAAGCTCCTTTAATTACCGAAAGGCTTTGTCTACCTACTGAGAGCCGTGTGGCTCTTTTTCTATCACATTTTATCTGCGAATTTCTTACTAAGTGCTTGTCCGATCAAGGCACCAAGTAAAGCACCGATGAGGACACTTGCTACAAAGAGAAGAATGGTAGTGAGATTTGCTGCGACCATGATGCGGTCAATATAGTCCTGGGATTTTCCACGAGCGACTAGAGTTGCTATATAGGCTTGAGGGGTCACCCACATGAGTAGAATGGGACCAGTAGTACCAAAAGCAAAAACTAGGAAGGAAAGAAGGTTCTTGACCTTATCTTTGTAGTGGCCTAGGTGAGCGATGCCATCTGCTGCAAGACCGCAGATAATTCCTGGCAGAAAGGCTCCAGCACCATGCTTGCTCCCGAGGAAAAACAGAGAAATTACAAGTCCAATCGTAGTAATCGCTCCAAAACGAGGCACCTTTGCTAAAAGGATCATATAGACGCTACCACCCACAAGAGCAGAAAAGGCAGGGGCGTAAAACATATTTCCAGTGTGGTCGACAAGGTTCCCTAGTAGAACCCCCACTCCGATACAGAGAAAGTAGAGAAGAGCGGCTACAAGGGTTGTCAAGATATTCTTTTTCATAAGTTCTCCTTCGTATATCTGATGTTATTCATTGTATCATGCCTGTAGCAGATTGTAAATGCTAGCTTGGAACTAGTATTTATTAGGAAATGTGGTAAAATAGGAAAAAATAAAAGACGAGTGGTAAGAGGATGAAGAATTTAGGAAAAGTTTTTAAAGAGTTAAGGGAGTCCAGAAAAATCTCCTTGAGAAAAGCCACAGGTGGACGCTTTTCAGCATCCTTATTGTCGCGTTTTGAAAATGGTCAGAGTGAAATATCTGCTCCAAAGTTAATCACAGCTTTGGAGAATATTCATGCGAGTATGGAAGAGTTGTTATTTTTGGCGAGAGGTTTTCATCAGGATGCCTATTCTGAATTTAGAAACAGAATGTTTGAGGCTATAGACCCACAAGATTTAACATCTTTGCGTACTCTCTACCAGAGAGAATATCAACAACTTCCTTTTTCAAAGGATAAACAGCAACACATTCTCAATGCTATTTTGATAAAATCCTATATGAAAGCTATTGATGAGACGGTTACATTGACCTCTGAGGAAGAAAGAGTCCTACATGATTATCTATTTTCTGTTGAAATTTGGGGGTACTATGAACTGTTGTTCTTTTCTTCCTGCTCTCCTCTTTTATCGGTCCAGCTTTTGACAAAGTACACTCGAGAAATGTTGCGGAAGTCAGATTTCTTGCAAGGAGTGGGGAAAAATCGGAATATGATGCACACCTTGCTCCTCAATGGTTTTATGGCCTGTATTGAAGTTGATGATTTTACCAATGCCCTCTATTTCAAAAAACAAATTGAAAAGAACTTCTTTGAAGAAAATGAAACCTATTTTCGAATAGTCTACCTATGGGCAGAAGGTTTGCTTGATAGTAAGCAAGGAAGAGCGGAGGAAGGACAGAGAAAAATGGAGGACGCTATCCGTATTTTCGAGATGATCGGTTGTAGCAAATCTGCAGACTATTATAGAAGTGGCATGGAGTGTTGAATATTTGCAACTAGGTAAATTAAATTGAAACGATAGGACTGTGAAGATACTTATTAGTAGTAGAAAATTTTATCGTTTTCGCTATCAGTTTGGTCTGTTGCATATATTCAAAAAAGTATTCTCGAGGGATTCTTGGTGCTATACTAGAACTACCATAAAAGTAGAATGTGAGAAAGAAAGGAATCTATATGAAACTATTACTAAGAAATCAAGCATACAGAGTTTTGAGTTTATCACGATTTTTCAATGCTTTTGGAGCTTCCATTTTTAATTTAGTATTTGTGGTCTATGCCTCGACTTTGCCAGAGGCTTCTGTTGCCGTTGCCATGGCGAATGTTGTGATGATGCTTCCAACTCTTTTTACCGTTTTTGTGGGAATTCGGGCAGATTATACCAAGGACAAGGTCAAATGGATGACCTATGTCGGTTTATTTCAGGCAGTTTTATTTTTTCTAGCAGCCCTAGTTGTTCAGCAAGCTAGTTTCTTTGCCTTTTCGACCCTTTGCCTCATCAATGTCCTTAGTGATGTAGCCAGTGATTTTGCTGGTGGCTTGCGAATGCCTCTCGTTAAAGAAAAGGTAGCAGAGTCAGATCTGATGGAGGCCTATTCCTTTTCGCAGTTTATTACCTACATCTCTGCGATTGGCGGCCAAGCTTTTGGAGTTTGGCTATTAGGGGTGTCAACACAGAACTTTTCGCTCGTAGCGGGAATCAATGCCATATTTTTCCTAGTGTCAGCTCTCATTCTCTTTTTAGGAAGGGCTGAATTAAGCTTATCAACTCCACTTGTTGATAGTAAATCACTGAAAAATGAGAAACTTTCTATCAAAGATCAGTTTTTAACGATTTACCGAAACTTACGTCTCGTTTTTCTTAAAAGTGGACATAAAAACTTTGGTTTTATGCTCTTTGCTATCTTGATTATCAATGCTTTGGGTGGTGCCTTAGGTGGTATCTATAACATCTTCCTTTTAAATCATTCCTTACTGAATTTTTCCTACAAGGATGCCTTGTTTATCTTACAATTGATTACCTTATTAGCAGTTATCATCAGTAGCCTTACGGGCAATGATTATTTTGGGAAGCAATCTCTGCCTAGATTGATGATGTGGGTTACATTAGGAGCCAGTCTAGTTGGTCTATCTAATTTGTTAAACCAAGTCTTGCTCGGGATGCTTTTCGTCTTTTTTACCATGTATGTTTCTGGGAAAATTTCTCCAAAAATTAGTGCTCTGCTCATGAAAAATCTTGCTCCAGAGGTTCTCTCTCGTACCAGTAATTTTTTAGGTTTGTTGTTTACTCTATCCATACCAGTGGGGACAGCCTGTTTTTCACTGGTGGCAGTATGGGATATACAGTTAACATGGGCTCTGTTTGTTGGGCTTTCCTTGCTTGCGATTCTCCTAGCTAGTCTTAATCTCAAAAATGAAATTTAGGTGTTAGTCTTCTTTTCACACTGTCCCAATCCTCTCATTTATGGTAAAATAGGACTATTAAGTATAAAGAGGATTCTCTATGAAATTACAAAAACCAAAAGGAACGCAGGATATTTTACCTGCTGAGTCTGCCAAATGGCAGTACGTTGAAGGCTTTGCGCGTGAAATCTTCAAACGCTACAACTACGCAGAAGTACGCACCCCAATTTTTGAGCACTATGAAGTCATCAGTCGTTCTGTTGGAGACACAACTGATATCGTAACCAAGGAAATGTACGATTTTTACGACAAGGGGGACCGTCATATTACCCTCCGTCCAGAAGGAACTGCTCCAGTCGTTCGTTCTTATGTGGAAAACAAACTCTTCGCACCAGAAGTTCAAAAACCAAGTAAGTTCTACTACATGGGGCCAATGTTCCGCTATGAGCGCCCACAAGCAGGTCGTTTACGCCAATTCCACCAGATTGGTGTGGAGTGCTTTGGCTCTAGCAATCCAGCTACCGATGTGGAAACGATTGCGATGGCAGCCCACTTCTTGAAAGAAATTGGCATACAAGGTGTTAAATTGCACCTCAACACTCTTGGAAATCCCGAGAGCCGTGCGGCTTACCGTCAAGCCTTGATTGACTACTTAACACCGCTCAAGGAGACCTTGTCTAAGGATAGCCAACGTCGTTTGGAGGAAAATCCTCTTCGTGTCTTGGACTCGAAGGAAAAAGAAGACAAGGTAGCTGTGGAGAATGCACCATCTATCTTGGATTACCTGGATGCAGAAAGCCAAGCTCACTTTGATGCTGTTCGCCAGATGTTGGAAAATCTCGGAGTAGACTACATCATCGATACCAACATGGTGCGTGGTTTGGACTACTATAATCACACGATTTTTGAGTTTATCACAGAAATCGAGGGCAATGAATTGACAGTCTGTGCAGGTGGTCGCTATGATGGCTTAGTTGCCTACTTTGGCGGTCCTGAAACTGCTGGCTTTGGTTTTGGACTTGGTGTAGAGCGCCTGCTTCTCATCCTTGAAAAGCAAGGTGTGACTCTCCCTATCGAAAACGCCCTAGATGTTTATATCGCAGTCTTGGGAGAAGGAGCAAATGTTAAGGCCTTGGAATTAGTACAGGCTCTTCGCCAACAAGGTTTCAAAGCCGAGCGTGATTACCTCAACCGTAAACTCAAAGCTCAGTTTAAGTCAGCCGATGTTTTTGCTGCTAAGACTCTTATCACTCTTGGAGAGAGCGAGGTCGAAAGCGGACAAGTGACAGTTAAGAATAACCAAACTCGAGAAGAAGTTCAAGTTTCGCTTGGTGCTATCAGTCAAAACTTCTCAGAAATCTTTGAAAAACTAGAATTTTAATAGCAGATAAACTGGTCAGGATTTTACTCCTGACCGTTTTCTTTTGCAAAATGACAAAAATCTTAAACTTTTTGACAAAGATACTTGTCAAAAATAAAAAGATGTGTTACAATGAAATCAAGTTAAGAAAAGTATAGCAGAAAGGAACGATTATGTGGGCATTAGGATTTGTACCTCTTGTGATTATGTATTATATCTACCATTCCCAAAAGGTCAAGAAACTAGAGAATAAAATCAAAAAGTTTGAGCGAAAAGAGAAAGGAAATACAGAAATGTCAAGATTATTAAAAGAAATGATTGGGAGAACACCGGTCATCGTTGGACAATTATTTGGAACAGATAACTGGGAAGTTGTGGATGTTGATGAGGAATGGGTCAAGCTACGACGTGTAGATAAAAAGGGAAAAGAAAAATTCAAACTACAACGCATTGAGGATATCCAAACGATTCAATTTGACGGAAAGTAGGTGTGTAACATGCAACTAAAAAATCGTCTAAAAGAGCTTCGGGCTCGCGATGGTCTCAATCAAACCGACCTGGCCAAGCTAGCAGGTGTGTCCAGGCAGACCATTAGTCTACTGGAGCGAGATGAGTACACGCCATCCATCGTCATTGCCCTGAAGATTGCTCAGATATTCAATGAGCCTGTCGAGTCAGTCTTTCGCTTAGAGGAGGACGAGTGATGAACAAGTTTAAAGTGATTTATTACATGAGTGTTCTTGCCCTTTATGTGAATGCTTTTGCTATGATTGGAACCCTATTTGGTTGGGTTACTATCGTTGAAAGTAAATATCTCTTCTGGATAAATTTAGTTCTACTATTGGTCTTTAGATGGGTAGAGAGAAAGATAAAGTTTAAAGAGATCGTAAAAGGAGAAAAATTATGAAAGAATTTTTAGCAGGTTTTCAAGTAGATACTGAGAACAAAGAACTTGCCGGTGTTTGTGCAGGTCTAGGAAACTATTTTAACATCCAGACCAACGTCGTTCGTTTGGTGACAGTCTTGTTGTTTCTTTCTTCAACAGAGTTCGGTATTATAACAGTAGCTCTCTATGCTTATCTAGCAGGCTGGCTTGGCAATGAGCCATTAGGAGATGGAGCGAAAAAAGCAAGAAACCAAGCTATTCTCTTATTTGTTGTTTGTTTGCTTTTGGTGTCACTTGGAGCAGAGGGTTTGACAGCTATTTTTGAATCAGGTAAAACCTTTGGTCAGTGGTTGGCTGGATTGTTTTAGAAAGAGGTTGAAATATGGAAAAGAAACATATCATTTTTGCACTGAAGATTTTTCTTGCAAGTGCTTTATTAGGAATATTTGCTGGTTTCCTTGATCTTAATCCTTTAGGTATCACTCAAGCTCAAGTAGTCGTTGCATTGAAATCATTCTTTCTTGGTTTAGGGATGCTTACGGTGATTCTAACCTTTTATTTCACTAGAAAAAGCCATCAGGCCTATCAGAGTTATCAAAGAGAAGAGGAGGACGAAGAAAACGAACAAGACTACCTTGCCACGTATCGCTTCTTAGATTATGCTTCAGTAGCTTGGAATGTTTGCCAAATTTGTATGCTATCCTGTCTACTTTTAGGTTTGGGAGGTTTAGGCCTATCAGCAACATCCTTACTTTTGCTGGTTGTAGGTATCTGGTCGGGTGTTTACTGTCTCAAAATCACCAGCAAGATTCGTAACTACAAACTTTCTATTACGGCGACTCCCAAGGAAGTTTTGGACTACCTTGACACTTATGATGAGGGAGAAAAACAGGCTGAGATGGAAGAAGCTTACTTGATCTTGTTCAAGGTTAATCAGCTCCTCATTCCTGGTATCTATGTTGTCTTAGTAGTTTTATCTGTGGTATTGGGACAAGTACAGTTGGTGGCTCTACTCGTGGCAGTTGTCATCCATATGTACATGAATGTGGCACAATTGCGCAAAACAAAACGTTATTTCAAATAGGAGAATATTATGAAAACACTTAAAAATATCGGCTGGTATAGCCTTGCTTTCTTATCATTTATTATGGTCTATAGTTTTATTCAGGGCATAGCTCAGGTTGCTCTCGGCGCAGGCGCACCTATTTATGGTGTTCTTCCACTTTATATTTTATTAGCAGGCGCATACTGTTATTTTGTCTATAAGTGGTATAAGATGTCACCTGTAACGATTGGAACAACTGGACTCAATCGATACATCTGGTTGCCTGCCTTGGTATGGTTTCTTGTCATTATTGCTCAATTCTTTTTGCCAGAAGATCCATCTGCCAATCAACAGATTATCACTGAATTGGCCTTAAGACAACCAATTTTCTCTTTCTTTTTAATTGTTGTTTTTGCCCCTCTGACAGAAGAGCTTATTTTTCGAGGAATGCTGGCTTGCTTCCTCTTCCCGAGACAGGATAATGTTAAGCAGACTACTCTCTTTCTACTAGTAACAAGCATCATTTTTGCACTTGTTCATTTCCCTGGCACTCCTCAACAATTCCTAGTGTATGGTTCCCTAGGTTTGAGCTTGGGTTTAGCTTATGTCAGCAAAGGTGGTTTGGCATATAGCATTGCTTTACATGCTTTAAATAATTTAATCGGATTTTTAATGATTCTCATGCTATAATAGACTCAGGAGGAAGTCATGAAACGAGTACTATTATTAGCAGTGATTCAGGCAGTTGTTCTCTTCTTCATTATTGGAGTGCTTGCCTATGCTTTTAAAGGGGATTTCTTTTATAACCATCTAGCAGTTATCTTTGCACCAATCGCAGGTATTATGCGATTTGCGACAGCCTATGCAACGGAGATTGTTCTCCCTAAAAAGGCTGCAGAGATTGCGGAAAAGCGTAAAAAATAAAGAAATACCAAGTAAAATAAGATCCAGCGAATGACTTTGCTGGATTTTTTCATTTATAAGAGGAAACTCTCAACTTTTCTGATGATTTTCATGAAGAGCCTGCGCTTTTATGGTAAAATAGTAACAGAATAAAAGAGGAGAGAAAACATGAAACGTAGTATGTATGCTGGTCGTGTTCGTGAGGAGCACATCGGACAAGAAATTACCTTGAAAGGCTGGGTTGCACGTCGTCGTGACCTTGGTGGTTTGATCTTTATCGATCTTCGTGACCGTGAAGGAATCATGCAGTTGGTTATCAATCCAGAAAAAGTATCTGCAGAGGTGATGGCAACAGCTGAAAGCCTTCGTAGTGAATTTGTCATCGAGGTGACTGGTCAAGTTGCTGCACGTGAGCAGGCCAATGACAAGTTGGCGACTGGAGCAGTTGAACTGAATGTAACAGCTCTTACTGTACTTAATACAGCCAAAACAACACCATTTGAAATCAAGGATGGCATTGAAGCAAACGATGATACACGTCTACGTTACCGTTACCTTGACCTTCGTCGTCCAGAAATGTTGGAAAACCTTAAACTTCGTGCCAAGGTAACACATTCTATCCGTAACTACTTGGATGAGTTGGAATTTATCGATGTGGAAACACCATTCCTTTCTAAGTCAACACCAGAAGGGGCGCGTGACTATTTGGTGCCATCTCGTGTTAATAAAGGGCATTTCTATGCTCTTCCTCAAAGTCCGCAGATTACAAAACAGTTGTTGATGAATGCGGGATTTGACCGTTATTACCAAATCGTCAAATGTTTCCGTGACGAAGACTTGCGTGGTGACCGCCAACCTGAGTTTACTCAGGTCGACTTGGAAACTTCATTCTTGACTGAGCAAGAAATCCAAGACATCACAGAAGGCTTGATTGCGCGCGTGATGAAGGAAACAAAAGGCATCGAAGTAACACTGCCATTCCCTCGAATGAAGTATGATAATGCCATGGCTCTTTATGGTTCTGACAAGCCTGATACTCGTTTTGAAATGTTGCTTCAAGACTTGACAGATCTTGTCAAGGGTGTAGATTTCAAAGTCTTCTCAGAAGCTCCTGCGGTTAAAGCCATTGTAGTTAAAGGCGCAGCAGACAACTACTCTCGTAAAGATATTGACAAGATGACAGAAGTAGCCAAGCAGTATGGGGCTAAAGGTCTTGCTTGGGTCAAGGTAGTTGATGGAGAATTAAATGGACCAGTTGCGAAATTCTTGACTGGTATCCAGTCTGATTTGACAGCAGCACTTGGTCTTGAAGATAAGGACTTGGTTCTCTTTGTTGCTGATACGCTTGAAGTAGCCAATGCAACACTTGGAGCCCTTCGTGGACGTATTGCTAAAGAACTGGGCTTGATTGATCAGGATACATTCAACTTCCTTTGGGTTGTTGACTGGCCAATGTTTGAATGGTCTGAAGAAGAAGGTCGTTATATGAGTGCCCACCATCCATTTACCCTTCCTCAAGCAGAAACTACTCATGAGCTTGAAGGTGATTTGGCTAAGGTTCGTGCTATTGCTTACGATATCGTCTTGAACGGTTATGAGCTTGGTGGTGGTAGTCTTCGTATCAACCAAAAAGAACTTCAAGAACGTATGTTCAAAGCTCTTGGCTTCTCAGCTGAAGAAGCAAATGACCAGTTTGGTTTCCTTTTGGAAGCTATGGACTATGGCTTCCCACCACACGGTGGTTTGGCTATCGGTCTTGACCGTTTTGTCATGTTGCTCGCTGGAGAAGAAAATATTCGCGAAGTCATTGCCTTTCCTAAGAACAATAAGGCAACTGACCCAATGACGCAAGCACCATCAACAGTAGCTCTTAAACAACTAGAGGAACTTAATCTACAAGTAGAACAAGATGAAACAAACGAAACTAACTAAAAAGTGGAATCATTATCTTCGCCGCTTTGCTTATCGAGTAAAGATTTTGCGTGTTTTACAAAGTATTTCTCGAGAAAAATACGATGAAAAAATCTCAGCTTCTCTGGTATATGGTTTTCTATCAGCAGTAGCCGTCAATTTCTTCTTCCAACCAGGGCACGTTTATTCAAGTGGTGCGACAGGTTTGGCCCAGATTATATCTGCCCTTAGTAACCACTGGTTTGGTTTTCATTTTCCGATTTCGGTAGCATTTTATGCCATCAATATTCCTCTCATGATTTTGGCTTGGTATCAAATTGGACATAAGTTCACAATTTTTACCTTTATCACGGTATCTATGAGCTCACTCTTTATCCAGTTTGTGCCGGTGGTGGTCTTAACAGAGGATCCCATCATCAATGCCCTTTTTGGGGGTGTTGTCATGGGACTGGGAATCGGCTTTGCTTTACGTCATAACATCTCCAGTGGTGGAACAGATATTGTCAGCCTAACCATTCGTAAGAAGACTGGTCGTAACGTCGGAAGTATCTCTTTCTTGGTCAATGGTACAATTATGCTGATTGCTGGAGTGACCTTTGGTTGGAAATATGCCCTTTATTCCATGATTACCATCTTTGTATCAAGTCGTGTGACAGATGCAGTTTTCACCAAACAAAAACGCATGCAGGCTATGATTGTCACTAGCAATCCAGATGCCGTCATTGAGAAGATCCATAATAAATTGCATCGTGGAGCAACCATGATCCATGATGCTGAAGGAACTTATAACCACGAACGTAAGGCTGTTTTGATTACGGTTATCACTCGTGCAGAGTTCAATGATTTTAAACTGATCATGAAGCAAGTTGATCCAACAGCCTTTGTTTCTGTTTCAGAAAATGTTCATATCCTAGGCCGATTTGTTGAAGTCGAAAACTGATCAATTATAAAAATAGATTACAAAAAACCAACTCTAAGCAAAAAATGTTAGAGTTGGTTTTTCTTATTTTTCAATGATTTCATGTGCAATCACTTGACGATAGCAGATTTGACGATTATCTTTGACATCATTGATGATTTGAAGAATCGTCTCAAACGAAGTGCGGCCGAGAGCAAGACTATTAATATTGACATAGGCCGCTAGGTTTAATCTTGGATTAACAGAGTCAAAGCTGAGAACAGGGACATTAAGCTGATGTTCATTGAGGTAGTTACAAACACCTTCAGCTAAGAGGCTATCTGTTGTGATAACAGCATCGGTTTTTGGATCGTATTCAAAAAGTTGTTTGCTAAATTTATATCCCTTTTCTTCAAGAAATTCATCTGCAAAGAAAGTACGATGACTATCAAGAGGTAGATTGTGTTCTTGAAGGGCTTGCTCGTAACCTCTTAGACGATCCTGGGTAACGTAGAGTTTCTTGGTACCACCGATGAAAGCAATGCGGCTGCATCCTTTTTTGATGAAGTATTCTGTCGCATCAAAACCAGCTTGAATATTATCATTGTCAACAAGCGAAATGAAGGGTGATAGTGATTTCCCAAGGATGAGGAAGGGAAATTGTTCTTCAGTAACGAGTTTAACCAAGGGGTCATTTTCTTGGGCATACAAGAAGATAAGACCGTCTACACGCTTTCCATAGACCATCTGTGAAATTGCATTTAAGCGCTCTTTTTCGTCTTTTCCAGTTGCAATCTGGATAGCATAGTGATTTTCTGAAGCAATTTGTGCAATTCCTCTAAGGACAGAAGGGAAGAAAGGATTTTGATAGAAAACGTCTGAATCATCTGGAAGAACCAAGCCGATAACCTGGGTATAACTACTAACCAGGCTTCGGGCATTGAGGTTAGGATGGTAGTTGAGTTCTTTCATAGCCTTTCGAACTCGTTTTTTAGTTTCATCACTAATGGTTGATTTGTTTTGAATAACACGGGTTACGGTTGAGGGTGAGACCCCTGCAGCCTTGGCCACGTCTTTAATCGTAACAGGCATAATAATCTCCTACTTATGGTAGTCTGGATCACGGAAATGCGTTTTGTAAAAGATAGTGACCAGGTATAGAACAAATAAAATATTTTGAACAGTAATCAAAGTTGCCATGTTTTGCCCCAAGAGACCGAGAATCATAGCAAGTAAGGTTGGTAATCCTAAACAGTTCAAAATGAAATGATAGCACTCTTTGTAGCTTTTAAATGAAAAGAGACGCGATTTTTTCGTGAAGTAGAGCAAGAGGCTAGCACCTAAAGCAACAATAAAAAAATTAAGTCCAAAGAGGAAGCTAGAACCAAGCACAAGAAAGAGACTAACATAGACGCGATTCTGTTGATACCAGTCTTTAGAAATGGCTTGTGTTAAGCTTTCCTTGCTTTGGAAGCTCTCAGTCGTTATCGCGTGATAGCGAATGCTGGTCAATTCTTTTCCTTGCTTACTGATGATGAGTTTCTCAGGTTCAAAGTTCAGAAGTAATTCCTCAGGGAAGTTTGAACTAGAAGGGTCTCCGATTTGGATAGAAGCTTGATGAGGAGATGAACCTGTATAGCTCAACTTACCATCTACAATCTTTGCATTGGCAGCCAAATCCTGAACTACACTATCCGTCAAAGGAGTGTAGACATCATCGATGAAAGTTTCTAAAGGATAAGTTTCCTGAGAACTGTTCTGGATGGCAATAGGGACCATAGACAAGCTAATCAGGAAAATACTGGTAAAAATCAGTTGAAACCAGTTGAGACCAAAACGTTGAGATAGGGGCTTACGAAATCCCCAAATACTATTAAAATAAGAAAATGGATATGGTAACATAAATCTCTTTCTATAGGCACTTTTCTATACGAGTATTATATAGAGAAATGTTTTTTATTTCAAGCGGGGATAGTAGAATCCTTGGTAAAAGTGAATGTTTGTTATGATTCGTCCACTAACTAACAAGGTAATCTCAGCAAGCTCTTGTTTCTCACCAGACAATCGATGTACAAGGTCAAAAATGAAAAAGGGTGGCGGGGGGGTATATTACCCCTTGTCGCCACCGCTTGTAAGTCCTGAAACGAAGTTCTTTTGCAAGAAGAAGAAAAGTGTACAGATTGGAAGGGCGATGAGGATAGCACCTGCTGAGAAGTAGGCAATCTTCATGTTCTTCACATTGCTAACGAAGGTCTGTAGACCAACGGCAACTGTAAAGTATTCTTTTTCACGAAGCAAGAAACTAGAGAGGATATAGTCTCCGAAAGGTCCCATGAAGGCCCAGAGTGCTTGTACAGCAACCATTGGACGAACAAGAGGGAGAACGATTTGCCAGAAGCGGCGGAAATGTCCTGCACCATCAAGTTTTGCAGACTCATCAAGAGACATTGGCACGGTGTCAAAGTAACCTTTCATCAACCAAGCATTCATAGGGATACCTCCACCAACGTAGAGGAAGATGAGGAACCAGCTATGGTTAAGGGCATTCAACATGAGGGCCATAACGAAGAAGGCAGTCAAAGCAGCCATTGTAGGCACCATTTGGATAATCAAGAAGAAGACCAAACTTTGTTTACGAGCCAAGAAGTTGTAACGGCTATAGGCATAACCAGCAAGTACGATAATACTTGTTTGTACAACCATAGTGATCAAAGCGATGATCAAAGTGTTGAGGTACCATGTACCGTACAAGGTTTCTGTAAAGAGCCCTTTGAAGTTATCAAAATTGAAGTCGATGTTAGTATCGAGTTTAAAGGCTGCGACGTTACCTGCCTTGAAGGCTGACATGATAGTAATCAACAGTGGATAGATAATCACGATTGAAAGGCCAATCAAGTAGAGGTAAGTAAGGGTTTGAGTCAGTCTACGTTTGAGTTTGATTGAGTTATTCATCTTAGACGTCCTCCATATCAAATGCGTGTAGTTTCTTGAATGCAATCATAGAGATTGAGATGACAATGATAGAGATAATCAAGGTAACAGCTGCCGCCATAGAGTATTGAGGAGATGTACCCGTTGTCAAACGGTAGATCCATGAGATCAAGATATCGGTTGAACCAGCTCCACCACCGACACTACCAGGACCACCGCCATTGAAGAGGTACATGATAGAGAAGTTGTTGAAGTTGAAGGTGTATTGGCTGATCAAAGTAGGTGCCGCAACAGCCAAGATCATTGGGAAAGTGATGTTGCGGAATTTTTGCCAAGCGTTTGCACCGTCGATATAAGCTGCTTCATACAAGTCGTTTGGAATAGACTGTAGGATACCGAGAGTAAGGACATAGATATAAGGGAATCCAAGCCAACCTTGCATCATAATCAAGGCAACCTTAGTCCAAGTAGGGTCTGTTTTCCAAGGGATAAGAGCTCCATCGAGGAATGGAAGAACCTTAGCAAAGAGAGGGATAACTTGGGTATTGATAGCACCAACACTATCGTTGAACATGTTTGAGAATGTCAAGATAGTGATGAAGGCTGGAACCGCCCAAGGCAGAAGGAAGATAACACCAAAGATACGTTTTCCTTTGATAAATGGTTGGTTAGCAATGATAGCTGTGAAGATACCAATTACGATTTGTAAAGTAGAAGCTGCCAAAGCCCAAATGATAGTCCAAGAAAGAACAGAACCAAAGGCAGAACGGAAGGTACTCAAGCTCCAAATGTTTGTAAAGTTTGTCAAACCAACCCAGTCCAACAATTTGTTTGGTGGCAAGTGTTGGAAGTCGTAGTTGGTAAAGGCAATCATCAAGGTTACGATAACTGGGAAGATAATCGCAAAAGTCATGGCAATGTAAGATGGAATGATCAAGAGGTAAGGGAAACCATTTTCATAGATTCCTTTGACCATTTCTTTAAAGGTAAGTGCTACTGGAATACCATTATTAATTTGTTTGGCAGTTGTATGAGCATCTTTGATATTTGCGAAATAAAAGAGTACATAAACAACTACAAAGATTAAATGGAAGGCACCGCGAATCAACATAAAGAGGGAATTGTCACGACCTGGTTTGTCACCAAGAGTGATGAGATTGCTCAATTCAGGGGCTGCAAGTGCTAGGAAATAAAGGACAAATACGATGGTTACACCAAGGAAGATAAAACCTTTGGCTTTTTGTTTATTGTAAATCTGCCCTAACCCAGGAATGATAGACAGCAGGGCTGCTTTACTAGGTTGTTGCTTTTCCATAATAACTCCTTTCATAGGATACTGCTTTTTTATAAGAAAGCTAAATTATTTGTGTCTCTATTGATAAATTCAAAGGGGGATTTGATTTCCACCCCCCTTGAACAAATTTTTTATTCACCAAATTTTTGTTTGATTGTTTCTTTGATCAATGTTACAGCATCGTTTGCAGCTGTCTTAGCATCTTTCTTACCACTTACAGCTTCAAATAGCATTGTTTTAGCTGGGTCCCAAACAGCTGACATTTGAGAGATGTTTGGCATTGGTTGAGCGTTCTTGAACTGTTTGATAACAGCTGTTGTCAACTCATCGTTTTTACCTTCAGCGTATGAACGAGCCTCAGTGTTAGCTGGGATTTCGTTAGTTGTATCGTAGAAGGCTTTTTGTTCTTCAGTTGAAACAAGGAAGTCTACAAATTTTTGAGCAGCTTCAAGGTTCTTAGTGCTTGATGGGATGATCCAAGCTTTACCACCACCGAATGCTGCGTAGTCTTTTCCGTTTGGAAGAGTTGGGATAGTTGCAACACCGTAGTTTACTTTAGCATCTTTGAAGGCTTGAGCTTTCCAAGGTCCATCGATGATAGCGGCTGTTTTACCTTCTTGGAATTGAGTTTGGATTAGGTTTCCAGCTCCTTCCGTATCTTGCATACCTTTAGGCCATTTTTCGTACCAAGATTTAGCGTAGTTGATACCTGTGATAGCTCCATCGTTTGCAAGACCGATGTCTTTAGCGTCTTTACCGTTTTGGCCAAATACATAACCGCCGTTACCAGCAAGAAGTCCGTATGCATAGTAGAAGTTTGTCCAGTCAGCTAGGAAGGCAGTAGTTTTTCCATCTTCTCCAGCGAATGCGTATTTGCTATCTTTAGCAAGGTTTTCTAAGTCAGCAAATGTTTTTGGAGCATCTTTCACCAAGTCTTTGTTGTAGTACATAACAAGTGACTCGATAACGGCAGGGGCACCGTAAACTTTACCGTCAGCAGCTGTTACAAGAGATTTAGTTTTATCATCTGTTTTAGCACCGTCGCTCAATTTCACTTCTGAAAGTTGTCCGTCTTTACCAAGGCTACCTACTCGGTCGTATGGTGCCATCATAACGTCAGCAGCTTTACCAGATTGGTTATCTAGAGAAAGGTTATCGAGACCACCCATTTGGTCTCCTGTTTTGATAGTAACTTTTACTCCAGCTTCTTTTTCGTAAGCTTGTGCAGCTGATTCAGCAAATGCTTTATATTGGTCTTCAACGTATAAAGTAAGTTCTTTACCTTCAGATGAACCAGAATCAGCAGGCTTATCAGCAGTTTTGCTTCCGCAAGCTACCAAAAGCAAGCTAGCAAGAGTAGCAGTACCAAGTACAGCTGCGCTCTTCATGAATTTAGTTGACATAGTGTATTCCTCCTAAAGAATAACAAATTTTATAGTCTAGGGAACGCAAACGTTTTCCCTTATGACCTTAGTATAGCACAAACAGAAAACGGTTGCAAGTATTTTTTTGAAAAAAAATTAAAAAGCTTGTTACTGGCTAATTCCTAAAATTGTTCGTATAATAGAAGAGAAAGATGTAATCGTGTAAATTTCGATTCAAAAATAATTGAAGGGAAACGATTGCATGATTAGGATGGTGATTAAAAGGGTATTGAAAATAAGAATATAGTAACTTGAAAGTTTGTCAAAAAAGATTAAACAATAAAAAGTTTTTTTAAAAACGCTTGCATTTATTTTAGAAATGGGTTATACTTTACATAGCGCAAACGTTTGCGCACAAATTTGAACAATTAATTAAAAAACACTTGAGGTGCTATTATGAAGAAACGTCAAAGTGGTGTGTTGATGCACATCTCATCACTTCCAGGAGCTTACGGAATCGGATCATTTGGTCAAAGCGCCTATGATTTCGTTGACTTCTTGGTTCGTACAAAGCAACGTTACTGGCAAATCCTTCCTTTAGGAACAACCAGCTACGGAGATTCTCCTTATCAATCTTTCTCAGCCTTTGCTGGAAACACTCATTTTATCGATCTTGATATTTTGGTAGAGCAAGGCTTATTAGAAGCAGGTGATCTTGAGGGAGTAGACTTCGGTAGCAACCCAACTGAAGTTGACTACGCTAAAATTTACTATGCACGTCGTCCCCTTCTAGAAAAAGCAGTTAAACGTTTCCTTGAAGCTGGAGATGTCAAAGATTTTGAAAGATTTGCTCAAGAGAACCAATCATGGCTTGAACTTTTTGCAGAGTATATGGCTATCAAAGAGCATTTTGATAACCTTGCTTGGACAGAGTGGCCTGATGCAGATATTCGTGCGCGTAAAGCTTCTGCTCTTGAAAGCTACCGTGAACAATTGGCAGACAAACTTGTTTTCCACCGCGTAACCCAATATCTCTTCTTCCAACAATGGTTGAAATTGAAAGCATACGCTAACGAAAACCACATCGAGATTGTGGGGGATATGCCAATCTATGTTGCTGAAGATTCAAGCGATATGTGGGCAAATCCACACCTCTTTAAAACTGATGAAAACGGAAAAGCAACTTGCATCGCAGGATGCCCACCAGATGAGTTTTCTGCGACTGGTCAGCTTTGGGGTAACCCAATCTATGACTGGGAAGCAATGGATCGCGATGGTTATAAATGGTGGATTGAACGCTTGCGTGAAAGCTTTAAGATTTACGACATCGTGCGTATTGACCACTTCCGTGGATTTGAGTCTTACTGGGAAATCCCTGCGGGTTCTGAAACAGCAGCACCTGGTAAATGGGTGAAAGGACCTGACTACAAACTTTTTGCGGCGGTTAAAGAAGAACTTGGTGACTTGAACATCATCGCAGAAGACCTTGGATTTATGACTGATGAAGTCATCGAGCTTCGTGAGCGCACTGGATTCCCAGGAATGAAAGTCCTTCAATTTGCTTTCAATCCAGAACACGAAAGTATCGACAGCCCACACTTGGCACCAGCAAACTCAGTTATGTATACAGGAACACACGATAACAACACTGTTCTTGGTTGGTACCGTGATGAAATTGATGATCCAACTCGTGAGTACATGGCTCGTTACACAAACCGTAAAGAGTACGAAACAGTGGTGCATGCTATGCTTCGTACAGCTTTCGCATCAGTAAGTTTCATGACGATTGCTACTATGCAAGATTTGCTAGAGTTGGATGGTTCAGCTCGTATGAACTTCCCATCTACTCTTGGTGGAAACTGGTCATGGCGTATGACAGAGGATCAATTGACTCCTGCTGTTGAAGAAACTTTGCTTGACTTGACTACAATTTATCGCCGTATCAATGAAAATTTGGTAGAATTAAAGAAATAAGACATTATCAGGAGACATAAAAATGTTACCATTAAAAGAATTTGTACAAAATCGTTACAATAAATCTATCGCAGAATGTAGCAATGAGGAGCTTTACCTTGCTCTTCTTAACTACAGCAAACTTGCAAGCAGCCAAAAACCAGTGAACACTGGTAAGAAAAAAGTTTACTACATCTCAGCTGAGTTCTTGATTGGTAAACTCTTGTCAAACAACTTGATTAACCTTGGTCTTTATGACGAAGTTAAAAAAGAACTTGCTGACGCAGGTAAAGAGTTGATCGAAATCGAAGAAGTAGAATTGGAACCATCACTTGGTAATGGTGGTTTGGGACGTTTGGCAGCCTGCTTTATCGACTCAATCGCTACACTTGGATTGAACGGTGACGGTGTTGGTTTGAACTACCACTTTGGTCTTTTCCAACAAGTGCTTAAAAACAACCAACAAGAAACTATTCCTAACGCTTGGTTGACTGACCAAAACTGGTTGGTTCGCTCAAGCCGTAGCTACCAAGTACCATTTGCACACTTCACATTGACATCTACTCTTTACGATATCGATGTGCCTGGTTACAAAACAGCTACGAAAAACCGCTTGCGTTTGTTTGACTTGGATTCAGTTGATTCATCTATCATTGAAGATGGCATTAACTTTGATAAGACAGACATCGCTCACAACTTGACTCTTTTCCTTTACCCAGACGATAGCGACAAACAAGGTGAATTGCTCCGTATCTTCCAACAATACTTCATGGTTTCAAACGGTGCACAATTGATCATCGATGAAGCAATCGAAAAAGGAAGCAACTTGCATGACCTTGCTGACTACGCAGTTGTACAAATCAACGATACTCACCCATCAATGGTGATTCCTGAATTGATCCGTCTTTTGACTGAACGTGGTATCGAACTTGATGAAGCAATCTCTATCGTTCGTAGCATGACTGCTTACACAAACCACACAATTCTTGCTGAAGCCCTTGAAAAATGGCCTCTTGAATTCTTGGAAGAAGTGGTTCCTCACTTGGTACCAATCATCAAAGAATTGGACCGTCGTGTTAAAGCAGAATACAAAGATCCAGCTGTTCAAATCATTGATGAAAACGATCGTGTACACATGGCCCACATGGATATCCACTATGGATACAGCGTAAACGGGGTTGCCGCTCTTCACACTGAAATCTTGAAGAACTCAGAGTTGAAAGCTTTCTACGACATCTACCCAGAAAAATTCAACAACAAAACAAACGGGATCACCTTCCGTCGTTGGCTCATGCATGCTAACCCAAGCTTGTCTCACTACTTGGATGAGATTCTTGGCCGCGAATGGCACCATGAAGCTTCTAAATTGGAAGACCTTCTTTCTTACGAAGACAAGGTTGCTGTCAAAGAAAAATTGGAAAGCATCAAAGCTCACAACAAACGTAAGTTGGCTCGTCACTTGAAAGAGCACCAAGGTGTGGAAATCAATACAAACTCTATCTTTGATATCCAAATCAAACGTCTTCACGAGTACAAACGTCAACAAATGAACGCTTTGTATGTGATTCACAAATACTTGGACATCAAGGCTGGTAACATCCCTGCTCGTCCAATCACAGTATTCTTTGGTGGTAAAGCAGCTCCTGCCTACACAATTGCTCAAGATATCATCCACTTGATCCTTTGCTTGTCAGAAGTAATCGCTAATGACCCAGCAGTTGCACCACACTTACAAGTGGTTATGGTTGAAAACTACAACGTTACTGCAGCAAGCTTCTTAATTCCAGCGTGTGATATCTCTGAACAAATCTCACTTGCTTCCAAGGAAGCTTCAGGTACTGGTAACATGAAATTCATGTTGAACGGAGCTTTGACTCTTGGTACTATGGACGGAGCTAACGTGGAAATCGCTGAGTTGGTTGGTGATGAAAACATCTACATCTTTGGTGAAGATTCAGAAACTGTTATCGACCTTTACGAAAAATCAGCTTACAAATCAAGCGAATTCTACGCTCGTAAAGCGATCAAACCATTGGTTGACTTTATCGTGAGCGACGCTGTTCTTGCAGTTGGTAAGATTGAACGTTTGGAACGTCTTTATAACGAATTAATCAACAAAGACTGGTTCATGACTCTTCTTGACTTGGAAGACTACATCAAAGTGAAAGAGCAAATGCTTGCTGACTACGAAGACCGTGACGCATGGTTGGATAAAGTCATCGTTAACATTTCTAAAGCAGGATTCTTCTCATCTGACCGTACAATCGCTCAGTATAACGAAGATATCTGGCACTTGAACTAAGATAAAAAATTATACTAATGGATTTTGAAAAAAAGTGAGTTTCAATTGAAATTCGCTTTTTTTGAATGTTATGGATTTGAGGTTGACTGGTCTCAAAAGAAAAAATAATTTGTCAATAATTTCTAGACTTAAAAATCAGACCTAGAGAACACTAAGAAGGTTGGTTGTACTACCTTTAAGCCTAAGGTTCTTCTTAGCTGTTACCTCAAATTTCTTGTATTCGTTTACAAACAGTATTATAATAGTATTATAGTAAAGAAAGAGGGTGTTCTTATGTGGAAAAAATATTTTTCAAAATATAAATGGACTGATTTATTTTGGATTCTTTTTGTAATTTGGTCATGTCTTTATATGGGTAATAGTTCTTCATTTCCACTTACTCATCAAGAAATCTCTTTTCATGGCTGTTGTTATGGGGCAGCACTTGCCTTATATCACTTGCTATTTATTGATAAATTTGTCATTTCAAATCGAAAATAAATGGAGAGGTCAAAAATTTTTATACTTTTCGGAAAGACAGTGAAAAATCGTGTTTTAAACCCGCATCTCCAGAAGAGGTGCGGGCTTGGTTTTATCTCATAACCTAGTTTACAGGGCTTTCCCGACCAGAATCTCTGCTTCGATGGTGATCTCTGTCAGTTGGCTCCAATCAATCTTGCTTTGGTTAACGTGAAAGAGGAGGGGTGTCATGCTGAGTAAAGCTTGTCTTTGCTCTGCGGTGATGGATTTGGTCAGGGAAGCAGTCTGGATAGATTGGATGCTGAAATATTCTTGGAAGTGTACCTTGATATCTTGATTGGAATAGTCCTTCTTTGTCAGCTGGTCCTGTACTATTTGGCGGATTTCCTTGAGGTGGTTTTCGGTAGGGATGACCTTGATTAAGATACCATCTTTTGATAAAACTCGTTGAAATTCTCCATAATTTGCAGGCGAGAAGATATCAAGAAGGATATTCATGCTAGCGTCTTTTATAGGAAGTTGAGTCAGGTCACCGACAAACCAATTGACTGCCCAGTTAGGTTCGCTCTTGGCAGCGATTTGGACCGAATCTTTTGAAATATCAAAGGCATAGAAGGTCTTGTCAGGGTGCACTTCCTGAAGTTTGCGAGAGTAGTAGCCCTCACCACAGCCGATATCTAAAATTGTTTTGGCAATTTTTGAACGTGCAATTAAATCAGAGATGGCATCTAGAATAGCTTGGTAAAAGCCAGCTTCTAGGATTTGCTGGCGATTTTGAAAGTTTTCTTTATCGTAGTTGGCGGATTGTTTGATTTGTGGTGCTAGATTGACATAGCCGAATTTTGCCAGGTCAAAAGAATGGTGATTGGTGCACTTGAGACTAGATTCTACCAAGGTCAAGTTTTCTTGGCAGACGGGACAGGCAAAAGCGCTAGCAGAAGCAAAACGCTGGAGTTTGGGTTTGAGATTTGTATTCATAGTTTAAGTGTATCAAAAGAGGCAAATGAAAGCAACTTTAGGAATAAGTAGATGGGAGATTCAGTAGAAATAAAACTAATTCTCCAATTTATGGAATAAAATTGCTTTTATATCTAAATTGCTATATAATAATGATAAGGAGGAAATAAGTATGCTAAAAGAAGTATTAAACGTCGCAAAAGTTGCGAAAAAATCATCACTCTTTTTGGGTGGTGTCGCATTTGGTACCCTTGGTTTGAAAATCTTAGCAAGTAAGGAAGCTAAAAAAGGTTATTCTAAAGCTTTGGCTAAGGCTTACAAGTTGAAAGACGGGCTAGATGCATCTGTTTCTGTTGTGAAACAACATGGAGACGATGTCTTGCAAGATGCCAAATATTTGTACGAGCAAGAGAAAAAAGAAGAGCAATTAGATAGCCTTATAGGAGAATAATATGTCTTTTAAAGTGCTACATAGAGGATACCAACATATCCGACTATCATCTTCTTTTTCACTCACCTTGGATATTCAAGACTATCTTCGTTCCTTGGCGAGAGATGAAAAGGGGATTGAGTCTATCCAGTTTTACATGGATCAACAGCACTTTACTCTACGCATAAAAGAAGGCTTCTCTGTATTAGACAATGCAGAAGCCTTTTTAAAAAGAATTGATAGAGGGAAAGTTTCTGAGTTGATGACTCTTCCCATTCGTAGAGAAGAGAGTGCTTATTCTATTGTTTCAGGTGCAGCGATTAAGCGTATAATTTTTCGTAGTTTTGTGCCGTATCCTATTCGCTATATATGGACTTGTTATCAGGCTTTGGGTTATATCAGAGAAGCCTATCAAACACTAGCGCGTAAGGAACTAACGATGGAAGTCTTGGACTGTTCGGCGATTTTATTGTCCTTGTTTATGAACCAATCCAAGACTGCCAGCAACATCATGTTTATGCTTGATTTGGGGAATCATTTAGATCAGTGGTCCTTGAAAAAAACTGCAACAGATTTAGAACAGAGTCTTCTTGCAAAAGAGAGCGATGTATTCCTAGTACAGGGCGATACGGTTGTTAGTATCAAGAGTTCCGATGTTCAAATAGGAGATGTTTTGGTCTTATCTCAAGGAAATGAAATTCTGTTTGATGGACAAGTAGTTTCAGGTTTAGGTATGGTCAACGAAAGTTCCTTGACGGGAGAGAGTTTTCCAGTTGAAAAAAGAGAGTCTGATTTGGTTTGTGCAAATACAGTATTAGAAACTGGAGAGTTACGCATTCGTGTAACCGATAATCAGATGAACAGCCGGGTTTTACAACTGATTGAGTTGATGAAGAAATCTGAAGAAAACAAGAAAACGAAACAACGCTATTTCATCAAAATGGCGGACAAGGTCGTCAAATATAATTTCTTGGGGGCTGGGCTGACTTACCTATTGACAGGTTCTTTTTCTAAGGCTATTTCTTTCCTATTGGTCGATTTCTCCTGCGCTTTGAAAATCTCTACTCCTGTAGCTTATTTGACAGCTATCAAGGAGGGGTTGAACCGTGAAATGGTGATTAAGGATGGAGATGTTTTGGAGAAATATCTGGAAGTTGATACTTTCTTGTTTGATAAGACGGGAACAATCACAACTAGCTATCCGATAGTTGAAAAGGTGTTACCTTTTGGGGACTATAGTGAGGAAGATATTCTCAGAATCAGTGCCTGTCTTGAGGAACACATTTATCATCCTATTGCTAATGCCATCGTCAAGCAAGCTGAGATAGAGGGGATTGAACATGAGGAAATGCATGGGAAACTCCAATATATCGCAAGCAAGGGGATCAAATCTCATATAGATGGCCAACCAGTTCTTATTGGGAATTATGTCTTGATGCAGGATGAGCAGATTCATATCAGTTCAGAACAAAATGCTTTAATTGAAGAGTACAAGAGTCACTACAATCTCTTATTCTTGGCTTATCAGAATGAATTGATTGGAATGTTCTGCATTCATACTCCTTTGAGAAAAGAAGCAAAAACAGCCTTGGATAAACTTAAGGCACAGGGGAAAAAATTGATTCTGGCAACAGGGGACACCTTGGTTAGGACAGAGGAATTAGTCAAAGATTTGCCCTTTGATCAGGTATATACAGACTTGAAACCTGATGGGAAATTTGAGTTAGTAGAGGAATTGCAGAAAGCAGGTCACACTATTTTGATGGTTGGAGATGGATTGAATGACTCAGCGGCTCTAACCCTATCAGATATCGGTGTGGTGATGAATGAGAGTGCAGATATTTCTAAGCAGATGAGTGATATCTTATTGTTAGATAATCGTTTGGATTTCTTCCAAGAGTTGGATTCGCTATCATCATCTTTGCAAACACTCATTAAGAAGAATATTCAAGATACCGTTGTCGTAAATAGTAGTTTGATTGGCTTTGGCTTGTTTAACTGGCTCAGTCCTTCAAATCTCTCTATCTTACATAATCTAACAACCTTACGCATTGTACTGCGTAGCCTGTCTATTAAGGGATAGGTGGGGACTATTCACAGCAAAAAGGAGTTACCTTTCTCGAGGTTAACTCCTTTGTTTATAGGTAAATGTTGAACAATTTAGTAAGTCAATACAAAGTATTTTTTCTTCCCACGGCGGATAACAGTCAGTTCGTTCTCTAACTTGTCGCTATCCCCCAAGACATAGTCAAGGTCTTGGATGCGGTCGCCGTTGACGTAGATAGCTCCGTTTTGAACATCTTCACGGGCTTGGCGTTTTGAGTTAACCACACCAGATGACACGAGGAGTTCCACGATGTTGTGGTTTTCGTCTGCTTGAACTTGGTAGTTTGGCACTCCACGAAGTCCTTGTTTGAGTTCTTTGACAGAAAGGTTTTTGATGTTTCCTGCAAAGAGTTGCTCAGTGATGTTAAGGGCTTCCTTGTAGGCTTCTTCTCCGTGAACAAGTGTCACGACTTCACGAGCCAAGACTTTTTGAGCCAAGCGTTCGTGTGGAGCTGCTTCAAATCGTTTTCGGATGTCTTCAATTTCATCCAGTGACAAGAAGGTAAAGATCTTCAAGAAGCGAACAGCGTCAGCGTCCATGACATTCATCCAGAATTGATACATTTCATATGGAGAAGTCTTTTCAGGGTTGAGCCAGACTGCGTTTCCTTCTGACTTACCAAACTTCTTACCAGTTGCGTCTGTGATGAGTGGAACAGTGATCACGTGACCAGTCTTGTCAGCCTTACGACGAAGCAATTCGGTACCAGCTGTCATATTTCCCCACTGGTCAGAACCACCGATTTGTAGGGTTACGTTGTGCTCTTGGTTAAGGACAAAGAAGTCGTAACCTTGCATGATTTGGTAAGCAAACTCAGTGTAAGAAATCCCTGTCTCGATCCGTTTTTTCACAGATTCCTTACTCATCATGTAGTTGACAGTGAAGTATTTTCCGACGTCACGGAGGAAGTCAATGAAGCTGATGCTGCCAAACCAGTCGTAGTTGTTGACCATGACAGCCTTATTTTCGCCATTTTCAAAGTCAAGAAAACGAGAAAGTTGCCCTTGGATAGACTTGACCCAGCCATCTACTGTGTCTTTTGTTTGGAGACTACGCTCAGCATCTTTGAAGGACGGATCTCCGATGAGACCTGTAGCACCGCCAACGAGCGCATAAGGTTTGTGACCTGCTAATTGCAAACGACGACTGGTCAAAATTGCGACAAGGTGACCTAGGTGAAGGCTGTCAGCAGTTGGATCGTAGCCGGTATAATAAGAAACTTGACCTTCTTCTAGGGCTTTACGCAAAGCTTCTTCATCAGTCGTTTGAAAAATCAAACCACGCTCTTTTAGCTCATCAAAAATGTGCATGTGTCTTTTCTCCTTTTTAAAATATTGTTTCTACCTATTTTACCACAAACTTGGCAAATAACCTAGTAAAATCGGGAAGAAAGTTGCTACTTGGACTTTTTTGGAAACGAGTGAAATATGGTATAATAGCACTAGCTTATACTCAATGAAAATCAAAGAGCAAACTAGGAAGCTAGCCGAAGGCTGCTCAAACCACCGTTTTGAGGTTGTGGATAGAACTGACGAAGTCAGTAACACATATACGGCAAGGCGAGACTGACATGGTTTGAAGAGATTTTTGAAGAGTATTATTTTCAGAGAAATAGATAAAAACAGTTGAGAAAGGGGCTGAAAGATGTCTCATATTATTGAATTGCCAGAAGTATTGGCCAACCAGATTGCAGCAGGAGAAGTTATCGAGCGTCCTGCTAGCGTTGTCAAAGAATTAGTTGAAAATGCTATCGATGCTGGCTCAAGCCAGATTATCGTTGAGATTGAAGAAGCTGGTCTTAAGAAAATCCAAATCACAGATAATGGACATGGGATTGCCCACGATGAAGTCGAGTTAGCCCTCCGTCGTCATGCCACTAGTAAGATAAAGAATCAGGCAGATCTCTTTCGGATTCGCACGCTGGGTTTTCGTGGTGAAGCCCTGCCTTCAATCGCATCTGTTAGTGTCTTAACCTTGTTGACTGCGGCGGATGGAGCAAGTCACGGGACCAAGTTAGTGGCTCGTGGGGGAGAAGTTGGAGAGATTAGCCCAGCGACTAGTCCTGTTGGGACTAAGGTTTGTGTGGAGGACCTCTTTTTCAACACACCGGCTCGTCTCAAGTATATGAAGAGTCAGCAGGCGGAGTTGTCCCATATTATTGATATTGTCAACCGTTTGGGGCTAGCCCATCCTGAGATTTCCTTTAGCCTGATTAGCGATGGCAAGGAGATGACACGAACAGCTGGTACGGGTCAGCTGCGCCAAGCCATTGCTGGGATTTATGGTTTAGCTAGTGCCAAAAAGATGGTTGAGATTGAGAATTCGGACCTAGACTTTGAAATTTCAGGTTTTGTCTCATTGCCGGAATTGACACGGGCTAATCGTAACTATATCAGCCTTTTTATCAATGGCCGTTATATCAAAAACTTCCTACTCAATCGTGCTATTTTAGATGGTTACGGCAGCAAGCTCATGGTGGGGCGTTTTCCGCTAGCTGTTATTCACATCCAGATTGATCCATATCTGGCGGACGTAAATGTGCACCCAACCAAGCAAGAGGTGCGTATTTCTAAGGAAAGAGAGCTGATGGCACTGGTTTCAGAAGCTATCGCAAAGAGTCTCAAGGAACAGACCTTGATTCCAGATGCCTTGGAAAATCTTGCAAAGTCTACCGTTCGCAATCGTGAAAAGGTGGAGCAAACGACTTTGCCACTGAGAGAAAATACGCTCTACTATGAAAAAACGGAGCTGACAAGACCGCCTCAAGCTGAGGTAGCAGACCATCAGGTGAATCTGACTGAAGAAAGACAGGATTTGAATCTCTTCGCCAAGGAAACCTTGGATCAGCTGACCAAGCCAGCAAAACTGCATTTTGCAGAGAGAAAGCCTATCAGCTATGACCAACTGGATCATCCTGAGTTAGATATGGCTAGTTTGGATAAGGCTTATGACAAGCTAGAGCGAGAAGAAACGTCAAGCTTCCCAGAGTTGGAATTTTTCGGGCAGATGCATGGAACCTATCTCTTTGCCCAAGGTCGAGATGGCCTTTACATCATAGATCAGCACGCGGCTCAAGAGCGGGTTAAGTATGAGGAGTACCGTGAGAGCATTGGAAATGTTGACCAGAGCCAGCAGCAACTCCTAGTGCCCTATATCTTTGAATTTCCTGCGGATGATGCCCTTCGTCTCAAGGAAAGAATGCCACTTTTAGAGGAAGTTGGTGTCTTTCTAGCAGAGTACGGGGAGAATCAATTCATCCTTCGGGAACATCCCATTTGGATGGCAGAGGAGGAAATCGAGTCAGGTATCTATGAGATGTGTGATATGCTTCTCTTGACCAAGGAAGTTTCGATAAAGAAATACCGAGCAGAGCTGGCGATTATGATGTCCTGCAAGCGGTCTATCAAGGCCAATCATCGGATCGATGACCACTCGGCTAGACAACTCCTCTATCAGCTCTCTCAATGTGACAACCCCTATAACTGTCCACACGGACGTCCTGTTTTGGTACACTTTACCAAGTCGGACATGGAAAAGATGTTCCGTCGCATTCAGGAAAATCATACTAGCCTCCGAGAGCTAGGAAAATACTAATACTCTTCGAAAATCTCTCTAAACTGTGTCAGCCTTACCTTGCCTAACTCAAGTTATGCCTACGGTTAGCTTCCTAGTTTATTCTTTGATTTTCATTGAGTATAAATTGAAGGGAAAATTATGTACGAATATCTAAAGGGTATCATTACCAAAATTACTGCTAAATACATCGTCCTAGAAGCAAACGGAATCGGCTATATCCTACACGTAGCAAACCCCTATGCCTACTCAGGACAAGTCAATCAGGAAGCGCAAATCTATGTGCATCAAGTTGTTCGTGAAGATGCTCTTCTGCTTTACGGTTTCCGTTCGGAAGACGAGAAAAACCTCTTTCTCAGCTTGATTTCTGTATCAGGCATTGGCCCTGTTTCTGCTCTTGCTATTATCGCAGCTGATGACAATGCAGGTCTCGTTCAAGCTATCGAGACCAAGAATATCACCTACTTGACCAAGTTTCCGAAGATTGGTAAGAAAACAGCCCAGCAGATGGTGCTAGACCTAGAAGGTAAAGTGGTTGTGGCAGGCGATGACCTCCCTGCTAAGACTACTGCTCCATCTAGCAACGATAACCAAGAATTGGAAGAAGCTATGGAAGCTATGTTGGCCTTGGGCTACAAGGCAACCGAGCTTAAGAAAATCAAGAAATTCTTTGAAGGAACTTCAGATACTGCTGAAAACTACATCAAATCTGCCCTTAAGATGTTGGTGAAATAGGAGAAGAAGATGCCAAAACGCTGTGGCTGGGTTAAAATGAACAACCCTCTATATGTAGCCTACCACGATGAGGAATGGGGCCAGGCCCTCCATGATGACCGAGCACTTTTTGAGTTGCTTTGCATGGAGACTTATCAGGCTGGTCTTTCTTGGGAAACGGTGCTCAATAAACGCCAAGCCTTCCGAAAAGCTTTTTATGGCTATCAAGTCCAACGAGTCGCAGACATGACGGATGAAGAACTGGAAGATCTGATGAATAATTCAGCTATCATCCGCAATCGTGCCAAGATATTTGCCACCCGTGCCAACGCCCAGGCTTTTCTACAAGTTCAGAAAGAGTATGGCTCTTTTGATGCTTATCTCTGGTCTTTTGTAGATGGGAAGACCTTGGTCAATGATATCCCGGACTACAGTCAAGCACCAGCCAAAACGCCTTTGTCTGAAAAAATATCCAAGGATCTCAAAAAACGTGGTTTTAAGTTCACTGGACCAGTCGCTGTCTTGTCCTATCTGCAGGTTGCAGGGCTAGTTGATGACCATGAGAATGATTGTGAATGGAAGGGTCTTAAATGATGTCTACAAAATATAAGGGAGTTCTGATTTTTGGGATTCTCTATATAGTCCTTTTTGTGTTTGATGGTATACGAGTATTTGATGCTCCATTGCCTTCTTCTGCAGGGACCTATTTAGTCTATACCATCATGTTTGTGTATGGTTGCTTCTTATTTAAGTCCCTATTGCTCCAAAAGTGGGAAGAGGTTAGAAATTCTAAAAGGAAATTTATCTTTGGGGTTTTAAAAGGCTGGGCCTTGCTTTTCATTTTAACCATTCTCTTTGGGCTCCTATCGGAAATGTTGAGACAGATGTTGGGATTAAGCGGACAGGGACTAAACGAGGCTAATATACAAACTGCCTTTAAAGAACAACCACTACTGATAGCGGTTTTTGCCTGTGTCATAGGCCCTTTAGTGGAAGAGCTCTTTTTCCGTCAAATTTTATTGAGATATTTAAGGAAAAGTCTGCCAACTTGGCTGAGTGTCTTTTTGGTCGGCCTTGCCTTTGCGCTTACTCATATGCACAGTTTGTCTTTATCAGAGTGGGTCGGTGCAGTCGGATACCTAGGTGGGGGTCTTGCTTTTTCTATTATTTATGTGAAAGAAAAGGAGAATATCTACTATCCCCTACTTGTTCACATGTTAGGCAATAGCCTAGCCTTGATCATTTTAGCTATCGGTAGTATGTGATGAAAATGCTAGTAACGATACTGAAAAAAGCTGAGAAATTCTTCCCAGCTTTATTTGTTATAGTCAAAGCGAATGACTTGCTCCATTGCATCTACATGGGCGTGAACTCCGAAGGGGACAATTGCTCTTGGAGTTGCATGTCCGACATTCAGATTATAGACAATTGGGATATTGCTATCAATGATATCCAATAGTGCCTCTTTATAGTCGTCATAGAAAGTCTCATCCATAGGTTTTCCGACCAAGAGTCCACTGATGACCGCGAATATGCCAGTGTCCTTCAAAGTCCGCAACATCTTTTTGAAGTCGTCAGGTTCAGGCTTTTCTTCGCTGGTTTCTAGCAAGAGGATTTTTCCTTCCCAGTCTGACAAGTCAGGGAAAAGTTTGTATTTTTGGCAGAGGTCTGTGCTATCTGCGTGTAGAGAGTTGTCAAAAATATCATAGAGAGACTCAAGACAACCACCGAGGATTTTCCCTGCGAATTGAGCATTGCCTTGTAACAAGTCAAAACCTGTATTTTCGTGACTAACACGAGGTGTTCCCAGAGCCTTGGGACTATAATCAGTCCGTTCCTCATACCAAACGTTACTAGGGCGGATTTCCGAGATTCTACCAGTCTCAATCAATTCTTTAAAGTAGTGAAGGCTATAGTCAAGCATTTCCTTGTCTAATTCACAAATATCTGCTAAAAAGGATTGCCCATAAAAAGTCTTGATTCCTAGTTTATGCAACATGAGATGGTTCATGGTCGTATCCGAGAAGCCAAGAAAAATCTTTTGCTTGATAACCTTTTGTAGTTGGTCATTTTCAAAAAGATGGGGCAATAAACGATAGGTATCGTTTCCACCGATGGTGCATAGGATCATGTCGATGCTATCATCAGAAAATACCTGAATCAAATCCTCTGCACGAGCTTCAGGATGTTCTTTGATAAAATCTAAGCCTTTTAGCGAATGAGGTAAAAAGATAGGATTGAGTCCAAGGCCCTTGAGACGTTGAATACCCAAGTCCACTTCGTGTTTGACAAAGTCTTCTCCGATAATGCCACTAGACAAACTAACAATACCAATAGTAGAAACCATATCTCATCCTCCTAGAAATAAATTGATGCTATTGTATCACAAAAGAAGAGGGGAAACAACAAGAATTAGAATCAGAAAAAGGCTTTTAGATCACAAAAGTAAGCAAAAAAGCAACCGCTCGATGTGGTTGCTTTTTATAGTAGTTAATTTCTTATAGAGCAGTAAGGAAGGTCAGTCCGCCAAGGATAACCCCAGCTGAGTTTGGAATGATTAGAATCCAATCTTTCTTAGGCTCTTTTGTCCATCCGTAAATGACCCAGATTAAGCAAGAGACTGCTGCTGATAAAGGTTGGAATGGTTGAGCTTTGTTCCCTTGTAAATTGGCAAAAATTTGAGGGATGTAGGCTATAAATACAATAATCCCGATAAAGGCACCAATTGAACCGACAATTTGATTAATTCTCTGTTTAGTCATATATATTTCTCCTTATTACTTTATTAGTATAACAGAAAAACAACTTGGATTCAAGGACAAAACCTCGGGATTCTAAGGGAAGATTTTACATTAGAATGTTATTAGAAAATGTGGCTACTTTTCTTTGTAGAATCGAAAAATGCTTTGGAGCCAGAATAAAAATAGTCTGTCTACAAAACACACTACTTTTATTGTTTATCTTAATATCTGGCAGGTCCTGCACTTGCGCTCTTAATGTTGAAACGTTTTTTGAGGTAGAAACGTAGGGCAAGGAGAGCTCCTCCAATCACCAATAAAACAAGTGGTGGGAGGCTGATGTTGATGGCTTGTGGAAGGAAGTTACTCAAGAAGAGGATGAGAACCCAAGCAAACATAGTCGCTAACATAACCAAAAGTGATTTCCAGAATGGAGGGCGTTGGCTACGGTCAGTATCTGGTCCGTAGTAGCGGTAGATGAAGTGATAGAGAAGGTAAAAGGCAACTCCACCAAAGGCCCCTACACTGATAAGTGTTACCAAGCCGTAGGCAACGGGTTGGTTTGAGAAGAAGCTCATCAAGGCGCTAACTACTGCAAAAAGTCCTGTGATGAAAAGAGCTGAATCTAACATCATCAATTTTGGATCGTCGTTTTCTTTTGGATGTTCTTTTTCGTATTGCTCTTTTTCACTAAAGCTATGAGCCCAGTGAGTTGGTGCTCCGTAGATTGAACGAGCAGTCACACCTTTTGGTTGTTCTTCAAGGATGTGAGGAATGACTTCTTCAAGGATGGCCTTGATTTCAGCGTCGGTTTTTCCATCCTTTAGAAATTGTTGAGTTGCAATATGGATAAATTCTTGGTTTTTCTTGGTTAATTCTTTTAAATCAATCTGTGACATAATAACTCCTGTTTAGAACCATTTTTTATGGATGAGGTAAAGAGTGAGAGAGACACTCATAGCAAAGGCGATAAAGACGATGAGCCAGAAAGCATGCGGTTCTCCGTTTAGAGGAATTTCATTATCCTTAAAGTTCATTCCGTAGGCTGAGAAAATCATGGTCGGGATGGACATAACGATAGTCACAAGTGCCAAGGTTTTCATGATATTGTTCTGGTTATTTGAAATGATAGAAGCAAAGGTCTCTGTCATAGAGTGAAGGACGTTTCCATAGATGTCCGCCATCTCGATGGCCTGTTGCGTTTCAATCAAGGTATCTTCCAGTAAGTCTTCGTCTTCGAGATATTTCTTGATATTGCTAGTTGCGCTGGTCAATTTTTTAATCACGCGCTCATTTGTCTTAAGTGAAGCTTTGAAGTAGACGATGGTCTTTTCCAACTCCATGAGTTCAATCAATTCTTCGTTTCGAGTAGACTTGTGAAGTTGACTCTCAATCTGCTCACTCTTACGTTCAATTGAACGAAGGGCAGTTAGGTAAATCTCTGCATTGCGGTAGAGGATTTGGAAGATGAAGCGCGACCGCATGAAGGTATAGAAATTGCGAAGCCTACGATTGATAAAGATATCAAGAAGTGGTAGAGGCTCCAAACAGGTAGTGATGATAGCCTCTTCTGTGATGATAATCCCCAAGGGAATAGTCACGTAGTAGGTCTGGTTATTTCTTTCCTCTGTGATTGGGACGTCCACGATAATCAAGGTGTACTCATCTTCGATAGTAATACGAGACATTTCTTCCGCATCGAGCGGTGCACGGAGGTCTGCGATATCAATATCAAAGGCAGAGGCGATTTCCATCGATTCGCTTTGAGTAGGATTGACGAGATTGATCCAAGTGCCCGGCTGGAGCGTATCGATCTCTTTAAATTCAGTTGTAGTTGAGAGAAAAACTTGTTTCATATCTCCTATCCTTTCCTAATCTATTCCGTGTTCCAGTGATTTTTGACACCGTACTATTATACTACAAATTCGGTTTTTTTGGTAATAGAATTTCACTTTTTTTGGTATAATGGAAAGCAACAATGAACTAGGAAGAAGTAATATGCAAGATAAGATTGTCATCCATGGGGCACGCGCCCATAATTTAAAAAATATAGATGTGGAAATTCCGCGTGACAAGCTAGTTGTGGTGACGGGACTATCTGGATCAGGAAAGTCTAGTTTAGCCTTTGATACCCTTTATGCAGAAGGGCAACGTCGCTACGTCGAAAGTCTGTCAGCCTACGCTCGTCAGTTTTTGGGCAATATGGAAAAGCCAGATGTGGACTCTATCGATGGTCTCAGCCCTGCCATTTCCATTGACCAGAAAACGACCAGTAAAAATCCTCGTTCGACGGTTGGGACAACAACGGAAATCAATGACTACCTACGTCTCCTCTATGCACGTGTCGGAACACCCTACTGTATCAATGGGCATGGGGCTATCAAGGCTTCGTCAGTAGAGCAGATTGTAGACAAGGTCTTGGAATTGCCAGAACGCCAACGCTTGCAGATTCTAGCTCCCGTGATTCGTAAGAAAAAAGGGCAACATAAGACGTTGATTGAAAAGATTCAAAAGGATGGTTACGTCCGTGTCCGTGTCGATGGAGTTGTCTACGACGTGACTGAAGTTCCTGAACTTGAAAAGAATAAACAACACAACATTGACGTGGTGGTAGACCGTATTATCATCAAAGATGGTATCCGTAGTCGTCTCTTTGATTCGATTGAAGTAGCTCTCCGTATCGCTGAAGGATATGTCGTTATTGATACTATGGATGATTCAGAGTTGCTCTTTTCGGAGCACTATGCTTGTCCAGTATGTGGATTTACGGTTCCAGAACTGGAACCTCGTCTCTTCTCCTTCAATGCACCGTTTGGCTCCTGTAGTGAGTGTGATGGTTTGGGAATCAAGCTAGAGGTTGATACGGACTTAGTAGTGCCAGATGCTAGCAAGACTCTTCGTGAGGGAGCCTTAGCGCCTTGGAACCCTATCTCTTCTAACTATTATCCAAATATGCTGGAACAAGCCATGACAGCCTTTGGAGTGGATATGGATACGCCTTTTGAGGACTTGTCTGAGGAGGATAAACATCACATTTTTTATGGTTCAGATGGGAAAGAATTCCATTTCCACTATGAAAATGAATTTGGTGGAGTTCGTGATATCGATATTCCATTTGAAGGAGTGCTTGGAAATATCAAGCGTCGCTATCATGAAACAAATAGCGACTACACTCGTACACAAATGCGTCTCTATATGAACGAGCTGACTTGTGGCACCTGTCATGGTTATCGTCTCAATGACCAAGCCTTGTCTGTTCGTGTAGGAGGAGAGAAAGGACTCCATATCGGAGAAATTTCAGACCTCTCCATCGCAGACCATTTGGAAGTTATTGACCAGCTAACCCTATCTGAAAATGAGGCTATTATCGCTCGTCCTATCCTGAAGGAAATCAAGGACCGCTTGACCTTCCTCAATAACGTGGGTCTTAACTATTTAACGTTATCCCGCTCGGCAGGAACCCTATCAGGTGGGGAGAGTCAACGTATTCGTTTGGCGACCCAGATTGGTTCCAATCTCTCAGGAGTTCTCTATATCCTTGATGAGCCATCCATCGGTCTTCACCAGAGGGACAATGACCGCCTGATTGCCAGCCTGAAAAAGATGCGTGACTTGGGGAATACCTTGATCGTGGTGGAACACGATGAAGATACTATGCGAGAAGCTGATTATCTGATTGACGTTGGCCCTGGTGCAGGTGTCTTTGGTGGAGAAATTGTTGCTGCAGGAACGCCTAAACAGGTAGCTCGCAACAGCAAATCCATTACAGGACAGTATCTGTCAGGGAAACGCGCGATTCCAGTGCCGTCAGAACGTCGTGTAGGAAATGGACGCTTTATCGAAGTGATAGGCGCGCGTGAGAACAACTTGCAAAACATCACCGTTCGTTTCCCACTAGGAAAATTCATTGCGGTGACAGGGGTATCTGGTTCAGGGAAGTCTACCTTGATTAATAGCATCCTCAAAAAGGCTATTGCACAAAAGCTCAATCGCAATTCAGACAAGCCTGGTAAGTTTAAATCCATTACAGGAATCGAGCATATCGATCGTCTGATAGATATTGACCAGAGTCCAATTGGTCGAACACCGAGGTCTAATCCTGCGACCTATACAGGTGTATTTGATGATATTCGAGACCTCTTTGCTCAGACAAATGAAGCCAAGATTCGTGGCTATAAGAAGGGGCGTTTCAGTTTCAATGTCAAGGGTGGGCGCTGTGAGGCCTGCTCGGGTGACGGGATTATTAAGATTGAGATGCACTTCTTGCCAGATGTATACGTAGCTTGTGAAGTCTGCCATGGGACCCGCTACAACAGTGAAACGCTAGAAGTTCACTACAAGGAAAAGAATATCTCGCAAGTCTTGGATATGACAGTCAACGACGCAGTAGAATTTTTCCAACATATTCCGAAAATTCAACGCAAACTCCAGACCATCAAAGATGTTGGTCTAGGTTATGTGACCTTGGGACAACCAGCTACGACACTTTCTGGAGGGGAGGCTCAGCGTATGAAACTGGCTAGTGAACTTCACAAGCGCTCAACAGGGAAGTCTTTCTACATTTTAGATGAACCGACAACTGGTTTGCATACCGAGGATATCGCTCGCTTACTCACCGTTTTGTCCCGCTTTGTCGATGATGGGAATACAGTTCTCGTCATTGAGCACAATCTGGATGTTATCAAAACAGCAGACCATATTATCGACCTAGGACCAGAAGGTGGTGTCGGTGGCGGAACTATTATCGCAACAGGAACACCAGAGGAAGTAGCTGCTAATGAAGCTAGCTATACAGGACAGTATTTGAAAGGAAAGTTACATCATGAATAAACGTGTACAAGCATTTTTAGATAAAATGCAAGAAAAAGAACTAGATGGAATCATTATCAATAACCTTAAAAATGTCTACTATTTGACAGGATTTTGGGGTTCAAATGGGACAGTCTTCATCAGCCGTGACCGTCAGGTCTTAGTGACAGATGCCCGCTATATTATCGCTGCCAAGCAAGAAGTAACCGGTTTTGAGATTTTTGCAGAGCGTGACGAGTTGGCTACTATCGCAAAGATTGCAAAAGATATGGGCCTTTCTCGTATCGGATTTGAAGATGAGATTTCAGTTTCTTATTACCATCGCATGCAAACCGCCTTTGAAGGTTTAGAATTGCTTCCTCAGACGCAGTTTGTTGAAGCCCTTCGTATGATTAAGGACGAGACAGAGATTGCGACCATTCGTAAGGCTTGTTCCATCTCAGACCAAGCTTTCCACGATGCCCTTGACTTTATCAAGCTAGGTAAGACAGAGATTGAAATTGCCAACTTCCTGGACTTCCGTATGCGTGAATTAGGCGCTGCTGGTTTGTCTTTTGACACGATTCTAGCGAGTGGAATCAACTCTTCTAAACCTCATGCCCACCCAATGCACAAGCCAGTAGAACTAGGCGAAGCTATTACAATGGACTTCGGTTGTCTTTATGACCACTATGTGAGTGATATGACTCGGACCATCTACCTCGGTCATGTCAGTGACGAGCAGGCAGAGATTTACAATACAGTTCTAAAAGCCAATCAAGCATTGATTGACCAAGCTAAGGATGGTTTAGGTTTCCGTGACTTTGATAAGATTCCTCGTGACATTATTGTGGAAGCAGGTTATGGACAATACTTTACACACGGTATCGGACACGGTATCGGGCTTGATATCCACGAAGAACCTTACTTCAGTCAAACTTCCAAAGAAGTTATCAAAACTGGTATGGTCTTGACTGATGAACCGGGTATTTATATTGAAGGTAAATACGGGGTTCGTATCGAAGACGATATCCTGATTACAGATACCGGTTGTGAATTATTAACCCTTGCTCCAAAAGAATTAATCGTAATCTAAGAAAAATGAGATAAATCGTTGACTTTTACTAGTTAAAGGTTTATACTGAAAGGCGAAAACGGTAGGTGAGGCTACCATAGGGATACGGATGGCTACCGCAAAGCAGTGGAGACACTACTCGTTGGTCAACAGTCCTGGTCGCGAAGGTCAAGACTAAGCTCATTTCATTGCCCTATGGAGTTAAAGCTTGAACGAAAACAGATCATAAGTTTTTTAGTCCTGCCATTTTATGGCAGGACTTTCTGCTGTTTTAAAACAAAGAAAGGAGACAAACGATGCAAATTGACGATCATCCAGAACCGCACATACACAGCCAATCGCTGATTTGTGTCGTTTTGTCCTTATAAAGTGATTGGTTCCTGTGTATGATACTCTTCGAAAATCAAATTCAAACCACGTCAACGTCGCCTTGCCGTACTCAAGTACAGCCTGCGGCTAGTTTCCTAGTTTGCTCTTCGATTTTCATTGAGTATGAAATCACCATTCATACAGATAGGAGAAGCCAATGAAAACTACAAAAGAAAGATTAGCAGCAGCTATTCAAACTCCATTTAAAGAGAGTCTAGCTTTTTACCATACAAGTCTAAAAGGCTTAGATTCAGAACAAGTCGAAGAAAATCGCGACCTATATGGTGAAAACACCATCACCAAGGGTCAAGAGGATTCTATCTTTAAAAAGATTTATGAGTCCATTATCAATCCTTTTACAATCATTTTACTTGTGATTGCCTTTATCTCTCTCGTTACAAACGTCTGGCTTGCCAAACCTGGTCAAGAGGATCCAACGACCTCTATCATTATCGTTGTCTTGGTTTTGATTTCAGGAGGCATCCGTTTTGTCCAAGAATTGCGGAGCGACAAGGCAACAACCAACCTTTCAAAAATGATTGTCAATACTGCAACTGTTATTCGTGATGGTCTTGAACAAGAGTTGCCGATCGATGAGTTGGTTGTGGGAGATCTCGTGAAATTGAGTGCTGGAGACATGATTCCAGCAGATGTCATCTTGTTTGAATCCCGCGACTTTTTCGTTCAACAGTCAGGTTTGACTGGAGAAAGTGATGCAGTCGAAAAGCTTGCTTTAAATAAAGCTACTAATCAAAATGTAGAGAGTCTTTTAGAAGCAGAATCTTTGGCATTCATGGGGACAAACGTTATCTCAGGAAGTGCCACAGCTATGGTTCTCGCTGTTGGTGATGACACCATGATGGGAGCCATCGAGCAGACTCTCAACACCTATGATGAGCCAACTTCTTTTGAACGTGAAATGAACAGCATTTCTTGGCTCTTGATCCGCTTGATGCTTGTCATGGTCCCAATCGTGTTTTTCGCAAATGGTTTGACCGATGGTGATTGGCTAGAGGCTGGAGTATTTGCCTTGAGTGTCGGTGTCGGACTGACACCAGAAATGCTTCCGATGATTATTACAGCTAGCTTGGCCAAAGGTTCCATTATCATGGCCAAGGAAAAAGTGGTCATCAAAAAACTCAATGCTATTCAAGACTTAGGAGCGATCGATATCCTATGTACAGATAAAACTGGAACTCTAACGCAAGATGAGATTGTCTTAGAATACCCTTTGGATATCCATGGTGATTTGGATATGGCGGTCTTAAGAAGAGCTTATCTAAATTCACATTTTCAAACAGGTTTGAAAAACTTGATGGACCGTGCCATTATCAGTAGAACTGAAAAAGAAGCCAAAGAACACGCTATCCTACAAAATCTAGATACCAGTTTTCAAAAAATTGACGAGCTTCCATTTGACTTTGAGCGCAGACGTATGAGTGTTATCGTCAAAGATGACAGCAATGTTGTTAGTATGGTGACCAAAGGCGCTTTAGAAGAAATGTTGAACATTTCGACACATGTGGAATATCGTGGAGAAATAATCCCTATTACGGAAGGTATTCGCCAAGAAGTACTGGCAGAAGTTGGTCAATTAAACCGTCAAGGCTTGCGTGTCTTAGGTGTTGGCTACAAATCAGGTTTACGTGAAGACTATGCCTATGCTGTGGATGATGAAAATGATATGATCCTTACGGGTTACCTTGCCTTCTTGGATCCACCAAAACCATCTGCAGCACCCGCTATCCAAGCTTTGCTTGAGCATGGTGTCAGAACAAAAATTTTAACTGGAGATAACGAAAAAGTAACCCAAGCCATCTGTGAAAAGGTTGGATTGGACGTTGAACATATGCTCTTAGGTGCTGACATTGATCAAATGACAGACCAAGAATTGGCAGAAGTGGTTGAAAAAGTAACAGTCTTTGCTAAATTGTCACCTGATCAAAAAGCTCGTATCATTCTACAGTTAAAGAAAAATGGTCACGGTGTTGGTTATATGGGGGACGGTATTAACGACGCTCCATCCATGAAGGTGGCAGATGTCGGTATTTCTGTAGATACAGCAGTCGATATCGCCAAGGAAACAGCGGATGTTATCTTGCTAGACAAGGATCTCATGGTTCTTGAAACGGGTATCGTTGAAGGCCGTAAGGTCTACGCCAACATGACCAAGTACATCAAGATGACCGTTAGTTCAAACTTTGGGAATATCTTCTCACTCCTTGTTGCGAGTATTTTCTTACCATTTTTACCAATGGCCCCTGTTCATCTCATTGTCCTAAACCTAGTCTATGATTTGTCTTGTGTGGCATTGCCATTTGATAATGTGGATCAAGATTTCCTAAAACAACCCCATACATGGGAAGCAAAATCCATTACGCGATTTATGGTTTGGATGGGACCAATCTCATCTGTCTTTGATATTTTGACCTTTATCTTCCTCTACTTTATCATTGTTCCTTTGGTGACTGGCCATCATTATGTTCATGGGTCAGAATCTGCCCTTCAGTTTATTATCTTGTTCCAAACAGGATGGTTCATCGAATCTATGTGGTCTCAAACCATGGTCATCCATATGCTTCGTACAGCGAAAGTTCCTTTTGTACAAAGCAGACCAGCTTGGCTTGTGATTTTGATGACACTGGTTGCAGCCTTTTTTGTAACCAGTCTACCTTATGGACCGCTAGTAAATATCCTTCGTCTAGCACCCTTAGGGCTTCCTTACTTCTTATTCTTAATCTGTATTATTTTCTTGTATATGTTTAGCGTTACAGTTATTAAGAAATTTTACATTAAGAAGTATAAAGAATGGTTATAGTTCGTATTTTGTCAAGAAAAAAGTTCAAAAATTGCCAAAAAAGTTAAAATTTTTTAAAAATAGGTCGCAAGTCCGATGTTTTTTATGGTATAATAGTCTAAACTGATAGTAACATGTAGCGAAAGGGGTAGGTACATGATCAAAATTTATACAGTCTCAAGTTGTACTAGCTGTAAAAAAGCGAAGACCTGGCTCAATGCCCACCAGTTAAGTTATAAAGAACAAAACCTCGGTAAGGAAGGAATTTCGAGAGAAGAACTACTTGATATTTTGACAAAAACAGACAATGGAATTGCAAGTATCGTATCATCGAAAAATCGTTACGCAAAGGCCCTTGGTGTTGATATCGAAGATTTGAGTGTGAATGAAGTGCTCAACCTGATTATGGAAACACCACGTATCTTGAAAAGTCCGATTCTTGTAGATGAGAAACGCCTACAAGTCGGCTATAAAGAAGACGATATCCGTGCCTTTTTGCCACGCTCTGTCCGTAATGTGGAAAATGCAGAAGCGCGCTTACGTGCGGCTCTATAAAACATCAAGGCTGGGAGTGACTCCTGGCCTTCTCTAATATTTAAATTGGATAACATGTGAGGATTTATGAAAAAGTTAGTCATTGGAACATTCGCAGCACTATTTTTGCTCGTTGGATGTGGTCAGAAAAAAGAAACAGCAGCTTCAACTACTGAGAGTTCTCAAGAAGCTCTACAGTCAACCTTGCCCGTATTAGAAAATGCAACCAAAAATACAGTTGTTACTAAGACCTTGGTTTTGCCAGCTGATGAGAGTGGAGCACAGCAAACTCAAATCATTACTTACAAAGGCAATCAATTTTTAAGCTTGACAATTCAGCAGAAACGTCCTGTATCAGAAGATTTAAAAAATTATATTTCTGAACGTGGATTAGACGAAGCTAAAAAAGCTCTTAAAGAAGCTGAGGACAAGGATGAGTCTGTTCAAGCAGCTCGAAAAATTTCAGGCTTTACCATTGAAACGACTCTTTTAAATGAGAAAGAAATGGAAACCAAGACTAGCTATGATTTCCAAACACTGGATCTCAAAAAAGCAAGTGAAAACGAATACTTGAAGAATGTTGGACTGGAAAATCTATTGAAAAACGAACCAGAGGACTATATTGCTAATCGTGTTGCAAATGGGGCAACAGTCCAGTAGAAAGTCATAGAAAATCAACAGAATCAGACTGTGTGATTTGTAGAACGACCGTGAATGTGCTATAATAGTACTATTCTAAGGAAAGAGGGTGTTAGAATGGGATTTACTGAAGAAACCGTACGTTTTAAATTGGACGATTCCAATAAAAAAGAAATCAGTGAAACATTGACAGATGTCTATGCTTCTTTGAATGAAAAGGGCTATAACCCTATTAACCAGATCGTGGGCTATGTTCTCAGTGGAGACCCAGCTTACGTTCCTCGTTATAACAATGCACGAAATCAAATCCGTAAGTATGAGCGAGATGAAATCGTTGAAGAACTGGTTCGCTACTACCTTAAAGGACAAGGAGTCGATCTATAATCTATGAGAATTATGGGATTGGACGTTGGTTCCAAAACGGTAGGAGTAGCGATTAGCGATCCGTTAGGTTTTACGGCACAAGGGCTTGAAATCATCCAAATCAATGAAGAACAGGGAGAGTTCGGTTTTGAACGCCTCAAGGAACTGGTTACTACCTATAAGGTAGACCGTTTTGTTGTTGGTTTGCCTAAAAACATGAACAATACCAGTGGACCGCGGGTAGAAGCCAGTCAAGCCTATGGGGCTAAACTAGAAGAACTCTTTGGTCTACCAGTAGAGTATCAAGATGAACGCCTAACTACGGTCGCTGCAGAGCGTATGTTGATTGAGCAAGCGGATATTAGTCGTAATAAGCGTAAAAAAGTTATTGATAAACTAGCCGCTCAGTTGATTTTGCAAAATTATTTAGATAGAAAATTTTAAGACAGAGGAGAAACTATGTCACACGATCACAACCACGATCACGAAGAACGTGAACTTATTACACTTGTAGATGAGCAAGGAAACGAAACTTTGTTTGAAATCCTTTTGACCATTGACGGAAAAGAAGAATTTGGTAAAAACTATGTTCTTCTTGTACCAGTTAACGCAGAAGAAGATGAAAACGGCGAAGTCGAAATCCAAGCTTATTCATTCATCGAAAACGAAGATGGAACAGAAGGCGAATTGCAACCAATCCCTGAAGATTCAGAAGATGAATGGAACATGATTGAAGAAGTCTTCAACAGCTTTATGGAGGAGTAAAAACATCCAGTGGATGTTTTTACCCCAACTCCCAGAAACTGGAGAGAGTTGGAACGTCCAGTGGACGTTTTTAGCCTGACGCTAAAAATAAAAACCGTCAGTAAGTTCGGGGGATGTTTTTAGCCCAGCTCCTTGAATTAAGAGAGAGCGGGTAAGTCTGGGAGACTGTATCAGCCCAACTCAGAAATTGGGAAGAGTTGGAATGTCCAGTGGACGTTTTTAGCCCGTATTGAAATAAAATATAGCTAAGTACTAGCTAATTCAGTGAAAAGCGAAGAGAATCTTCGCTTTTTTGTTAAGGATTAAGGAGATTAAGCGTGTTTGAAGTAGAAAAATGGCTTCATAGTCGAATCGGTTTGAATTTTAGATCAGGTTTGGGGCGTATGCAGAAGGCAGTAGATTTGTTGGGAAATCCTGAGGAATTTTACCCCATTATCCATGTTACAGGAACTAATGGCAAGGGGTCAACCATTGCCTTTATGAGAGAACTCTTTGTTTCTCATGGTAAGAAGGTGGGGACCTTTACTTCACCCCATATTGTTAGCATCCATGATCGGATTTGTATCAATGGTCAACCCATATCGGACGCAGACTTTATCCGTTTGGCAAATCAAGTTAAGGAAATGGAGCAAAGGCTTCTAGAAACCCACGATCAGCTATCTTTTTTTGAATTGTTAACTGTGATTGCTTTGCTTTATTTTAAAGAACAAGGGGTGGATCTAGTTCTATTAGAAGTTGGAATTGGTGGCTTGCTTGACACGACCAATGTGGTGACTGGAGAGATTGCAGTTATTACTTCAATCGGCCTAGATCATCAGGAGACCTTGGGCAATAGTCTGGAAGAAATCGCTGAACAGAAAGCAGGAATTTTTAAGCCAGAAAGAGCAGCAGTGATTGCAAACTTAGCTCCTGAAGCCCAGCTCGTTTGTCAAAAGATAGCAGAAGATTTAGATGTAACTCTCTACCAAGCTGACCGAGATTTTTCTTTCAAATCAGGACATTTTTCTTCTTCTCTAGCGGATTTGACCCAATTAAAACTAGGATTGGAAGGAGCTTATCAAGAGGAGAATGCTGCCCTTGCTTTGCAGGCATTTCTGTTGTTTATGACAGAGAGAGGTGAAAAGGTCAATGAGGAGTCTATCCGGCGTGCTTTGAAAATAACCAGTTGGGCTGGGCGTCTAGAACCTGTTACGGAGCACATTTATCTAGATGGTGCCCACAATCTACCAGCCTTGGAGCGGTTAGTTGAATTTATCCAGGAAAAAATTCAGCAAGGTTATCAACCTCAAATCCTTTTTGGAGCTTTAAAGCGTAAAGATTACAGTGGCATGCTTGGTTATCTGACAGATCATTTACCTGATACAGCTCTCTATGTGACGAGTTTTGACTATCAGGGATCTTTGGAGGAGCAAGATTTGAGCGACTATCATAGAGTTGCTTCCTATCGAGATTTTATAGATGATTTTGAAAAGTCTGCAGGTGAGAAAGACTTACTGTTTGTTACAGGTTCCCTCTATTTTATATCTGAAGTTCGTGCCTACCTTATAAAAACATAGTTGCTTGATTGACCTTGTTTCCTTTATTTGATATAGTATAAGTAGAATAGTTCTGCAGTTTTTCTGCCTTTAGCTCCTGAAAGAAAGGAGACATTATGTCACTAAAAAAATTTACACTTTCTCTTGCTACTGTAGCAAGTCTTAGTCTTTTAGTTGCTTGTTCGGCAACAACGAAGCCGACACCTTCATCCCAAGCAAGCACTAGCTCTGAAGCGAGCACTAGTCAAGTATCAGAAACCAGTGCTTCTAGTTCTACTACTAGTGCAAAGACTGACGCAACTACTAATATAGATGGGACCTATAAGGGCCAAGACGAGGGTGATAGCATTACTCTTGTAGTCACTGGAAATACCGGAACGTGGACAGAAGTTGAAGCGAACGGAGATCAAGAGGTTAAGAAGGTGACCTTCGAACCAGAAAATCAGAGAGTCTTTATTGGAGACGATATCAAGATTTATGTGGCAGAAGAGAACCAGATTATTATCGATGACATGGACCGCGAGGCTTCAGATCGTATCGTTTTAAAGAAATAGACATCATTTGTTGGGATTTGGATCTGTAAAAGACGGATTCAAATCCTTTTTCATTAACTTTGAGCTCAAAAAAATTCCATACTCTTAAGGTAGCTAATGTCTACCCCAAAAGTATAGAATGAGTGAAATTAAAGAAATCGTTCCTGTAAAAAGTGAGCGACGCCATCTTCTTCGTTGGTCAATGGTAATTGCTCGTCTGCGAAAGGTAACAGAGCAGGATTTGCGTTTTTCATAGCATAGCCTTTACTTGCAAAAGAAAGCATTTCTTGGTCATTGTGTTCGTCACCAAAGGCAATCAAATTCTGTTTGTCTATATTCATGATCTTGAGAAGATATTCGAGGGCAAAGGCCTTGTGAACTCCTTTGGGAGTACATTCAAGGATATTTAAGGGACCACCCCAAGTATTAATATTGAGTTGGTGCTTGTAAAAGCTGTTCATCTCTTCAGCCAGTGCATATTTATCGTCTGCCCTAGTTTGTAATAAAATACAGTTAGGCCCCTTGGTAACTAAATCAGACTGGAATTGATTTTCAGGGCGAAAGTTTTCAACACCAAATAATTTAGGGTTGGCAATTTCTTTGTCTGGAGCCGTAATGTAAAACTTTTTACGGTATTCACCTGCGATAAAGTCTGCCTCAATCTCCTCTTTTCGTTTCACAATATCCAAGAGGTATTTTTTGTCCACAGTCAGACACTTTTCATGTTTCCAAGTCTTACCTGGCAGATGAGTGAGTGAACCGTTGAAGTTGATCATAGGGGTTTCAAGTTCAAGTTGATCATAAAAATCTTTGGCCATACGGTAAGGGCGACCAGTTGCGATAACAACTTGGTGGCCTTTTTTAGAGATTTTCTTAATCGTTTCAATAGTAAAATCAGAAAGTTTGCTTTCAGAGTTGAGCAAGGTTCCGTCCAAATCGACGGCAATCATTTTTTTAGTCATAAAATCCTCCCGAATCTAGTTTCAGATAAGATGTTTTCTATTATATCAGAAAGTGACTAGAAAAGCTGATAATAAGCGAAAATAGGGAGAATAATATCTCATAAGAATTTTTAAAATTAGAAAAAACATCTTGAAAAGATGAATGATTGGTGATATAATAGTAGTATTGTTCGTAAAATGACAAAGGAGATTAAAAATGGACAAACTATTTAAACTAAAAGAGCACGGGACAGATGTCCGTACAGAGGTTCTTGCTGGTTTAACAACTTTCTTTGCAATGAGTTATATTCTCTTTGTAAACCCTCAAATGCTTTCACAAACAGGAATGCCTGTTCAAGGTGTGTTCTTGGCTACAATCATTGGTTCTGTTGTGGGGACTTTGATGATGGCCTTCTATGCTAACTTACCATACGCGCAAGCTCCAGGTATGGGACTCAATGCCTTCTTTACATTTACCGTCGTATTTGGGATGGGTTATAAATGGCAAGAAGCTCTTGGGATGGTCTTCATTTGTGGGATTATTTCATTGATTATTACATTGACCAATGTTCGTAAAATGATCATTGAGTCTATTCCTACAACACTTCGTTCAGCGATTTCAGCTGGTATTGGGGTTTTCCTTGCTTATGTTGGGATTAAGAATGCTGGTCTCTTGAAATTCTCGATTGACCCGGGTACTTATACAGTAGCAGGTGAAGGAGCAGATAAGGCTCAAGCAGCACTTACTGCAAACTCAGCAGCTGTTCCAGGATTGGTAGACTTCAACACTCCAGCTGTATTGGTAGCTCTTGCAGGTCTTGCCATTACTATCTTCTTCGTTGTTAAGGGGATCAAAGGCGGTATCATCCTTTCTATTTTGACAACGACAGTTCTTGCGATTGCTGTTGGTCTTGTTGATTTGTCTAGCATTGACTTTGCAAGCAACAATCTTTCATCAGCAGTTAACGACCTAGGAACTTTGTTTGGTGCTGCTCTTGGTTCAGAAGGATTGGGATCTCTGATTTCAAACACCTCTCGTTTGCCAGAAACCTTGATGGCCATTCTTGCTTTCTCATTGACAGATATTTTTGATACTATCGGTACTCTTATTGGTACTGGTGAAAAAGTTGGTATCATTGCGACAAGTGGTGAAAACAATGAGTCAGCTAAATTGGATAAGGCTCTTTACTCTGACTTGGTGGCAACTTCCGTAGGTGCCATTGCAGGTACTTCAAACGTTACAACTTATGTTGAGTCTGCAGCGGGTATCGGTGCGGGTGGACGTACTGGTTTGACAGCTTTAGTTGTTGCCATCTGTTTTGCTCTATCAAGCTTCTTTAGCCCACTTCTAGCAATCGTTCCAACAGCTGCAACTGCACCAATTTTGATCATCGTTGGAATTATGATGCTCTCTAACTTGAAAAATATCCCTTGGGATGATATGGCTGAAGCTGTTCCAGCTTTCTTCACATCTATCTTTATGGGATTCAGCTACTCAATCACACAAGGGATTGCCGTTGGTTTCTTAACTTATACTTTGACGAAGGTTGTCAAAGGTCAAGTGAAAGATGTGCATGTCATGATTTGGATTTTGGATGCCTTGTTTATCTTGAACTACATCAGTATGGCTCTTAACTAATGACAAAAACTAAAAAAAGAGGGGAGTCTCCCCTTTTTTTGTTGATGGAAATATCACAAAATAAAACTTTTTGGTATAATAAGTACATGTACACAAAAAATGAAGATGAGTTGATTGCACTTGGGGAAAAGCTAGGGCACTTGTTAGAAAAAAATGATGTATTGATTTTGACTGGTGAATTAGGTGCTGGGAAAACAACACTAACAAAAGGTCTAGCTAAAGGATTGGACATTCATCAAATGATTAAGAGTCCTACTTATACCATTGTTCGAGAATATGAAGGACGTCTACCCCTGTATCACTTGGATGTTTATCGTATCGAAGGGGATGCAGATTCTATCGATTTGGACGAATTTCTTTTTGGTTCAGGTGTAACGGTTATTGAGTGGGGACATCTATTGGGTGAGGATCTCCCTTCAGATTATCTGGAGTTAGAAATCCTAAAAAAAGATGAGGGACGAGAAATAGTCTTTCATGCTCATGGTCAAAGGGCAACAGAACTTTTGCAGAGGTTGACGGATGGAGTATGATCTTTTAATCCGTGAAGCGGAAACCCAGGATGCTTCAGAAGTCATTGCTCTCTTAGATCAAATTGGTCAAGAGTCTAATTTTACCAGTCTGGATGAAAATGGGATTGCAATGAGTGGGTCTGAGATGCAACATTTTTTGGATAAGCAGGCCCAGTCGGATAATCAAATCATCCTACTAGCTTTTTTGAATAATGAATTAGTAGGAATCATCAATATAACAGCTGATCAACGTCCGCGAGTCCGTCATATTGGGGATGTCTTTTTAGGAATAAAAAAAGCTTACTGGGGAAATGGTCTCGGTAGTGTCCTGATGGAAGAAGCTATTGAATGGGCCAAATCAAGTGGTAGTGTACGACGTCTACAATTGACAGTTCAAAAAAGAAATCTTGCTGCGGTGCATCTGTATGAAAAAATGGGCTTTATCATAGAAGGATTACAGGAACGTGGTGCTTGTATAGAAGGAGGAGAGTTTCTAGATGTTTACCTGATGGGTCAACTGATAGATGAATAAAAGTATGGCAAAAAAGATAATCGGAATGTTTTTAGGCTTTGTTCTTGTGACAGTACTGGGTGTGGGAGCTTATGCCTATACGATCTACCAACAGGGTACACAGACTTTGGCTAAAACCTATAAAAAAATCGGTGAAGAAACCAAGGTCATTGAAGCGACCGAACCTCTGACGATTTTACTTATGGGCGTGGACACAGGGAATGTTGAACGTACAGATCCATGGGCTGGTAATAGTGATTCAATGATCTTGGTGACGGTGAATCCTAAAACTAAGAAGACAGTCATGATGAGTTTAGAGCGAGATATTCTCACACAAATCCAGCAGCCAGATGGTAGTGTAATAGAGGCTAAACTCAATGCCGCCTATGCCAATGGTGGAGCAGAGTTGTCTATTTCAACGATTCAAAAAATGATGAATATCCATATCGACCGCTATGTGATGGTCAATATGCATGGACTTCAAAGAATGGTTGATGCTGTGGGTGGTATTACAGTGAACAACACTCTAGGTTTCCCAATCTCTATCCAAGATCAGGAACCATTTAATACGATTTCTATCGGTGTTGGCGAACAGAAGCTAAATGGTGAGGAAGCCCTTGTTTATTCACGTATGCGTTATCAGGATCCAGAAGGAGACTATGGTCGTCAAAAACGTCAGCGTGAAGTGATTCAAAAAGTTGTCGAGAAGATTCTTAGTTTGAATAGTGTGAGTCACTATCAAGAGATTCTGAAGGCTCTTAGCGATAATATGCAGACAAATATCGAAATTACAACGACGACGATTCCTCAGTTGATGGGTTATCAAGATTCATTTAAAAATATTGAGTCTCAACAATTGCGTGGAGAGGATGCAATGCTTCAAGGGACATCTTACCAAATCGTGACATCTGAGCATATGTTAGAGATGCAAAATCTTTTACGCCGTTCGCTCGGGCAACCAGAGGTTACGAATTTGGAGACTAATGTAGTCTTGTATGAGAATCTTTATGGTCAGGGTCAGTTGCCTCAATCTACTAGTGTTGCAGTAGAAGAATTAGAATAATAGGAAACTATTCATCAAATCGTAGGAATTATCCTGCGATTTTTTCAAAGAAATCCGAATAGGTAAGTAGGAGGAAAAAATGAAAGCAGAAATTATAGCTGTTGGAACAGAGATTTTGACAGGTCAGATTGTCAATACCAATGCGCAATTCTTGTCTGAAAAGTTGGCTGAAATCGGTGTAGATGTCTATTTTCAGACGGCCGTAGGAGATAACGAGGCTCGTCTCTTATCCTTGTTAGAAATTGCTCAGAATCGTAGTAGTCTAGTTATTTTAACAGGTGGCTTGGGGCCAACGGAAGATGATTTGACCAAGCAAACTTTAGCCCAATTTTTAGGACGTGACTTGACTTTTGATCCTCAGGCTCAGGCTAAGCTGGATGACTTTTTTGCTCACCGACCAGACTATGCTAGAACTCCAAATAATGAACGCCAGGCTCAAATCGTTCAAGGTTCAACTCCATTACCAAACGAAACAGGGCTGGCAGTCGGTGGCCTGATCGAGGTGGCTGGGGTAACCTACGTCGTTCTACCAGGACCTCCAAGTGAATTGAAACCTATGGTCTTAAATGAGTTGCTTCCGAGATTGACAACGGGCTCTATGCTCTATTCACGTGTGCTACGTTTTTTTGGGATTGGTGAGAGCCAGCTAGTGACCATTCTATCAGATTTGATTGACCAGCAGACGGATCCAACCTTGGCACCTTATGCTAAAACTGGGGAAGTGACCCTTCGCTTATCGACCAAGGCTAAGAGTCAAGAAGAAGCGGATCGTGTTCTAGATATTTTAGAACAAAAAATCCTTGAAAGAGAAACCTTTGAGGGTATTTCACTTCGAGAAATTTGCTATGGCTATGGGGAAGAAACCAGCTTGGCTAGCCTGGTGGTAGAAGAGTTGAAAAAGCAAAAGAAAACCATCACTGCAGCAGAAAGCTTGACTGCAGGTCTTTTTCAAGCTACTTTGGCAGATTTTTCAGGTGTATCTACTATTTTTAAAGGTGGTTTTGTGACCTATAGCCTTGAAGAAAAAGCAAAAATGCTTGATATTCCACAGGCTGAATTGGAGAAATATGGAGTTGTATCGGCTTTTTCTGCTGAAAAAATGGCTGAACAGGCGCGCATCAAAACCCAGTCAGATTTTGGAATTAGTTTGACAGGAGTGGCTGGACCAGACAGCCTAGAAGGACATCCAGCAGGTACAGTCTTTATCGCTTTGGCACAAGCTTCGGGTACAGAAGTTATCCAGGCCAATATCGCAGGTAGAAGTCGTGGAGATGTGCGAGAAATTGCAGTCCTACATGCCTTTAACCTAGTTCGCAGAGCTTTATTAAGTGCTGGAGATTTGTTATAATAGAAGAAGGTCTTAGGACTATTAGAATATAGGAGAACAAAATGGCGAAAAAACCAACAAAAAAATTAGACGAAATTGGCAAAAAATTTGGTGCTGATCGTGAAAAAGCCTTGAACGATGCCCTTAAATTGATTGAAAAAGACTTTGGTAAGGGATCAATCATGCGCTTGGGTGAACGTGCAGAGCAAAAAGTCCAAGTGATGAGTTCAGGATCTTTGGCTCTGGATATTGCTCTTGGATCAGGTGGTTATCCAAAGGGACGTATCATTGAAATCTACGGACCAGAGTCATCAGGTAAGACAACAGTAGCCCTTCATGCGGTAGCGCAAGCCCAAAAAGAAGGCGGAATTGCTGCCTTTATCGATGCAGAGCACGCTCTTGATCCAGCCTATGCAGCAGCGCTTGGAGTTAATATCGATGAATTGCTCTTGTCACAACCAGACTCAGGGGAGCAAGGTCTTGAAATTGCTGGGAAATTGATTGACTCAGGTGCAGTTGACCTTGTCGTTATCGACTCAGTTGCAGCTCTTGTGCCTCGTGCGGAAATCGATGGTGATATCGGAGATAGCCACGTTGGTCTTCAAGCTCGTATGATGAGCCAGGCTATGCGTAAACTCGGGGCTTCTATTAACAAGACAAAGACAATTGCTATCTTCATCAACCAATTGCGTGAAAAAGTAGGGGTTATGTTTGGTAATCCAGAAACAACTCCTGGTGGACGTGCTCTTAAATTTTACGCTTCTGTCCGTTTGGATGTTCGTGGAAGCACACAAATCAAGGGAACTGGTGACCAAAAAGATACGAGCGTAGGTAAGGAAACCAAGATTAAGGTTGTTAAAAACAAGGTGGCTCCACCATTTAAAGAAGCCTTTGTTGAAATCATGTATGGTGAAGGGATTTCAAGAACTGGTGAGCTTTTGAAGATTGCAAGTGATCTTGACATCATCAAGAAAGCAGGAGCATGGTACTCTTATAAAGACGAAAAGATCGGTCAAGGTTCTGAAAATGCTAAGAAATACTTGGCAGATCATCCAGAAATCTTTGACGAGATTGACCACCAAGTTCGTGTCAAGTTTGGCTTGATTGAAGATGATGCAGTAGCCGATGAAAAAGTTGCACCTGCGGAATCAGAAGTAGCTAATCAAGAAGTGACTCTTGACCTTGGCGATGATCTTGAAATCGAAATTGAAGATTAAAAAGTAAAAGTGGTGGAGGGATCCCCACTTTTTCTGTTATCGTGGACTAATACTCAATGAAAATCAAAGAGCAAACTAGGAAGCGATCCGCAGGCTGTACTTGAGTACGACAAGGCGAAGCTGACGTGGTTTGAATTTGATTTTCGAAGAGTATAAAGAACTGAAACAATGAGAGTATATAGTTTTCTAAAACTAGCATCTTCTGATAAAAAGTAGAAAGACTATTGAAAAAGATTTGATTTGATGATAAATTAAAAGAAAAATTAGTATAAGGAGATTTTTATGGAAAAACGTTTAGTTCGTAATGTTCAAGATAAAAAAATTGCTGGTGTTTGTGCAGGTCTTGCTGACTACTTAGATATGGACCAAACATTGGTTCGTGCTATTTGGATTCTCTTCACATTACTAGGTGGATCAGGAATTCTTGCTTACTTCATTCTTTGGCTCATCATGCCAGAAGCTGGAACAGAAGCGTAAACTTAGTGCATCTTTATGATGTGCTGGGGAAAGTTTTGTCAAATTTTCTTCTTAATTTATTCTGAAATAACAAAAAATCACCTACGACAGGTGATTGTATATTGGTTACAGAGAAAATTATAAATCTTTAATGGAGACTCAAGGTTGCCATCCAGACTAGTGTTCACTAAAGCGACGGTACTCGATGTGGAAGTCAAAGTAATTTTCTTCTTGTAATTTTTGGAAGATATCACGGTAGGCTTCTTCATCAAAGTGGTCGCCACGATATAGAATCTCAAAACTAAGACCTTCGTACTCCAAAAAAGCATTGGCTGTTTTGAAGCCGTTTTGTTTATAGAATTCCATGCGAGCTTTTCGCTGTTCGAGGTTATCGCATTCCTCATCCAAACGTTCAACTTCAAGAATCATGGTACGCTGGTAAAAATCAATCAGTTTTTCAATAATTTCTCTCCCGTAGCCATGACTGCGGAGATGGGGCATAATAGCAAAAAAGCTGATGTAGAATGCTTTTTGATTGGCAATAGCAAAAGCGAAGCCAACAAATTCTTCCTCGTTATAAAAAGCGAAAAAGTGAGCGTCATCCCTATCTTGGTAACGTAAAAATTCATCCAAAGGTACCCTTTCTTCTTCAGGAAAAGCTTCCTTGTTTAATTGGTCAACTTTTTCAAGATCTGGGAATACATCTGTAATTAATTGGCTGGTTAAGGTCATACCTAACCTCCTTTTCTGTTATGATTATACCAGATTGTCTGTATATAGGCAACGCTTTCTTATCCAAACTCTCTTGTTCCCCTACTAGAAAGCTGATATAATAAGCCTTATGAATAAAAAATCAACGGTGGACTTGATTTATGGTCCCATCCTTCCCGCGCTACTTAGTTTCGCATTCCCGATTTTACTGTCCAATATTTTTCAGCAACTTTATAATACGGCTGATATTTTGATTGTTGGACGTTTTCTAGGGCCAGACTCTTTGGCGGCTGTTGGGGCAACAACGGCTATCTTTGACTTGATTATCGGTTTTGCTCTCGGAGTTGGCAATGGAATGGGAGTGGTGATTGCCCGCTATTATGGAGCCCGTAACTTTTCGAAGATTAAAGAAGCTGTCGCAGCCACTTGGATCTTAGGAGCCCTTTTAAGTGTGATTGTTATGGCGATAGGCTTTGTCGGCCTCTATCCACTTCTCCAATATCTGGAAACTCCTACAGAGATTCTCCCCCAGTCTTATGAATACATCTCAATGATTGTCAGTTGTGTGGGAGTTAGCTTTGCTTATAATCTCTTTGCAGGATTACTACGCTCGATTGGTGATAGCCTTGCGGCGCTTGCCTTTCTTGTCTTTTCAGCCATTGTTAACGTCATTCTAGATTTATATTTTATTACACAATTGAAGTTAGGTGTTCAATCTGCTGGTCTTGCAACCATCATCTCGCAAGGTTTGTCCGCTATTCTCTGTTATTTCTATATTCGCAAGAGTGTTCCGGAGCTTCTTCCAAGCTTGAAGCACTTCAAATGGAACAAGGCTCTCTATGTTGAACTCTTGGAGCAGGGGCTAGCTATGGGCTTGATGGGTTCAATCGTCTCTGTCGGAAGTGTTATTTTGCAATCCTCAGTCAATAGTTTTGGAGCAGTCATTATCAGTGCTCAGACGGCAGCACGCCGAATCATGGCCTTTGCCTTATTGCCAATGACGGCTATTTCAGCCTCTATGACCACATTTATCTCTCAAAACTTTGGGGCAAAACGTCCAGAACGTATTGTTCACGGTCTTCGACTAGGGAGTTATATCAGTATGGCTTGGGCGAGCTTTGCCTGTATTTTCCTATTTTTTGCAAGTCCTACTCTAGTTTCTTTCCTGGCAAGTTCGACAGACGGCTACTTGATTGAAAATGGGACTTTATACCTACGCATCAGTTCTGTATTCTATCCATTTTTGAGTCTTTTATTGATCTATAGAAATAGCTTACAAGGGCTAGGTCAAAAGTTCCTACCTCTCGTATCTAGCTTTATCGAGTTATTTGGGAAAATCGTGTTTGTGGCTTGGATTATTCCTTGGACAGGCTATACAGGTGTGATTCTATGTGAGCCCCTTCTCTGGCTAGTTATGACTGCTCAACTTTACTTCTCACTTTCCAAACATCCATGGATCAAAGAAGGCAAGAAAATCTTGGTTGCTGGTGGGAAATCCTAGCTTGATTTACAAAAGAAAAATCCATTTCCTCTAGTGAAAATCAGGTAGACTTGTGTTATAATAAGAAAGATTAAAATGTGAAAAAAGGAGATTCCTAATGGGACGTAAATGGGCCAATATCGTAGCTAAGAAAACAGCTAAAGATGGAGCTAACTCTAAAGTATATGCAAAGTTTGGTGTAGAAATCTATGTAGCAGCTAAAAAAGGTGAACCAGATCCAGAACTAAACACTGCTTTGAAATTCGTTATCGATCGTGCCAAACAAGCGCAAGTGCCAAAACACGTTATTGATAAGGCTATCGATAAAGCAAAAGGAAACACAGACGAAACCTTTACAGAAGGTCGTTACGAAGGTTTCGGACCAAATGGTTCTATGTTGATCGTTGATACTTTGACTTCAAACGTTAACCGTACAGCTGCCAACGTGCGTGCTGCCTTTGGTAAAAACGGCGGAAATATGGGAGCTTCAGGTTCTGTATCTTATCTCTTTGACAACAAGGGTGTTATCGTATTTGCAGGTGACGATGCTGATGCTATTTTTGAACTCTTGCTTGAAGCAGATGTTGATGTAGATGATGTAGAAGCAGAAGAAGGAACAATCACTGTCTACACTGCACCAACTGACCTTCACAAGGCTATCGTTGCCTTGCGTGGGTCTGGTATTGAAGAATTCCAAGTAACTGAATTGGAAATGATTCCTCAATCAGAAGTTGAGTTGTTAGGTGAAGATTTGGAAACATTTGAAAAACTCTACGGAGTCCTTGAAGACGACGAAGACGTACAAAAAATCTACACAAACGTAGACGGATTCTAAGAATAAAAATAACCCCTTTGAAAATTCAATATTTTCAAGGGGTTTGTTTATCTTGTGATGACAAAAGGGGCAAGAAAGAGACAAAAATCTCTTTTGCCCAAAACGTTATTAGTTATCTATAATCGTCTATAATCCAATGGATTGTGGAAATATCGTGGTGCTGGGATTTAGAAATCGAGACTTGGTCTACCGATTGCTATTCCCAGAACCTTTTTAGTTATGTTAAATTTTTACTCCAGAATCAGATTGTTCTTTGCGGTCCAGTCCGATGGCGAATTTACGGATCAGAAGAAACTGGCCATTTTCTTGTTTTACGAAGGTGAGCACAACTGTCTTAGGATCTGAACTGATGGAGAGATAGGTGATTCTTTTTATTTCATAGTCTCCCATAATTGAATCTGTTTCTGAATCTGGGATTCCGTGTTTCCTGATAATATCTTTGTAGTTGCTGCCTCCCTTCCCGCTATCAGAAGTGTCCCCTTCTACCAAGGCATCGAACTGTTCCTGACTCCAAGTGAAGAATTCGGTATCATCTTCGTCATCTTCCTCAGCTGTACTACTATCAGGAAGTTCATCATACTCCCCAGCATTAGTTGAAAAAGTGATGTTTCTATAGGGGTGACTAAAGGTTCTGGCAAGGTCAGTAAAGATATTAGTAGATAGAACTTGAGTTATCAAAACAATGACAATGGAAATAACACCTAAGGTTGTTCCAATAATGGCCAATGTTTTACGGTTTCTGAGATTGAGGACAATGCCAAAAATTCCTAAAATCAAAGAGGCAATGGCAAGGAAAAATGATAGGATGTTTACAATAGGTATCCAAGAACCAAGAAGTGCCAGGGTTCCAAAGATGATGGCAAGGATTCCTAAGATTTTCTGTTCTTTTTGCTTCATTTGTGAATTACTCATTTCTAGTAAACTGGATTTGTGTTCGTGTGAGATAGTGTTTATTATAGATAAAATAAGAGCTGATGTCAATTTATACCGAGATAGTTCTCATAGAAACTTTTTTCTTGACATCTTTTCTGAAAATGATAAAATAGTTCTCATGGAAACTTAATTGTTCTCAAGAGAACTATTTTTATTTGGGAGGAAGCAGATATGGATAAACCGATGTTGGTTTTAAAACGTTTTAGTCATCAGGTTCACCTCATGGTGCAAAAGGAAGCCAAGCGTTGTGGTATTGAATTTATGGGGGGACCTCAAGGACAAGTTCTGCGTTTTTTAGGTTGGCGTGAGCATGAACAAGAATTAACTCTCATCAAGGATATTGAACAAGAACTTAATATTACCAAGTCTGTTGCAAGTAATTTGGTCAAGCGTATGGTACAAAATGGTTTGGTGGAGTTGGAGACGAGTCCAAGTGATAAACGGGCGAAATTTGTTCACTTGACCGAAAAATCACGCTCTCAAATGAAGCAAGTTAAGTCTTTTTTTGATCGAATTGACCGTAGTTTACTTGATGGCATTTCCGAAGAGAATCTCGCTATTTTTGAAGAAGTCATGGGCCAACTACAAGCAAATATAGAAAAAATAGGAGGAGCAGATGAAGAAACTCGCTAAGCGTATCACAGGAAAAGAGTGGGGCATGATTCTAATAACTGTTCTCTTTACCTGTTGCTCGGTCTATCTAGAGTTAGAAGTACCGACTTACGTTTCAAAAATAACAGAATTACTCGGAACGCCAGGTACGGAGTTGGGAGACCTTTGGTCGCCAGCAACTAAGATGATAGGTTTGTCATTCTTAGCCTTCCTATCATCTGTAACAGTTGGATTTTTTGCTGCTCGAGTTGCAGCATCCTATACGGCTCAACTACGAAGCGATATTTTTAATCGTGTTTTGGATTACTCCCAGACAGAAATTAAACGTTTCTCTATTCCTAGTCTTTTGACTCGGACGACTAATGATATCACGCAGATTCAGATGCTCTTTACCATGGGACTCCAAGTGGTCACTCGTGGTCCTATCATGGCTATTTGGGCCATTGGTAAAATCCTTGGCAAGTCTGAATACTGGATTTGGGCAGTAGTGGTGGCAGTCATTGTCAATGTTCTGATGACAACTGTCTTGATGACTTTGGCCTTTCCTAAACAATCTGTCATTCAAAAATTGACAGATAAACTGAACAGTATTACTCGTGAAAGCTTGACAGGGATTCGGGTTGTTCGTGCTTACAATGCTGAGGATTACCAAGATAAGAAATTTGAAGAAGCCAATGATGAAGTCACACGACTCAATCTCTTTGTCAGTCGCTTAATGGCCATTATGAATCCTATTATGATGGCGATTTCTAGTGGCTTGGTCCTTGCCATTTACTGGATTGGTGCTTATCTTATCAACGACGCTAGTTTGACAGAGCGTCTACCCCTCTTTAGCGATATGGTGGTCTTCATGTCCTATGCTATGCAAGTGGTAATGGGCTTCTTACTCATGGGTGCTCTCTTTATCGTCTTGCCTCGTACCTTGGTTTCTGCAGGTCGTATCAATCAAGTCTTGGACCTTCATTCTACTATTGAAAATCCTAGTCACCCACAGACAGCAAACTCTTCTGTAAAAGGTCAAGTGGAATACCGCGACGTAACCTTCCGCTACTCTAAAAACTCAGAAGCAGTTGTGGAACATGTCAGCTTCAAGGCAGAAGCAGGGCAAACCCTTGCCTTTATCGGCTCAACCGGTTCTGGTAAATCTACTCTAGTTAACCTCTTGCCCCGTTTTTATGATGTATCAGAGGGAGAAATTCTAGTAGACGGCGTCAATGTTCAGAATTATGACTTAGAAGATTTGCGTAATAAAGTTGGCTATATCCCACAAAAAGCTGTGCTCTTTTCTGGAGATGTTAAGGGCAATCTCGACTTTGGTAAGAGTCAAGAAACACCACTAAGTGAAACGGCCATGTGGCAAGCTTTGGAATTGGCTCAATCTAAAAACTTTATAGAGGATAAGGAAGCCGGTCTTGACTCAGAAGTAGCTCAAGGCGGGACCAACTTCTCAGGTGGACAGAGACAACGTCTGGCCATTGCACGCGCCTTGGCTCGTAAACCAGAGATTCTCATTTTTGATGATTCATTCTCAGCCTTGGACTACAAGACAGATCGTATCTTGCGTCAAGTATTAGCTGAAAAAACACAATCCATGACTAAGTTAATCGTTGCTCAACGCATTTCAACCATTATGGATGCAGACCTGATCTTAGTCTTGGATCAAGGTAAAGTCGTGGGACAAGGCACCCACAAGGAACTTCTTGCAAGCAATGAAGTTTACCAAGAAATTGCCTATTCACAACTATCGAAGGAGGAATTGGAACATGGAAAATAAGAAAATGTCCTTATGGAAACAGTGTAAACCTTTTCTAGCAGGTCTCCAACTTCCCCTACTAATCGCAGTTGTGGCGGCTATATGTTCAAGTATTATCACGGTTTATGGACCAACTAAGATCAAAGAAATTACCAATTTGATTTCAGATGGGTTAATGACAGAGATTGACCTAGAGGCTGTCTCAAGTATTGCTAGCTTTTTGGTTATCCTCTATGTGCTTGGGATTATCCTGAACTATACGCAAGCCTACATTTTTTCAACTAGTATCCAACATTTCTCAAAACGTTTGCGGACAGCTATTGCTGAGAAAATCAATCGCTTGCCACTTGCTTATTTTGACCGTCATTCTCAAGGGGACACCCTTTCTCGTGTGACTAATGACGTTGATACAGCAGCTCAGTCTCTTAACCAAAGCCTTGGGACAGTTCTTTCAGCCAGCTTTTTACTGATTGCTGTTTTGATTACCATGTTTGGTATGAACTGGATTTTGGCACTGGTAACCGTTGTTTCAACCCTTGTTGGATTTACGGCGGTTTCCGTAATTATGGCCAAGTCGCAGGGCTACTTTAAAGCTCAACAAAATAACCTAGCAGCTGTAAATGGCTATGTGGAAGAAATGTACTCTGGCCACAATGTGGTGACCAGCTATAATGCTGTGGAACCAACAAAAGATACATTTGCAGGCTTGAATCAGAATCTACATGATAGCATCTGGAAATCTCAGTTTATCTCTGGAATTATGATGCCTGCCATGGTCTTTGTAGGCAACTTTAGTTATGTTCTAGTCATTATCGTCGGTGCTGCCTTGGCTCTTGAAGGGTATATCAGTATCGGGATTATTGTAGCCTTCATGGTTTATGTTCGAACATTCTCGCAACCCTTATCACAGATTGCCCAAGGAATTACCAGCTTACAACAAGCTAGTGCAGCTATGACTCGTGTCTTCGAATTTCTAGGTGAAGAGGAAATGGAAGATGAATCTCATAAGGAAAGACAATTGACCAACATGAAGGGTGAAGTGATCTTTGACAGAGTTTCATTTGGCTACACACCGGAGCGAACGATCATTCATGACTTTTCTGCGACAGCTCATGCAGGTCAAAAAATCGCGATTGTCGGACCAACTGGTGCTGGGAAGACGACCATTGTTAACCTCTTGATGAAATTCTATGAGATTGATAAGGGAAGTATTCGCATTGATGGTGTGGATACCAAGGCTATGAAGCGCTCAGAAGTACACGATGCCTTTTCAATGGTCTTGCAGGATACCTGGCTCTTTGAAGGAACCATTCGAGACAATCTCATCTACAATCAAACAGGTATCAGTGATGTAGAAGTGATTGAAGCTGCCAAAGCAGTCGGAATCCACCACTTCATCACAACCTTACCTGATGGATACGATACCGTCTTGGATGATACAGTGACCTTGTCAGTAGGTCAAAAGCAGCTCTTGACTATCGCTCGTGCCCTGCTCAAGGATGCTCCGCTCTTGATTCTGGACGAAGCAACATCCTCAGTCGATACTCGTACGGAGGAGTTGATTCAAAAGGCTATGGACCGTTTGATGGAGGGACGCACATCCTTTGTCATCGCCCACCGCTTGTCAACGATACGCAATGCTGACTTGATTCTGGTCATGAAAGAAGGAAACATCATCGAGCAAGGCAATCATGAGGAACTCATGGCTCAAGGTGGTTTCTATGCAGACCTCTACAATAGTCAATTTACAGAAGATGAAGCAGAAGAATAGTAATTCAAAAGAAGGCTTGACGGCCTTCTTTTTCTGCACTATACTAGAGTAGGAGATGCTAGCAGACTCGTTCTGTCAGGCTTCTTGTGTAAAATCTAGAAACAACGAGAAAACAGATGAAAAACTATCAAGAGTGGTACGATGAGAGGAAATCAAGTCTTCTTCGACATCCACAATTATTGCAATTGATGCGAGTCTTTAATCGTATGATGACAGTTCTGATGCCCTTAGCTTACTTGACCTTGTTGGGAACAAACTTTGTAAGTAAAGGGGTTGGAAACGACCTTTATGCTTATATCTTAGTGCCAGCTTCTGGCTTTGTTCTATTGACGCTTGTTCGTAAGCGGATCAATCAACCGCGTCCTTATGAGACTTGGGAAATTATTCCGTTACTAGACAAGGATAGCCTTGGGAATTCAATGCCCAGCCGCCATGTCTTTTCAGCAACCATCATTTCCATGGCTTGCTTGCATGCAAATCTGCCTGTGGGATTGCTTTTATTGGTCTTATCAGCTTTTCTCGGTTTTGTGCGAGTCTTGGGTGGTGTTCATTATCCCAAGGATGTTTTAGTTGGCTACGCCTGTGGCTTCCTCTTGGGAATTCTTTTCTTTATTGTGTAAGAAGCAAAGCAAGTGGGCTTGGCCTCGTAACCACTTACGGGTCAAAAGTGACCACTTGCTTTTTTGCCCTTGTAAAGTCTTCTGGCCTTTGGTATAGTAGATGCAGAAAGGAGATAGGATGAAGTTACGAATCGAGATTGATAGTGAATTAACTGAGACAGAGATTGTCATCAAGGCTGCAGCCCTGACAGATGAGATAGCTGACTTGCAACGACTCTTGCAAGAAACCAAGGCTCCTAGGTTGATCTTTTATAAGGGGACGGGTGAGTATTACTTAGACTTGGCAGAAATCCTCTTCTTTGAGACGGAAGGTAGCAAGATTTACGCCCATACCCAGAAAGAAGCCTACGAGGTTCGGCTCAAGCTTTATGAACTAGAGTCCATCCTGCCCCGCTATTTCAGTCGGGTATCCAAGTCGACCATTGCCAATATCCGGCAAGTTTACTCGGTTGATAAGTCCTTTTCAGGAACAGGAACTATTTCCTTTTATCAGACCCACAAGGAGGTTCACGTGTCACGGCACTATCAATCCCTCCTAAAAGAAAATCTAAGAAACATGAGGTAAGAACATGAAAAAGAAAGCATTTGGTATTGTGTTGCTAGTATTGGCAGCTTTAGTGTTATTGCAGGGGAATTTTGGAATCCCTTCTCTGGGAGGGCATATCTGGCCTTTGATTGGTATTGGATTTTTTGCCTATCAATCAATTGAAGCTTTGCTTCGTCGTCATCTGACATCAGCCACTTTTACAGCCCTAGTGGCCCTCATGATTGCTAATCATTTTTATGACATTTTACCGATTCCAAATCAATCATTGTTCTGGGCAAGTATTTTAATCGTAATGGGTGTCAGCGCACTCACTCATTCTAATAGAACTTGGAATGGAAAAAAATGGTGGTATGACGGTGAAAAGACCATTCTGACAGACAAGGAAGTCGCTTTTGGGGCGGGTACATTTTACAAGCAAGACCAAGAATTGGTAGAAGACCAGTTTGAAGTCGGATTTGGGAATGCCAAAATCTATTATGACAATGCAGAGATGTTAGGTGATTTTGCTACTCTGAATATCGAAGTCGGTTTTGGGAATGCAGTTATCTACGTGCCTCAACACTGGAGAGTAGATCTAAAGGTAGAGACTTTTTGTGGAGCAGCCAAGGCAGATGCCCCTGTAGCCCCAACCAGCAAAACTTTGATTATCCGTGGAGATGTAGCTTTTGGGAAACTAGGAGTTGTTTACGTTAAATAAAAAAATCTTCCAATCCCCTTGCCAAAAAAGAGAAAGTGTGATAACATAGTACAGTATGTGGTGCTAGCACATCCGCTATATTAGATCTAATAGGAGGAAAACACAAATGGCTAAAGTATGTTACTTTACAGGTCGTAAGACTGTATCAGGAAACAACCGTTCACACGCGATGAACCAAACAAAACGTGCCGTAAAACCAAACCTTCAAAAAGTTACTGTACTTATCGATGGTAAACCTAAAAAAGTTTGGGCTTCAGCTCGTGCTTTGAAATCAGGTAAAGTAGAACGCGTTTAATAAAGAGTAAAAGGCCATCAGGTCTTTTTCTTTTGCTCTAAGCTCAAAAAGTCTCGTCAAAGGAGCAAATATCCGCCGATACAGTATTCTGCTTTTACACTTGGCTTGAAATATGATAAAATAGAGTATCAACTAGTTGAGGTAGAAAAAATGACTGTAAAAATTAATACAAAAGATGGTCAAATCGAACTAACAGATGAAGTGATTGCTACCGTTGTAGGCGGTGCAGCAACTGAGATTTTTGGTGTGGTCGGTATGGCAAGTAAGAAAGCCCTCAAAGATAATTTCCAAGCCCTCCTTGGGAAGGAAAATTATTCTAAAGGTGTCGTTGTAAAAGCGGCCGAAGATGGTAGCATTGCAGTTGATGTATATACCGTGTTGAGCTACGGAACTAAGATTAGTGAAGTCTCAAAAAACATCCAAGAGCGTGTACGCTTTAGTTTGGAAAACCAACTTGGCATCACGGCTCAAACTGTGAATGTCTATATTCAAAATATCAAAGTTGTAGGAGAATAATCGTGTCAAATATTACTACAAGCTTATTTCAAGAAATGGTACAGGCTGCATCTACTCGTTTGAACAAGCAAGCCGAATATGTTAACTCATTGAACGTCTTCCCAGTTCCAGATGGAGATACAGGAACAAACATGGGAATGACTATCGAAAATGGTGCTAAAGAAGTAGCAGACAAACCAGCTTCAACAGTTGGTGAGGCTGCAAGCATCTTGGCTAAAGGTCTTTTGATGGGTGCGCGTGGGAACTCAGGAGTTATCACTTCTCAGCTTTTCCGCGGATTTTCGCAAGCCATCAAAACCAAAGAAGAGTTAACAGGGAAAGACCTAGCTCTTGCCTTCCAATCTGGTGTTGAAGTAGCCTACAAGGCTGTTATGAAGCCAGTTGAAGGAACAATCTTGACTGTATCACGTGGTGCTGCCATCGGTGCTAAGAAAAAAGCCGAGCAGACAGATGATGCCGTTGAGGTTATGCGTGCAGCTTTGGAAGGAGCTAAAACAGCCCTTGCTAAGACTCCAGACATGCTTCCAGTATTGAAGGAAGTTGGAGTTGTAGACTCAGGTGGTCAAGGTTTGGTCTTCATCTACGAAGGTTTCCTTTCAGCTCTTACTGGTGAATATAGCGCTTCTGAGGACTTTGTCGCTACTCCAGCCAACATGAGTGAAATGATCAATGCTGAACACCACAAGTCTGTAGCTGGACATGTGGCAACAGAAGACATCACCTTTGGTTACTGTACGGAGATCATGGTTGCTCTTAAACAAGGCCCAACTTATGCTAAAGAGTTTGACTACGAAGAATTCCGTAACTACTTGAACGAACTTGGGGACTCATTGCTTGTTGTCAATGACGATGAAATCGTTAAAGTTCACGTCCATACAGAAGATCCAGGTCTTGTTATGCAAGAAGGTCTTAAATATGGTAGCTTGGTCAAGGTTAAAGTCGATAACATGCGTAACCAACACGAAGCACAAGTGGAAAAAGAAGCAGCTCAAGTCAGCAAACCAGCTGAAGAAAAAGAATACGCCCTTATCGCAGTAGTAGCTGGACAAGGATTGGCAGACATCTTCCGTGCTCAAGGTGTGGACTATGTTATCGAGGGTGGACAAACCATGAACCCTTCGACAGAAGACTTTATAAAGGCTGTAGAGCAAGTGAATGCTCGCAACATCATCTTCTTGCCCAACAACAAAAATATCTTCATGGCAGCTCAATCTGCAGCTGAAGTATTAGAACAACCAGCAGTAGTGGTAGAAGCTCGTACCCTTCCTCAAGGATTGACTAGTCTTCTAGCATTTGACCCAAGCAAGTCTATCGGAGAAAATAAAGAACGTATGACTGCAGCACTTGGTGATGTTGTCAGCGGTAGTGTAACAACAGCCGTTCGTGATACGACTATCGATGGTTTGGAAATCCATGAAAATGACAATCTAGGTATGGTTGATGGTAAGATCCTCGTATCAAACCCTGATATGCACCAAACTCTGACTGAAACTTTGAAACATATGTTGGATGAAGACAGTGAAATCGTAACCTTCTATATTGGTGAAGATGGAAGCGAAGAATTGGCTAACCAAATCGCCCAAGAAATTGCAGAAGAATTCGAAGATGTTGAAGTAGAAATCCACCAAGGTCAACAACCAGTGTATCCATATCTTTTCAGTGTGGAATAAGAATGAAATAGAAAACGAAAGAGGTCGGGAAAAGATTCCCGATCTTTTTGGTTTGCAATGAGTTTTGGACCCAGTAGCTGATTGGTGCTAGAAAATCAATCCAATCTAGTATTTTCTGTTCCATCATTTTTAATGACATTTGTCATATCTCCTCATGACAGAAGCTTCTAGTGATTCTACCTTCAAAGAATTATACTAGATGTATCAAATGGAGGAAGAAAAAAATGAAACATAAAGTAATTATCGCAATGAGTTTAGTAGCAGCAGGAGTCATGACTTATCTCATGTTTTCAGGATTGGATGAAGGCTTCTATCATTTTCCTTGGGAGTTGTTTGCAGGATTTGGAATCATGTCTTGGTTGATCCGAGAAGGTTTGAAATTAGTCTCAGATGTGAAAAAGGAGTTTGAAAAATGAAAAAAGCGATTCTCTATCTTTTTATTGGACTATCACTAGTGGTATGGTTGGTAGAAATGTTTACAGGTTGGTTTGATCAAGCCTTCCTTCACCAATTCATCCGTGGTGCCTGGGGATTAGGATTTATGATTTTTATCGCCTTTCCGATGGGAAAGGAGTGGCTGAAAGGAGAATATCATGAACATGATTAAGGTAGAAAGCCTAAATAAAAGCATCAAGAGCAAGGCTATATTGAAGGATATTTCCTTTGAAGTAGCAGAAGGCGAATGCGTCGCCTTGATTGGGCCCAATGGTGCTGGGAAGACCACACTCTTGGACTGTTTGCTAGGAGATAAACTGGTCACAAGCGGTCAAGTATCCATCCAAGGCTTGCCAGTGACGAGTTCTCAGTTAGACTATATTAGATCCTACCTCCCTCAAGAAAATGTTATCGTTCAGAAATTAAAGGTCAAAGAGTTGATTGCTTTCTTTCAAAGTATTTATCCAAATCCCTTGAGCAACCAGGAAGTCGATCAATTATTGCAGTTTGACCAGCAACAAAAAGAGCAATTGGCAGAAAAATTGTCAGGTGGGCAAAAGCGTCTCTTCTCTTTTGTCTTGACCTTGATTGGGCGACCAAAGCTAGTCTTTTTAGATGAGCCGACTGCTGCCATGGATACTTCAACCCGTCAACGCTTTTGGGAAATTGTTCAGGAGCTAAAAGCTAAGGGAGTTACCATTCTCTATTCGTCCCATTATATCGAAGAGGTAGAGCATACAGCGGACCGAATCTTGGTCTTGAATAAGGGAGAGTTGATTCGCGATACAACACCTCTAGCCATGCGCAGTGAGGAGATTGAAAAGCACTTCATCCTACCTCTGGCTTACAAGAAAGTCATTGAGCAGTCTAACTTGGTTGAAAACTGGTCACAAAAACAGGATGCTCTACAAGTAGTCACACGCGAAGCGGATGATTTCTGGGAACTATTAGTCCGAGCAGGATGCAGGATTCAAGAAATTGAAGTCAATAATCGTAGCTTGCTGGATACAATCTTTGAAGAAACACAAAAAGGAGATGACTAAGATGAAACGATGGATCGCACTAAACAAGATAGAATTTCTATTGACCAAACGACAATTAGTCTATTATCTATTATCCGTAGGGATGCCGACGGCCTTCTATTTATTCTTTTCAGGTATGTACCAGGACACACCCGGTGGACCGGCTAATTTTATGCGCGACTACCTCATCTCCATGACGGCTTTTTCCATGATGTCGACAGCTATGTTTTCATTCCCAGCTGTCTTACATACAGATAAAATCAACAACTGGCAGAAAACATTACGCCATACCCCGGTAAATATGGTAGAATATTATCTATCAAAGATAACAAGTATGATGGTTGATTATTTGGTTTCAATCCTGGTTGTTTTCTCAGTTGGGCACTTGGTCAGAGGTGTGGATATGCCTCTAGGAAGCTGGATTGGGGCTGCGCTCTTGCTGATTGCGGGAAGTATAGCCTTTGTAGCGCTTGGCTTGATCCTGACACTCTTACCGTCTAGTCAACTGATGTCTGTCGTGGGCAATCTCCTCTATCTAGGATTGGCTGTTTTAGGCGGACTCTGGATGCCCATCTCTTTATTTCCAGACTGGATGCAAGCAATCGGTAAGTGCCTGCCAACTTATCAGTTGATGGAGTTGCTCAAGACCTTCTTAAACGAGGATGGCATCAATTTATCAGCCACAGTTTATCTACTTGTTTTTTCAGCAGTTTTATTTGGTTTGACTATTTACCTTCAAGGTCATAAGGAGAATGCTTAATGCTTGAAAGACTGAAAAGCATACACTATATGTTTTGGGCCAGTTTGATTTTTATGGTTTTTCCTATCCTCTCTGCAGTAGTTGGGGAGATTCCTAGCTGGCATTTACTAGTTGATATTCTATTTGTGGTGGCTTACTTAGGCGTTTTGACAACCAAGAGCCAGCGATTATCCTGGCTCTTTTGGATTATCATGCTAGCCTATGTAGCTGGAAATACCGTCTTCATTTATGGCAACTATGTCTGGTTCTTCTTTTTCCTTGCCAATCTTTTGATTTATCATTTTAGAGTGCGTAGCCTACGTTCTCTTCATGTCTGGACTTTTCTTCTTGCTCAAGTTCTTGTTGTTGGACAACTCATGATGTTTCAGTCAGTCGAAACTGAGTTCGTAGCCTTTGAGCTTGGAATTCTTACTTTTGTCGATTTGATGACTTTTGGTTTGGTTCGGATTCGCATTGTCGAGGATTTGAAAGAAGCTCAGGCTAAGCAAAATGCCCAGATAAATCTATTGCTTGCTGAAAATGAACGTAGTCGTATCGGTCAGGATTTGCATGATAGCTTGGGACATACCTTTGCTATGCTGAGTGTCAAGACAGATTTAGCCTTGCAGTTGTTTCAGATGGAGGCTTATCCACAGGTGGAGAAGGAATTAAAAGAAATTCACCAGATAAGCAAGGATTCCATGAATGAAGTGCGAACCATTGTGGAAAATCTGAAATCACGGACCCTAGCATCAGAGCTCGAGACTGTCAAAAAGATGCTGGAAATTGCTGGGATTGAGGTTCAAGTTGAGAATCACTTGGACAAGGCTAGTTTGACCCAAGATGTGGAGTCGACAGCTGCTATGATTTTGTTAGAACTGGCGACCAATATCATCAAGCATGCCAGCGCTGAAAAAGCCTATCTAAAACTGGAACGTACAGATCAGGAATTGATCCTGACAGTTAGAGATGACGGGAAAGGATTTGCAACTGTAAAAGGGAATGAACTCCATACAGTCCGTGACCGTGCAGCAGCCTTCTCAGGTCAAGTAGAGCTGGTCAGTTTGAAAGATCCCACAGAGGTGCGCGTGCATCTGCCTTATAAGGAGAGAAAGTAGATGAAAGTATTAGTCGCAGAAGATCAAAGTATGCTTAGAGATGCCATGTGTCAGCTCTTAAGTTTTCAGCCAGATGTGGAGACTGTCTTGCAGGCAAAAAATGGAGCCGAAGCTATCGAGATTTTGGAGAAAGAAGCAGTAGATATTGCCATCCTTGACGTCGAAATGCCAGTCAAGACGGGACTAGAAGCTCTCGAGTGGATCAAACAAGAAGTGCCTGAAACCAAGGTGGTTATCGTTACGACCTTTAAACGTCCAGGCTATTTTGAACGAGCGGTCAAAGCAGGAGTCGACGCCTATGTCTTGAAAGAGCGAAGCATCGCCGAACTCATGCAAACCCTGCATACGGTGTTAGAGGGACGCAAGGAATATTCTCCAGAGCTGATGGAAGTCATGATGACCCATCCCAATCCCTTGACCGAGCAAGAAGTCGCTGTCCTACATGGAGTTGCCCAAGGTCTCTCCAACCAAGAAATTGCGGATAAGCTCTACCTCTCAAACGGCACCGTCCGTAATTACATGACCAATATCCTCTCTAAACTCAATGCCAGCAATCGAACCGAAGCAGCCAAAACTGCCGAAGAAGAAGGTTGGTTGTGAGGGGGAGGAAGAAAGAAAAAATCTCTTAGAAATGAACCTAAGAGATTTTTGGTGTTATGTGACTATTAGTCTGTCTCGCTCCGTGAGGTGCGCATCGAAGGTTATACCAAAAAACTCCAAACGCGATACAATAAAGGTGTTCAAGCCAATTGTAAAGCGAAAGGAGAAAACCATGGCACAAAAGTCTCATAGTTTATCACACACAAAGTGGCACTGTTCTATCACATTGTGTTCACCCCTAAGTATAGACGAAAAGTGACCTATAGTCAATATCGAAGTAGTTTGGGAGAAATATTCCACCAAGGATAAGTGTTTCAAGTTTCATGGGTTATTTAAAAGGTAAAAGTGCACTCATGATGTTTGACAAACACGCTAATCTCAAGTACAAGTTTGGGAATCGGCATTTCTGGGAAGAAGGTTATTATATGAGTACAGTAGGTCTCAATGAAGCCACAATCAAGAAATATATTCAAGATTAAAGAAATTATCCAGTGAATGATTTCTTTACGAGTATAAAAAATTGAGAACGAGTAAAGCATGATATAGCACTAGATAAATTGAGTGTAAAAGAATATGAGGATCCCTTTAGGGATAGTGGTAAGTAATACTCACGCCTCTTTAAGAGGCAAGTGACGAGTCAAGAGCAATGATGCTTGAACAAGGTGAGAGAGTCTGGGACAAAAGTCTAACCTTAAATATAAAAAGCGAACAAAACAAGTTATCTGACACTCAGAATACTGTCTTGTTCGCTTTTTTGTCTAATCTATCGATTTTAAAAATTTATAATAAAGAATTCCTAAAATCAAAATCTTTTTGTCCCAGACTCTGGTAACTTGGGCTTATAGCGTTCTGGTGCAAACCAGCCGTTAGATGGGGGTGATTGAATTGTTATCTTGAACGGTATACGTTAAAACGCCGTATGCCGAACGACACATACGGTGGTGTGAGAGGGGCTAGAAATCAGCCCTTATTCGAAAGGTAGTATAGAAGTTTAATCCTTCTCTAACTGTAAGAGAGTTTCAATCTCTGCCAGTGTGCTTGCTTGTGAAATAGCTCCACGAAGTTTAGCTGCACCAGATGTACCACGGAGATAGTGAGGGGCGAGGCCACGGAATTCACGAATCGCAACCTTTTCTCCCTTGAGATCAATCAAGCGTTTTAAGTGCTCATAGGCAATTTTCATCTTGTCTTCAAAGGTTAAATCAGGTAGGATTTCTCCAGTTTCAAAGTAATGATTGATTTGATTGAAGAGGTAAGGATTTCCCATAGCGGCACGCCCAATCATAACGGCGTCGGCACCGACTTCCTCGATGCGTTGTTTAGCTTCTTGAACCGTACGGATGTCTCCGTTAGCGATAAATGGAATCTTGGTCAGAGCTTGTGCAACCTTATGAAGAGTCTCAAGGTCTGCGTGACCTGTGTACATTTGCTCACGTGTACGGCCGTGCATGGCAAGGGCAGAAACACCTGCAGCCTCAGCAGCTAGAGCATTCTCAACTGCCAGGGATGGGTCAGACCAGCCTGTACGCATTTTGACAGTGAGAGGGATATCAAGGACTGATTGAACTTTGTTAATGATAGAGTAAATCTTATCTGGGTCCTTGAGCCACATAGCCCCAGCTTCGTTTTTCACGATTTTATTAACTGGGCAACCCATGTTGATATCGACGATATCGGTCTTGGTGTTTTCTTGAATGAATTCTGCTGCGCGTGCAAGGCTATCTTCATCGCTACCAAAAAGTTGGATAGAGACTGGGTTTTCGCCTTCATCGATATGAAGCATGTGAAGAGTTTTTTCGTTGTTGTATTGGATTCCCTTGTCAGAGACCATTTCCATGACAACGAGTCCAGCTCCAAGCTCTTTTGCAATGGTACGGAAGGCAGAGTTGGTTACTCCCGCCATGGGTGCTAAAACAGTCCGATTGGGAATCTCAACATTGCCAATCATAAAAGGTGTATTAAGATTTGTCACGAATGAGTTCCTCCAGGTCGTTTTCATCAAAGTTGTAAGTAGTTTGGCAGAATTGACAAGTGATTTCTGCCCCGTGGTCTTCCTCTTTCATTTCCTGTAAGTCTGAGCTTGGAAGGCTAGCAAGAGCCTTCATAAAACGTTCTTTGCTACAGTCGCATTGGAAACGGATTTCTTCTTCAGACAAACGTTTGTATGGTTCGTCGCCGTAGATAGCCTTGAGAAGTGCTTCGATATGGTCGTCGCTTTCGAGAAGAGTAGAAATAGCTGGCATTTCTTGGATGCGTTTTTCAAAACGAGCAATTTCTTCTTCCTTGGCTCCTGGCAAAACTTGAACAAGGAAGCCACCTGCGACTTTGACCTTGTCGTCTTCATCCAAAAGGACATTGAGACCAACTGCTGACGGCGTTTGTTGGCTTTCAGTCAGGTAAAAGGCAAGGTCTTCTCCGATTTCTCCAGAGATGAGGGGAGTCATAGAGTTGTAAGGATTTCCAGTACCATAGTCTGTGATAACGAGGAATTGACCGTTTCCGACAAAAGGCCCGACTAGGACTTCACCAGTTGCAGTCTTTTTGATGTCAACACCAGGGTTTTGAACGTAGCCTTTGACATTCCCCTTGGTATCAGCGACGGTGATAATGGCTCCGAGTGAGCTAGTTCCGAGGACTTTGACCGTAATTTTAGTATCTCCCTTTTCATTGGCGGCGAGAATCTGGCTAGCAATGAGGGTACGGCCGAGTGCCACAGTTGAGCTAGCTTGGGTTTGATGTTTTTCTTGAGCAGTGCGGACGGTTTCAGTGCTGTCTAGAACAAAAGCACGAAAAGATCCACTTTCTGATATTGTTTTTATAATTTTATCCATAGCTACTATTTTAGCATAAAAATGCCCAAAGGGGGAGTGGGGTGCCTACTATCGTTTTAAAGTGATTTATTTATATCAGTAAAATTATGAAGAAAGAACTAAAATAGGCTAAAATGTACTCTTTAAAAATGGTAAACAGTTGAAAATAAAGAGACTAAAGTGGTAAAATGGGAACAAGAAAAAATAGTAATTGTATATTTGCATAAAATTATTGAAAATTCACAAAAAGAAGTTAATTATGGATAAAAAGAAACCAATCTATGTTTTTTTAGGACAAACTGTCCTGTATTTTATTGTTCTACTTGGTTTGCTTTACTTTTTTAGTTACCTAGGACAAAGTCAGGGAAGCTTTATTTACAATGAATTTTAGTTTAAAGGAGAAGAATCATCGTGTCTAATAAGCCGATAAAAGATATGATTGAAGCGATTGAATATTTCGCCCAAACTCAACCTACCTTTCCAGTATATAATGTCTTAGGGCAAGAGCACACTTATGGTGATTTGAAGGCTGATTCAGATAGCTTGGCTGCGTCCATCGATCAATTAGATTTACCTGAGAAATCTCCAGTAGTCGTTTTTGGTGGTCAGGAGTATGAAATGTTGGCTACCTTTGTAGCTCTGACTAAGTCAGGACATGCCTATATTCCAATCGATAGCCATTCGGCCTTGGAACGAGTTTCAGCTATATTGGAGGTTGCAGAACCAAGTTTGATCATTGCCATTTCAGAGTTTCCAATCGAAACTCCAGCTGCTCCAATCATGTCCTTGAAGCAGGTGCGTGAAGCTTATGCGGCTCAAAAAGCTTATGATTTGCAGCATCCGGTCAAGGGGGATGATAACTACTACATCATCTTTACATCAGGGACAACTGGAAAACCAAAAGGGGTGCAAATTTCGCATGATAATTTGCTCAGCTTTACCAACTGGATGATTACGGACAAGGAATTTGCAACGCCAGAGCGTCCACAAATGTTGGCGCAACCACCCTATTCCTTTGACTTGTCTGTCATGTATTGGGCACCGACCTTGGCTCTTGGAGGAACGCTTTTTGCCCTCCCATCAGCCCTTACTCAAGACTTTAAGCAACTCTTTGCGACCATCTTTTCACTTCCGATTGCTATCTGGACTTCAACGCCATCTTTTGCAGATATGGCCATGCTGTCTGAAGATTTCAATGCTGAAAAGATGCCAGGGATTACCCATTTCTACTTTGATGGAGAAGAGTTGACAGTTAAAACTGCTCAAAAATTGCGCGAGCGTTTTCCAAATGCGCGTATCATCAATGCTTACGGTCCAACGGAAGCGACGGTGGCTTTGTCAGCAGTTGCTGTTACAGATGAGATGTTGGCAACCTTGAAACGTTTGCCAATCGGTTACACCAAACCTGATTCACCAACCTTTATCGTTGATGAAGAAGGCAATAAATTACCAAATGGGGAACAAGGGGAAATCATCGTATCTGGACCTGCTGTTTCAAAAGGCTATATGAATAATCCTGAAAAAACAGCTGAAGCTTTCTTCGAATTTGAAGGTTTGCCAGCCTACCACACTGGAGATGTTGGAACTATGACAGATGAAGGTCTTCTTCTCTATGGTGGACGGATGGACTTCCAGATCAAGTTTAATGGCTATCGTATTGAACTAGAGGATGTCTCTCAAAACTTGAACAAATCCAAGTACGTTGAATCTGCTGTTGCAGTTCCACGTTACAACAAGGATCACAAGGTCCAAAATCTCTTGGCCTATGTTATCTTAAAAGATGGCATCAAAGAACAATTTGAGCGCGAAATTGATATCACGAAAGCTATCAAGGAAGACTTGGAAGATATTATGATGTCTTACATGATGCCATCTAAGTTTCTTTACAGAGAGGAATTGCCACTGACTCCAAATGGTAAGATTGACATCAAAGGATTGATTAACGAGGTGAATAATAGATGATGGATTTCCTGAAACAGCTGCCTCATATTGAGCCGTATGGGAATCCGCAGTACTTTTTGTACGTGATTACTGCTACCTTGCCAATCTTTATCGGTCTTTTTTTCAAAAAACGCTTTGCTTGGTATGAAATATTGGTTAGTCTCTTCTTTATCGTTACCATGTTGACGGGTGGCAAGACCAATCAATTGGCTGCCTTAGGGATATATCTAATCTGGCAAATCTTGTTGGTTCTTTTTTACAAGCAGTATCGAAAAGTTCGAGATGGCAAATGGATTTTCTACCTAGTAAGTTTATTATCATTGCTTCCCATCGTCTTTGTCAAGGTGCAGCCGGCTATCAATGGAACGGAGTCTTTGTTCGGGTTCTTGGGAATTTCTTATTTGACATTTCGTTCGGTGGGAATCATCATCGAACTTAGAGATGGAGTCATTAAGGATTTGAAGATGTGGGAGTATTTGCGTTTTCTTCTCTTTATGCCGACATTTTCAAGTGGTCCTATTGATCGTTTCAAACGTTTTAATGAAAATTATCAGACGATACCAGAGCGCGATGAGTTGATGGATATGCTAGCCGAGTCCGTTCGGTATATTATGTGGGGATTTCTGTATAAATTTATCCTAGCTCATATTTTAGGTGAGATTTTATTACCACCGCTAAAGAATTTAGCTTTACAAACAGGTGGCGTCTTTAACTATTATGTAGTGGCCATCATGTACACATTTGGTTTGGAGCTCTTCTTTGACTTTGCAGGTTACTCTATGTTTGCTATAGCTATTTCAAATCTGATGGGGATTCGTAGTCCGATCAACTTCAACAAACCTTTCTTGTCAAGAGATTTGAAAGAGTTTTGGAATCGCTGGCACATGAGTTTATCCTTCTGGTTTCGTGACTTTGTCTTTATGCGCATGGTCATGGTGATGACGAGAAAGAAGCTTTTTAAGAATCGAAATGTGACTTCAAGTGTCGCCTATATCCTGAACATGCTCCTTATGGGTTTCTGGCATGGGATAACTTGGTTTTACATCGCCTATGGACTCTTTCATGGGCTAGGTTTAGTGATTAATGATGCCTGGGTTCGAAAGAAAAAAACACTCAATAAAGAACGTAAGAAAGCAGGGCAAGCTCCCTTGCCTGAGAATCGCTGGGTTCAGTTGCTTGGCATGGTTATAACCTTCCATGTCGTGATGATTTCATTCTTAATCTTCTCTGGATTTTTGAATGATTTATGGTTTAAAAAATAAAAGGAGTTAAAAAATGGATATCAAATCAGAAGTTATTGAAATTATTGATGAATTGTTTATGGAAGATGTTTCTGACATGATGGATGAGGATCTTTTTGATGCGGGTGTCTTGGACAGTATGGGAACAGTTGAATTGATCGTGGAAATCGAAAATCGCTTTGATATTCGTGTCCCAGTTACAGAATTTGGTCGTGATGACTGGAATACAGCTAATAAAATCGTAGCAGGGATTACGGAGTTAAAGAATGCTTAAACGCCTGTGGTTAATCTTCGGGCCTATCTTTGTAGCGGGATTATTGGTTTTTCTTCTTATCTGTTTCTATCCAAGTAGCCCAAGTCATAATCTCATGGAGGAAAAATACTCTGCAGCTTCTGTTAGTACAGAGAGCTTTAAGGAGAGAAGCCAAAAAGTGAGAGCTCTAACAGACCCTAATATGCGTTTTGTCCCTTTCTTTGGGTCGAGTGAATGGATTCGTTTTGATAGTATGCATCCGGCAGTACTAGCTGAAAAATATGACCGTTCTTATCGACCTTACTTTATGGGACAGGCAGGAGCAGCCACCCTCAGCCAGTATTTTGGGATACAACAAATCACATCCGAGCTTGAAAATAAGCAAGCGGTATTTGTAATCTCTCCACAGTGGTTTACAAAAGAGGATCATGACTCGACTATTTTTCAAACTTATTTTAACAATGATCAATTGACTGCCTTCTTGGAAAATCAATCTGGGGATGCAGCCTCTCAATATGCGGCCAATAGACTCTTAAAGCAAAATCCGAGAGTTCCGATGAAGAGCATCGTTGAGAAACTAGCCAAAGGAGAAAAATTATCAGAGTTCGACCAAAGTATGATTAATATTTCGTCGCAATTAAATGAGAAACAGTCAGCTATTTTTGGACAATTCTCGATTCGAGGTCGATTAAAGTATAAAGATCATGTTGAGAAATATTTGAGCAGTCTCCCGGAACAATTTTCTTATGAAGAATTGGAAAATATTGCGCGTAAGGATGCAGAAGAAAACACGACCAATAATGATTTGGGAATGGAGAACCACTTTTATAATACTCAACTAAAGAAGGATTTGAAAAAGTGGGAAGGGTATCAAAAAAATTACAACTTCCTCCAGTCAAGGGAATACAATGATTTGCAGTTAGTGCTCGATCAATTTGCCAAATCTAAGGTAAATGTACTCTTTGTCTTTCAACCTGTCAATAAAAAATGGATGGACTATACAGGTTTGAGTGAGGAAATGTATCAACACTCTGTCGAAAAAATTCGTTACCAGTTGGAGAGCCAAGGTTTCACCAATATTGCTGATTTTTCAAAAAACGGTGATGAACCTTATTTTGTCAAGGATACGATTCATATCGGTTGGTTAGGCTGGCTGGCGTTTGATAAGATTGTAAATCCTTTTTTGAGCAATCCAACAACAGCACCTAGTTACCAAATGAATGACCGCTTCTTTAGCCAAGATTGGGCGGATTACGATGGTAACATCAAAGATTTTCAATAAATAGCAACAGAGCCTGAACCTTGGTTTGGGCTCTTTGTAGTCGCTGAGTTTTTGTTGATGCCTAGTATAGTAGTCGAATAGTACTAAGTAAAAAAGGTATCGAGAAGATGAAAACATAAAAAATTGTTTTCATCTTTTTTCTTGACTCCTTACTTGGATGTGATATACTTAACTAGTAAAGGAATGGTGTGATACTCAATAAAAATCAAAGAGCAAACTAGGAAGCGAGACGCAGGCTGTACTTGAGTACGCCAAGACGAAGCTGACGTGGTTTGAATTTGATTTTTGAAGAGTATGAAAACCTTGTATTTATAGAAATTCCGTTCTGAGAAAGGAGCAAATCATGAGACAGTTAGCAAAAGATATCGATCAATTTTTAAACGAGATTATTTTAAAAGCTGAAAATCAGCATGAAATTTTGATTGGCCATTGCACGAGTGATGTGGCTTTGACGAATACCCAGGAGCATATTCTCATGCTTTTATCAGAGGAGTCGCTAACCAACTCTGAGTTGGCGCGTCGTCTCAATGTCAGTCAAGCTGCCGTTACCAAGGCTATCAAATCCTTGGTCAAGGAGGGGATGTTGGAGACATCTAAGGATCCCAAGGATGCGCGCGTTATCTTCTATCGATTGACAGACTTAGCAGGACCAATTGCTGAGGAACACCACCATCATCATGAGCACACCCTCTCGATTTATGAGCAGGTTGCCACTCAGTTCACACCAAACGAACAAAAAATTATCCAGCGGTTTTTAACTGCTTTAGTAGGAGAAATCAAGTAATGAGATACATCACAGTAGAGGATTTGTCCTTCTATTATGACAAGGAGCCTGTTCTTGAGCATATCAACTATAGTGTTGATAGTGGGGAATTTGTCACACTGACAGGAGAAAATGGAGCGGCAAAGACGACTCTTATCAAGGCCAGTCTTGGTATTCTGCGACCAAGATTTGGCAAAGTTACCATTTCAAAGACCAACACTCGTGGGACAAAACTAAGAATCGCCTACCTTCCTCAACAGATTGCAAGTTTTAATGCAGGTTTTCCAAGTACTGTTTATGAGTTTGTCAAATCAGGTCGCTACCCAAGAAAGGGCTGGTTCCGTCGTTTGAATGCCCATGATGAAGAACACATCAAGGCTAGTTTAAACTCAGTTGGCATGTGGGAACATCGGGATAAACGCATTGGTTCTCTCTCTGGTGGGCAAAAGCAAAGAGCGGTCATTGCACGTATGTTTGCTTCAGATCCGGATATCTTTATCTTGGATGAGCCGACAACAGGGATGGATGCGGGAACCAAGGATGAATTTTATGAGCTCATGCACCATAGTGCCCACCATCATGGCAAGGCTGTTTTGATGATTACTCACGATCCTGAAGAAGTTAAGGATTACGCAGATCGTAATATCCATCTTGTTCGTGACCAAGATTCGCCATGGCGTTGTTTCAATGTCCATGAAAATGATCAGGAGGTGGAACATGCTTAATCTATTTTCTTATGATTTTATGCAGCGAGCCTTTTTAGCGGTTATTGCCATGAGTCTCTTTTCACCAGTTCTGGGGACCTTCCTTATCTTGCGTCGCCAGAGTCTTATGAGTGATACACTGAGTCACGTCTCCCTTTCAGGGGTTGCCTTTGGCTTGGTTTTAGGGATCTCTCCAACTATCTCAACTATTGTCATTGTTTTGATTGCGGCGGTTTTCCTTGAGTATCTCCGCACGGTTTATAAAAGCTTTATGGAGATTGGGACAGCTATCCTCATGTCTACAGGACTTGCAGTATCGCTCATTGTCATGAGTAAGGGTAAGAGCTCTAGCTCGATGAGTCTGGATCAGTACCTTTTTGGTTCTATCGTGACCATTAGTCAAGAGCAGGTCATTGGGCTCTTTGTCATTGCAGCGGTTGTTTTAATCCTGACCTTCCTTTTTTTAAGACCCATGTACATCTTAACTTTTGACGAGGATACAGCTTTTGTAGATGGTTTACCTGTACGTACCATGTCTATCCTCTTTAACATGGTGACGGGTGTAGCTATTGCTCTTATGATTCCAGCTGCAGGGGCACTTTTGGTATCAACCATCATGGTTTTGCCAGCTAGTATTGCTTTGCGTTTAGGGAAGAACTTTAGTTCGGTGATGATTCTTGCTAGCGCCATTGGATTTCTGGGCATGGTTGCGGGACTCTATATTTCCTATTATGCAGAGACACCACCGAGTGCAAGTATCACCCTTATCTTTGTAGTTGTCTTTTTATTAGTCAGCTTACTCAAACGTTTTATCAAATAGGAGAAAAAAATGAAAAAACTAGGCCTACTTTTTGCAAGTCTTGTGACACTATTCTTAGTGGCTTGTTCCAATCAAAAACAGGCAGACGGGAAATTAAACATCGTTACAACTTTCTACCCTGTCTACGAATTTACCAAGCAAGTAGCAGGCGATACAGCCAATGTCGAGCTCTTGATTGGAGCAGGGACAGAACCACATGATTATGAACCATCTCCTAAGGCAGTCGCTAAAATCCAAGACGCCGACGCCTTTGTGTATGAGAACGAAAACATGGAAACTTGGGTTCCCAAATTGTTAGATTCCCTAGATGCGAAAAAAGTAAAAACAATCAAGGCGACTGGAGATATGTTGCTTCTTCCAGGAAGTGAAGAAGAGGAGGACCATGACCATGGTGAAGAAGGTCATCATCACGAGTATGATCCTCACGTCTGGTTGTCTCCTGCGCGTGCCATTAAGCTTGTAGAGCACATCCGTGACAGTTTATCAGCTGACTATCCTGATAAAAAAGCAACCTTTGAGCAAAATGCAGCTGCCTATATCGAGAAATTGCAAGCTCTGGACAAGGCCTATACTGAAGGACTTTCTAGTGCAAAACAAAAGAGTTTTGTGACGCAGCACGCTGCCTTTCGTTATCTAGCCTTAGACTATGGACTCAATCAAGTCTCTATCTCAGGACTTTCACCCGATGCGGAGCCGTCAGCAAGCCGCTTGGCAGAATTGACCGAATATATCAAGAAGAATAAGATCTCTTATATCTACTTTGAAGAAAATGCCTCACAAGCTCTAGCTAATACTCTTTCAAAAGAAACAGGAGTTAAGTTAGATGTTCTGAATCCTCTGGAAAGCTTGACCGAAGAGGATATGAAGGACGGCGAGAACTATATCTCTATCATGGAGAAAAATCTCAAGGCCCTCAAGCAAACAACTGACCAGGCAGGGGCAGAAATTGAACCGGAAAAAGCAGAGGAAACTAAAACAGTTCATAATGGCTACTTTGAGGATGCCGATGTTAAGGACCGTACCCTGAGTGATTATGCTGGTAACTGGCAGTCTGTCTATCCTTTCCTTGAGGATGGGACTCTTGACCAAGTCTTTGACTACAAGGCTAAATTGACTGGCAAGATGACCAAGGATGAGTATAAGGCCTACTATCAAAAGGGTTACCAAACAGATGTAAGCAAGATTAATATTACAGATAATACTATGGAATTCATCCAAGGTGGCCAAAGTAAGAAATATACTTACAAGTATGTCGGCAAGAAAATCTTGACTTATAAGAAAGGGAATCGTGGAGTACGCTTCCTCTTTGAAGCGACTGATGCAGACGCCGGGCAATTCAAGTATGTTCAGTTTAGCGACCATAATATTGCCCCAGTCAAGGCAGAGCATTTCCATATCTTCTTTGGAGGCACTAGCCAAGAAGCCCTCTTTGAAGAGATGGACAACTGGCCAACCTACTATCCATATGGCTTATCTGGTCAAGAAATCGCCCAAGAAATGTTGGCTCATTAAAGCGAAACAATCCTTCCCGATGGGGAGGATTTTTCTCGTTTTTTCATCTCTAAGCATCTGAATTGACATTGGCTGAGAAGGGAGTATAATATCTGTAACAAAAATAGTTACAACAAAGAGAGGTTTTCTATGGTTTACGAATATAATAGTCGCATTCATTTGGCGGAGGTGGCTTTAAATGTTAGAGATTTAGCAGGTCAGACTGCTTTTTATCACCAATTACTTGGTTTGGAGATTTTGAATCAATCGGAAAAAGAAGTTCTTCTAGGTGCTGGAGGAAAACCGCTAGTAAAACTGATCCAGACAGAGAATACAAGCAATTCTAAGCAGAGCTACGGTCTTTACCATATGGCTTTGCTTTTACCGACTCGAGAAGATTTAGCTAACGTTTTTAAACGCTTGTTAGATTTAAAGATCCCACTAGTTGGCGGGGCGGATCATGGTTATAGTGAGGCTATCTATTTGGAAGACTTAGAGGGCAATGGCATTGAGCTCTATAGAGACAAGCCTGTGGTAGAATGGGATATTCGTGAGGACGGGCGAATTATTGGTGTGACAGAAGAGCTGTCTGCCCAAGATATCTATGAACTGGGAAAAGAAATGGAACCTTTTGCCATTGCTAGTGGTACTCGTATGGGGCATGTTCATTTATCCGTTAAAAATAGTCGTAAATCTAGTGCATTCTATCAAGAGTCGCTCAATCTTGAGGATAAATTCACGATTCCACATGCCAGTTGGATCGCATCAGGTGACTATCATCATCATTTGGCTGTCAATGAATGGGGAGGTAAAAACTTAGCTCCTCGTGAGCAAGGAATGCCAGGTCTTGCCTACTATGTGGTTGAAGTTGAGAACAAGGAGTTTTTGGTCAATTTGTTTACGCAAGCACAGGATAGGCAAGGGCAACTTCAATGGATTTCCTCTTCTGAATTTTCCGTTACAGATAAAGACGGTATTGTTACGAGAGTGAGAGTGGAGAACTAGAAGTCTTTATCTTTAAGATAAGTGCTCCTTTTGACAAAGGTCTATATTAGAGATATAATGTAGAAAAATCGTTTAAGGATAAAGATATGACAAAATCAAAGTACATTACACGTCTCAAACGCTCGGAAGGTCAATTACGAGGTATTCAAAAAATGATGGAGGAAGAGCGTGATTGTGTCGATATCATTACTCAATTAACAGCAGTGCGATCCAGTGTTGATCGTATTATTGAACTGATGATAACGGAGAATTTAACAGCTTGTATTAACGACCCACTAGAGGATCCTCAAGCACAGAAGGAACGTTTAGAAAAAGCTGTTCAATACTTGATTAAACGCAAGTAATAAAAAACAAACGTTTCTCCTAAATAGTGAACAAATGATTAAAAGAGCAGTTGGTTTTCTTGAAATTAGACCAATTGCTCTTTTTGAATTTTATTTATTCAACATCACCAGGCCAAGCATTCATGCCACCTTCTACATTGGTAACGGTGAGACCTTGGGCACTGAGAAATTGACAGGCAGAGGCGGAGCGCACTCCACCTTGACAAATGACATGGTATTCATGGTCCGGTTTGAGTTCTTTGTAGCCTTGCTCCAAGGTACTTAACGGAAGATTTTTTGCACCTGGTGCATGTCCTGCTTGGAATTCATGTACTTCACGGACATCGATAAGATTTAGATTTTCATTTTGATATTTTTCATAAAAGTCAGCCATGCTGATATTAGTTACCATATTCTACTCCTTCTGGGTTAGCCATTTTGTATAGTGAATAAGCGCCGTCAAGGTTTTGGACGGTAAATCCTGCTTGCTTGAGGATACGCTCTGCGATATAGCTACGTAAACCGCTGTGGCAGCTAACGATGTAGGCTTGGTTCTTGTCCAGTTCGTCCAAGCGTTCCCGTAGTTCGTTTAGGGGGATATGAATGGTATCGACTTTGAGTCGACCACTCTGAAATTCGCCACTTGTCCGTACATCAAGGAATTTCTTGCCCTTAGCTAGTTCGTCTTCGAGCTGGTACCATTGAATATTGTCGCTGAGACCTTCGATAAGGTTCAAGGCTGCGTAGCCCAGCATATTGACGGGATCCTTGGCAGAGCCAAATGGTGGCGCATAGGTGAACTCTAACTCTGGTAAGTCAAATACGGTGAGATTTCCCTTGATAGCAGTTGCTAGGATATCGATGCGCTTGTCAACACCTTTCTTCCCAACTCCTTGTGCACCATAGATTTTTCCAGTGGTTGGGTCAAAGAGGAGTTTCAAGGTCATATCAGTAGCGCCTGGATAATAACCAGCGTGATCTTTTCCACTGACATGAAGTGCCTTGTAAGGGAGTTGATTCATGCGAAGGATACGTTCGCTGAGACCAGTCGAAGCGGCTGTCATATCAAAGGCACGAACGATAGCAGTGCCGATGCTGCCCTTGTTTGTACGACCGAGTCCTGCGATGACGTCCGCCACTTGGCGGCCCTGGCGATTGGCAGGAGAAGCGAGAGAGATGAGAGCATCTTGGCTTGTAATCTCTTGCTTGACGACGATGGCATCCCCAACTGAAAAAATATCTTTTTGACTGGTTTCGTAGTGTTCGTCGACTAAGATACCGCCACGAAGTCCCAGTTCAATTCCCGCAGCTTTGGCCAGACCGTTTTCAGGTTCAACACCGACAGAAAGGATGGTGAGGTCAGAAGTGATTTTTTGACCATTTTCAATAACGATGACTTTTCCTTGGTCTTCAAATCGAGTCGCAGACTGGGAAGTGATGACACGGACACCGTTTGCCAGTAATTCTGCTTGGACAAAGGCTGCCATTTCTTGATCTAATGGTGGCAAGACATGAGGTGCTTTCTCCACGATGGTAACTTGCAATCCCCGTTTCGCCAGATTTTCAGCCATTTCAAGCCCGATAAAGCCTGCACCGATAACGACAGCTTCTTTTGGATGATTGTCCAAGGCCGCCATAATTTCATCGAGATCGGGAACATTGCGTAGCGTGAAGGTATTTTTAGCTTCTGCTAAGCCTTCAATGGTAGGAACAAATGGTTTAGCTCCTGGAGAGAGGATCAGTTTGTCATAGCTTTCTGTGAATTCTTGTCCATCATGGCGAACAGTCACAGTGTGTTCTTCTGGTGAAATCTGGATGACCTCGTGAAACGGTCGCACATCAAGATTAAAGCGTGCCCTGAGACTTTCAGGAGTTTGGACCAATAAACTATCACGGTTTGCAATTTCTCCTGAAACATAGTAAGGTAGCCCACAGTTTGCAAAGGAAACAAAGGGACCTTTCTCAAAAATAATGATCTCAGCGTCCTCCATGAGACGTCTGATACGGGTTGCTGCTGACATACCGCCTGCAACTCCTCCAACAATGATAACTTTCATTGACTTTCTCCTTTATGCTTCTAGATGACCTTACCTGTCCAAGCGCTCATACCGCCTCGAACATTGACGACATCGTAACCTTTTTTCTTTAGCTTTTTAGCGGCTAGTTTGCTTCGTACACCAGAATGACAAATGACATAAAGTGTTTCTTTTGTTGCAGGTGTGTAAGAACCGATTTCTGTTAAAGGAACATTCTTGGCGTTTTTGATATGACCTCTACGGAATTCCGTAGGCGTCCGAACATCCAGTAGTTGAATCGGTTCCTTGAGTTTAACTTCTAACTCGCTGGTAGAAATACTGTCAATTTTTGTAAATAAGTGAAACATAGGCACCTCCAAATATACCCTTATGGGGTATATTAAATCATGAAGTCAAGCTTTTGTCAAGCAAATTGAATTGATTAGTATTGTATCTTTTTCAGTAAGTCGTTTGATTCTTTTTCGGTATACAAGATGCCAACTTACAAACTAAAGAGAGAATTTTTTTGTTGGTCGGTTGGTTAATGAATGGAACCAGTCCTATTTATTCAACAACTAGTTTTCTAGAACATTACCTTTTCTGAAAACAGGCCCCATCAATATTACAAGCAAAAAAATCGTTCAAAACCTTGAAAAATCTAGCTAAATAGGGTATAATATAAATAATCATTTGTCGTAGGTTTTGTCTGAAATATTGTCCGGACAAGGCTCACAGCAGTTAAATCTCCTGAAAAAGTCGGATTTAGCTGCTCTTTTTGTGCTTTTTTTCAGTTTTTTCGACCTTTGTAACAAAGATTTAAAGATTCTGAAAATTACCCAAAGAGGATAAGTTGATAGGGGTTTTAGAACCATCTAACGATAATTATTAGCTTAGGCGACTAAGCTTGGAACTTTATTTACAAAGGAGAATCATCTTGGCAGGACATGACGTTCAATACGGGAAACATCGTACCCGTCGTAGTTTTTCAAGAATTAAAGAAGTTCTTGACTTACCAAATTTGATTGAAATTCAAACTGATTCATTCAAAGATTTCCTAGACCATGGTCTGAAGGAAGTGTTTGAAGATGTATTGCCAATTTCAAACTTTACTGACACTATGGAGTTAGAGTTTGTTGGCTACGAAATCAAAGAACCAAAATACACGCTTGAAGAAGCTCGTATCCATGATGCAAGTTATTCAGCCCCAATCTTTGTAACTTTCCGCTTGATTAACAAAGAAACTGGCGAAATCAAAACTCAAGAAGTTTTCTTTGGTGATTTCCCAATCATGACTGAGATGGGTACTTTCATCATCAACGGTGGTGAACGTATCATCGTATCACAGTTGGTGCGCTCACCAGGTGTTTACTTTAATGACAAGGTAGACAAAAACGGTAAAGTCGGCTACGGTTCAACTGTTATCCCTAACCGTGGAGCTTGGTTGGAACTTGAAAGCGACTCAAAAGATATTGCCTATACTCGTATCGACCGTACGCGTAAAATTCCATTTACAACATTGGTTCGTGCGCTTGGTTTCTCAGGCGATGACGAAATCTTTGATATCTTTGGTGACAGCGAATTGGTTCGCAATACCGTAGAAAAAGATATCCATAAAAATCCAATGGACTCTCGTACAGACGAGGCTTTGAAAGAAATTTATGAACGCCTTCGTCCAGGTGAACCCAAAACTGCTGAGAGTTCACGTACCTTGCTTGTAGCTCGTTTCTTCGACCCACGCCGTTATGACTTGGCTGCTGTAGGACGCTACAAGATTAACAAGAAATTAAATATTAAAACTCGTTTGCTCAACCAAACAATCGCTGAATCACTGGTAGATCCAGAAACAGGCGAAATCTTGGTTGAAAAAGGTACAGTCATGACTCGCGATGTTATTGAAAGCATCGAAGGTCACTTGGATGGTGATTTGAACAAGATTGTCTACACTCCAAATGACTCAGCAGTATTGACAGAACCAGTCGTACTCCAAAAATTCAAGGTTGTAGCACCAACTGATCCAGACCGTGTTGTAACAATCATCGGTAATGCAAATCCAGATGATAAAGTTCGTATTGTAACACCTGCAGATATCTTGGCTGAGATGAGTTACTTCCTCAACCTAGCAGAAGGTATTGGTCGTGTGGACGATATCGACCACCTCGGAAATCGTCGTATCCGTGCTGTTGGTGAATTGCTTGCCAACCAAGTGCGTCTTGGACTTTCACGTATGGAACGTAACGTTCGTGAACGTATGTCTGTTCAAGATAACGAAGTACTAACACCACAACAAATTATCAATATCCGTCCAGTAACTGCAGCAATCAAAGAATTCTTTGGTTCTTCTCAATTGTCACAGTTCATGGACCAACACAACCCGCTTTCTGAGTTGTCACACAAACGTCGTTTGTCTGCCTTAGGACCTGGTGGTTTGACACGTGACCGCGCTGGATATGAAGTGCGTGACGTGCACTACACTCACTATGGTCGTATGTGTCCGATTGAAACACCTGAAGGGCCAAACATCGGTTTGATCAACAACTTGTCTTCATACGGGCACCTCAACAAGTATGGTTTCATTCAAACACCATATCGTAAGGTTGACCGTGCAACTGGAAAAGTAACCAACGAAATCGTTTGGTTGACAGCCGATGAAGAAGATGAGTTCACAGTAGCGCAGGCTAACTCTAAATTGAACGCAGATGGCACTTTTGCTGAAAAAGTTGTCATGGGACGTCACCAAGGGGTTAACCAAGAATATCCAGCGTCAAGCGTTGATTACATGGATGTTTCTCCTAAGCAGGTAGTTGCCGTTGCGACAGCATGTATTCCTTTCTTGGAAAACGACGACTCCAACCGTGCCCTCATGGGTGCCAACATGCAACGTCAGGCTGTGCCATTGATTGATCCCAAAGCACCTTACGTGGGTACTGGTATGGAATACCAAGCAGCTCATGATTCAGGAGCTGCAGTTATTGCACAACATGGTGGTAAGGTTACCTATGCAGATGCTGACAAGGTAGAAGTTCGTCGTGAAGATGGCTCATTGGATGTTTACCACATTCAAAAATTCCGTCGTTCAAACTCAGGTACTGCCTACAACCAACGTACGCTTGTTAAAGTTGGTGATGTTGTAGAAAAAGGCGACTTTATCGCAGATGGACCTTCTATGGAAAATGGAGAAATGGCGCTTGGACAAAACCCAATCGTTGCCTACATGACATGGGAAGGTTACAACTTCGAGGATGCCGTTATCATGAGCGAACGCTTGGTGAAAGATGATGTCTATACATCTGTCCACCTTGAAGAATACGAATCAGAAACACGCGACACAAAGCTTGGGCCTGAAGAAATCACTCGTGAAATTCCAAACGTTGGTGAAGATGCCCTTAAAGACCTTGACGAAATGGGTATTATCCGTATCGGTGCTGAGGTTAAAGAAGGGGATATCCTTGTAGGTAAAGTAACACCTAAGGGTGAAAAAGACCTTTCAGCTGAAGAACGTCTCTTGCACGCTATTTTCGGAGACAAATCTCGTGAAGTTCGCGATACTTCACTTCGCGTACCCCACGGTGCCGATGGTGTTGTTCGTGATGTTAAGATCTTTACACGTGCAAACGGTGATGAATTGCAATCAGGTGTTAATATGCTGGTTCGTGTTTACATCGCTCAAAAACGTAAGATTAAGGTCGGAGACAAGATGGCCGGACGTCACGGAAACAAAGGGGTTGTCTCTCGTATCGTTCCTGTAGAAGATATGCCTTACCTTCCAGATGGAACTCCAGTCGATATCATGTTGAACCCACTTGGGGTGCCATCACGTATGAATATCGGTCAGGTTATGGAGCTTCACCTTGGTATGGCAGCTCGTACTCTTGGTATCCACATCGCAACACCAGTCTTTGACGGAGCAAGTTCAGAAGATCTTTGGTCAACTGTTAAGGAAGCAGGTATGGATAGCGATGCTAAGACCATCCTTTACGATGGACGTACTGGTGAACCATTTGATAACCGTGTGTCAGTTGGTGTCATGTACATGATCAAACTCCACCACATGGTTGATGATAAATTGCACGCTCGTTCAGTCGGACCATACTCAACAGTTACGCAACAACCACTCGGAGGTAAGGCTCAGTTTGGTGGACAACGTTTCGGTGAGATGGAGGTTTGGGCGCTTGAAGCTTATGGTGCATCAAATGTCCTTCAAGAAATCTTGACTTACAAGTCTGACGATATCAACGGACGTTTGAAAGCCTATGAAGCTATTACAAAAGGAAAACCAATTCCAAAACCAGGTGTTCCAGAATCCTTCCGAGTTCTTGTTAAAGAATTACAATCACTTGGTCTTGACATGCGTGTTCTTGACGAAGATGATCAAGAAGTTGAACTTCGTGATCTTGACGAGGGCATGGACGAAGATGTCATCCACGTAGATGACCTTGAAAAAGCACGTAAAAAAGCTGCTGAAGAAGCAAAAGCTGCTTTTGAAGCTGAAGAAGGTGCAAAAGCGGAAGCAACAGAAGAAGCTACTGAACAAGAATAAGTAGCTCACTTAGAATAGAAAGGGAAGAAATAGTGGTTGACGTAAATCGTTTTAAAAGTATGCAAATCACACTAGCTTCTCCAAGTAAAGTCCGTTCATGGTCTTATGGAGAAGTCAAAAAACCTGAAACAATCAATTACCGTACGTTGAAACCAGAACGTGAAGGACTATTTGACGAAGTCATCTTTGGTCCTACAAAAGACTGGGAATGTGCTTGTGGTAAGTACAAACGCATTCGTTACAGAGGGATTGTTTGTGACCGTTGTGGTGTTGAAGTAACGCGTACAAAAGTTCGTCGTGAACGTATGGGACACATCGAGTTGAAAGCTCCTGTATCTCATATCTGGTATTTCAAGGGGATTCCAAGCCGTATGGGCTTGACCCTTGATATGAGTCCTCGAGCACTTGAGGAAGTTATCTACTTTGCAGCTTATGTGGTGATCGATCCGAAGGATACACCACTTGAGCACAAATCAATCATGACAGAGCGTGAATACCGTGAGCGCTTGCGTGAATATGGCTATGGATCGTTCGTTGCTAAAATGGGTGCCGAAGCTATCCAAGACCTCTTGAAACAAGTAGATCTTGAAAAAGAAATTGCTGAACTCAAAGAAGAGTTAAAAACAGCTACTGGACAAAAACGTGTCAAAGCTATCCGTCGTTTGGATGTTTTGGATGCTTTTCACAAGTCTGGTAACAAGCCTGAATGGATGATTCTCAACATCCTTCCAGTTATTCCACCAGATCTTCGTCCAATGTTGCAGTTGGATGGTGGCCGTTTTGCTTCATCTGACTTGAACGACCTTTACCGTCGTGTTATCAACCGTAACAACCGTTTGGCTCGTTTGCTTGAGTTGAATGCACCTGGTATCATCGTTCAAAATGAGAAGCGTATGCTTCAAGAAGCGGTTGACGCTTTGATTGACAATGGTCGTCGTGGTCGTCCAATTACAGGACCAGGTAGCCGTCCACTTAAATCATTGAGCCACATGCTCAAAGGTAAACAAGGACGCTTCCGTCAAAACTTGCTCGGTAAACGTGTTGACTTCTCAGGACGTTCCGTTATCGCCGTTGGTCCAACTCTTAAGATGTACCAATGTGGTGTGCCACGTGAAATGGCGATCGAGCTCTTTAAACCATTTGTCATGCGTGAAATCGTAGCGCGTGATATCGTGCAAAACGTTAAAGCCGCTAAACGCTTGGTGGAACGTGGAGATGAGCGTATCTGGGATATCCTCGAAGAAGTTATCAAGGAACACCCAGTGCTTTTGAACCGCGCACCGACCCTTCACCGTTTGGGTATCCAAGCCTTTGAACCTGTCTTGATTGACGGTAAAGCCCTTCGCTTGCACCCGCTTGTCTGTGAAGCCTACAATGCCGACTTTGACGGTGACCAAATGGCCATCCACGTACCTCTTTCAGAAGAAGCCCAAGCAGAAGCTCGTATCTTGATGCTTGCTGCTGAGCACATCTTGAACCCGAAAGATGGTAAACCAGTTGTTACTCCATCTCAGGACATGGTTTTGGGTAACTACTACTTGACCATGGAAGAAGCTGGTCGTGAAGGTGAAGGAATGATCTTCAAAGACCGTGACGAAGCTGTTATGGCTTATCGCAATGGCTATGTTCACCTCCACTCACGTGTTGGTATCGCAACAGACAGTCTTAACAAACCATGGACAGAAGAGCAAAAACACAAAATCTTGCTTACAACTGTTGGTAAGATCCTCTTCAACGATATCATGCCAGAAGGCCTACCTTACTTGCAAGAACCAAATAATGCCAACTTGACAGAAGGCGTTCCAGCTAAATATTTCTTGCCATTAGGTGGAAATATCAAGGAAGCTATCGATGGACTTGAACTCAACCCGCCATTCAAGAAGAAAAACCTTGGAAATATCATCGCTGAAATCTTCAAACGTTTCCGTACGACAGAAACATCTGCCCTACTTGACCGTATGAAGAACCTCGGTTACCACCACTCAACTCTTGCAGGTTTGACAGTGGGTATTGCTGATATTCCAGTCGTTGAAGACAAGGCTGAAATCATCGAAGAATCACACAAACGTGTAGAACAAATCACAAAACAATTCCGTCGTGGTATGATCACAGATGACGAACGCTACAATGCTGTTACAGCTGAATGGCGTGCTGCCCGTGAAAAATTGGAGAAACGTTTGGTTGCCAACCAAGATCCTAAGAACCCTATCGTTATGATGATGGACTCTGGAGCCCGTGGTAACATCTCAAACTTCTCACAGCTTGCCGGTATGCGTGGTCTGATGGCTGCTCCGAACGGACGTATCATGGAATTGCCAATCCTTTCAAACTTCCGCGAAGGTTTGTCAGTACTCGAAATGTTCTTCTCAACACACGGTGCTCGTAAAGGTATGACCGATACGGCCCTTAAGACAGCCGACTCAGGTTACTTGACTCGTCGTTTGGTTGACGTTGCACAAGACGTTATCATTCGTGAGGATGACTGTGGAACTGACCGTGGTCTCTTGATCCGTTCTATTACTGAAGGTAAAGAGATGATTGAGTCTCTTGAAGAACGTCTCAATGGTCGTTACACTAAGAAAACTGTTAAACACCCAGAAACTGGTGCAGTTATCATTGGTCCAAATGAATTGATCACAGAAGACAAGGCGCGTGAAATCGTCAATGCTGGTGTTGAAGAAGTGACTATCCGCTCTGTATTTACATGTAACACTCGTCATGGTGTCTGCCGTCACTGTTATGGTATCAACTTGGCGACTGGTGATGCGGTTGAAGTTGGTGAAGCAGTTGGTACAATCGCTGCTCAATCTATCGGTGAACCTGGTACACAGCTTACAATGCGTACCTTCCACACGGGTGGGGTTGCCTCAAATACCGATATCACTCAGGGTCTTCCTCGTGTCCAAGAAATCTTTGAAGCCCGCAATCCTAAAGGGGAAGCGGTTATCACAGAGGTCAAAGGACAAGTTACTGCTATCGAAGAAGATGCTTCAACTCGTACTAAGAAAGTATTTGTTAAGGGTGAAACTGGAGAAGGCGAATACGTGGTACCATTTACAGCTCGTATGCGTGTTGAAGTTGGGGACCAAGTCTCTCGTGGTGCAGCATTGACAGAAGGTTCAATCCAACCAAAACGTCTCCTTGCTGTACGTGATGTCTTATCAGTTGAAACTTACCTCCTCGGTGAAGTACAAAAAGTTTACCGTAGCCAAGGGGTAGAAATCGGTGACAAACACATCGAGGTAATGGTTCGTCAAATGATCCGTAAAGTTCGTGTTATGGATCCAGGAGACACAGATCTTCTCATGGGAACGCTTATGGACATCAACGACTTTACAGATGCTAATAAGGATGTTCTCATCGCAGGTGGAGTGCCAGCAACTGGTCGTCCAGTCCTTATGGGAATTACCAAAGCCTCACTTGAAACAAATAGTTTCTTGTCAGCAGCTTCCTTCCAGGAAACAACTCGTGTCCTTACAGACGCAGCTATCCGTGGTAAGAAAGACCATCTCCTTGGTCTCAAGGAAAATGTTATTATCGGTAAAATCATCCCAGCTGGTACAGGTATGGCACGTTACCGTAACCTTGAACCACAAGCAGTCAACGAAGAGTCTTACCTAGCATCTTCACAAGAAGAAGCTCCAGTTGATACGACTGTAGAAAAAGTCGTTGAAACTGTTGAAGTAAGCGAATAAAATAATGCTTAAACAAAAAGAGGGTCTTCCCTCTTTTTTGTATTATGTGACTTTCAGTCCGTCTCGCTCCGTTAGGTGCGAGACAAAAGAACCACCCGCTATGCGGGTGCGCATCGAAGGTTATACCAAAAAACTCCAAACGCGATACAATTAAGGTGTTCAAGCCAATTGTAAAGCGAAAGGAGAAAAATATGGCTCAAAAAGCACATAGTTTATCACACACAAAATGGATGTGTTATATCACATTGTGTTCACCCCTAAGTATAGACGAAAAGTGATCTATAATCAATATCGAAGT
>NZ_JVFV01000002.1 GCF_001073085.1 Streptococcus pseudopneumoniae
CACCAGTTCTGGATGCTTTTCTAGAAGTTCGTAAAGGCAGATCAGTCCTTCTTGATCCCAGTCCTCTTTTTCCCACAGGTGGAGATAATAATCTTTTCGGCATTTATGAACAATTCCTTTTACCTTCTCATAATATTTTTCAAGCATTTGCTTTCCCCCTTTCTCTGCTTGTAGTATAGCAGAGAAAGGGGGAAAGAAGGGATTTGATTTCTGTCTTGTGTTTTTGAGTCTGTAATGTTATTGATTATAAGTTTGTAATTCACGTAAAGCTAGCTAGTTTTTCATAATCTAATTTTCAGATAAAGCAAAAAGCCCACTGTTGTAGGCTTCCTGTAAGATATTTCTTAAAATTAAAGCATTTTGTTGTAGAATTCAACGACAAGTGCTTCGTTGATTTCTGGGTTGATTTCATCGCGTTCTGGCAAGCGAGTCAATGAACCTTCCAATTTTTCAGCATCGAATGATACGAATGCTGGACGTCCAAGAGTAGCTTCTACTGCTTCAAGGATAGCTGGAACTTTCAATGATTTTTCACGAACTGAGATCACTTGACCTGGAGTTACGCGGTATGATGGGATATCAACGCGTTTTCCGTCAACAAGGATGTGACCGTGGTTTACGAATTGACGAGCTTGACGACGAGTAGTCGCAAGACCAAGACGGTAAACAACGTTATCCAAACGGCGTTCCAAAAGAAGCATGAAGTTGAAACCTAGGATTCCGCCTTTGATTTTTGTAGCTTGTACGAACAAGTTACGGAATTGTTTTTCACCTACACCGTAAGTGAAGCGAAGTTTTTGTTTTTCAGCCAATTGCAAACCGTATTCTGACAATTTAGAACGGTTGTTTGGTCCGTGTTGTCCTGGTACGTAGTTACGACGTGCCAATTCTTTACCTGTACCTGTAAGTGAAAGGCCAAGGCGACGAGCTTGTTTCCAAGATGGTCCTGTATAACGTGACATGTGAATGTCCTCCTGATATAAATAATATTTCGGTGGAAATAGTCACTTAGAAAGCCCTGATTCGTGCAGATGCCCTTCGCCTAAACAGCCAAGGTTACTTATCATAAGACACCTGTTGACGAGCTTCATGCTTCCCTGCTGATATTTCACACAAGCTCTATTCTACCATGAATGGCTGGATTTGTAAAGAGGTGGGTTAAGCTTTATTTTCACTACTAGAAAGTTTGAGAAGGAGGGTAAAGGTGCTTCCTAGGCCGTACTGGCTGGTAACTGTGATTTCTCCACCTAATTGATGGGCTAATTCACGCGCAATCGCAAGGCCTAAGCCATGACCACCTGTTTTCATATTACGCGAAGTTTCGACACGATAAAGGCGCTTGAAAATATTCTCCAAATCCTCTGGGGCAATGCCCTGTCCCTCATCGGTCACACTGATTGAAAGCTGGTTCTTTTTCAGCTTAGCTACTACCTCCAACTTGGTTCCTGGTGCAGAGTATTTAAAAGCGTTATTGACCAGATTCACCAAGATACGAGAAAGCTTGGCATAATCTCCTTCAATCCGAGCAGACTCAGGAATAACTTGCAAGTGGACATCTCTTTCCTCCTGCTCAATCAAAAATTGAAATTCACTCATGCACTCAATCAAGAGCTGATCCAAAAAAATACTGTCTTTTCCAGTCGTCTTCTCCTGATTTCTAGTTGTATTTAGGCTCAAAAAATTCAACTCCTCAACCAGTTTATTGAGTCTTTCTGCCTGACGTCCAATAGTTGCTAAATAATGGGCTTCTTCTCCTTCCTTGATAACTCCATCCAAAATTCCTTCAACCGTTGCTTGGATAGAGGTGATGGGAGTCTTGATATCATGCGAAAGCTGGGCAATCATCAAGCCCTTTTCTCGTTCGCTTTCTTCCAAAGAATCAAAGGTAGCCTGTAAATCATGTGACATTTCATTAAAAGCCTGGCCTAATTGCTGAAATTCCACAGGCCCTTGAACCTCAAGATTTGAAGGAAAATTCTTGTCCGCTACTCGCTTGGCATGTTCCTTGAGTTTACCCAATGAAGTAAAGACCGGAGATAAGAGATAGAGACTAATCCCAGCACCAACAAAACTTGCCATGAGAGTCATACCCACTAGGAAATAAATCTCTCTTTCGTCAATTAACATTCGTTGGACTGCCCAAAAAACTACGATAATCGTTAGGAGTGTTGAAATGATATAACCCACTAGAATATAACTTTTTAATTTCATTGACTACCTCGTGCTTTCTCAATTTTGTAGCCCAAGCCCCAGACTGTTTTGATGGTGGGCGTTTCTGCACTGGCATATTTAGCCAACTCCTGTCGAAGAGCATGAATATGAACATTTAAGGTATTGGTATCATCCACATAGTCTTCTTGCCAGACCTTTTCATAGAGATCTGTCTTAGAGAAAGCTCGCTTTGGATTGCTGGCTAAAATCCATAAAAGCTCGAAGGATTTGACTGTCAAATCAAGTGCTACATCTCCTACTTGAGCCTCATGACTACCGTGATTCATTCGTAAATCACCGAGACTGACAACCTCTATCTCACCCTCACGATGAAGGCGACGCAAGATATTGTGGACACGTAAAACAAGCTCACGAGGACTAAATGGCTTGGCAATAAAGTCATCTGCCCCCAGGCTTAGGCCGTAAATCTTGTCCTGCTCGCTTGTCTTAGCCGTAATAAAGAGAAAAGGCTGATCTGGAGATTGATACTGAACCTCACTAATCAAATCATAACCATCCATCCGAGGCATCATGATATCTGTAATAATCAAATCAATCGGTTTTCGCTTGAAGATTTCCAAGGCCTCTACTCCATCATGAGCCACCAAAACCTGATACCCTGCCTGAACCAGATAGCGTTGATGAATATCTGTGATTTCTACCTCGTCGTCAACGAGTAAAATGGTCTTTCCCATCTGTCTCTCCTTTGAAAAAAACAGTGCTATACTAAAATAGTATAACACTATTTTAATCGCTTTACGAACATTCTAAACCATATCTGGATTTTTCAAATCCTAGATAGAAAGTCTGTAACTAGACTAGTCATTCTCCTCTTTTTTAGCTTTCAAACTGAGGCCACCTAGTAGTCCGGCCAAGGCGAGTCCAAGTAAGCCAATAGGAGCCATTGATGTTTGGGCTTCACCAGTATATGGAAGCATGTCTTTTTTGTCTTTCATTTGATCAGCCATCATCGGACTTGACATCTTGTTATTAGATGCCATCTTGCCTTCATCAGGCATTTTACTTGTGGCTGCTGGAACTTGGTCTTGCTTCATACTTGAAGTTGCCATAGGCTGGCTAGCATTCATGGTTTTATCTTGCTCTTTGTTAGGCATCATCTTATCCTGGCTAGTAGCTGGCATTTTAGATTTCATCTCATCTTGATTAGCACTTGGCATTTGAGCGTTCATATTAGACGCATCTTGATGACCACTCGTCATCGGAGCCAGCATAGCTGAACCATTAGAAGATGGGACGGAACCTGACTGCATCGGAACAAGAGACTGATGTCCATTCAAGTTCACTGTCAAATCTTTAGTTGCTACAAGATTGCTCAAGTCAGCCTTGCCATCTTTTGCACCGTACACTTTAATAGTAGCTTTATAACTTTGAGTGCCGTTT